>NZ_CP016779.1:0-600000 GCF_002288305.1 Candidatus Nanopelagicus abundans
TTTTCCCTCTATGGCTAGAAATTGAAGTTTAAAGGACAGGTTTAGACCACAGCCTGTGGATAACTTTGTGGGTAACTTTTTAAGGGTTTTTACCAGAATGAGGGTGATGTAAATGGCCACTTTGGCGCAGGTTGATTTACAAAAATTGTGGGAGCAGGTCATCTCTGCTGTTTCAACCCCGCAGTACGCAGCATTTTTAACCCGGACTAAACCACTTGGCTTACTACCAGGTGAAGGTGAAGAGGGTTCAAACCTACTTTTATCAGCTCCTGATCTTTTCACAAAAGATGTTTTAGAAACTCGCCTTCGTGGAATTTTAACTGAAGAGCTAAGTAATCAATTAGGTGAGCAGATAAATATTGCTGTGACAGTTACTAGTGAGTCTAAGTTTTCCTCCGAGTCTGAGGCCTCTGTTGTGGTGGAGGAAGATTTCATTGAAAGCTCAAATGAGGTTAAAGGTGGTACTGGTAGGAACTCAACCTCGTTAGTTAATAATGAAAGTGCGCAATTAAACCCTAGGTATATCTTTGAAACTTTTGTAATTGGAGCATCAAATAGATTTGCTCACGCAGCAGCTGTTGCAGTGGCTGAGGCCCCAGCAAAGGCTTATAACCCGCTGTTTATCTATGGTGATTCCGGGCTTGGAAAAACCCACTTATTGCACGCGATTGGCTCATACGCTAAAGAGTTATATGGCTCAGTCCGGGTTAGGTATGTATCTAGTGAGGAATTTACTAACGATTTTATTAACTCTATTCGAGATGATAAAGCATCGGTTTTCCAGAAGCGCTACCGTGACCTAGATGTTTTGTTAATCGATGATATTCAGTTTTTAGAAAATAAAGAGCGAACTCAGGAAGAGTTCTTCCACACTTTTAACACTTTATATAACGCTAATAAACAGATAGTAATCTCAAGTGATAGAGCGCCAAAACAATTAACAACTCTGGAGGATCGCCTTCGTTCCCGTTTTGAGTGGGGATTAATTACTGATATTCAACCACCAGAGCTTGAAACAAGAATTGCAATTCTGCGCAAGAAAGCTGCGCAAGATAAATTAAACGCACCGGACGATGTGCTTGAATATATTGCAAGTAAAATTTCAACAAATATTCGTGAGCTAGAAGGTGCGTTAATTCGTGTTACCGCTTTTGCATCTTTAAATAGACAAGGTGTTGATTTATCACTTGCTGAAATAGTTCTTAAGGATTTAATCCCAGAGGAGGGTGGACCTGAAATAACCGGGCCAACCATCATGGCTCAAACTGCCTCTTATTTTTCGCTCTCAGTCGATGATCTTTGTGGCACATCAAGGTCTAGGGTTTTAGTAAACGCCCGCCAGATAGCTATGTATTTGTGCCGGGAGATGACTGAATTATCTCTGCCTAAGATCGGTCAGGCTTTTGGGGGAAGAGATCACACCACGGTTATGCATGCGGATAGAAAAATCCGCCATTTAATGGCTGAGAGGCGCTCGATCTATAACCAGGTAACCGAGCTAACCAACCGGATTAAACAACAGTCAAAGAAGTAATTGTTTTAAACAACTAAATATAGAAAAAGTTACCCCCAACCAACAACCCCCAGTCTGGGGATAAGGTGTGGATAAGTGTGTATAAAGCTGTTTATAAAGGTTATTTGGGTGGTTTTAAACAAGTAACCCACAACTTAATAACAGTTTCTGGGGGTAGTTTTATGCGGGGTGACCTGCGGTTTAACTCCCTTTCCACATTTTCTCTTTTGGTTACTACTAACCACTATATAAAGAGATAAAGGGTTGGGATAGTGAACTGTTGGATAAAACCTTAAGTAGTTAAGATTTTCAGATTAAGAAATGATTTAAAAAGAAAAGGTGGATAAATGAAGTTTGTAGTTGAAAGAGATTCCTTAGTTGACGCCGTTAACTGGGTTTCAAAGTCGATCTCAAACAGACCAATCACCACCGCGCTCCTTGGAATTGTTATCGACGCTAGTGAAGAAATAACTTTATCCGGCTCTGACCTTGAAACATCAACTAAAGCAAAATTTAAAGCTGAAGTTTCCCAAAAAGGAAAAGTTTTAGTACCAGGAAGATTACTTGCAGAAATCTCAAGGTCGCTACCCGCTAAACCAATTAGTTTTGTATTAGAAGGCACCCGGGTTTTAGTTAGCGCCGGTAGTGCCAAATTTACACTACCGACCTTGCCGCTTAGTGAGTACCCAACACTTCCAGAATTACCAGCGGCATCAGGAAGCATAAACTCAGATTTATTTGCAACAGCGGTTAACCAAGTAGCTATTGCCGCGGGTAAAGATGATTCCTTGCCAACTCTTACTGGGGTTTTTGTTGAAATAAATAAAAACCAAATAACACTGGCTGCAACAGATAGATATCGGCTTGCGGTTAGAGAGTTAACCTGGAGTGCACAGGATGCAAACATCGAAACAACATCATTATTGCGCGCTCGCACATTAGCGGACGCTGCTAAATCTTTAATAGGTTCAACTCAAGTAATAATCGCGCTCGCTCCTACAACAACCAATGAAAAATTAGTTGGTTTTATATCAGATGGTAAAACAATGACCTCTAGAGTTTTAGATGGATCATTCCCCCCGTTTAGGCACTTACTACCAAATGAATCAACGGCGGATGCAATTATTGAGGTAGCACCGTTTCTTGATTCAGTTAGAAGAGTTGCGCTAGTTACAGATAAAACAGTGCCACTACGGCTTAATTTTTCAAATAACACACTACAACTAGAGGCTGGCACAGGGGATGAAGCCCAAGCTAGCGAAAAACTTGATATTAACTACAAAGGTGAGGATATTAATATTGCATTTAATCCAACCTATTTAACCGACGGCCTAACTGCAATTAATACCGCTTTTGTTCACATTTCATTTACTGGTGCTAATAAACCAGCGGTACTAACTGGGCAAACCGAGGCAGGTAGTGCCCCAATTACAAACTATAAATACTTGTTAATGCCAATGCGTTACTCCTCATAATTATTAAGTTTTAATTTAGTGTTAATTACCAATTTAAATTTAACAAACTACCGTTCTTACTCAACTTTAGATCTGGAGTTATCTAAAGGAGTTTCAATATTTATTGGCAAAAACGGTGAAGGTAAAACAAATATTGCAGAAAGTATTCTTTATTTAACCTTTTTAAACTCTCATAGAGCTAGTGGTAACACCCCACTTATAAAACTTGGTAATCAATCAGCATATATTCGGGCAAAGGTTAAATATCCAGAACGAGAGATACTAGTTGAGTTAGAAATTAATGCAGAGAAAGCTAACCGAGCAAAAATAAATCAAAATCCTGTACGAAGCCAAAAAGAGATATTTGGGATTGTGCAAAGCATTTATTTCTCACCGGAGGATCTAGATATCGTAAGAGGAGATCCAAGTGAACGGCGCAGATTTATAGATCAGTTATTAACTCTTAGATCACCACGAATAGCAGCACTTGTTAGTGATTATGAAAGAGCGGTGAAACAAAGAAACTCACTACTTAAAACTAGAGCACCAAATGACGGCCTAGCGCCCTGGGATAAACAAGTAGCAGATTTTGGTGGACAGTTAATAGCCCAACGCATGGAAGTGTTAGCCCAACTAACGCCTATATTTAATGAAGTTTATAAAGATATTTCCAACACAAAAGCGTCGCAGATAATATATAAATCAAGTATTGAAAATCCTTCATTAAATAGCAAAGAAAATACCGACAAAATAATGGAAAAACTTTTAAATAATCGAGGCGCAGAGTTAGAGCGAGGGTTAACTTTAACTGGGCCACACCGAGATGATTTAACTTTAATGTTAGGTGAGCACCTAGTTAAAGGATATGCCAGCCACGGTGAATCCTGGTCAATTGCGCTATCTTTAAAACTAGCCACCTATCAACTATTAAAATCTGATGGCCTATCACCAATTTTAATACTAGATGATGTGTTTTCAGAGTTGGATGAAGAGCGGCGCGAAAAACTTGCCCAACTAGCGCAGAGTGTTGAGCAAACAATAATTACTGTGGCGGTTGAAAATGATTTACCAAAATCTTTAACCGGAGCTAAATACTTAGTAAAATCAGCGATGGTAAGCAAAATATGAAGCGCGATATAGCAAAAGAGATTTATAAGTTTTATCGCTCTGGTTCAAGAAAATTAAGAGGCGGGCAAGATGAAGAGGCGCGCGAAAAAATTACCGACCCGACAACATTAGAATCTGTTTTATCAGAGGTTATCGCTGGAAGAAATTGGGGCAAAGGAGTAGCTGAAGGAAATTTATTTAGTACCTGGTCACAAATAGTTGGACAAGAGATAGCAAGTCACACAAATCCAATTTCATTAGTAGATGGAAAATTAACAATCCAATCTTCTTCAACGGCCTGGGCAACACAAATGCGACTTATGCAAGAGGATTTACTTAAAACAATTTCTAACTCGGCGCCAGGTGCGCTAGTTGAAGAACTAAATGTGCTTGGGCCAAATGCTCCAAGTTGGAAGCGCGGGCTGCGGTCAATAAAGGGTGCTAGAGGCCCAAGAGATACTTACGGTTAATACTGACCCACGAAAGTTGTCTAAAACCCCCCCATTTACACCACAAAAGCCTTTTTTGAGTATTTCTAAAACTCATTACCCGATAGGATAAGAGGGTGCGCCGGTTAAATAACGGCCAGGATCACTTATGAGAGATTTTGGAGGTGGACGGTGGCGACTAAAAGTAGCGCAGAATCAATAAAGTCAAAAAAAGAACATAAAGGTTATGACGCATCAAATATCACCGTCCTTGAAGGATTAGATGCGGTTAGAAAACGCCCAGGTATGTATATCGGTTCTACTGGTGAGCGAGGCCTACACCATTTAGTTTATGAAGTAGTTGATAACTCAGTTGATGAAGCACTAGCTGGATATTGCACAGAGATAAATGTAATTCTACAAAAAGATGGATCAGTAAAAGTAATTGATAATGGACGTGGTATTCCTGTAGACATTCACCCAGTTGAAAAGAAACCAGCACTTGAAGTTGTATTAACAGTTTTACATGCTGGTGGAAAATTTGGTGACGGCGGCTACTCAGTCTCTGGCGGCCTACACGGCGTTGGTATTTCAGTTGTTAATGCATTAAGTACTGATCTAACTGTTGAGGTTAAACGCGATGGATTTAATTGGAACCAAAGCTATAAATTAGGTGTGCCAACTGCGCCAGTTAAAAAAGGTAGCGCGACGGAGGAATCTGGCACTACTGTTATTTTTTGGCCATCAAAAGAAATTTTTGAAACCACAGATTTTTCATATGAAACATTATCTGCCAGATTCCGAGAAATGGCATTTTTAAATAAAGGTTTAATTTTAACTCTTACCGATGATCGAGCTGGCCACGTTGACGATAAAGGAAATCAATTACAGTCGCGTTATGAATATGCCGGCGGAATTATTGATTTTGTTAAACACTTAAATTTATCAAAAGGTGAAACCCACAAATCAATTATTTCATTTACAGGAGAAGATAATAAAAGCAAGATGTCACTAGAGGTTGCAATGCAGTGGAATAATGGTTTTTCAGAATCCGTTTACACATTTGCAAACACAATTAACACCCAAGAAGGTGGTACACACGAAGAAGGTTTTAGAACAGCTCTCACATCAATAGTTAATAAGTTTGGTGAAGAGTGGGGATATATTAGAAAGAAAGAAGATCGACTAACTGGAGATGATGTTAGAGAAGGATTAACCGCAATTGTTTCCATCAAAATCGGCGAGCCACAATTTGAAGGACAAACCAAAACAAAATTAGGAAATACTGAAGCCAAATCCTTTACTCAAAAAGCAATGAATGACCACTTAACCTCATGGTTTGAAAAAAATCCAAGTGAAGGAAAAGACATTGTTAGAAAATCAATTGATGCAGCAGCAGCTCGAGTTGCAGCTAGAAAAGCACGTGATTTATCAAGAAACCGAAAAGGATTACTGGAAGGACGAGGCATGCCAGGAAAGTTGGCAGATTGCCAATGGACTGAACCAGAAAAGTGCGAGTTATATATTGTTGAGGGAGATTCTGCGGGCGGCTCAACTAAAGGTGGCCGTGATTCACGTTATCAAGCAGTACTACCAATTCGTGGCAAGATTTTAAATGTTGAAAAAGCAAGAATCGACCGAGTATTACAAAATAATGAAGTGCAAGCGCTAATTACCGCACTCGGTACTGGCATTCATGATGATTTTGACGTAGCAAAACTTAGGTATCATAAAATTATTTTAATGGCCGATGCTGATGTTGACGGGCAACACATTAGAACCCTGCTACTAACTTTATTATTTAGATTTATGAAACCATTAATCGAAAACGGTTTTGTTTATTTAGCTCAACCACCGCTATATAAATTAAAGTGGGGTGGGAAAGAACCGGTTCAATATGCATTTAGTGATAAAGAACGCGATGGTTTTATTAAAATGGGAGTTGATAACGGTAAACGGTTACCAAAAGAAGATGGTATCCAACGATTTAAAGGATTAGGTGAAATGCCAGCGAAAGAATTATGGGATACAACTATGGACCCTGCAACAAGAGTTTTAATTAAAGTAACCCTAGAGGATGCAGCAACTGCTGATGATTTATTTTCAGTGCTAATGGGTGAAGATGTTGAGCTTCGTAGATCATTTATTCAACGCAATGCTAAAGATGTTAGATTCTTGGATATCTAAAGAGATTAATTATGGATAAAACATTTACCGATAATCAGAGTGAACATGGGCGTGATCGACAAGAATCTGTTGACCTACAAGTTGAAATGGCTAGGTCTTATTTAGATTATGCAATGAGCGTAATTGTTGGACGAGCCCTTCCTGATATTAGAGATGGTTTAAAACCAGTACACCGCAGAGTTTTATATGCAATGTATGACGCTGGTTATAGACCAGATAAGGGTTATTACAAATCATCTCGAATTGTTGGAGATGTAATGGGTAATTACCATCCACACGGTGATACTGCTATTTATGATGCGGTAGTACGTCTTGCTCAGTTTTGGTCACTTCGCTACCCATTAATAGATGGAAACGGAAACTTTGGCTCACCTGGAAATGATCCAGCTGCTGCAATGCGTTATACCGAAGCACGTCTTGCACCTCTTGCTATGGAGATGATGCGAGATATCGATGAAGAAACTGTTGATTTTATTTCAAACTATGACGGCCGCTCACAAGAGCCAACAGTTCTACCATCAAGATTTCCAAACTTATTAGTAAACGGCTCTGCTGGAATTGCAGTTGGAATGGCAACAAATATTCCACCTCATAATTTAAATGAAGTAATAGATGCAACCTGTTATGCATTAGAAAATCCAGATATGAAATCTGAGGAACTACTACCTAAGTTAATGGCATTTGTTAAAGGTCCAGATTTTCCAACAAAAGCATTAATTGTTGGCAGAGGCGGAATTGAAGACGCTTATAAAACTGGCCGCGGATCAGTAATTATGAGAGCAGTTGTTGAGGTTGAAGAGATTAACAAGCGTACATGTCTAGTAGTTACTGAACTTCCTTACCAAGTAAACCCAGATAATCTTGCTTTAAAGATTGCTGAACTTGTTAAAGACGGGCGAATAAAAGGTATTTCAGATGTAAGGGATGAAGGAAATGAACGCCTTGGTCAACGTTTAGTAATTGTTTTAAGAAATGATGCGGTAGCAAAAGTTGTATTAAATAATCTTTATAAGCACACACAATTACAAGATTCATTTGGTGCCAACATGTTGGCATTAGTTGATGGTGTTCCTAGAACTCTTCGCCTAGATGAGTTCATTCGTTACTACATCACCCACCAAGTTGAAGTAATTGTTAGAAGAAGTAAATACAGATTATTAGAGCGTGAGCGACGAGCCCATATATTAAAAGGATATTTAAAAGCATTAGACGCACTAGATGCTGTTATTGCTTTAATTAGAGCAAGTAAAACACCGGAAGAAGCGCGTACTGGTTTAATGAAATTACTTGAAGTTGATGAATTACAAGCAAATGCCATTTTAGATATGCAACTTCGAAGAATTGCAGCCCTTGAGCGACAAAAGATTATCGACGAGCATGATGAATTAATGGCTGATATCAAAGAGTTAAACATCATTTTAGCTAGCCCAGAAAAACAGCGATTGATAATTAAAGAAGAGTTAACTGAGGTTGGTAGTAAATATGGCAATGAAAGACGCACACAAATTGTTGCTGGCGACACTGATTTATCTGTTGAAGATTTAATTCCAGATCAAGATGTAGTTGTAACAATTACTAAGGGTGGTTATTCAAAACGCACTAAAGCAGAGGCGTATCGGGCTCAAAAACGTGGTGGCAAAGGAGTAAAGGGAGCAGCTCTTAAAACCGATGATGTAGTTGAACATTTCTTTACCGCTAGCACTCATAACTGGTTACTTTTCTTTACAAATAAAGGGCGGATATACCGCGCAAAAGTTCACGAACTACCTGATGCAGGCCGAGATGCTAGAGGACAACATGTTGCAAACCTACTTGCATTTAAACCGGATGAAAGTATTGCTCAAGTAATTGCAATTACAGATTATCAAACACAACCATATTTAGTAATTGCAACTAAGGCTGGAATCGTTAAGAAGACGCCACTAGTTGAATATGACTCACCAAGAAGTGGTGGCTTAATTGCTGTCTCACTTAAAGCAAATGATGAAGTTGTATCTGCAACATTAGTAAGTGAGAAAGAAGAGTTACTTCTTGTTTCAAAAATGGGAATGTCACTTAGATTTTCAGCTAATGATGAAAGCTTGCGGCCAATGGGGAGAGGAGCAACCGGTGTTATCGGTATGAAGTTTAGGAAAGGCGATAATTTATTAGCAATGGCAGCGATTAGTAGTGATAATAAAAATTATGTATTCACCGCTACTGATGGTGGTTATGCGAAGCGAACAAAACTTGAGGAGTATCGAACTCAGGGCAGGGGCGGCATTGGTGTTAAAGCTGCAAAAATTGACGAGGATTCCAGAGGTGTATTAGTTGGCGCGATGATCGTGCAAGAAAGTGATGAAATCCTTGCGATCTCATCAGTTGGCACTGTTATGCGAACTCCACTAAAACAAATAAGAGAGACTGGCCGAGACACCTTGGGCGTAAGGCTGGTTAACCTTGATGCAGGAATTTCAGTAGTATCTGTTACTCGCTTAGTTGATGATCTTGATTAGGCGTATAAACAGAAGATTGAAGAGGTAATAAAGAACCGCTTTTGGTTGCGCAGTACTTCCTCAGGTAGCCTTCACCAGCAATATGGGCCTATAGCTCAGCCTGGTTAGAGCGCTTCCCTGATAAGGAAGAGGTCTGTGGTTCAAGTCCACATAGGCCCACCCTGCACACAACGCGGGGACCTAGCTCAATTGGTAGAGCACCGCCTTTGCAAGGCGGGGGTTAGGGGTTCGATTCCCCTGGTCTCCACAATTATTTATATTTAGAAGTTTAAATATAAATTAATTTTGGTAATTTAATAAACGAGAGAAGAGAAAATAAATGAATCAGGCCACTTTAAATACCAGCATGGGCGATATCGTTATTGAGTTATTTCCAAACCATGCACCTAAAACAGTTGCAAACTTTGTTGAGCTAGCAACGGGTGCTAAAGAGTGGGTTGATCCAAATATTAGTGAAAAAGTTAAAACAAATCTTTATGACGGAACTATTTTTCACAGAGTCATTCCAGGTTTTATGATTCAAGGTGGTGACCCACTAGGAAGTGGAATGGGTGGACCTGGTTATAACTTTGCTGATGAGTTTCACGGTGAGTTAAATTTTGATAAGCCATACCTACTTGCAATGGCAAATGCTGGTCCAAACACCAATGGATCACAGTTTTTTATCACAGTAGCAGCGACCGCTTGGCTAAACCGTAAACACTCTATTTTTGGTGAGGTAAAGGACGCTGCTAGCCAGAAAGTAGTAGATGCGATTGCAGCTGTTAAAACTGGCGCGAATGATAAACCAGTACAAGCAGTAAAGATTAACTCAGTCTCATTTAAGTAAATTAATGCAGCAAAGCCTTACTAGAAGCTTAGTATTTTTTATTTCTGGTTGCTTTCTGCTCACCCTATTTCAACCTAGCCTTGAATTTGATTTAGCTCTATATGGAGCAGCAGTTGATAGCGGTCAGTACTGGCGGCTTTTAACAGTTGCCCTCGTTCATGGCGGCTGGGTGCATTTAATTTGTAATATGTTGGCGCTATTTTCAATTGGCACACCAATAGAAAACTTCTATGGGCGAAATAAATATATTTTTATTCTGCTCTCTTCCCTTATTGCCGGCTCACTAGCCTCATATTTATTTAACCCACCACAAACATTCGCAGTTGGCGCATCTGGCATGATCTTTGGGCTATTTGGAGCTCTTGCGATTACAGGCAAGCGAATGGGTGCAAACTTTAAAGAAGCAGCCACACTAATTGCGATAAATCTTGCTATTCCTTTTCTTATTCCAGGTATTGACTGGAAAGCCCACCTAGGTGGGCTAGTTGGTGGATCTCTGGCGGCGCTATTAATTAAGCCTAAAAAATCAGCCTGGGAATAAAAACTACGCTTAATTAGTTCCTGTAGATAGCAACCTTGAGCCTGATCGGCTCAACCTTTTGACCAAAAGGGCACTCAAGGTTGAGAATAGGCTCATAAAGCGGTGGCACACCTCTTTAAGAGCAAACCCCAACACAGGAGGAAAGTTAGATGGCCAGAGCAGTAGGAATTGATTTAGGAACAACTAATAGTTGCGTATCAGTATTAGAGGCTGGTGAGCCAACTGTTATTGCAAACGCAGAGGGCGCTAGAACAACACCATCAATAGTTGCCTTTGCAAAAAATGGTGAGGTATTAGTTGGTGAAGTAGCTAAGAGACAATCTGTCACAAACGTTGAGCGAACAATTCGCTCCGTTAAAAGACACATGGGTACTAACTGGACTCAAGATGTTGATGGCAAGAAGTACACACCACAAGAAATTAGCGCACGTATTTTAATGAAATTAAAGCGCGATGCTGAAAGTTATTTAGGTGAGGCTGTATCAGATGCTGTAATTACTGTGCCGGCATACTTTAATGATGCACAAAGACAAGCAACTAAAGAAGCTGGTGAGATTGCCGGGCTTAATGTGCTTCGAATTGTTAACGAGCCAACAGCTGCTGCGCTCGCCTATGGTTTAGATAAAGGTGATAAAGAACAAACCATATTAGTTTTCGACTTAGGTGGTGGAACCTTTGACGTTTCTTTACTAGAAATTGGTGAGGGCGTAGTAGAGGTTAAAGCAACTAATGGAGATAACAATCTCGGTGGCGATGATTGGGATCAAGCACTAGTTGATCACCTAGTTAAAACTTTTGCTGCTAAAAATGGTATCGATTTAACAAAAGATAAAATGGCAATGCAAAGAGTTCGCGAAGCTGCAGAGAAAGCAAAGATTGAACTTTCATCCTCTGCTCAAACTTCTGTTAACTTGCCATACATAACAGTTGATACTGAAAAGAATCCTCTTTTCTTAGATGAGACTGTTACTCGCGCTCAATTTCAAGGATTAACTGCAGATCTATTAGAGCGATGCAAGAAGCCATTTCAGTCAGTATTAAAAGATGCGGGTATTCCAATCGCTGATATTGACCATGTGGTTCTAGTTGGTGGATCAACTCGTATGCCAGCAGTTGTTGATTTAGTTAAATCATTAACCGGTGGACAAGAGCCAAACAAGGGTGTTAACCCAGATGAGGTTGTGGCAGTTGGCGCAGCTCTACAAGCTGGTGTGCTTAAAGGTGAAGTAAAAGACGTGTTATTACTTGATGTAACACCGCTATCACTTGGTATTGAAACCAAAGGTGGTGTATTTACCAAGCTAATAGAGCGAAATACCACTATCCCAACTAAGCGCAGTGAGATCTTCTCAACAGCTGATGACAATCAACCTGCGGTGCAAATTCAAGTATTCCAAGGTGAGCGCGAGATGGCTGCTTACAACAAAAAACTTGGCATGTTTGAATTAACTGGATTACCACCAGCACCAAGAGGTATTCCTCAAATCGAAGTTACATTTGATATTGATGCAAATGGAATTGTTCATGTGTCAGCAAAAGATCTAGGAACTGGCAAAGAACAAAAGATGACTATTACCGGTGGCTCTGCATTATCTAAAGATGATATCGAGCGAATGATGAAGGATGCAGAATCACACGCTGATGAAGATAAGCAGCGCCGTGAGGAAGCAGATGTCAGAAACTCTGGTGACTCACTTGTTTATCAAACAGAGAAGTTCTTAAAAGATAACGCCGATAAATTCAATGAAGGTGATAATGCTACTAAAAAGAGTGAACTAGATACTGCAATCACAGAGCTTAAGAAAACTCTCGAAGGTAGTGATATCTCAGCAATTAAGAGCGCTACTGAAAAAGTTTCTGAAATCAGTCAGCAATTAGGTGCTGCGCTATACGCTGCAAATGCTGCGCAGGCTCCAGCAGGAGACACACCAGTAGATGACGCTGTGCAGGATGCTGAAGTTGTAGATGAGCAAAAATAATGAGTGATGAAAACATTGCTGCATCAGATAAGGAGTTATCTGATGCAGTTAATGAAGCATTAAGTGAAGCAACTGTTGAAGTTGATGAGGTAACAACACTTACTGCGGACCTGCAACGAGTGCAGGCCGAGTATGCAAATTATCGAAAGCGAGTAGATCGCGATCGTGCATCTACTACTGAATTTGCTTTTGCTTCTGTATTAATTGAGTTACTGCCAGTATTAGATGATTTAGATAGAGCTGGCGAACATGGTGAATTAACTGGTGGTTTTAAAGCGGTCGCTGATCGCATAAATACAACTGTTGAAAAACTTGGGCTAACTAAGTTTGCAGATGCACCAGTCGCTTTTAATCCAGAGATTCATGAAGCACTTATGCATGAGACCTCAACGGATGTAAGTGAGCCAACTGCATCAAAAATATTACAACCCGGATATAAATTTAAAGAGCGGGTAATCAGGCCAGCTCGGGTAGTAGTAACCGACCCAGAAGCAACTGCTTAAGGGCGGTAATTACTATGGCGGCTAAGGATTTATATGAGAAGGATTATTATCAAATTCTTGGTGTTGCAGGTAACGCTGACTCTGCTGCAATAAAAAAACAGTATCGAAAACTAGCTAGAGAGTTACACCCTGATAAAACTAAGGGTGATAAAAAACTTGAAGATAGATTTAAAGCTGTCTCTGAGGCTTACGACATTTTAAGTGATAGCAAAAAGCGTCGCGAGTATGACGATGCGCGGCAAGCGTTTAAGTCAGGCAGAGTTCCACCAGGATTTAATGGCGGCAGTCAAGGTTTTAATGGTGGGGATTTCAGTGATTTATTTGGGCCAAGTGGAGATATCTTTTCAACATTATTTGGTGGCGCCAGACAAAGACATGGCGCTGATCTACAAACTGAAGCATCAATTTCATTTAAAGATTCAATATATGGAACTGAATTAAACCTACGTTTATCACCTACTGGATCTGCGCCAACAAGTATCACAACTAGAGTGCCAGCTGGAATTAAAGATGGCGCAAAGATAAAAATTAAAGGACGTGGTGCGCCAGGAGCTGCTGGTCCTGGTGATTTATATGTATTAGTGCATGTAACACCTCATCCAATATTTTCTCGCAAAGATGAAAATATTCATTTAACTCTTCCAATTACATTTGCTGAAGCAACACTAGGTGCTGATATTTCTGTTCCAACACTAGATGGCGATGAAGTAACAGTACGTATAGCACCCGGTACACCAAGTGGGCGAACACTTAGAGTTAAAGGACGTGGTGTTAAAAAAGGTTCTACTACAGGTGATTTAATGATTATTTTAGATGTAAGAATTCCGCAGCGAGTAGACGGTGAAGCTAAGCGAGCAATTGAAGAGTTTGCTAAAGCTACAAAAGATTTTAATCCAAGAGCTGAGTTATTTGATAAGGCAAAATTATGAGTGAGACAAATCAAATCCCAGAGGATGAAGCGGTTTATGTAATATCTGTTGCATCCCAATTATCTGGTCTTCATCCACAAACTCTGCGGCAGTACGACAGATTAGGTTTAGTTTCACCAAATAGAACTATTGGTAAAAATCGCAGGTATTCACTATTAGATATTGTGAAGTTACGTAATGTGCAGCGATTAGTTGGTGAAGGAATTAACCTAGCAGGTATTGCCAGAATCATGCAATTAGAGGAAGCGGTTGCCAATATGGCACTTGAGGTTGCAAAACTTAGAACTGAGGTAGATGCACTGATTGAAGCAAATCCACCTAAAGCACTGGTAAGACGTAGTGAACAAACCGTTGTTGTTTATCCCAAGAATTAATTACAAGTAAGGATAGGCTCACGATATGTCTGCAAAAGATCAACTAAAGAGTGAAATATTAAGTAAGGCTGTTGTGCACGGCAAAGTTATTTTATCCTCTGGCAAAGAAGCTGATTATTATGTTGATTTACGCAGAGTTACATTAGATGCAATAGCTGCGCCACTAGTCGGGCAAGTAATGCTTGAATTAACTAAAGATCTTGATTATGAAGCTGTTGGCGGGTTAACACTTGGCGCTGATCCAGTTGCAACTGCAATGATGCATGTGGCAGCAAGAGATGGGCGAAAACTAGATTCATTTGTTGTTCGCAAAGCAGAAAAAGCTCACGGACTACAAAGAAGAATTGAAGGACCAGATGTTAAGGGACGAAAAGTTTTAGCAGTTGAAGACACCTCTACAACAGGTGGTTCAGTATTAACTGCAGTTGAAGCGTTAAAGGAGGCTGGCGCCATAGTTGTAGGTGTTGCAGTAATTGTTGAAAGAGGGGCTGCGCCAAAGGTTTTAGAGGCAGGATTTGAATACCGCGCTGCTTATCAATTAAGTGAGTTAGGTTTATAACTTTTTTCTTTTTCGCTCTCGTAAAATTTCTAAGAATATTGGCAGTAAACTTAATAAAATAATTAAACCAATGATTGGTAGTAGATACTTATCTATCGAACCCTCAATCTTTTCTCCTAAAATATAGCCAAGAAGTAAAATCCCATCTGTCCAAATTATTGCCCCAATGACATTCCAAAACATAAATGTTTTTAGAGGTACATTAATAATTCCAATCATTGGATTTATTAGTGTTCTAACAAAAGGTATAAATCTTGCAAGTACTAAAGCTTTACCAATTCCGTATTTTTCCAACCATTTCTCTGTTTGAATAACTCTAGCTTGTGTAAAAAATCTACCATCTGGGCGGTCAAATAATTTACGACCATATTTAATTCCAAACCAACGACCAACAAATGAACCAGCGATAGCAGCGATTGGTGCGCAAATAAAAAGCGTAATGGTTGGCAGTTGATTTCCATTTAGTAGAGCTGCCCCAGTTGCCGATGATGCAATACCTGCAATAAACAAAAGTGAATCTCCAGGAAATGCCAAGCCAACTAATAATCCGGTTTCTGCAAATAAAATTGCCAAAATTCCAATTAGGCCAAGGTCGGTGACTATTGAGTTCGCGTCAAAGAGATTCATCTTGGGGGTCAGGGTATCTGTCTTAGATGGGTAAATTAAGCGTGATTTATCCACGGCATACCTCTTTATTTGTAAAAAAGTATAGGTATATGCGTAAACTCACCCGACATTAGTTATGCGCTCACAGTTGAGCCCTAATCAAGGAGTGTTAATTGAATTCTGTCCAAGTAAGCGGAAGTAACCTCACCTACGTATATGTAATTTTAGGAATCTCACTTTTAGCTTTAGCTATTGCCTATGCCCTTAGGGCGCAGGTTCTCGCCCAAGGTGAAGGAACAGTAAAGATGCAAGAGATTGCAACTGCTATTCAAGAGGGCGCTGCTGCATATCTTGCTAGACAATTTAAAACACTCTCTGTATTTGTTGCGATTGTATTTGTTCTTTTATTTGCACTACCAGGAGATATGGAAATTCGAATTGGTAGATCAATATTCTTTTTAGTGGGCGCAGGCTTTTCAGCATTAGTTGGATATAACGGAATGTGGTTAGCGGTTCGGGCGAATGTTCGAGTCGCTGAAGCTGCTCGTAAGAAGTCAGCGCAGAAAGCGGTACAGATTGCATTTCGTACCGGCGGTGTAGTGGGTATGACAACTGTGGGCCTTGGCCTACTTGGTGCTTCACTAGTTGTAATTATTTATAAAGAGGACGCCCCTGCCGTACTTGAAGGATTTGGATTTGGCGCAGCGATGTTGGCAATGTTTATGCGCGTTGGCGGCGGTATCTTTACTAAAGCTGCTGATGTTGGCGCAGATCTAGTTGGTAAGGTTGAAAAAGGAATTCCAGAAGATGACCCACGAAATGCTGCAACTATTGCAGATAATGTTGGCGATAACGTAGGTGACTGTGCTGGTATGGCAGCTGATCTATTTGAATCATATGCCGTAACACTTGTAGCAGCATTAATTCTAGGTAAAGCAGGCTTTGGTGATGCTGGCCTTATCTATCCATTAATAGTTCCTGCAATTGGAATTATTACAGCAATATTAGGAATCTTCTTAACTAAATTACGATCAACGGATAAGACTGCAATGGATGCAATTAATAGATCATTCTTCACCAGCGCAATAATTAGCGCAGTACTTGTTGGTTTTGCTACTTTTACATATCTACCAAACTCACTAAGAAATATGCCTGGCTTATCTATGGAAGCGCAATCAGTGGATATTGATCCAAGATTTTTCTCACTTGGCGCCGTATTAATTGGTATTGCATTAGCCGCTGCTATTCAGGTTTTAACAGGATTCTTTACTGAAGTTGGTAAGAGACCTGTAAATGATGTGGCAGCATCTTCAAAAACTGGCGCTGCCACTGTAATTCTTGCTGGTGTATCAGTTGGATTTGAATCAGCTGTTTATTCAGCGCTGCTAATTGCAACAGCTGTATTTGGTGCTTTCTTACTTGGCGGTGGATCAATTGTGTTATCACTATTCGCGGTCTCATTAGCAGGTACTGGATTATTAACAACTGTTGGCGTAATCGTTGCGATGGATACCTTTGGCCCAATTTCAGATAACGCTCAAGGAATTGCTGAAATGAGTGGTGATGTTAAAGGAGAAGGTGCAAAGATTCTTACCTCACTAGATGCAGTTGGTAATACCACTAAAGCAATTACAAAAGGTATTGCAATTGCAACTGCAGTACTTGCAGCAACAGCTTTATTTGGTGCATTTACTGATGCTATTAAAAACTCAGTACTTGAAAAAGGTTTAGTAGTAAAAGATCAAGTTCTTGAGTTCCAAGGCATATTAGATGTGGCAGATCCAAGAAATCTTGTTGGCTTAATTATCGGCGCAGCTGTTGTCTTTATGTTCTCCGGTCTTGCAATTAATGCAGTATCAAGGGCGGCTGGAGCTGTTGTAGTTGAAGTACGCGCACAATTTAAAAAGTATCCAGGAATTATGACTGGCAAAGTTAAGCCAGAGTACGGCCGAGTAGTTGATATCTGCACACGTGATTCTCTGCGTGAACTTGCTACGCCAGGATTACTCGCAGTAATGGCGCCAATTGCAGTTGGTTTTGGTTTAGGTGTTGGAGCCCTTGGCGCTTACCTTGCTGGAGCTATTGGCACAGGAACTTTGATGGCAGTTTTCTTATCTAACTCAGGTGGTGCGTGGGATAACGCTAAGAAGATGATTGAAGATGGAAAGTTTGGTGGAAAAGGCAGTGAGGCTCATAAAGCAACTGTGGTTGGTGACACTGTTGGTGATCCATTTAAAGATACTGCTGGTCCTGCAATAAATCCATTAATTAAGGTTATGAACTTAGTTGGCCTGTTAATAACGCCAGCAATTGTTGGCTTTACCTTAGATAATAATGAGCAGATAAATATGGCAATTGCTTTGTTTGCAACTGCGGTAATTATTTATGCACTTGTGCAAAATCGAAAACGCGCAACTGCAATCGGCTAGTTACTTTATCTTCCCCATCTAAATTAAGAAGGAAATACTTTGGGCACAAAGTTAGTAATAGTTGAGTCCCCCGCTAAAGCGCGCAAAATTGGTTCTTTTTTGGGCGATGAGTATGTAGTTGAAGCTTCAGTTGGTCATATTAGAGATCTACCTCAACGAGCCGCTGATATTCCAAAAGAGTTTAAACAATTTGCTTGGGCAAAAGAGGGTGTAAATATTGAAGAAGATTTCGCACCCCTTTATGTAATTAACCCAGATAAAAAAAGTAAGGTCGCAGAGCTAAAAGAGTTAATGAAGGACGCAGATGAATTAATTCTGGCAACGGATGAAGACCGCGAAGGTGAAGCAATCGCTTGGCACTTAATTGAAGTATTGCGTCCAAAGATTCCAGTTAGGCGAATGGTTTTTCATGAAATAACTAAAGATGCTATTCAAAAAGCGGCGAAGGAAACTCGAGATTTAGATTATCGATTAGTAGATGCTCAGGAAACACGAAGAGTATTAGACCGTCTTTATGGTTACAGGTTATCTCCAGTTTTATGGAAAAAAGTTATGCCAAGAATTTCAGCAGGGCGCGTGCAATCAGTTGCAACTAGATTAATTGTTGAGCGTGAGCGCGAGCGAATGGCTTTTATTTCATCGGCATGGTGGGATTTAGCAGCAGCTTGTGTTCCAGGTTTTAGCGCAAGGCTTTTATCTTTAGATGGCAAAAGAGTTGCTACAACCAATGACTTTGATTCAAATGGCGGTATTAAGGAAAAGTCTGCGTCAAATATTTTGTTATTAGATGAGGCTGCAGCTCGTGAATTAGTTCAATCATTAAGTAAACAATCTTTAGTTGTTAAATCACTTGAGGAATCTCCTAGAACAGAGCGACCAAAGCCGCCCTTTACAACATCTACTATGCAACAAGATGCTGGATCTCGTCTTGGTTGGGGTGCGCAACTAACTATGCGAATTGCTCAACGCTTATATGAAAATGGCTATATCACTTATATGCGAACTGACTCAGTAACACTTTCTTCATCATCTATTACTGCTGCTAGATCATCTGCGCAATCTTTATATGGCAAAGATTTTGTGCCAAGTAGTCCGCGAGTTTATGAAGGAAAAACAAAAAATGCGCAAGAAGCGCATGAAGCAATTAGGCCAGCGGGTGAATCATTTAGAACACCTGGAGAATTAGCACCTGAACTATCACGAGATGAGTTTGCACTCTATGACTTAATTTGGAAGCGAACCATTGCCTCCCAAATGGCAGATGCTAAGAAGCAACAAATGAGAGTTGACTTTGATGTTAAAACTAAAACTGGCGCGGATGCAATATTTCGCGCTAACGGATCTGTAATTAGTTTTGCTGGTTTTCTTGCAGCGTATGAAGATATTGTTGAAGAAAAAGCAGACAGTGAAGAAGTAGATCGCAGACTACCTGCGATGAGTGTTGGTGAAAAAATTGAGGTAAGTGAGTACAGCTGTGAGGGGCATGAAACGAAGCCACCAGCAAGATATACCGAGCCAACTCTTGTTAAAAAATTAGAAGAACTTGGAATTGGGCGGCCTTCAACATTTGCTTCAATTATGCAAACAATTCAAGATCGCGGATATGTAGCAAAGCGCGGACGGGCGTTAGTTCCAACATTTTTAGCATTTTCAGTTACAGGCTTACTTGAGCAACACTTTACAAAGTTAATTGATTATGAATTCACTGCGTCAATGGAAGAAGATTTAGACAAAATAGCAAATGGTGAAGAGGAGCGCGTTACTTGGCTTACTAAGTTTTTCTACGGTAGTGAAGACAGCCCAGGTCTTGCTGATTTATCAGCTGATTTAGGAGCAATTGATGCTCAAGCAATTAACACCATGAAGATGGGTGAGGACATTGAAATTAGAGTGGGAAGATTTGGCGCATATCTGCAACAAGGATTAGGAGACGCTAGAAAGTTTGCCAACATTCCAGAACAGATGGCGCCAGATGAATTAACACTTCCTATTGCAATTGAATTACTCGCTAAACCATCAGGTGAGCGAAAATTAGGAGTAGATCCACAAACAGGTCTTGAAGTAATCGCTAAGTCTGGCAGATTCGGTGCTTACATTACTGAAGTATTTCCTGAAGAAATTGTTGAAGAGGGTGCTAAGAAAAAGAGAAAAAAGAAAGATGCACCAAAACCTAAAACTGCATCATTATTATCAACAATGTCATTAGATACTGTTGATTTATCAGATGCACTCAGATTGTTATCACTTCCTAGATCACTTGGAAGTTATGAAGATGAAATTATTACAGTTCAAAATGGTCGCTACGGTCCATATATGAAACACGGCGCAGACTCTCGCACATTAACAAGTGAAGACCAATTATTTTCAATTATGTTAGATGAAGCAATTGAAATATATAAACAACCAAAGGTCAGGCGCCGCGGTGTTGCAAAGCCACCACTTAAAGAGTTGGGTAAAGATCCACAAACAAGTAAAGAAGTAATTGTTAAGGATGGCAGATTTGGTGTTTACGTAACTGATGGTGAAACAAATGCAACTTTGCGCCGTGGTGATGCGGTTGAATTATTAACTCTTGAGCGAGCACTTGAATTACTTGCCGGCCGGCGCGCATGGGAGATTGAAAATCCTGGCGGTTCAAAAAAGAAAGGTAAGCGAGCTAAGAAGAGTGCGCCAACCCTTACTGAAAAAACTATTAAAGGCGCAGGTGCTAAAAAGAAGTCTAAAAAAGCGGCCACTGGTGTTGGAAATGCACCAAAATAATGGTCACTAGGCGCAAGTAGACTTACAACATGTCACTGCCATATCCAGCAGCTCCAGCCCAATCAGTATCTAGAAATGTGCTGGCAATACCTGCGTTTAGAAAACTTTGGCAAGCAATGGCATTCTCATCTTTTGGTGATTGGCTAGGTCTTCTTGCTTGCACAGCTTTAGCTCAGCAACTAGCTGGTGGAGATTATGCAAAGGCAAACTTTGCAATTGCAGGAGTTTTTATTGTCAGACTACTTCCAGCAGCTTTGCTTGGCCCATTCGCTGGAGTAATTGCTGATCGCTTTGATCGAAGAAGATTAATGATTATCTGCGATATTTTAAGATTCTCACTTTATTTATCAATACCAATTGTTGGTAATTACTTTTGGCTTTATACCGCAACTATATTAGTTGAAATTGTTACATTATTTTGGTCACCAGCTAAGGAAGCATCTGTACCCAATCTTGTTCCAAAATTAAAACTAGAAAGTGCTAATCAAGTCTCACTTCTTGCTGCTTATGGGACCGCACCTATTGCTGCAATAGTTTTTTCGACTCTGGCAATTTTTACAGGCGCAATTAACTCAGCCCTTGGTAATAAAACACAAGCCTCTGCTGCTGATTTAGCTTTGTATATAAATGCAATTAGTTTTGCTTTTTGTGCTTACACAATTTGGCGTTTAAAGGAGATACCAGAGGGTCCTGGCAAAAATCTAAAGCAGATCTCACTAGGTAAATCACTTTGGGATGGATTCTCATTTATCAAAGATTCTAAAATTATCAAAGGTCTTATATTTGGAATGCTCGGTGCTTTCTTTGCAGCAGGTGCGGTAATTGGTTTAGCCAGAACATTTGTTGATGACCTACAAGCAGGTGAAGCTGCCTACGGTATTTTATTTGGCTCAGTGTTTCTTGGCCTAGCACTTGGAATATCCTTTGGCCCTAAAGTTTTTTCACAGTTTTCTAGAAGGCGCTTATTTGGAATATCTTTAACAATTTCAGGGATTTTATTAGTAACTCTTTCATTAATGTTAAACCTAGTACTTGCAATCTTTATAACAATCATTCTTGGTCTCTTTGCTGGTATTTCTTGGGTAACCGGATTTACCATGCTAGGACTTGAGGTTGAAGATGAGGTGCGCGGGCGCACATTTGCATTTGTGCAGTCTTTAATTCGCGTTGCATTAGTACTAGTACTGGCGGTGTCACCATTAATTGCTGCAGCTATTGGTCAACATACTTACACTTTTAGAACAACAACTCTTACCTATAACGGTGCAGCATTTACTATGTTTTTTGCAGGCCTCATTGCAGTACTAGTAGGAGTGATTTCATATATACAAATGCGAGATCGGCCAAATGTTTCACTATTAAGTGATATCAAATCAGCATTTCGTGGCGAGTTAGGCACAATTACCGGACAAGCAACCGCTGGTGTGTTTATTACTTTTGAAGGTGGGGAAGGTTCTGGTAAATCAACTCAGACTAAGTTATTAAAAGATTGGCTAGAAAAGAATAATGAAACAGTATTACTAACTAGAGAGCCAGGGGGTACACCACTTGGTAATCAGCTCCGCGATATTTTATTAGATAATAAAACTGGAAATATTTCACCACGTGCTGAAGCTTTAATGTATGCAGCTGATCGAGCAAATCATGTTTACACAATGATTAGGCCCGCGCTAGAAAAAGGTGAAGTAGTAATTAGTGATCGCTTTTTCGATTCATCTGTTGCATATCAAGGAGCTGGTAGAGTCTTATCACCTGCTGAAGTAGCAAGAATTTCAAGATGGGCCACTGAATCATTAACTCCAACCCTGACAATTATTATGGATCTTCCAGCTGAGATTGGTTTAGCAAGATTGCAATCAACTGATCGCTTGGAGAGTGAGCCATTGGCATTTCATGAAAGAGTGCGCCATGAGTATTTAAACCTTGCCTATCAAGACCCTGAAAGATTTTTATTAGTTGATGCCACATTAAGTATTGAACAAATACACCAAGTGATTATTGAAAGAGTTGGTTTAATTAAAGCTCTTAAAAGAAATCAAAAAAACTAATGAGTGTTTTTGACCAATTAGTTGATCAGCAGCAGGTAACTAAGGTTCTTAAAGATGCAGTATTAGCAGCGAGTGATACTGGCAATTTTGGCCAACAAATGACCCATGCTTGGCTTTTTACCGGCCCAGCTGGCTCAGGTAGATCAAACGCAGCAATAGCTTTCGCTGCCGCATTAGTTTGCCCAAAAGGTGGTTGTAATAAGTGCGCTGAATGTTTATCAGCTATTTCAGGCTCACATGCTGATGTTGAATTAATAAAAACTGAAGGCTTATCAATAAAAATAGATGAGGTCAGGGATTTAATAAGTAGAGCATCTTGGGCACCTTCAGTAGCAAATTATCGAGTTGTAGTTATTGAAGACGCTGATCGCTTAACTGAGGCGGCTGCAAATGCTTTACTTAAAGTAATAGAAGAGCCAGGTGCTAGGACTGTATGGCTACTTTGCGCGCCAACTCTAAGTGATGTATTAGCAACAATTAGATCACGTTGTCGCCATCTTGGCCTGCGCACACCATCCATAAAGGCTGTCGCTAAATTACTTATTGAGCGAGATTTAATTAGTGAAGATTTAGCAATCTTTGCAGCTAAGGCTTCCCAAGGTCATATTGGGGTAGCTAGATATCTTGCAACTGATAAACAAGTAAGAGATGACAGATTAACGACTTTAAAGATTCCCTTAATGATTACAGATATTTCCTCCGCATATAAAGCAGCCCAGTTACTAGTTGATACAGCCAAAGCGCGAGCTGAAGCAGATGCTGAGGTGCGCGATAACGCTGAGATTGAAAAGTTAAAACAAGCTTGGGGATCAACTGGTTCAAAACTTGCAGCCGGAGGAGCGAAAGCGGTTAAAGAGTTAGAGAAGGAACAAAAAACTAGAAGCACTAGATTAGTTAGAGATTATTTAGATAGAGCGCTTTTAGATCTAGCAACACTTTATCGAGATGTAATGCTTGTTCAGTCTGGAGTAAGTGAGAGCCTAATTAACTCTGATCTAAAAACTGAGATTACAAAAATGGCTGGCTCAATTACTGAGAGTAAAACTTTGTTAAAGATTCAAATGATTTTAAAGGCAAGAACAAATTTGGCCCATAATGCCGCCCCATTACTGACAATTGAAGCACTTATGTGTGAGTTACGGCGCTAAATATGGTAACTAGCACACTCATTGATAGGGCAAAATACTCTCATGCGTCTTGACCATATTTCCTACGTTGCCTCTCATGATCAAATCTCTGATGTTGTGAACCGGATAGGTTCTCAAATTAGTACTGCATTTATCGATGGTGGTATTCACCCAAAGTTTGGAACTAGAAATTTCACTGCTCCATTATTAAATGGTCAATACCTTGAGATTGTTTGTCCACTAGATCACCCAGCAACTGATGCCACACCATTTGGCCAAGCCGTTAAGAAAAAAGCAGAGGCTGGCGGCGGATGGCTTACCTGGGTATTTAGTTCAAGTGATTTAGCAGGTATCGAGGAAAAATTTGGTAGAAAAGCAGCTGATGGTTATAGGACTCGGCCAGATGGCAGTGAATTAAAGTGGAAGCAAATTGGTGTTAAAGAAATTATTGGATCTGGTGAGTTACCATTTTTTATTCAATGGCTAACTGATAATCATCCATCAAAGGATGGAAATAGCGTTGCAAAAATTAGCAAGCTTGTTATTGCAGATGATGAAAAATTAGCTGATTCTTGGTTTCAAGATGAGATTAAATCTGCGCTAACTGGTGTTGAAATTGAATGGGTTAAGCCTGAATCAAATGAGGGCGATAAAGGAATTGTTGCAGTTGAATTAACTGTGAATAATTCAAAAATAAGGCTTGATTAATAGTTGGTAAGTAAGAAAAATAAAGTAAGGTAAACTTAAGCTAGTAATTTCCCATGTGCTTACACTTTGTAAGCGCCTTGCGGGTCTTAATCTCTAATCACCACCAAGACGCGCATCATGTCTTGTTAGGTTGATTATGTCATTTAAAGATTTAGGCGTTAACGCTGCGCTAATTAAAGCCTTAGTTGCAACAGGTATTGAAAAGCCATTTCCTATTCAAAAAGCCACATTGCCGGATGCAATTGCTGGCAAAGATATTTTAGGTAGAGGCCAAACCGGCTCTGGCAAAACCCTAGCTTTTGGACTTGCCTTAATGACTCGCCTAGCTGGTAAAACAGCTAAACCGATGCAACCACTAGCACTCATTCTCTCACCAACTAGAGAACTAGCAATGCAGATCAGTGATGTAATCGCGCCACTTTCTAGAACAGTAAATTTAAATTCACAAGTTGTTGCAGGTGGACTTTCATACTCTAAACAAATTCAAGCATTAAAACGCGGAGTTCCAATTGTGGTTGCTACCCCTGGACGTTTAATAGATCTTATTCAAAAAAAGCATATTAAGTTAGATGATATTTCAATTACAGTATTAGATGAAGCAGATCAGATGGCAGATATGGGTTTCTTGCCAGATGTTAAAAGAATTCTTGATCTAACTAAACCAGGTGGACAAAGAATGTTATTTAGTGCCACATTAGATAAAGATGTCGATTCATTAGTTAAAAAATACTTAAAAAATCCGATGACTCATTCACTTGCTAATGAGAAATCAACTGCCGGAAATATGAGCCACCACGTGTTAATACTTGAACAAGCACATAAAGATTTAATTACTGCTCAGATCGCAGCTAGAAAAGGCAAAAGTATTTTCTTTGTAAGAACTAAACATGGCGCAGATAAGCTAACAAAAAAGATGAACGAAGTTGGAGTTGCAGTAGGCGCCCTTCATGGTGGTAAAACTCAAGCTCAAAGATCTAGAGTGTTAGAGGCTTTTAAATCAGGAAAAACAAATGCACTAGTAGCAACTGATGTAGCAGCTCGCGGAATTCATGTTGATGATGTTTCGTTAGTGGTCCATGTTGATGCTCCTGAAAATCACAAAGATTATTTACATAGAGCAGGTAGAACTGCTAGAGCAGGCGCAGTTGGAACTGTGGTAACTCTTGCAACACATAAGCAACGCAAAGGTGTACATGGATTAACTGCTAGAGCTGGTGTTAAATTAAGTGAGTCAACAGTCAGGCCACTTGATGCTAATTTGATAAGAATTACTGGCGCAGCTGAACCATCTGGAATCCCAATTGTCTTAGCCGGTGCTACAAAAGGTGAAGAGAGTGGAAGATCTGATCGCTACCGCGGTTCAAGATCAAGAGGTGGCGGTAAAAAGAAGAAATCACGCCCTCGCCCACACGAGCGTCGCAAACGTCCAAGGTAAAAATTTAGTTAAATACACTTCCTATGGCAAAGATTTCAAATAGTATTGAAGTAAACGGAATTAATTTTATTTCCGAATCTGAACGCAAAGGCTCCGCTAAATCCTTATTTTGGCCATGGGCAGCAGCCAACGTTTCATTTTTAGCTATTTCATATGGATCATTCTTTCTTGGCTTTGGTATTTCTTTTTGGCAAGCCACTGCAGCTGCCATTATCGGAACTTTAGGCAGTTTTTCTTTAGTTGCTATTTCATCCCTTGCTGGCAAGCGAGCAAATGCACCAACCATGACATTATCTAGAGCAGCCTTTGGTGTTAAGGGAAATGTATTACCAGGCTTTTTATCCTATTTAATATTTGTTGGCTGGGAGACAGTATTGGTTTCATTAGCAACTTTGGCTTCTGAAACTGTATTCACTAGAGCAATTGGTATTAATTCTGATCTATCTAAAATTATGGGATTTTTATTAGCAGGCGGACTAACTATTTTAGGTGGAGTTCTAGGTTTTAAAGTAATTATGAGAATACAGTTTTACTTAACAATTATTACTTTAGTTCTAACTTTAGGTTATATAGCCTTAACAATTGATCAGATAAATTGGAGCGCAGTATCAGCATTGCCCACCGGATCAACTCAAGGCTTTATTGGTGCGTTAATTTTTGCAATTACTGGAATAGGTCTTGGTTGGGTTGGCTGCGCAGCTGATTATTCAAGGTATTTACCGCGCAAGACTTCAAGTAAGGCAGTAGTTGGTTGGACAATATTTGGGGCATCAGTAGTGCCAATTATTTTAGTAATTTATGGATCACTCCTTGCTGGCTCTAGCAAAGCATTAAATGATCAAGTTGCTTCAGATCCAATTGGAGCTTTAACTACGCTTTTGCCTACCTGGTATTTAATCCCCTTTGCATTAGTAGCTATTCTTGGATTAATTGGTGGAGCAATTCTTGATCTTTATTCATCTGGTTTAGTTTTAGTTTCAATTGGTCTGCCAGTAAAGCGCCATATCGCTGCCAGTATTGATGGCGTAATAATGACGATTGGCACAATTTATTTAGTTTGGTTTGCAAGTGATTTCTTTGTTCCCTTCCAAGGATTTTTAATTACATTAGGTGTGCCAGTTGCGGTTTGGTCTGGCCTATTTGTTGCAGATGTATTAATGAGAAAGAGTTATGCAGAAACTGAGTTATTTGATTCAAATGGCAGATATGGTGCTTATAACTTTAAATCTATTGGTTTAGTTTTATTTGGCACATTTATTGGCTGGGGATTAGTAACAAACTCACTTGCCTCTTGGTTATCTTGGCAAGGATATTTACTTTCAACTTTTGGTGGCAAAAATGGCCCATGGGCGTATGCAAATCTTGGAGTTATAGCAGCGCTACTTATTGGCTTTATCGGCCATATTATTTTATCAAAGCGTGATATTAAGAAACAGCAAGTTTAATTCTTCCAAGAAGTAAATAGCGGTCTTCCTTCGGCATACCCGGCAGCTGATTGAATACCAATTACAGCTTTTTCATTAAACTCAATTAAGTTTTTAGCACCGCTATATGTGCAAGATGAACGAAGGCCTGCAATGATTTCATCAATTAGATCCTCTACTCCAGGGCGAGCTGGATTTATATACATCCGAGAAGTTGAAATACCCTCTTCAAATAATGACTTACGTGCGCGATCAAAGGCATCTTCACTAGCAGTTCGAGCCGCTACCGCACGTGCTGATGCCATACCAAAGGATTCTTTATAAAGTCTGCCATCTGAATCTTTTCTTAAATCACTAGGGGATTCATATGTGCCAGCAAACCATGAGCCAATCATTACTTGGGATGCACCTGCTGCTAAGGCAAGTGCCACATCTCTTGGATGGCGCACTCCACCATCTGCCCAAATTGTTTTACCGTGTTTTTTCGCTTCAATAGCGCACTCAAGTACTGCAGAGAATTGTGGGCGGCCAACTCCAGTTTGCATACGAGTTGTGCACATCGCACCTGGGCCTACGCCAACTTTAACTATGTCAGCTCCTGCTTCAATTAATTCTTTAGTACCCGCTGCAGTAACAACATTTCCAGCAACAATAGGTATTACAGGACTTAGTGCTCTAATTGTCTTAAGAGCATCAACCATCTTCTTTTGATGACCATGAGCGGTATCAACAACTAATACATCTGCCCCAGCCGCAATGAGCGCTTTAGCTTTCTTTTCTACATCCCCATTAATTCCTACAGCTGCAGCAACCCTTAACTTCCCATTAGCGTCAAGTGATGGTTGATACATCGTTGCTCTAAGTGCTCCGGTACGAGTAATAATTCCGACTAGCTTGCCAGATTTATTAATTACTGGGGCAAGACGCCTTCGCTTATCAGTTAAAAATTCAAATGCCTCTTTAGGCGTTACATCATCTTTCAAACTTACTAAATCTTTTGACATGATTTTATTTAACTGAGTAAAGCGATCAACATTTTCACAATCTGCTTCAGTAATGATGCCAACTGGAACATCATCTTCAACCACAATTAGAGCGCCATGAGATCTTTTTGTTATCAAATCAATAGCATCTGCCACAGTTTCATTAGGGTTTAAGGTAACTGGGGTGTCAAAAATAATATGGCGAGACTTAACCCAACTAATTACATCAGCAACAATTTCAAGTGGAATATCTTGCGGGATAACAGCGATACCACCACGTCTGGCAACTGTTTCAGCCATTCTTCGACCACTTATTGCAGTCATGTTTGCGACAACTAATGGAATTGTGGTGCCAGTTTTATCAAAGGCGGTTAGATCAACATCCATTCGGCTTGATAACGCAGAATAGGAAGGGACCATAAACACATCGTCATAGGTGAGGTCGTGGCTTGGGTTATTTATGAAACGCACGTGGGGAAATTATACTCAGGTTTATCTAAGCCACCCACGCTCAGTTTCCCTAGCCACCAGCGCTAATTAAGTTAATTACACCCTCACCTATCAGCCTTAATTGCTAGGGTTGTCTTACTTCCAAAGCAGTTTAAGCCTACAGGAGAGAATTTGGCCGACGACGACGATATCAATTCAGAAGAAATAATTACTGAAGAGATGCTTTGGGAAAGAATTCCTGAAGTGCAAGGTCTTGATCGAGCAAATACATATTACGAATTATCTGCGCGAATTTATGCACGCGGTCAATACGATGAAGCATTAGCGTTAGCTGAAACAGCGCGAGATATTTATTCAGATCTTGGCGCAATCGCACCAGCTGATGGCTTAGCCCAGGCTTACTCAGCAATTGGTTATAACTTAAATCAATTAAAGCGAATGAATGAAGCAGCTAATGCAATGAGTAAAGCAGTTGACCTACTTCGTGAAACAAAATCACCAATGGCAATCGAACTTGCCTGCACCTTAGGTGAGTGGTGGTTTAACTCTAAAGAGTATGAAAAAACTATTGAGTGTATGAATTTATGTGTGCAGGAGCATTTAGTAGACGGAAATGATTCAGGAGCTGCTAATGACATGCACCTAATTGGTTGTGCATATCGGGAATTAAAAAATTATGAGAAAGCACTGGAAGCATTTAAAGAATCTAGAGCGTTGTTTAAAAAACTTAAAGAGGTTATAAATGTGGCAAGGTGTGATCAAAAAATTGCTCACTGCCTAACTGAGTTAGGAGATGCCGAAGGTGCATTAATTTCTGCGCAAAAATCACTAGATGTTTTTGTTACCGCCCATGATCACAGACGTGAGACCTACTCCTCATTTGAATTAGGTAAAGCACAGATTGCCTCAGAGCAGTATGAAGAGGCACTTATGACCCTTGAAAATGTGCTTGAGAATGTAACTGAATCAGAGTTTAAAGATTTTGAATTTATTATTGATATTGAGAGAAAAATCTCTGTAACACTTACTAAATTAGGCCGCCTTGATGAAGCAGATGAAATTGCTCGTCGCCTTGACGCAGTAGTTGAGGTAATTGACGAAAACTAGTTTTTCGGATGATTACTTGGATTTAAATGTTGCATCGCCCAGGCATACATTGCAATAGCGCCAGCTGCTGAGGCATTCATAGATCTAGTTGAGCCATATTGAGAAATAGCAAGAACAACTGAACAAACGGCCACACCCTCATCACTCATACCGGCGCCCTCTTGGCCAAATAACATCACACATCTTTTAGGAAGTGCGGCACTTTCTAATTGTTTTGAAATTGGCAGATTATCTATACCAATAATTGGCAAGTTTTCCTTATCACACCACTCTTTAAACTCTTCAACGGTTGCGTGGTGATGCACAGTTAGGTATCTATCAGTAACCATTGCGCCACGCTTATTCCAATCACGCTTACCCACAATATGAACTGCGCTCACATTAAAAGCATTTGCAGTTCTAACAATCGATCCAATATTTAAATCGTGTTGCCAATTTTCAATTGCAATTTGTAGATCATGTCGTTTGGTATCAAGTTCAGCGACAATTGCTTCAACCGTCCAATATCTGTATTTATCTAAGACATTTCTTCGATCACCATGCTCAAGAAGTGCTTGATCAAAGTGATTATCAGTTGGCCATGGTTTAGAGTGTGGTCCTACGCCAACAACCTGGTAGAACTCACCAGGGCCAACAATTGATTCAGACATGAGTGAACCTTAAGGGTTAAGGAGTGATGATGAGAAAATCTTGGCTCCCTGCTTATCTTGCTCTTGGAACAGTCTGGGGTTGTTCCTTTATCTTCATCGAATTAGGCCTTGAATTCCTAACCCCATTTGGTGTGACTTTCATTAGGTGCGCTTTAGGTGCAATTACGCTAATCATAATCTCAAGAATTCGAAAGATTAATCTGCCAACAGATAGAAAAGTTTGGCAAAAGCTGTGGGTAGTTGCCCTGTTGTTAAATGTTATTCCAGGTGTTTTATTTGCTTTTGCTCAACAGTATGTAACATCTGTTTTCGCCTCAATTATTAATGCAGCAACTCCACTAATGACGCTAGTGTTTATACTTGTTATTTTTAGAGAAGAAAAGTTAAAACGAGAACAAATTTTTGGATTACTAATTGGCGCGCTAGGTGTAATGACTGTTGTTGGTGTTTGGAAAGAGCTTGGTGATAATCAACTAGTTGGCGTGATTGCACTTCTTATTGCAGTATCTTGTTATGGCGCCTCATACCCATACTCAACACGAAATGTTATTCCACTAAAACTAAAGCCGGAGGCGCTAGCTGCTGGGCAATTGATTATGGCAGCAATAACTCTGCTGCCACTCTTCTTAATTAATGGTATTTCAAATAATTCTTACCCCCGTCAATCAGTAATTGCAATGCTTTGCTTAGGAATTTTTGGTAGTGGATTTGCGTATATTTGGAACTTTTCTATTACAGCAGCAGCTGGAAGTGCAATTGCAAGCTCGGTGACATATTTAACTCCGGTAGTTGCAGTAATTGTGGGGCGCTTGTATTTAGGAGAAGTAATAGTGTGGCATGAAATATTTGGGGCTATAATCGTAATATTGGGTGCTCTGCTTTCACAAGGAAGATTAAATAGATTGGTAAAGACTAAATGAAAAAATTATCAATCTTTATAGTCTCACTTCTGTTTTTAAATATACAGCCAACTCACGCGGTTGAAACCTTGCCTCAACCATTTTTTAATTATTTAAATTCAAAATATCTTGGAGATCCTGGTGTTATTTTAATTGATAAAGCAAGTGGTGAAGTTATCTATGAAAGTGGTTCAACTAAAGCTAGAACTCCTGCCTCAGTCCTGAAACTCACATCAACTGCTGCAATCGCTCTAACTTTAGATGCTAATACGGTTTTTAAAACAGCGATTTACAAAACTGAAAAAAGAGGAGTTTTTGTAATTTGGGGAGAAAATGATCCTTGGATAACATCAAATGCAAAATATCGAGATGCTAACAAACGTGCTTATATGCCAAAGTTAATTAAGGCAGCATTTGCTTCCGATAAAAAACTTAAAAAAATAACACTTATCTACAAAGGTGTAAATAATTCTGATATCTATTATGCAAAAAAAGCATTAAAAAGAAGAGCATCAGTTGCCTATAAACCACTTAGTAAAAATATTGAAGTTGAATCATTAATTACTGAAAAACTTAGCCAAGTAGAATCTCCACCACTTTCTAAGATGATTAGATTTGCTTTGCTCTATAGCGATAATGTGCTCTCGCAACGACTTGCAATGCTGGCAACAGGTAAGAATGGTTATCCATTAAATAAAGAGGGATTAAATGATATGGCTCATGAAAAACTTACCACTCTCGGTATTGATACTAAGGGAATGAAATTAGTAGATGGATCTGGTCTTGGTGGTTCTAATCGAATTTCAGCTGTAACTGTCTCAAAACTTCTTCTTAAAATCAGAAGTGAGCCACAACTTAAGGTTGTATATGACTCTTTGCCAGTTGGAGGTGAATCTGGCACATTAATTGGCCGATATCACACAACTGCTCCACAAGCAGTTGGCATAGTTAAAGCAAAAACTGGTTCAACTCGTCATACAGTTTCATTAGCCGGATACACAAGCGCAGGTGAAAAAGAGTATGTATTTGTTGTAATTGCAGATGGTGTTGGTAGAACTAAGCGAAGCCAAAATGCTGCGCGAAGTGCAATTGATCGAATGCTTGGAACAATTACTAAGCCTGTTGTGATTGGGCTAACACCACCAACGGTTGAAAATAATCCAGTAGTAATCGCTCAGTAACCAACTTATATAAAGCAGCGGTAGGGTTAGCGGTAAATGAAACAATATATATCGCTAATGAAGTTGCGAGTTGTTGAACTTTTATTAGTAACAACTGTGCCAGCACTTTTTCTAGCAACTAATGGCATACCGGACTTATCTTTAACTTTTTGGAGTTTATTAGGTGGCACATTAGCCGCCGGGGGCGCTAATGCTTTTAATATGGTAATCGAATCCGATACTGATAAATTAATGAAGCGCACTGCAAATCGTCCAATTTCAACGGGACAAATTTCAAAAAGAAATGCACTTTTATTCTCTTCAATTATTTCACTGCTTTCATTAGCAATTTTTTATATTTTTACTACTGAATTAGCTACTGTACTAACTGCACTAGCAATCATCTTTTATGTTTTTGGGTACACAATTGCGCTTAAGCGCCATACCTCACAAAATATAGTTTGGGGTGGGATTGCTGGGTGCATGCCGGTATTAATCGGGCAAGCTGCAGTTACAAACTCATTAACTGCTACATCTTGGCTATTTTTTCTTTTAATATTTTTTTGGACCCCCCCACATTTTTGGGCCCTAGCCGTTAGATACAAGGATGATTATGCAGCCGCTGGCATACCTATGTTGCCGGTAGTTGCTCCAATTAGATCTGTGATAAATCAGATGTGGTTTCACTCACTAGCGATGGTAATTGTTTCACTACTTGTGATTAGAAGTGCTGGGCTAAGTAATTGGCTATTTGTAATTACTTTATTACTTATTGTTGGCTGGAAGCGGCAGTTAATTAAATTAACTAAGCAGCCAAGTGAGGTAAATGCTGGCAAATTATTCCAAGCATCAATCATATTTCTCAGTATTTACTCATTTTTGCTAGTACTCGGTGTATTGCTTAAGTAGTTTTCACACTATTTAATGGGATAATTTTCCCATGTCCTCCCCTCTAGCAATTGATGTTGCCGATTTATCTAAAAAATATGGCGAGCGAATGGCGCTTTCACACGCAAATTTTGAAGTGCCGATGGGAAGTATTTGCGGCTTTGTCGGCCCCAATGGTTCTGGTAAAACTACAACAATAAGAATGCTACTTGGATTAATCTCACCTACAACTGGTAGCGGACATGTGTTAGGTGAATCAATAACACATCCAGAGAAATATTTGCCAAGAGTTGGCGCAATGATTGAAGGCCCAGCTTTTTATCCAGCGCTGACTGGTAATCAGAATTTAACGGTACTAGCAAAACTAGGTGGCTTTGATACTAAATCTATCCAAGGCTTACTTGATTTAGTTGAGCTAGGAGATCGTGGAGATTCAAAGTATAAAACTTATTCATTGGGTATGAAACAAAGATTAGGAATTGCAGCGGCATTACTACCAAATCCAAAGCTATTGGTATTAGATGAACCAACAAATGGTTTAGATCCAGCCGGAATTCAGGAGATTAGAAATCTACTCCGTAAGTTAGCTAACTCAGGTACTACAGTTTTTATCTCATCTCATCTTTTATCTGAAATTGAAGTAATTAGTGATTATTTAGTGATGCTTAGATTAGGAAAGGTAATTTTTTCTGGTAAAACAAGTCAGTTACTAGCTAAACAACAACCAGTTATTGTGGCAAAGCCTGAAAAATCTAGTGATTTAAATAAGTTATTAACGATTGCAAAAGAAGCAGGCCATGAGTGCACAATAGTTGGCGAAAGCGTTCATGTAACCGGCGCCAGTGAATATGCTGCAAAGTTTAATAAGGCAGCCTTTGATGCTGGTGTTGTATTAGAAACTCTTACTCCGGTTCGACCATCACTTGAAGATACGTTTTTTGAAATGACAGGTGAGTAATGATTAATGTAGTCAGAGCAGAGTTAACTAAGCTACGCCGGCCATCCCTATCTCTTTCCACAATTGCAGCAGTTACTTTTGTAATTGGGTTAGTAACTTCTTTACTATTTTTATTAGTTGATTCACCAGAAGGTAATGGCGAGCGAGGAATAAGAATTGGTAGAGATGTTTTATCACTTGCCACCGGTGTTTCAATTGGATTTAGCAACTCAGCTGGCTTACTCGGAATAGTTGCTCTTTGTATCTTTGCTGCTCAAACAGCTCAGGAGTACACCTACGGCACATTACGTAATTTATTAGTACGCCAGCCATCTAGAATGAAAATTTTAATTGGAAAATTAATATCAATGAAGTTATTTGCAATCGTCATGGTTGCCCTAGCTGCAATTTTATCGGTAGCACTTTCTTACTTATTTGCTGGAGTTAAAGACATATCAACAGCTGCATGGGCAAGCTCTGAAGCGAATGCAGCACTTGCTCGCACATTTATAAATGTGTTAATTGCCACGATCGGGTATGGAATATTTGGAATGATTTTAGGTTTACTTTTCAGATCACCAATTTCTGCTATCTCTATCGGTGTTATTTGGAACCTAATTATTGAGGGCTTATTATCTGCATTCGTTACAAATATTGATCGATACTTTCCAGGTCAATTACTTTCAATAGTTGCCCAGGGTGGCAGCGCGAAAGTTTCCTATCAGTATGCGTTAATTACCTCCTATGGATTTTTACTTGCGGGGCTCCTTATTGTGGCTGTTTTATTTAAACGACGAGATGTGGCAAATTAATGAATAAAAAAATTCTTATTATAATTTTAGTATTTGCACTTATGCCAACTACGGCGTTAGCTGCTCCACCAAAGCCAACTCAGGCTCAAATTGATGCGGCAAAAAAGATTGAGGCTGAGAAAAAAGCTGCTGCAGATGCTGCTGCTAAAAAACTTAATTCAGCAAAGAAAACTCTAAATCAATTAACTTCAATCGCATTAGCAAAACGTAAGATTTATGTTGCTGCTCAAAATGATCTAAAACGCAAAACCAACCAGGCAGAAATTGCAATGAAGCATCTACAAATAGCTCAAGCTTCAGTTAGCACTGGTAAGAGAAACATTGGGAAACTTGCTGCCAATGCTTATGTAATGGGCGGCGGCTTTACCGATCTTGATTCTTTACTTAACGCTGACGGTCCCCAGGATTTGGCAGATCGCCTAAGTGCGCTAGACACATTAGGGGAAAATAATTCAAATGCATTAGATAGATTTAAATCAGCTGAGGTAGTTGCATCTAATGCTCAAGAAGCGGCTGATATAGCAAAGAAGGCACAAGAGGTTGCCACAGTAAAAGTTGCTGCCGCTAAGAAAGAAGCTGATCAAGCAGCAGCAATGCAGCAAGATGAGGTTGATAAATTACAATCAGTTCAAGATAAATTAGCAAAAGAGTTAGCAGTTGCCCAAAAAACTCGACTAACACTTGAACAACAACGACAACTTGCATTACTTGAAGAGGCAAATGCTGGCCGAGCAATTCTTACTCCAAATCAATCAAAGATTTGGCCAGATATCGGATTCACTGGAAGAAGTACTACTAGAGCAACAGAGGCAATGCGAATAGCTGCAGTTGCATATTCAGCAAAGCAGGTTAACGCAGGAAAGAAATATGTTTGGGGAGATGAGGGACCAAATACTTTTGATTGTTCAGGGTTAATTTATGCCGCTTATAGATCAGCCGGTCTTGGTTGGCCTAATTGGGATCGACTTAACTCATCCCTATATTGGGTTGCGACAAAACGTGTGCCAATTTCTGAACTAGTTCCAGGAGATCTACTCTTTTATTCTTACAAAGGAACAGTTAGCACAATTCACCATATGTCTATTTATGCTGGTGATGGCATGATGTGGGAAGCGCACAATAAAGATAAAGATCTTATGTTTTCAAGCATATATAGTGTTAAGGGTTTAATGCCATACGGGGGTCGGGTCTAAACTTCTCGGTATGAACACCGTGGCTAGCACATCACTGTGGGAGATCCGTAAAGCGGTAAAGCCTTGGCTAGAAAATATATCTGAAACAATTTTATTTGGTTGTTCAGGTGGTGCTGATTCTATGGCAATGGCACTAGCACTTTTTATTGAAGCAAATGGTGTAAAAATTATTCCAGTAGTTGTTGATCATGGTTTACAAGATGGTTCAGCTGAAATTGCTGCGCAAACTATTACTAAATTAAAAAAGATTGGTTATACCCAAATCGAATCAGCAGTTGCTCAAGTAACTCTAACTGATGGATTAGAAGCATCTGCCAGAAGAGCGCGGTATCAAATCTTTAATCAATTCATTGATACTTATCGACCAAAGTATTTCTTTTTAGCTCATACACTAAATGATCAAGCCGAGAATGTTTTATTAGGTCTTGCCAGGGGATCTGGCGCAAGATCTTTATCGGGTATGGCTATTGAAAATAATATTTATGTAAGGCCGATGTTAAAAATCGATAGACAAACCACTATCACTGCCTGCCAAGAAGGCGGTGTTGAAATTTGGTCTGATCCGCATAATGAAGATTTAAGATTTACAAGAGTTCGTGTCCGTAAAAATGTTTTGCCAACATTAGAAGAAAATCTTGGCCCTGGTATTACACAAGCATTAGTAAGAAGTGCTGATTTACTCCGCGATGATGCTGATGCATTAGATGGTTTTGCAAATGAATTTTTTACACAAATTGATTGGATGAATATAAAGGTTAATGATTTAGAGCGCTTGCCAAAAGCAATTCGAAGTAGAGTATTAAGACTTGCTATTTATAAAGCGGGTTCACCTGCTGGCTCCCTATCAGCTGAACATATTGCATCTGCTGAGGCGTTAATTTCTGATTGGCATGGTCAAAAAGAGGTGGCCTTACCCGGGAATGTGAAGCTTTGGCGAAATTCGGGCACAATATCCCTTTCAAGCCAATAAATAAGGAGTGATGTGGATCTATTAAAGCTCGGCAATGACATTGAAAGAGTTGTTGTAAGCGAGGAACAGATTCAGACTCGTTTAAAAGAATTGGCTAAACAAGTTGAAAAAGATTATGAAGGTAAGGATTTAGTTTTAGTTGGTGTATTAAAAGGTGCGGTAATGGCAATGGCAGATTTTTCTCGCCATCTACAGCGCCATGTTGATATGGACTGGATGGCAGTTTCATCTTATGGAGCCGGTACAAAATCAAGTGGTGTAGTTAGAATTTTAAAAGATTTAGATAATGATATTTTAGGTAGAAATGTTTTAATCATTGAAGATATTTTAGATACCGGTTTAACACTTTCCTGGCTAACTGAAAACCTACTTTCTAGAGGAGCCAAATCTGTTGCCGTTTTAACTGTACTTCGTAAGCCAGATGCAGCCACTGTGAAGGTAGAAGCTAAATATGTAGGCTTTGATATACCAAGTGAGTTTGTGGTTGGTTATGGCCTAGATTTTGATCAGAAGTATCGAAATCTGCCGTTTATTGGCGTTCTTGCCAAACACCTTTATTCTTAAGCCCCCAAGCGGCTTTAAGAAAGTGATGAAACTAAGTGGCGCAAAAGAAAAAGCTAAAAGTTCCTAAAATTAAGGGAATAAAAAGTGGCAAGAAGCCGACTAAGCCATCACCTGCATTAATTAGAAAAATTTTGCGTGGGCCACTATTTTGGATAGTTGCAGCATTAATTACCGTAAGTATTTTTGGTCAGATTTCAACAACCGGTAAAGAATTTATAAAAGTTGAAACTTCAACTATTTTAAATGAGATTTCAAAAGATAATGTTAAGTCGGCAATTGTTATTGATCGTGATCAAAAAGTTAGAGTTGTATTAAAAGATGGCGAATTTGTCGAAGGAGCCTCTAAATTAGAAGCTTCTTACATTAAAGGCCAGGAAGCATTAATTGTCGAATTATTAACAAGTAATCCTCCAACCACAACATGGGATATTGAAGTCCCTAAGCAATCATTTTTTGTTTCACTTATCTTAAGTATTCTTCCAATACTTTTAATTATTTTCTTACTGCTGTTATTTATGGGTGGCGGTCAAGGTGGAAGAGTGTTCTCATTTGGAAAGTCTCGAGCTAAGTTACAAAACAAAGAGATGCCTACAAACACATTTGAGGATGTGGCTGGCGCCAATGAAGCAGTTGCTGAACTTCGCGAGATAAAAGATTTCCTTGCTAGCCCAGATAAATACAAAGCCATTGGTGCAAAGATTCCAAAGGGCGTACTACTTTATGGCCCTCCAGGAACTGGTAAGACATTACTTGCTAGAGCGGTAGCCGGTGAGGCAAAGGTTCCATTTTATTCAATATCTGGTTCAGAATTTGTAGAAATGTTTGTTGGTGTTGGAGCTTCAAGAGTTAGAGATTTATTTGCCCAAGCAAAACAAAATGCACCAGCAATTGTTTTTATCGATGAGATTGATGCGGTTGGTCGCCAGCGCGGTGCCGGTCTTGGTGGTGGAAATGATGAGCGCGAGCAAACTTTAAATCAGTTACTTGTTGAGATGGATGGCTTTGAAGCTAACGGGCAAGTGATTTTAATTGCTGCGACTAATCGACCAGATGTTTTAGATCCTGCTTTACTACGTCCAGGTAGATTTGATCGACAAATAACCGTCGATAGACCAGACTTAAAGGGACGTGCTGCAATTCTTACCGTGCATGCAAAAGATAAACCAATTGCTAAAGATGTTGATCTAACATCATATGCAAAACGCACTCCTGGATTTACCGGTGCTGATTTAGCAAATGTATTAAATGAAGCAGCATTGTTGGCAGCACGAGAAGATCGCCGAACAATTAGAAATTCAGACTTAGATGAAGCAATTGATCGAGTCATGGCAGGCCCACAAAAAGTTTCACGTTTAATGACAGAAGAAGAGCGAAGAATTACTGCTTATCATGAAGGAGGCCACGCATTAGTTGCGCACGCACTTCCTCATACAGATCCTGTTCATAAAGTAACAATCATGCCAAGAGGTCGTGCACTTGGTTATACAATGGTGCTACCTGATGAAGATCGTTATGCAGTAACTAGAAATCAAATGCTTGATCAACTTGCATACACAATGGGTGGTAGAGCTGCGGAAGAATTAATATTTCATGATCCAACAACTGGTGCTTCTAATGACATTGAGAAGGCAACTAATTTAGCTAGGGCGATGGTTACACAATATGGAATGACACAACGATTGGGCGCTATAAAACTTGGCATCTCAGATTCTCAACCATTTTTAGGTCGGGATTATGGACACCAACGAGATTATTCAGAAAATGTTGCAGCAATTGTAGATAGTGAAATTAGAGAGATGATTGAAAATGCCCATCAAGAAGCATTTGATGTCTTAGTTGCTAATCGTGAAACTTTAGACAGATTAGTCGAAGAGTTACTTGAGAATGAAACCCTAAATAAAGAAGAGATAGCAACTATTTTTAAGCGAGTAAAAAAAGTTAAGCCAAGAGCAGCTTGGACTGGCTCACAAAATAGAACACCATCTAATCAACCGCCAGTTGCATTAAAACCTGCAAAAGTTAAAGTAGTTGAAGAGGACAAAGCAGTTAAGAAATCAGCTACTAAAAAAAGTGATAAAGACATAAGCAAAGATGTAAATGAGTGAGGTTAACTCCGTATCGATGGGGCCAAATGATGGTGGTGCCAAACAGGAGTTTGATCAAGTGCGTGCAGAAAAAGCTGTAACTGAATTACTACATGCTTTAGGCGAGGATCCAAACCGAGATGGTTTAAAAGATACCCCAAAGAGAGTTGCTAAGGCACTTGCTGAAAACTTTGCTGGTCTTTGGCAAAAACCTAAAGATGTTTTATCTACTACTTTTGATATTGGTCATAAAGAGTTGGTAATTGTAAGAGAGATTGAGGTTTTTTCTCATTGCGAGCATCACCTAACACCTTTTCATGGCGTAGCCCATATTGGTTATATTCCTGGAGAAAGTGGAAAAATTACTGGAATATCAAAATTAGCACGCCTTGTTGATATGTATTCACGGCGCCCACAAGTACAAGAAAGATTAACGTCACAAATTGCTGATGCACTAGTTGAAATTCTGCAACCAGGTGGCGTAATTGTAATTATTGATTGTGAACATCTATGTATGTCTATGCGAGGAGTTAGAAAGTCACAAGCACGCACCACAACAAGTGCAGTTCGTGGTCAACTTTTAAATCCAGCAACGAGAGCTGAAGCAATCTCTTTAATTAACCAAAGCAGGTAATTATGAGTCGCACGGTTGTAATGGGGATATTAAATATCACACCAGATTCATTCGCTGATGGTGGTAAGTATTTATCTAAAGACGATGCAGTTACTGGTGGCCGTCGCTTAGTGGTTGAGGGCGCTGACATTATTGATGTTGGTGGTGAATCTACTAGACCAGGTGCTGAGCGAGTTAGTGAAACAGAAGAATTAAAAAGAGTAATCCCAGTAATTAAAGAGTTAGTAAAAGATGGGGCTGTAGTAAGTGTTGACACTATGCGCGCGGAAGTGGCTAAAGAAGCAATTGCGGTAGGTGCTACATATATTAATGATGTGAGCGGTGGTCTTGCTGATGAAAAAATGGCAAAAGTAATTGCGTCAAATCCGAAAGTGCAATACATAGTTATGCATTGGCGTGGGCATTCAAAGAATATGCAAGACCAAGCTATTTATAAAGATGCTGTTAAAGAGGTTAAAGAGGAGTTAGATGAGCGGGTCTCATCTCTTTTAAAAGCTGGAGTTTCTAACGAGCAAATAATTTTAGATCCTGGAATTGGTTTTGCAAAAGAGAGTGAACATAACTGGCAGATCCTGCAAAATATTGATCGAATCCAATTACTTGGCTACCCACTTCTTGTTGGTGTATCTAGAAAAAGATTTTTAGGTGAACTAATTAATGCTAAAGACCCAAATGACAGAGAAGCAGCCACAATCGCATTAACAACTGAGTTGGCTCGTCTTAAAGTTTGGGGCGTGCGAACACATGCAGTCAAGGCTCACCAGGATGCAATTTCTGTTATTGAGCGGATGCGTAAATGAGTGATCTAATTAAAATTACTGGATTAAGCGCAAAAGGTTTTCACGGAGTATTAGATAGTGAAAAACGTAGAGGACAAAAGTTTATTGTTGATATTGAAATGAGTGTGAGCATTGGTAATTTAAAGGACGATTTAAATAAAACAGTAAATTATGCTCAGGCAGCGCAACTAATCCAAGACCAAATAACTGGAAAGCCAGTTGAATTAATTGAAACTTTGGCAGAAAATATTGCAAAAACTCTATTAAAAGAGTTCAAAAAAGTTAAAGAAGTAAAAGTAATTGTTCATAAACCTAAGGCGCCAATATCTTTAAAGTTTACAGACATTTCTGTTGAGATAACTCGCAAAAGATGAAAGCTGTAGTTGCGCTAGGTTCAAATCTCGGTAACTGTAAGGAAAACTTAAATATTGCAATTAATCATCTTCATTTAATATTAGATAATTTAATAGTTTCACCCTATACCCAGACAAAACCAGTGGGAGGACCCAAGCAAGATGATTTTATTAATGCAGTTGCAGTAGGGCAATGCCAACTATCTGCAGTTGATTTACTTACAAAATTACTTTCAACAGAAGAACAAATGGGTAGAGTCAGAGATATTAAGTGGGGCCCTAGAGTGATTGACCTTGATTTAATTGTCTATGGTGAGCAAATCATTAATTCAGATTTCCTAAAACTGCCCCACCCACTAGCTAAATCTAGAGAATTTGTCTTAACTCCTTGGTTTGCAATTGATCCAGAAGGGGAAATACCAGGCGCCGGCAAGATTAAATCTCTTTTGGCATCTTTGAATAGTCAGCGTTAAACTTATCTTCTAGCCCGGTACCCGGAAAGGACTGGAGCCATGATTGAAGTAATTAAATCTGTTGACGATTTAGCGCGCCAAAAATGGGATGTATTAGTTCCAACTATGGGCGCACTTCATATCGGGCACAAAACATTAATTGAATTAGCAAAAAAAGAAGGCGAGCGAGTAATCGTTAGTATTTTTGTAAACCCACTTCAATTTGAAAATAAAGAGGATTTAATAAATTATCCAAAAAGTTTAGATTCTGATATTAATCTGGCTGAAGCTGCAGGTGCTAGTGCTTTATTTATACCAAGTGAAGATGTTATTTATCCTGGTGATATCGAAAAAATTCCAGCAGGAGTTTTTGGTGATATTTATGAAGGCTCTTCTAGAACTGAACATTTTTCTGGGGTATTAACTGTGGTGAAGCGACTATTTGATCTAGTTAAACCAAAAGTAGCGGTATTTGGTGAGAAAGATTTTCAGCAACTATTTTTAATTAAACAAATGGTTACACAACTTAAGATTCCCGTTCAGATTATTTCAGCACCAACTATTCGTGATAATGCTGGATTGGCAGTTTCATCTCGCAATATTAAGTTAGGAAGCGATGGTGAAAAAAAGGCACAGGTAATACATAGAGCTTTAACAAAACAAACTTTTGAACAGATGCAAAAAGAGATTTCAAGTGAGCCAGGTTTTAAACTAGATTATCTTGAAGTAATAGATGAAAACAGCTTTGAAAAAGCAAAGACTGATACCCAAAACAAGCGGGTAATTATTGCCGGTTGGGTGAATCAGATCAGATTGATTGACAATATGCCAATGGGGAATAAGTAATGAAGTTACTAACTGGCGCACCTGGTTGGAGTACATCAGCTGATGTAATTGTGATCGGTTCTGGTGTTGCAGGTCTTACTACTGCATTAAATTTAAGATCATATGGTTTATCTGTTTTATTAGTAACTAAAGCTCGTATTGATGCTGGCTCTACTAAATGGGCACAAGGTGGTATTGCTGCAGCACTTGGGCCTGGTGATACACCAGAACAACATAAAAAAGATACATTGGCAGCAGGTGCTGGATTATGTGAAATTAAAGCTGTTGATGTTTTAGTTTCTGAAGGACCAGAAGCTGTTAGAAAATTAATTGCACAAGGTGCTGTTTTTGATAAATCTGAAACAGGAGAGATTGCTTTAACTAGAGAAGGTGGACACCTTAGAAATCGAATTCTGCATGCTGGCGGTGATGCAACTGGTGCTGAGGTTTCAAGAGCGTTATTAGCTGCAGTCAGAGATGACACAGGAATTGAAATTATTGAACATGCACTTGTAATTGATGCTTTAAAAAGTGGGGCAGGAAAAGTTTGCGGTGTGACAGTGCATGTGATCGGTGCTGGAAGTAGAGATGGTGTTGGCAGAGCCCTTGCTCGCGCAGTTGTAGTTGCAACTGGCGGCCTTGGGCAGGTTTATTCTCAAACTACCAATCCATCTGTTTCAACTGGTGATGGTGTAGCACTTGCACTTAGAGCCGGAGCAAAAGTAGGAGATGCTGAGTTTGTGCAATTTCACCCAACAGTTTTATGGCGAGATTTAGCAAATAGAGGCCAGCAACCGTTAATAAGTGAAGCAGTAAGAGGAGAGGGTGCAATATTACTTAATCATAAAAATGAACAATTTATGGTTGGTAAACATCCTCAAGCAGATCTAGCCCCAAGAGATGTTGTTGCTAAAGAAATCTTTAATCAAATGCAACTAAGTGGGCAACCACATGTTTGGCTAGATGCCACAAAGCTTAAAGATTTTGAAGATAGATTTCCAACAATTTACGCCTCTTGTATTGCTAATGGAATTGATCCAACTAAAGAAAAAATTCCAGTATCACCTGCTTCGCATTACGCCTCTGGTGGTGTTTTAGTTGATTTAAATGGTCAATCATCAGTACCTGGGCTTTATATTTGTGGTGAATCAGCATGCACTGGAGCTCATGGTGCTAACCGTCTTGCCTCAAACTCATTGTTAGAAGGATTAGTTTTTGGTGCTCGAATTGCAGCAATCTTGGCGAAAGATCTACCACCACAAGAAGATCCAATTGAAGATAAAAAAACTATGTTACTTGATCCAAAAATATTACTACCGCTTCAAATTGCGATGAGTGAAGGTGCTGGAGTTATGCGATCTGAAACTTCACTTCGTAAAACTATGCAGACATTAGAAGAGTTATCAAAGTTAACAAGTAACGAACCAAGAATTGAGGCTTGGGAGGCATCTAATCTTTATCTATTAGCAACTGCCATAGTTAAGTCGGCTTTAATTAGAACTGAATCCCGCGGATCTCACTGGCGCAGTGATTACCCACAGTCATCTAATAAGTGGTTAAGTAGAGTTATTGAATATCTTGATAAAGATGGTAATTGGTATAGCGAAGTGGAGGAGATCTAAGTGAATCAACTACGCGATAATTTAAAAAATCTAGGCTTATCTCCTAATCACATATTTCAACAGGTGAAAGATGCAATTAGTGAAGATTTAGCGGGCGGGCAAGATTTAACCTCTGTTGCAACAATTACTCAGTCACAAGTTTCAACTGCTGACTTTACAACTAGAGCAAGTGGTGTAGTGAGCGGACTACATGTTGTAGCAGCTGTTCTTGAATACTGCGGAGTAAATCATTATGAGGTATTAGTAGATGAAGGAGCAAAAGTTTCGGCGGGTAAAGTATTAATTACCGCGCAAGGAAATACTCAAAAAATATTATTAGCTGAGCGCACTGCGCTTAACTTTCTATCCCATTTAAGTGGTATTTCAACCTTAACAAATCAATGGGTTAGTGAAATTTCTGGGACAAAATGTCAGATTAGAGATACTCGTAAAACTACACCAGGCCTTCGAATGTTAGAAAAATTTGCAGTTCGTATGGGTGGGGGCGTTAATCATCGATTATCACTTTCACAAGCTGCGCTAATTAAGGATAACCATATTATGGCTGCGGGAAGTATTTCTGATGCTTTTAATGCAATTAAAAAAATGTATCCAGATAAGTCAATTGAGATTGAAGTTGATTCTATCGATCAACTAAAAGAGGCGATCACATTAAAGCCTGATCTAATTTTGTTAGACAACATGAGTACTAATCAATGTAGCGAAGCAGTCTCAATAACTAATGGCTTAGTAAAACTTGAAGCATCTGGTGGAATAGCAATAACTAATGCGAAAGCTTATGCAGTAACAGGTGTTGATTATTTAGCTATTGGATCACTTACTCACTCTGCCCCAGCTTTAGATATTGGCCTCGATTTTAGAAAGGGAAAATAATGCTACTTGCAATAGATGTTGGTAATACCAATACCGTTCTTGGAGTTTTTAATAAGGATAAATTAGAACAATCATGGCGGGTAAAGACTGATCCAAGAGACACCGCTGATGAGTTGTGGTTGCAGTACTCAGCTCTAGTAGATGGCTTTGATATTACTGGTGTTGCTATCTGCTCTACTGTGCCGGCAGTACTTAGAGAGATTAGAAAATTAATTAATGAGCATTACAGTGATATTAATACAACAATTATTGAGCCAGGAGTAAAAACTGGTGTACCACTATTAGTAGATAACCCTAAAGAAATTGGTGCTGACCGAATTGTTAACTCTTTAGCTGCTTTTACTTTATATGGTTCAGATGGCCCAGCAATTGTTGTTGATTTTGGAACTTCAACAAATTTAGATGTCGTATCGCCAAAGGGTGAATTTTTAGGAGGAGCACTTGCACCTGGTATTGAAATATCAGTTGAAGCACTTGCTGCCAGGGCTGCGCAACTTCGTAAAGTTGAGTTAGTTAGACCAAAATCTGTAATTGGTAAAAATACAGTTGAAGCGTTGCAATCTGGAACTATCTACGGATTTGCAGGTCAAGTAGATGGCTTGGTTAACCGAATAATTGATGAGCTCACAGATTTATATCCACAAGCAGGTGAGGTTGTTGTAATAGCAACTGGTGGTCTTGCACCACTAGTGCTTGGAATTAGTGAAACGATAGAGTTTCACGAACCAGATCTGACATTAATCGGATTACGGTTAGTACATGAGCGTAATTAATTCATAACCATCACACTGCGCGCTAGGATTTAACTCATTATGGCTGATGAAGATGATCTACCCGAACAACTGCGAATCCGGCGAGAAAAAAGAGCTGGGATATTAAAGCGGGGTGCTCAGGCCTACCCAGTCTCAGTACCAAGAACTACTTCATTACTTGCAATTCGGCAAAAGCATAAAGATTTACCAATTGATGTTTCAACTGGGATTATCGAATCTGTAACTGGGCGAGTCATTTTTAAACGTGATACTGGAAAACTATGTTTTGCAAACTTGCGTGAAGGTGATGGCACTGAACTACAAGCTATGTTTTCATTAGATAAAATCGGTGAAGAACAACTTGAAATATGGAAATCAGAGATTGATTTAGGCGATATCGTTTCAGTAACTGGTGAGGTAATTACTTCTAAACGTGGTGAGTTATCAATACTTGCTAATTCATTTACTCTAGCTGCTAAAGCACTTCGCCCACTACCAGTTGAGCACAAACCACTCTCTGAAGAGAGTCGAGTAAGAATGCGTTATGTTGATTTAATTGTCAGACCAGAGGCAAGAGAAAACGCCAGATTGCGGCCAGCAGTTATGAGATCACTTCGAAATACATTTAATGCCCGCAACTTTTTAGAGGTTGAAACACCAATGCTTCAGGTTATGCATGGTGGCGCAGCTGCTAGACCGTTTAAAACTTTTAGCAATGCCTATGAAATGGATCTATTTTTAAGAATTGCCCCTGAGTTATATCTAAAAAGATGTGTTGTTGGTGGGCTTGAGAGAGTATTTGAAATAAATCGAAACTTTCGAAACGAGGGAGCTGATTCATCTCATTCACCAGAGTTTGCAATGATTGAAACTTATGAGGCATATGGTGACTGGAACAGTATGGCTGAGTTAACTAGAACCTTAATCCAAGACGCAGCTAAAGAAGTTTTTGGATCTCATGTGGTTAAACATCATGACGGGCGAGAGTTAGACCTTAGTGGTAAGTGGAGTGAAGTTTCACTCTTTGATGCTATTTCAGATGCAGTTGGTGAAAAGGTGAGTGCTCAAACATCTAATGATGATTTAAAGAAGATTGCTACTAAGTTAGGAATCAAGTGTGATCCAAAATGGGTAACAGGTAAGTTAGCTGAAGTCATATTTGAGCATGCTGGAGTTAATAAGTTAACTGGGCCAACATTTGTTAAAGGATTTCCAATCGACACATCTCCATTAGTACGAGCGCACCGAGAAACTTCAGGAATTGCTGAAAAATGGGATCTATACATCGAAGGTTTTGAATTAGCCACTGGCTATTCAGAGCTAATTGATCCAGTCATTCAACGTGAACGATTAGTTGAGCAGACAAAACTTGCGGCAACTGGTGATTTAGAAGCGATGGGGTTAGATGAAGACTTCTTAAGAGCAATGGAATATGGCATGCCACCAATGGGTGGAATGGGTATGGGTGTTGATCGATTATTGATGGCACTTACTGGTTTAGGAATTAGGGAAACAATTTTATTTCCATTAGTAAAGCCAACTTCTGGAGATGAGTAATGTCAGCACTAATAAGGCCGGCAAAAACTTCAGATATTAAAAAAATCAGAACAATTATCGATGCATATGTTTCTGGGCGCAGGTTACTCGCTAAAGAAACAGTCACACTTTTTGAAAGTGTTCAGGAATTTACAGTTGCGGAAGTTGATTCAGAAGTAGTCGGTTGTGGCGCGCTACATGTTCTTTGGGAAGATTTGGCTGAAGTTAGAACAGTTGCAGTAATTGAAAGTATGCAGGGTAAGGGAATAGGGCATACGATCTTGGAAAATATATTAGCTAGAGCAAAAGAAATTGGTGTTAAAAAAGTATTTTGCTTAACTTTTGAAACCAAATTCTTTGGTTCACATGGGTTTACAGAAATACAGGGCTCACCAGTTGAACCAGATGTTTATGCCCAATTACTTCGCTCATACGATGCAGGTATTGCTGAATTCTTAGACTTAGAAAGTGTTAAACCTAACACTCTGGGAAATACCAGAATGTTGAAAATTCTTTAAAGTTTTGGGCATAAATGCCCCAGTTATAGGGTTATAAGGGTGTAACACACCCAATATATGGGTGAGTTATTCACAGCCAAATTAAAGTGCGCAAGGTCCCCCCTTGGCATTAGGCTATTTACATCAGAGGGAAGGGTGAGCCAGATGTTTGAGCGGTTTACAGATCGTGCAAGACGCGTTGTAGTACTAGCGCAAGAAGAAGCACGCATGCTCAACCATAATTACATTGGCACCGAACATATTCTTTTAGGTTTAATTCACGAAGGTGAAGGCGTTGCTGCTAAAGGCCTTGAATCATTGGGTATTTCTTTAGAAGCAGTTCGCTCCCAAGTTGAAGAAATAATTGGCCAAGGACAACAAGCACCATCTGGTCATATTCCATTTACACCAAGAGCTAAAAAAGTTTTAGAGCTTTCTCTTCGTGAGGCGCTGCAACTAGGACATAACTACATTGGTACTGAACATATTCTTTTAGGTTTAATTCGTGAAGGTGAAGGAGTAGCTGCGCAAGTATTGGTAAAACTAGGAGCTGATCTATCACGTGTTCGCCAGCAAGTTATTCAATTGCTTTCAGGTTACCAAGGCAAAGAGGCGGTTACATCAGGTGGACCAGCTGAAGGTCAAGCATCAACATCATTAGTATTAGATCAGTTTGGCCGCAACTTAACTCAAGCTGCACGTGAAGGAAAATTAGATCCAGTAATTGGTCGTGAAAAAGAGATCGAACGAGTTATGCAGATTTTATCTCGCCGGACTAAAAACAACCCAGTTTTAATTGGTGAACCAGGTGTTGGAAAGACTGCTGTTGTTGAAGGTTTAGCACAAGCAATTGTTAAAGGTGATATTCCAGAAACTCTTAAAGATAAACAACTTTACTCATTAGATCTTGGCGCCCTAGTTGCAGGATCTCGCTACCGTGGTGATTTTGAAGAGCGACTAAAGAAAGTACTAAAAGAAATTAGAACTCGTGGCGACATTATTTTGTTTATTGATGAAATTCATACTTTAGTTGGAGCAGGTGCAGCTGAAGGCGCAATTGATGCAGCTTCAATTCTTAAGCCAATGCTTGCACGAGGTGAATTACAGACAATTGGTGCAACTACACTTGATGAATATCGCAAACACCTTGAAAAAGATGCAGCACTTGAGCGACGCTTTCAACCAATTCAAGTAGCAGAACCAACTGTTGCGCACACAATTGAAATTCTTAAAGGACTTCGAGATCGTTATGAAAGCCACCATAAGGTATCTATTTCAGATGGTGCATTAGTTTCAGCCGCTACGTTGGCTGATCGCTATGTTTCAGATCGCCATTTACCTGATAAAGCAATTGATTTAATTGATGAGGCTGGTTCACGTCTTCGTATCCGACGAATGACCGTGCCACCTGAAATTCGTGAGTTTGATGACAAGATTGCAGCAGCGCGAAAAGAGAAAGAATCTGCAATTGATGGTCAAGATTTTGAAAAGGCAGCATCTCTTCGTGATAAAGAAAAGAACTTAATTACTGAGAAAGCTGAGCGAGAGAAGAATTGGAAAGCTGGCGATCTTGATGTGGTTGCTGAAGTTGATGAAGAGTTAATTGCTGAAGTTTTATCAACTGCAACAGGTATTCCAGTATTTAAGTTAACTGAGGCAGAGACTGCCAGATTACTTAAAATGGAGGATGAATTACACCGAAGAGTTATTGGACAAGATCAAGCAATTAAGGCGCTTTCACAAGCAATTCGTCGAACACGTGCTGGTCTTAAAGATCCAAAACGTCCTGGTGGATCATTTATTTTCGCTGGTCCTTCTGGTGTTGGTAAGACTGAACTTTCTAGAACACTTGCCCAATTCTTATTTGGGGATGCCGATGCATTAATTCAATTAGATATGTCTGAGTACTCTGAAAAACATACTGCCTCTCGTTTATTTGGTGCACCTCCTGGTTATGTTGGTTATGACGAGGGTGGTCAATTAACTGAAAAAGTTCGCCGCCGTCCATTCTCAGTTGTGTTATTTGATGAGATCGAAAAAGCACATCCAGATATCTTTAACTCACTACTACAGGTATTAGAAGATGGTCGCTTAACTGATGCTCAAGGACGAGTAGTTGACTTTAAGAACACAATTATCATCATGACTACCAACCTTGGTACTCGTGATATCTCTAAATCATTATCACTTGGCTTTGCTAATGTGGCAGATGCTCAGGGAAGTTATGAACGTATGAAAGCAAAGGTTGGTGATGAACTTAAGACTCACTTCCGTCCTGAGTTTTTAAACCGTATTGATGACATAGTTGTATTCCATCAATTAACTGAAGCTGAGATAGTAAAGATTGTTGATCTAATGGTTGCGCATTTAGATGAACGCTTGAAGGCAAAAGATATGGGAATTGAGTTAACAACTGGGGCAAAGTCATTGCTTGCTAAGCGTGGTTATGACCCAGTGCTTGGCGCTCGACCACTTCGTAGAACAATTCAACGTGAATTAGAGGATGTTCTATCTGAGAAGATGTTATTTGGAGATTTAAAAGCTGGTGAAATTATTTTAGTTGATGTTTCAGATGAAACAGATACTGCAACCTTCACCTTCAAAGGAACTCCTAAATCTGCTTTGCCAGATACTCCTGGTGATTTAGCAGAAGCAACTAATTAATCTTCACCTTACTAATCGCCTGTTCTAATCTAGCTGCTTCAAGTATTTCAATTCCAGAAATTTTTAAATCACTTCCGATTGGCACAATTGCGCGTTTAAAGCCAAGCCGAGCAGCTTCACTAACTCTTTGATTAACTCCATTTACTTTTCTTATTTCACCAGCTAATCCAACTTCACCAATTGCAACTAAATCAGCAGGTAGTGCTAATCCTTTTGCAGCTGAGGCTACAGAAAGTGCTACCGCAAGATCAGCTGATGGTTCACTTATTTTCATACCACCAACAGTTGCAACATAAACATCACGCCCAGATATTTTAATTCCAGCTCTTAGTTCTAATACAGCAAGTGTCATAGCAGTTCTTGAGTTATCTAATCCGCTTGTGACTCGCCTTGAATTACCCCAATCTCTACCATCTGGATTGCCAGTACTAACTAGTGATTGGATCTCAGCAAGGAGTGCCCGCCTGCCCTCTAGTGCAACTGTCACACATGTTCCAGGAACTGGATCAGTATGACGAGAGGTAAATAAACCAGTTGGATCAGGTAAACCAATAATTCCAGAATCATTTAAATCAAAACAGCCAACCTCATCAGAGGCACCAAATCTATTTTTAATTGTTCTAATCAACCTAAGCCTTGAATGCCTTTCACCTTCAAAATTAAGGACAACATCTACTAGGTGTTCAAGTAATCGTGGGCCAGCAATTGAACCATCTTTAGTCACATGGCCAACTAACACCAAAGTTATTGCGCGCTCTTTTGCAATTCTAATTAATGCTGCTGCAATTTCTCGAACCTGTGTGACACCACCAGGTGCACCATCAACAGTTGTACTTGAAATAGTTTGAATTGAATCAATTACTAATAACTCTGGTTTAACCGAATCAATATGTGCAATTACTGCGCCAAGATCAGATTCAGCGGCCAGCCATAAATTCTTATCAATTGCATTTAACCGCTCTGCTCTAAGCCTTACCTGTGAAGCTGACTCTTCACCACTTATGTATAAAGAAAGAATTCCTTGTTTAGCAGTTTCAGCAGCAACTGTTAGTAGAAGCGTTGATTTACCCACACCTGGTTCACCCGCTAATAAAATTGCAGCTCCAGGTACTAATCCACCACCTAAAACTCTATCTAATTCACCAACTCCACTAGTTCTAGCTTTTGCACTTGCTAAATCAACATCACCAATTGGTTTTGCAGCCGAAGTAATTGATCCAGCAACTAATGAGAGTTTTTTTGGAGCAGCTATTTCTTCAACGCTTCCCCATGCCTGACACTCACCACAACGTCCAACCCATTTGGTTGCACTCCAACCACATTCAACGCAACGAAAAGGATCTTTTGCAGGTGCTTTAGCCATAGCGGTAATCTAATACTAACCACTGACTAGAGTTGGTCTTGCGCCGCCTTTGTTGCTGGGTGGATTATAAATAGTGGCAACTCACGCCGCTTTTGCTCTTTTCGAGTTGCTGCAATTGCAGCCATCCGGCTATCACAGAGTTTTTCTAGTTCGCTATAACCTGACTTACCCATCATGGCTACTAATTCAGCCTTACTTGATTGATAAACCGGAATCTTTCCAGTGTGTGCCTCTGAGTTACTTGTGCAATACCAATCAAAGTCTTCACCACCTTCACCCCAAGCTAATCTTTCATACTCACCGATAACTACAACAGTTATATCTTTACCACCTAGTTCACGAGTTTCCCAAGACCTTCGAAGAGGCAACTGCCAACAAATATCAGGTTTTGTTTCTACTACATGTACTCCTTCACTCTCTGCAAGATGGTGAAGTGCGCAGCCAAATGACCCAGAGTAACCAGGGGCTTCATGTCCAACTCGATTTAGAAAAATACATGAGTCTTTAATTTTCTTTGTTTTAAGTTCTTTATCTAAACCAATTTCACTAATTTGTAACTTTCCACCAGATTTTTTTGGACGTGCTTGATCATAAAATTGCCATTGCGCCTTTGTTAACTTCTTAGCAGCTTTTAATACCCTAGCTTCATCTTCCTTACTAGCGTAGTAAGCACCATCTGAGCAACAACCAGCATCTGGCTTATCAGCATCAATACCGCAACAGCCATTTCCATAAATACATTGCCAGTATGAGGTTAACCAAGTCAGATCACACTTAAAGATTTCCTCAGGACTTTCTGGGTTAGTAAATTCAACCCAATCCCGCGCAAAATTAGCAGCTACCTCATTCTTAGATAACTTAGATTTTGGTCTTTTTTTCGTTGACATAGAGCGGCAGTTTAAGGGTTAAGTGAGGTTAATGACTAATTGGGTAGGCTTGATGTATGAAAACACAAGCCGACAATAAATCCATTGGCTTTATTGGGGCTGGCGTTATGGGTGCAGCGCTAATTAAAAGTTTAATCTCTAACTCTATTAATGCCGCTCAAATTTATGTAAATGAGAAGAGTGATGACAGAGCTAAACAGGTAAAAGATCAGTACAAGATTAACTTAGTAAGTATTCAGGAAATAGGACAAAGTTGCGATGTAATTTTCTTAGCAGTTAAACCACAAGATTTAAGTTCAGCTTTATCAGAATTAAGCAAAACTTTAAGCGATAGCGCCATATTAATCTCAATTGCTGCAGGTAAAACTACTCAATTTATCGAAAGTCAATTAAAAACTAAGAATCCAGTTATTCGCGTTATGCCAAATACTCCTGCTCAAATAGGTAAGGGAGTATCCGCCATTTCACCAGGAGCAAATGCTTCGGGAGCTGATTTATCTTTAGCTAAAAATTTACTATCAAATAGTGGATTAGTTGTTGAAGTTAGTGAGTCTAATCAAGATGCAGTTACCGCACTTAGTGGTTCAGGTCCTGCCTACTTTTTTAGTTTTGTTGAGGCAATGATTAATGCTGGTGTAAAACTAGGATTAACAAATGAAATTGCCACACAACTTGCGATAGGAACTATCTCTGGCTCAGCTGCCATGCTTAAAGAGAGCGGACTTGATGCAACTACGCTTAGAAAAAATGTTACTAGTCCAAACGGCACAACCGCAGCAGCTCTTTCAGTTTTTACAGATAAGGATCTAGAAAAAATAGTTTTAGATGCAATGACTGCAGCAAAAAAACGTGCACAGGAGCTTGCTTGAAAAGAGTTTTTCTAACTTTTTTGCTGATTTTTTCGTTACAACCATCTACGGCTAATGCAGTAGCAATAAAAAGCACGAAGGCATTAATAGTACTACCATATTTAAAATCTGATCAGGTAAGTGATGTTGTGCTAACTCCAGTGAGTGCTATTTTAATTGGCACAACTGAATCTCCTAACTCACCTTGGATAAGTGGAAATCTTGGCGGCCTAAGTGATGGCTTTATCGCTAGTTACTCCTCACTTGGTGCTCCGCTTTGGAATTTACGATTAGGTGGTGTTGAAAACGAAATTGCTACATCAGCTGCACTTGATACTGATGGCAGTATTTGGGTTTTAGGAGCATCTTCATCACTAATTACACCCACGCCAAAACCAGCTACTGGTCAGGTATTAAATCCAGATAACGTTATTCCTGAACCAGTTCAAGTGAAGAACTCTCCACTTAATCGAATTAAATTATGGCAGGTTAGTAGTAATGGAGGCTTGCTGAATTCATTTGAATTCATTTCAGAAAATATAATTGATCCAAGAAAAATATTAATTTCAGGTACAAATGTAAATATATTTGGTAATTCTTATAATAAGAATGATGTTTCAGGGTTTTACATAAGCGCAAATAAATTCGGTATTTTTTCTCCTAAAGTTAAGTATGGCGTAAAAACCACTCAGTTAAGTTCAGCAATAATTAACTCAGATGCCAGCTTTACTGTGGTGGGAATGAGCGGAGATCCCCTTCTTAAAACAAAGGCTTTAAGTAAGTTAGATGCCATAACAATAAAAGTTTCTTCATCTGGGGTATTACAAGTAGTCGGTAGAGCCACTTTAAAAAGTACAACAAGAAACTGGAGTTCAATTAGCACTGGATTATTACAGGGTGGAAAAGTTACATATTCAAATAGAACTGAAGCTGCGATAACAAAGTTTTCTGCAATAAATAAACCAATTTGGAATGTTAGATACCCAGCGAAATCAAGTGCGTTAGTTGCGTCAGGTAAAAATTCTTGGGCTAGCTTTATTTCAAGTGGACCGATTAAGTCAGTTCCGGCTTGGAAGCCAAAAATTCCAACCCCAGTTGTTTTAGAGCTTGGCAAAAAAGGGGAGGCACTAAACTCCTATAAACTTTCTGCTCCAGCGGTTGCAATCGCAGTAAATAATGAAATAGGAACGGTATTAATCACGGACTCGGGTGTAAGTTTTGGTTTCATAGTCATTAACTAGTAAACTCACATAATTAGTAAATAAATCTAAAGGAGCAAAATGGGTTCAGTAATTAAAAAGCGTCGCAAACGAATGGCAAAAAAGAAACACAAAAAACTATTAAAGCGAACTAGAATTCAACGCCGCAACGCAAAATAGTTTTAAGGCTTAAATAAAGTTAATTTTCCAGAGACGCCAGCCATGGCGTATTTGGTTTTATCAATTGTAATCCAATTAACTTGAGCACCTTTTTGAATACTATTTTTTGAAACTAAATTAACTACTTTATTTGATTTACTTACTGCACATAATCTTAGTTCGCAGCTAAATAAAACCATTTTTTCATCAGCAGAAATTGATGAGTGAAGCGTGCCAAACTCATCAGCCTTCACACTTACCACTGAGGCAGCATTTATATCTTGATATTTAACTTGATCAGGGTTTGGGTAGGTAAAACCGCTAGAGGTAAACCAACCAGTTATTAAACCTTTAACTGTGTTTAAAATTGTGACGTCATAGCCAACTGCGTAAGTACGCTCACTGGGTGCATCTAAGGTTTTATACTCCCAATCTGAACTCGCGCTAGTACTTCTAGTCGCGTATCTAACCTCACCTTTTGTAATATTTTTTTCTGCATCAAATCCTTTTACTGAATCGTAAATTAAATTAATTTTTTTACCAACAGTCACAGATTTCAAATGAAATGCAACGTCACCAGTAGTTCTATCTTCAGTATCTTTATCACCATCTACTATTTCATATCTCCACTTTCCATTTTCTTTTACAGCACCTAGTAAAATTCCCTGAGATTCATCACGGTAAAAAACCTGAATTACATTGTTATTTACAGAGCACGCATTTGAAACTGAGACATCAGAGGCTCCTCTTACCCTATTAACTTCTTTGTAATCTTGGGCAACTAAACCGTCACCATCTACTGTCTCATACTTGAAACTTTTACCATTATAAAGTGCATACTTTAAATCCTTATTAGTAAGGTCGGAATAAAAGATATGTAAGTAGCTTATTTTTCCTACAGTTGATGTACAAAGTGAAATATGTCCAGCCACATTATTTAGAGTCTTGCCAGCATTTTCATCATTTCCATCAATAGTTTTAATAACCCATTTACTATTTGCATAAGTTGCAAGCTTTAGATCACCACCTTTACTTTCACTATAGGTAACTACAGGCTTACCAAGGTAGGTAGTTGTGGCTATGTATTTAGCATCTGCATTTGGATCTATAACTGTGCTTTTCCAAGCAGTTTGTGGAGTAATCTGATTAGATTTTGTCGCCTCTGATGAACCAGCACTATTGACTGCCCTAACTGAAAATGTGTATTTAGTTCCATTTTTAAGGCCATTAATTACAACCGGACTTTCTGGCACCTTAATGCTCTCTCCTGTTTGTAAATTTTCAATAAGGTAACTATCTATTTGAGCAAACCTAAAATCAGCTGGTGGATCAAATTTGATAATTGCATTTTTATCACCAACTATGGCTCTCACGTTTTGAACAGAGTTAGGCAACCCAGTTGCTATGCCAGCAGGTGGTTTCATTCTTAAATCTTCAAAAATTGCTAGTAATAAAGCACCTGGTAAGTGGAAAACTTCACCTGCACCTAAATTTGGAGTCATAACAGAATTTTCAAATGAATTAGAAAAAGTTTTTTCATCTAAATGACTTACTGATGATCCTTGTTCATAGATAGATGGTGTGAAAAGCAATGGCTTAACACCATTATTTGCTTTCACTGCATTAGCCCCAGACCAAAGTAAAGTTGAAGTGAGCGCAGAACCTATTTCCAATGATGGAGAGGGTAAATCAACTAAGCGCCTGCCATCTACAACTTGAACATAGGCATCAAAAGCTGTTGGCTGTAGAAACCTTCCTACTTTAGTAGTTGGGTCATAATATGTTCCTGACATAAAACCCAAGCCGTGTGCCATTTCATGCAAAATCACAGAGACTAAATCATATTTACTTGATGGGCATTTACCATCTAATCCGTAGTACCAAAAATCACCGGTTGTTACATTTATTTCCAGTTCAGGTTCAGCAATATCTAAATCCACTCCAGCTAATGCATTTGCAAGAGCTGATGGATAGTAAAGAGTCTTATCGGGTGCACCATTAAAATTTGAAAATATATTTTTAGCACTAGCAGAAGCTAATATTGTTGAATTAGGTGCTTTAGTCCAAGTTACATTCACATTAATTGGAACTTTTGATACAAAATTCTCAGACCAAATATCGATAGCTCTTTGGATAGAAGCTTTAGCAACATCTGGGACATTATTGTAGATAGGAACAAAAGTACTTTTCTTTTCTAAACTTGCCGAAAAAACTCTAGGGGTACTGAATTTTTTAGCAGGGGTATCGCTAGCAAAAAGATATATCCATCCAGCCGGAGCAACTTTTACCGCTAAAGCATTGGCACTTGGAATTGGAGTAACTATTACAGATATCAATAACCCAATTGATAACAAAAATCGCTTTATACGCACTGCGCTAGGCTAACATTCTGAGTAGGTTCATTAGTGCCACTTTTAAGTATCCGTGGCGTGATAAAGGTTATTCTGGGAGTTAAATGAGGAAGGTAACAGTTATATCGCGTACTGGATGCCACCTATGTGAAATTGCTATAGATAAAATTAAATTAGTAAAAGATCAACTTCAATTTGAGCTAGAGATAAAACTTATTAATGACCTACCAGAATTAGAGCAAGAATATGGTGAACAAGTTCCAGTAATTATGATTGATAACAAAATACATGATTATTGGCGAGTCGATATTGAAAGATTTACTAAAGCAATTAAATCTTAATTTTTATTTATAACTTCATCTGCATCAATAATACGATATGCATATCCTTGCTCTGCAAGAAACCTTTGCCGGTTTTGAGCAAAATCTTGATCAATAGTGTCACGCGCTACAAGTGAATAAAAACGCGCTCCTCTGCCATCTGCTTTAGGACGCAGAATTCGGCCAAGCCGTTGAGCTTCTTCTTGTCTTGAACCAAAAGTCCCAGAGACTTGGATAGCAATAGTTGCTTCAGGCAAGTCGATTGAAAAGTTAGCAACCTTTGAAACTACCAAACATTTAACTTCACCACTTCGAAATAAAGCATAAAGCCGCTCACGCTCTTTAATTGGAGTGTCACCTTTAATTACTGGCACCCCTAAGGCTTCTGAAAGTTGGTCTAACTGATCAATATATTGCCCAATTACAAGGACCTGATCATTTATATGCTGTTTAGCTAATGCAATGGCCACTGCTTTTTTAGTTTGAGATGTTGAACAGAATCGGTAGCGATCTTCCTGTTCAGCGGTAGCATAATTTAATCGCTCCTCATCAGTTAATGTAATTCTCACCTCAACACAGTCAGCAGGTGCGATATAACCTTGTGCTTCAATTTCTTTCCACGGAACATCAAATCTTTTTGGTCCAATGAGTGAAAATACTTCACCTTCCATACCATCTTCACGAACTAAGGTTGCTGTTAGCCCTAATCGGCGACGGGACTGGATATCTGCAGTAAATCTAAAGATTGGCGCTGGCAATAAATGCACTTCATCATAAATTATTAATCCCCAATCAATTGCATCAAATAAATCAAGGTGGGCATAAACTCCACCTTTTTTAGTAGTCATAACTTGATATGTAGCAATTGTTACTGGCCTAATTTCTTTTTTAGCACCGCTATATTCACCAATATCATCCTCATTTAAATCAGTTCTTCTAAGTAATTCTTCTCGCCACTGGCGAGCTGCCACAGTATTTGTCACCAAAATTAAAGTAGTTGCTTTAGCGTGTGCCATTGCCGCTGCACCAACAATTGTTTTCCCAGCTCCACAAGGTAGAACTACGACACCAGAACCACCATGCCAGAAACCTTCTGCAGCTAACTCTTGGTATTTACGGATCTTCCAACCATCTTGTCTTAAAGAAATTTCATGGTGCTCACCATCAACATAACCTGCAAAATCTTCAGCCGGCCAACCTAATTTAAGTAAAGCTTGCTTTAAGAAACCACGCTGACCTGGGTGAACAACAATAGTTTCTTCATCTAATTGCAAACCAAGCATTGGTGCAACCTTTTTACCACGCGTTACTTCTTTCAAAACTGCTGGATCATTTGATACCAAAATCAAACCATGGACCGGGTGTGCTTCAAGGCGTAGGCGCCCATAGCGAGACATAGTCTCTGCGATATCAACTAATAGTGAATGTGAAACTGCATATCTTGAATATTTAATTAATATATCAATGACTTGTTCAGCATCATGTCCTGAAGCCCTGGCATTCCATAGTCCTAGTGGAGTAAGTCGGTAAGTGTGAATATGTTCAGGTGATTTTTCAAGCTCAGCAAATGCTGCAATTGCTCTACGACATTCATCGGAGAGGATATGGTCGATATCAAGTAAAAGTGTCTTATCACTTTGAACTATTAACGGCCCATCACTCATTTAAGCAACTCATTGATAAACGCAGTAGTTAATTTAATCCTTTGCTCTACCGATGAAATCACTATTGATTCAGTTAATGCATGAGCACCATTACCGATAGCACCTAATCCATCTAAAACTTTAGCCCCAGCTGCAGCTGCAAAGTTTCCATCACTTGCACCACCGACGCTGGCACTTCCTACTTCCGGTAAACCCAAATCCTTTGCGACCTTTTCTATTTTTACGTAAAGATCTTTAGTACTTTCAGTTTCAAGCGGTGGTCGATTTATTCCACCAGTAACTTCAACACCGGCCACATCACTTGTTAATGACTTAACAGCCTTATCAATTCTATTTAGTTCAAGTATTGAAAAAGATCTAACATCAATATCTAATTTTGCAAGAGCTGGAACAGTATTAGTAGTAGTTCCAGATTGCATAACAGTTGGCACCACAGTAGTTCCAAATTCTTTATTCTCAAGTGCAGTAATTTGCACTACTAATTTTGCTAATTCGGTTGTTGCATTTATTCCCTTTTCTGGTTCTAACCCAGCATGTGATGCACGACCAGTAACATTTATTTGATACATCGAAGTACCTTTGCGGCCAGTTTTAACCTTTCCATCAAGTGAAGCTTCAAAAACTAATACTGCATCTGCATCTTTTGATACTCTATTAATTAAATCTTTGGAAGTAATGCTGCCAGTTTCTTCATCGGTAGTTGCAATTAATGCAATTTTATCTTTAGCATTATCAATATTTGCTAATGAGTAAAGTGCTTGGATAAAGCCAGCCTTCATATCAAAAACACCTGGGCCAGTTGCAATATCTCCATTTACTTTCCAAGTTGGCGTAAAGGAACCCTTTGGCCACACCGTATCTAAATGGCAAAGTAAAACAATTTTTGGTTGCTTAGATCCCCACCAAAATACCGGCCTACCATTTTCAGAGATAGTTTCTGCCTTCGTTTTTAAAACCTGATCGGCAATTTCAACAGCAAGATTTACTATCTGATTACATGCAGCTAAATCTTCAGTGGGTGACTCGCACTCAACTAAACGCTGGATATCGGCAATAGCGGTCATAGGTCTAAGTCTGCCTTATTTTCCAAAATGGTGAGTGACGGTGCTACGCCATTGATTCTAGGTATTCGAAATTGAGCAATTTCTCCAGTTGTCTCATCCCGAGCGGTTAGGGTGCCAAGTGAAATTGATATTGGCTCAATAATTCGGTTTGAAACTCCACCATTATTATCAGCATAGCTAATCACTAAAGTGCGCTGCTCATCAATATATTGATTAATGAGCGCCAGAGTTTCATTAGATGAAGTCCCAGCAACAATTGGTTCAACTTTTCTACTTCTTTCGCCTGCTCTTATTGTTTTAACCGCTGCTAAAACAACACTTGCCTTAGGCGCAGTAAACTCTGAAATTATTCGAGGTGGCTTAGGTCGTGATTTCGCTCGTCTTAAATTTGGTTGTGAAAGCAATACGCCGCTGGCATTTTCAGCAGCAGGTAAGTAACCATATTCTCTTAATTCGTTAATAACTTCAGGTAGTTCAAGTTCAGTTACTAGAACCTGTGAAGCAATTTTTCTAAGCCGTAAGTGTTCGCATTTCTTATCGTGCAATATTTGCTGAACTAATCCTTCATCTTCACATCTAATATATGTGTGAGCACTTCCAACTCTTAACCTGCCATGACGTTTAGCAACATCTGCAATTAAATAATCTAATGGCTGCGGCATAGGAGTTTTAGAAGTTTTTGATAAAAACGTCTTTATTTGTTCACCTGTTTTGCCATGGTCTAGGCCCCGCCTAATTGATGCTTCACTAAATCGGTAAACAGTTGCACCACCCCTACTTTCAATATCAGCGATCGTTCCCATTTCAGCTGATAGTTCAGCGGTTAGTGGCCCTGGAGCAACTGCGCTGTTATCTGCTTGAATTAAAATATGATCAACTGGTTTAGGAAGTGCGGCTTCAACTCCAAGTAACTCACTTGCGTTAAGCAGGTTACTACCAAAGGTTGATATTCCACCTTGTCCAGTTATCCCTATCCACTCTGCCTCTCGTAGGTTCCACTCAATAAAATCACTATTTACTCGCTGTGGATTCCACCATTTAACTACCTCTTGTATTGATTTCATCTCTGGTGAAATTTTTGGATTTTCTAGTAGTACTTTTAATGTTGTTCTTTTAATTAATGAGACTCCAGCACGGTCTAGCTCTGGCCCAAGGGGTGCAATATTTTTATCAATTACTTTACCAATTAAGCCACTAACTCTTGATGTATCAAGCCATAGAACTGCAAGTGAGTACCAGCGTTCTTCCGCTGGTTTTGTTAACCAAATATCAAAAGCAGATGTTGGTAATATTTGATCATCTGAGTCAACAACAACTAATCCACCTAGATAACAAAGTTCTGCAACGAATCCGGCGCATGCTTCATCAACACCTAAATGCTCGGCAATTTTTTTAAGATCTCTAACTCCTATTCCACCGGTACGAAGTGCGGTTGGTGGCTCATCGGATAGATTATGTAATAACTCTTCACACCATCTTAAAATAGTTGAAATGTTGGCAATTGCCGCTAAATCAATCTGCTTTTGGGCTACTTCTTTTCCAGTTAAAGCTGGCGCAGTAGTAATTAATTCTTTATGAACTTTTCCTTGTCGAAGCTTTATGCCAAACTCTCGAGGCAGGGCAACAGTGTGTGAGTCAAGTGCAACTAATATATTGTTATCAAGTAGCCAACCAATAGCAGTACCAGGCTTTTTAATATTTGTAATTGAACCTCTAGGTGGACCCCAAGTTAATTTGGCTAGTACATCAGCTGATGATTTAGGAACATCTTTCAGTTTTGTAAAATCAACTTTGCCGCTTGATTGTGGGCCTAAACCAGCTGGTTCATCACCAATTAAAAGCTTTAAATTTGTAGGTGTTCGAAAGTTGTTACCTTCTTTGTATAACAGGCCCATTTGCCATAGGTAATCCAGCGCAAATGTACTTTCTTCACTAGTTACTGAAACTAACTCTGATTTTTTAAATGGTTCAGGCAGCACACATGCTGCTTCAATTATTTGATAGTGCCACATGTTTAATGAATCCAGTGCTCTAACTAGTGAAGGAGTAGAAGTGGCACGTGCAGCAAGGGAGGAGAAATCATTTGGGACTGGTGAAACTAAATCTGGTCGGTATTGAAAAATTAACTCAAGGTCATCATCTGATCGCGCGCGTAGCTCATCTGCAAAAGTGATCGCGACAGTAGACATAACTGGCCTACTTTACTCGGGTTTTAAGTGCTCTATTTACCTTTACGATTTCTTGGTGAGAGTAGTGAGGCGAACGCAGCGAGACGACCAGCAATTGGCCCAAAAAACTTTTTAATTCTACGAGCTCGCCTGAAGTCATAGACCGGCCAGTTATCCCGGTATGCCCTAATTTCAAGCAAGGTATCTGGATTAATTGCACGTGGGTAACCAACTGCTTCAAGGAGTGGAATATCGTGGTGAGAATCTGAATATCCGTAACAATTCTTTAAATTAAAACCATTTTTATTTGCTAACTCACTTATTGCCTTTGCTTTTTCCTTTCCATGTAATAAATTTCCAATCATTTTTCCAGTGTAGATACCATTTTCAGTTTCAGCTTTTGTGCCAAGTGCGCCAGTAAAACCTAATCTTTTTGCCATTAAGTTAGCCATATCAAGTGGTGTAGCAGTTACTAACCAGACTTCTTCACCTTTTGATAGATGCTCCTGTGCAATTTCAACTGTGCCCTGCCAAATTGCAGGGGAGACATACTCTTCATAAATTTCTTGTCCAATTTTTTCAATCTCAACCACGTTATGTCCTTTAATAAAATCAGTGGCAGCATTTTGAAATCTAGCTATTTCGTCTTTATTTTCTTTACCGGTGAGGCGATATCGAAGGTTTGCTAATACAAAAGCAGAAATGTCTTTTTTTGTGAAAAACCCCCTTTGGTACATCCCACGTCCAAGAAAAAAGAGTGAAGATCCCTTAAGTAGGGTGTTATCAACATCAAAAAATGCAACTCTTTTTTCTGTGAGCGCCATATCACTACCTTAGCGAACAAGGCTGAATTCCTCTGCTTTATGCTTACACCATGACGCAAACAATTCACTTTGTCAGACATGGCGAAGTCCATAATCCAGACAAGATTCTTTATGGTCTTCAACCAGGGTGGCGGTTAAGCGATCGTGGCCAACAAATGGCGCAAATAATTGGGCAATGGTCAAAGGATTTAAATTTAGGAGCAATTCATGCTTCACCATTGCAGCGGGCACAAGAAACTGTTGCACCAATTATTAACCAACATAATTTGTCCCTAACTAGTGATGCAAATTTAATTGAGGCAAGTAATATATTTGAAGGAAAGAAATTTGAGTTAGGTAGCGGTGCATTAAAACACCCAAAATCTTGGCGTTATCTTTGGAATCCATGGCGACCGTCGTGGGGTGAACCATATGAGCAGCTAATTAATAGAATGCTAAAAGGTTTGTTTGCCGCTAGAGATGCAGCTGCTGGTAAGGATGCTATTTGTGTTTCACATCAGCTGCCAATTTGGATACTGCGTAGTGCTATTGAAGGACGCCGATTAATTCATGATCCCCGAAAAAGGCAATGCACGCTTGCTTCAGTTACTTCATTTAAATTAGATAATGATGGAATGATCGAATCTGTTTCATATTCAGAGCCTGCTAAGCATTTATTGCCGCCAAAATAATGAAATTACTAGTTATTGTTTTATCCTCATTACTCTTAACTAGTTGTGCAGGTGGTGGACTTTCTAATTCAAGTGAAAATTCCTATGTTTCAGGAAGTGGCGCAGCAGTTTATATAAAGCAATCTGATCGAAGAGATGCTCCAAAATTTTCTGGAGAAACATTAACCACTGGAGATCTAACACTTAATTCAAATCAAGTTACGGTCATTAACGTATGGGCGTCATGGTGTGCGCCCTGTAGAGCTGAGGCTCCATTACTACAGGAATTTTCAATTCAATATCCGCAAGTCCAATTTGCAGGTGTGCTAACTCGCGACAATATTTCTTCTGCTAAAGCATTTTATGAGAACTTTAAACTTACATACCCAACATTTATTGATGATTCAATTTTAGTTGGCTTTAAGGGATCTTTAATTCCGAATGCGATCCCAACCACATTAATTATTGATAAGCAGGGAAAGGTAGCGGTCCGTATAAGTGGTGAAGCAACCGTTGCTACTTTAAAGAAAATGCTGGAAAAGGTAATAGCTGATGCGTGATTTCTTTATAAACCAAGTATTTGATGGCAACTTACTAATTGCAATATTCGTGGCGGTTATAGCTGGGCTTATTTCATTTTTTTCACCATGCGTAATTCCACTTGTACCTGGATATATTTCTTATGCATCTGGAATGAGTGATACTAAAAGCAGAAGTAGGGTTTTTCTCGGTTCTCTATTATTTGTTACAGGCTTCACAGTTTTGTTTATTTCTTACGGCCTCTTATTTGGTGGATTAGGTTCTAGAATTTTTGAAAACTCAAGAATAATCTCAGTAGTACTTGGTTTACTGATAATTGCCTTGGGATTTATATTTCTACTTAACGAGAAGTTTTACAGAAGTTACAAGCCAGTATGGAAAACTAGAACAGGATTAATTTCAGCTCCATTTTTAGGATTTGCTTTTGGAATTGGTTGGACTCCATGTATCGGACCAACACTGGGAGCAGTTCAGGTACTGGCATTTGAAAGTGCAACTGCACAACGTGGAGCAATTTTATCTGCTGCCTACTGTTTAGGCCTTGGGTTACCATTCATATTAATGGGGTTATTTTTAGATAAAGCGGAGCCAATACGAAAGATAATTGCTAGAAAAGGAAATTTAGTAACAAAAGTTGGTGGAGTGATTTTAATAATAATTGGTGTAATGCAGGTAAGTAATTTTTGGGACATGCTAATGAACTCTATGAGAGATTTAATCTCCGGATTTATTCCAATTCTATAATGAGTACTGTTTTAGATAGTAGATCTTTCCTACGCTGGTGCTGGCGACAATTAACGAGTATGCGCACAGCCTTAATCTTGCTTCTTTTACTAAGCATTGCAGCTATTCCTGGATCTTTATTTCCACAACGTACACAAAATCCATTAAGGGTTAGAGAGTATTTTGTTAACGACCCCGAAACAGCAAAGTGGCTAGATCGGTTTAGTCTTTTTGATGTTTATGGATCACCTTGGTTTAGCGCAATTTATCTACTTCTGTTTATTTCATTAATTGGTTGTGTCCTACCTAGGAGTATTGAACACTTAAAAGCTATCGGTGCAAAGCCACCAATTACTCCAAAAAATTTAGATCGGATGGAGTTTTTTACTGAAATTGAAAAAGTGGACCTAGATTTAGCTGAAAAATATTTAAAGAAGAAGGGGTTTCGAATTCGTAGGGATATTGATTCAATATCCGCTGAAAAGGGTTATGCAAGAGAGAGTGGAAACCTTTTATTTCATCTATCTCTTGTTTTAGTTTTAATTGCTATTGGTGTTGGCTCATTATTTGGCAGTAAAGGCGATGCCATATTAAATGTTGGAGAGCGTTTTATAAATACACCAACTTCATACGACATTTTAGGATTTGGTAAGTATCAGTCTGAAGATTCACTGCCGCCATTTTCAATAACTGCGAAAGCTTTTAAAGCTGAATATGATCCAGCAACAAATGCACCATTGGATTACACCCTCACAATTAATACTGCTAACCCAGTAGGCTCATTAGAAAGAGATGAAGTTATAAAAGTAAATAAACCACTTAAGTACGGAAGTACCAAAATATATTTACAAGCGAACGGTTATTCACCAACCGTGATCGTAAAAGATAAGAGTGGCAAAGTTGTATTAGATGGTCCAGTTACTTTTTTACCACAGGACGGAAATCTTTCATCGATTGGTGCAATTAAAGTGCCCGATATGGACCCTCAAATTGGATTTGTCTCATCTTTTTTACCTACCGCAGATAGAGATCTAGTAAGGGGAGGATTTTCTTCATACCCTGAGGTACTAGATCCAAGATTGTTAATTTCAGTTTGGCAGGGTGATTTAGGTCTTAACACCGGAGTCCCACAATCTGTGTATCGAATTGATACAAGCGAGATGCAGAGAATTGGTCTTAAAGCCTTAGTACTTAACGAAACTTATGATTTTGGTGAGGGCAGCATCACATTTACAGGTTGGAAATCTTGGGTTAATTTACAAATAGTTAATGATCCTGGCAAAGGTTATGCATTATTAGGTGCAATACTTGCGATCTTAGGTTTATTAATTTCATTAGTTACTAGACAAAGAAGAGTTTGGATTAAGCAAGGTAGAAAAACTCAAGTTGCAGGTCTTGCAAAAAATGCAATTCCAGGACTAGAGAATGAGATAAATGATTTAGTAAAGGAGTTAAGTAATGAGCGATAAAGTAGCAGCACTTTTATCAAACGATTTTATTTATGCTGCTATGGCTCTTTATACCCTTTCCTTTTTAACACATGCTATTGAGGTTGCTTGGTCAATTAAAACCCCTGCGGTTTCAGTTAAAAAAACTAAGCTAGATTTTTCTCGCACTGAAAGAGTTGGAAGACTTGCCTCAGCTTTCATGATTATTGGCTTTCTACTTTTACTAGTTGCCGTAGTTTTACGAGGAATATCCGCTAATAGAGTTCCTTGGGGAAATATGTATGAGTTTTCAATTACTGGAGCACTAGCATTTTCAGCTGCTTATTTATTTGGTTTAAAGAAATACAAGATTCGCTACCTAGGACTTCCGGTAGCTTTTACAGTGCTATTAACCCTTGGTACAGCAATTACTTTGCTTTATCGCCCAAGTGCCCCATTAGTTCCAGCACTTAAATCTCCTTGGCTTGTAATTCATGTTTCTACAGCAATAATTTCAGGTGGAGTTTTCCTACTTGCTAATTGCGTTGCTGCAACATATTTAATATTAGATAGGTATGAACAAAAAGGCGCTAGACCTAGTTGGGCTTTAAAGTTACCAACTCTTGAGGTGCTAGATAATCTTTCTTACCGATTAGTTGCATTGGTATTTCCATTATGGAGTTTTTCAGTTATCGCTGGTGCGATTTGGGCAGAGGCTGCTTGGGGACGTTACTGGGGTTGGGATCCAAAAGAGACTTGGGCGTTTATTACATGGGTTGCTTATGCGGCCTATCTACATGCTCGCGTGACAGTGGGTTGGCGCGGTCGACGCGCAGCATGGCTATGCATCTTTGCAGGATCAACATTCTTATTTAACTATGTCTATGTAAATGTGTGGGGAACCGGCAAACATACATACTCAGGTTTGTAAGAAAACTTAATTAGATGATTTCTGCAGAAGTAGTTGGCTTTATTGCAGGAGGCATTGGAATTTTCTTCGGGCTTCCGCAAGCGTTACGTGTTAGAAAATTAGGTCACGGCCGTGGGGTAAGTTTAATTTCCTGGACTCTACAATTCGCAGTTGCAGCTTCTTGGGCAACATATGGTTTTGATTCGAAATCACCATCTATTATGTTTACAAATCTTGTTGCTTTATTAGTAAACGCCAGCGTAATTATGGCAATCTTGAAAAATAACGTGAAATCTATTTCACTGCTAATAATCTACGCAGCAATATGGGCCACTTTGATACTCGTTCTACCAAGTGCAGCCGTTTCAACCTTGTTAGTTGCTTTAAACTTTGCGCAATCGCCTCAAGTAGTTAAGTCTTTTCACAATATTCGAGTTGGAAAAGATTCAGCAGTTTCGATAACCGCTCTAAGCGTAAGCTGCTTCAGTATCCTCATCTGGATTCTCTATGGATTTATGGCCGATGATTCACTAATTAAGGTGAGTGCGTTAGTAGCTCTTTCAATTAATTCATTAATTATTGCTTTAGAACTTATTGGAAAACGTAAGCGTGCTTTAGATTTTGCGTAAGAAATCTGGATCGTCATCGGGTGGAATAATCCGACCTTTACCGCCACGGTTTTGTCTTGGTTTTCTTGGCCGGCCAGCTATAAACCAGGCAATATTTCCAAAAGTCCTAGTGAAAAGAATTATCAATAACCAAGCCCACTTTGGAAATCTTCTTACTTTTTCTTGAGGCGTAATTGCGCAATCAATTAATGTGTAGATATCAAATATTACGAGCAGAACAATTAAATACTTAAGCATGTGTCTACTTTATACCCTCTATTCCTAGATAGATAGTGAAATTGCAAGTGTTAGTGCTAACAAAAATTGCAGCCTTGAAGTCTTACCCAAAATTGTAATCAATTCTTTACCACTCGCTCCTTTAAGGACTTGATTCGCTGCACTATATGTAAGCGGAAGCCAGAGCAAGGTAAGAAGGGCATAATTATCAATACTAGCTGCCGCTGCAGCACTTACTTGAGCTAGTACAAGTAGTAGTAAGTAGAAAATACGAGTATTAGCATCTCCTAATTTAACTGCCAAGGTTCGCTTTGAAACTAATTTATCTTGATTTAAGTCCCGTAAATTATTGATGACTAAAATAGCGCAAGATAAACTACCCATTGGAATCGAAAGTAGTAGTGCACTACTTGATATTTGCTCAACCTGAACATAGTAGCTACCAACTGTTGCCACTATTCCAAAAAATATAAATACAGCTACCTCACCAAAGCCTAAATATCCATATGGTTTTTTACCACCCGTATAACCCCATGCAGCCAAAATCGAAATCAAACCAACGGCTATTAACCAGATAGATGTGTTAAATGCCAGGAGTGTTCCAGCAATTATTGCAACAAAAAATGAAATAAAGGAAGCATTTTTAACTGAACCAGCAGGTGCCAAATTAGATGCGACTAAGCGGGTTGGGCCTACTCGATTGGTATCAGTCCCACGCACACCATCTGAAAAATCATTTGCGTAGTTGACTGCAATTTGAAGTGATAGTGAAACTATTAGTGCAAGTAATGCATTAATTACTTTAATTTGATCTGCAAGTGATGTTCCAACTATTACCGGTGCGATGGCTGCAGGTAAAGTTTTAATTCGTGCACCTAAAATCCATTTATTCATTTGATACTCCTATTTTTCTTGCCAGGTCTGCAGCTGCTCTTCGATCTGGCTTACCAATTGAAGTAATAGGAATTTGATCAAATAAAAATACTAACTTCGGAGTCATTATTGAACCTAGCTTCTCTTTTAGACTCATTAAATCAATTTTACTATTACTGCCAAGGCATAGTTTTTCACCCCACATATCATCTGGAAGAGAAAAGGCAATTATTTCTTGGTTGGGAAGTAGTTCTCTAACTTTTTCTTCAACTAGTAGAAGTGAAATATTTTCACCCCCAGAGATGATTACCTCATCTGACCTACCATTAACTTTTAGCATTCCTGAAGTGAAACTACCTAAGTCAGTACTTTCAAACCAACCATCATTGCTAAATGCTTTGATCTCTCCTTCATCTGATAAGTATCCACTAGCAATCATTGGGCCAGTTAATTTAATTTGACCAGCATCATTTACCTTTATTTCAACTCCATCTAAAGGTTTCTGATTGTAAACACAACCACCACTCATTTCAGTCATTCCATATGTTGTAACTACTTTTATATGTTTAGCCGCAGCTTCTTTTTTTAATTTATCGCTAATTGACCCTCCACCAACTAGTACAGCTTCTGCAGCCGTTAAATGTTCTAAAAGTTTTAAGTCACCAGTTAATGCTTTATGTAATTGGGTTGGAACAATTGAAATAAAATCAGCGTCAATATAGTTAGAGGTATTACGATTATCAATAACTCTACTTCCTAATGCAGTCGCTCTTATCAAAACATTTAATCCTGCAATATGTGAAGTTGGAAGTAGTAGTGACCAACTATCACCCGGGGTTGCACCTAAATACTTATGGCTTGCATTAGTTGATGCAATTAGTGCTGAGCTAGATAGTGCTACAGATTTTGCTGAAGAAGTTGAGCCAGAGGTATTTACAACTAGGGTTATTTCCTTACCTATTTCTGTTAACGAAAGTGACCCAGTTGAAAGTGCTGGTCCTGATCCTTCAAGGGCTGCAGCCAAGTTTTCTTGTAGTTGTGGGATTGACCACTCAGCCTGAATAGGTATTAATGCACGAAGTTCTTTTTCCCCCATAATCCCCGTAGGCTATCTCTTATCTAAATCCTAGTTAAACCTTTGGAGATATCTTGAGTAAGCCAATTAAACGTGAACCAGGTGAGCGCACGATTCCTAACTGGCAAATGGCTGCTGGTGGTGAAAAATTTACTGATATTTCATACCAAGTAGCTGAAGGTATAGCAAAGATAACTATCAATCGGCCTGAGGTTAGAAACGCTTTTAGACCACAAACACTATTTGAATTATCAGAAGCGTTTAATTTAGCCCGGGATAACGACCAAGTTGGCGTAATTATATTTACTGGTTCAGGCACTGAGGCTTTCTGTTCAGGTGGCGATATTAATGTGCGAGGAGATGACGGGTATCTTGGTGATGATGCACTTAGTAAAAAAGGTATTGGTCGCTTAAATGTTTTAGATTTGCAAGTTCAAATTAGAAGAACTCCTAAACCAGTAGTTGCAATGGTTGCTGGTTGGGCAATTGGCGGAGGCCATGTATTACATGTTGTTTGTGATTTAACAATTGCAGCAGAGAATGCAAAGTTTGGCCAAACCGGACCAATGGTTGGATCCTTTGATGGTGGTTACGGCGCCGGATTACTTGCCGCTCATGTTGGTCAAAAAAAGGCTAGAGAGATTTGGTTTTTATGCCGACAATATGATGCGAAAGAAGCACTTGAAATGGGATTAGTTAACGCGGTTGTACCAGTAAAAGAGTTAGAAGCAGAGACTGTCTCTTGGGCCAGGGAAATGTTAAGGCATTCACCAATGGCACTTAGGTTACTTAAGGCAAGTTTGAACGCTGCAGATGATGGCCTTGCTGGTATTCAGCAATTAGCCGGTGATGCAACTATGTTGTTTTATTTAACAGAGGAAGGTCAAGAAGGACGTAATGCTTATCAAGAAAAGCGAGAACCAAACTTTAACAAGTTTCCTAAACGCCCATAAGTAATGTTTCCGTTTGAGTTACAAGTTGTTTCAATACCGGTCAAGAATAATTTCCGAGGAATTAAATCCCGCGAGATAGCTTTATTTGAAGGACCTGCTGGCTGGAGTGAATTCTCACCATTTACTGAGTATGACAACAAGCAATCAGCACCCTGGATGAAAGCTTCTTTAGAAGCAGCGACAAAACCAGCACCAAATCCACTTAGGAATGAAGTTATGGTCAATGCAACTTTACCAAATATCAAACCTGCTGAAGTTGAGAAAGTACTTTCAAATTTTGATGGTTGCACAACAATAAAGATTAAAATTAATGATTTTACTCTTGATAGAGAGCTATTAATTGAATGCTTAAAGCATGTTCCAAATGCAAAATTTAGACTTGATATAAATGGGGGTTGGACATTAGAAGAAGCCGTAGTAAATCTTAAAAATTATGAGGGTGAGTTTGCAGGCTTAATTGATTATGTTGAACAACCATGTCTAGATATTGCAGATCTTAAAGCACTAAAAAATGAAACTGGAATAAAAATTGCCGTAGATGAATCGATACGTAAATTTCTAAGTAGTGATTTAACAAAGCTTAAAGATGTCGCAGATATTGCAGTTATCAAATGGGCGCCATCAGGAGGCATAAATGCAGCTATCAATTTAATAGAGCAAATTTCATTACCAGTTGTTATATCGAGTGCTTTGGATTCAAGTGTTGGTATATCTCATGGGTTAGCACTTGCCTGTGCTGTTCCTAATCTTTATGGTGCATGCGGGCTAGCTACAGTGGCTTTACTTGAAGGTGATGTAACAAGTAATTCTTTACTTGCATCAAATGGTGTGATCGTTAATCGAAGAGTTACACCTGACCGAATAAGTGAATTTAAAGTAGATAATCAACGCCAAAAATGGTGGCAAGATAGGGCTGATGTAATTTATGAAGGGAGCCTAATATGAGCAATTCAACAAAATTAGCGCATTCACTTCTAAGGCAACTTATTCAATTAGGTGTAAGTAACTTTGTAATTTCTCCCGGTTCACGAAATGCTCCTTTAACAATTGCTTTAAGTGAAGCCGCAAGTAAACAAATAATTGATTTGCATGTAAAAATTGATGAACGAGGTGCTGCTTTTTTTGCTTTAGGAATTGCAAAAGCTAGGAATAATTACGTAGCAGTTATTTGCACTAGTGGAACAGCAGCAGCAAACTTTTATCCAGCAGCTCTTGAAGCTTTTCATAGCAATGTTAAGTTATTAATAATTACCGCTGATCGTCCAGAAATACTACGTAAAACCGGGGCAAATCAAACAACTGATCAAGTAGGGATATATAAGTTAATTAAAACTCATGATTTAACATCAGAAATTGAATTAAAGCCATTACTTAATGGCAAACCCATCCATTTAAATATTCAATTTAGTGAACCACTACTAAGTGAGGAAAAAAATGATTGGCTTGCTGGTATAAAAATTGAACCAATTAAATACAAAAATAATGTCGGTGGAAAGTTAGAAACTTCTACAGGAGTATTAATTATTGGACATGATAACGCAGGTTATACAGATGATGAGATAAATAGTTTTGTAGGTAAATTAAAGTGGCCAGTAATTGCAGAGAATCCACTTTCTTTTCCACATGCACACCCTCACGCAGTGCTATATCTATCTGATCCTAAAATCAGACAGGCACTAGCGCCTGAAAACATAATTGTAATTGGGCGAACAACTCTTTCCCGTAGTGTTAACGAGTTTATAAAATTAGCAAAAAATCTAATTGTTATCGACCCACGAGTTGCTGATGTTGACAATAATAGGCAAGCAGATTTATTACTTAAATCAATGCCTTCTGAAGTAATAAGTGAGTTCACTAATGGTGATATTTGGCAAACAGCTTCAGAATTAGCAGCAGCCGAAACTAAAAAACTCCTATGGTCTGAACAAACAGCGATTAAAAGTATATGTGAGTCACTAACAAGTATGAGTGCATTATTTGTTGGTTCATCTAGGCCTGTTAGAGATATCGAAGCATTTACTAAGTTTCAAAGCGGAATTTTAGTTTTTGCTAACCGAGGCTTAGCTGGAATTGATGGGAATGTCTCAACCGTATTTGGTATCGCACAAGAGCATGAAACAACTAACTCCATCATGGGAGATTTAACATTTTTACATGATATTTCAGCTCTAACTAATGCTCCAAAGGAAAATCTTAGAATTTTTGTTATAGATAATAATGGTGGTGGTATTTTCTCAACCTTGCCACAAGCTGGATCGAATGGTTTTGAGCAAGTATTTGGCACTCCTCATAACCTTGATTTAGTTAAAGTCATATCTGGGTTTGGTGTTTCAGTAGGTAGAGTTTCAGATTTAACTGGGCTTGAATTGATATTAAAAAAGCCCGTAAATGGATTTGAGGTTGTTGTTGTAGAAGTACCAAGTCGAGAAGTTAACGCACAACTGCTAAAAGAAATTACTCAAAGAGTTTCTAATGCGGTTCGCATTGGCATTAATTTAGCCTGACTTTCAGCAAATTCAGTAGCCGGATCTGATCCAGCAACAATTCCGCAACCAGCAAAAATGCGTATTGAATTTCGATCATTACTTAATTGCCCACATCTAAGAGCAATTGCAATCTCTCCATCATTATTGGCATCAATCCAACCGACTGGCCCGGCGTAGCGCTGGCGGTTCATTTGTTCTAATTCAACAATTAATTTCTTTGCTTCTAGCGCTGGTGTTCCACAAACTGCAGCTGAAGGGTGCAGCTGTTCAATTAACGTGAAAATATCTGATTGCTTAGCACTGTCATTTAAAACTCCAGTCACATCAGTAGCAAGGTGCATAACATTTGAAAGGTGCAATACAAATGGTGCTTCTGGAACATTTGTAGAAGAACAAAACGGTGCAAGTGCATCTGCAACAGATCTCACTGCATACTCATGTTCCTCTAAATCTTTAGATGACTTTGCAAGTGAGGCGGCAAGTGTTAAATCACGATCTTCATTTCCAGTCTTACGAATTGTTCCGGCCAGAACTCTTGAAGTTACTAAGGATTTACTAAGCCTTACCAAAAGCTCAGGTGTTGCACCGATTAGTCCATCAACTAAGAAAATCCAAGTTGATGGGTATTCGATTTCAAGGCGCTGCAACAAACTTCGAACACCTATTTCAGTTTTTGATGTCGCAGTTATATCTCTAGCTAGAACAACTTTTTCTAGTTTGTTTGATTTAATTGCATTAATTGCGCTGCTAACTTGAGATTGCCACGCTTGTTCTGAAATTGAGCCTTCCTGCCATTTGATCTCTCCACTAACTGGCGCAGTATTTATTTTTTCTAAGTTAGGTTGCTTAACATCACCAATCCAAGTTATCCAAGACTTTCCATTTTTTTGACCAATTAAAATCTCTGGAATAACAAGTACTGATATCTCATTAGGATCAAATGAAAATGATGAGAATAGAATTGGACCTGTTCCACTACCATGAACATTATTTTGAATTTTTAACTCTGAAACCCTATCTTCCCACCAGGTTTTAGCTTCTTTAAATCTATTTTCACCCTTAACTTCAAATTTCTTGTATTCACCAAAACCTACTAAACCATCACCACTTCTTACCCAAGCATTTACTAAATCCAATTTAGTATTTACTGAGGTTAGCACTGGGTGCTCACCTAGAATCTCAGTAGTAATTAAAACGGACATGTAAATTCGCGCCTGTCTATTTGTAGGATTTGTCTGTATAGCCTACTCCTTAGAGAATACTCCTGTGGTCCGCGCAAATTTAAACAAAGATCCAGATGATGTATCAAAGATGTTTGACTCAGTGGCCAATCGATATGACTTTCTAAATGACTTACTAAGCTTAGGTAGAACAAAGGCTTGGCGAAAAGTTGTGACCTCAATCATTGCACCAAAACCAGGAATGAAGATTTTAGATATTGCTGCTGGAACTGGTTCATCTTCTCGCCCGCTAGTTGATAAAGGCGCTGAAGTTATTGCATTAGATTTTTCAGAAGGCATGCTCGCGCAAGGGCGTAAGCAAAATAAAGATATCAAATTTATGCAAGGAGATGCGCTAAACCTGCCATTTGAAGAAAATACTTTTGATGTAACAACTATTTCTTTTGGCTTGCGCAATACTTCAAATACTTTAACCGCCCTTAAAGAGGCTTTGCGTGTAACAAAAGCAGACGGCAAGATTGTAGTTGCCGAATTTTCTCATCCAACTAATTTAATTTTTAGAAAAATATATTTAAATTATTTAATGAAGGCACTACCTGTAATTGCTAGAAAAGTAAGTAAAAATCCTGATGCATATGTCTACCTAGCAGAATCAATCCGGGCTTGGCCAGATCAGGCAGGACTAGCCTTAAAATTGCGTGATATCGGGTTTAAATCTGTGGCGTGGCAGGATTTAACCTTCGGTATTGTCGCAGTTCACATTGGCTATAAAGGCGAAGTGGCAAAAGATGCCTCCGCTAAACCATAAGATTTGACCGTATGAATCCATCAATAAATCCATATGTACCGATCCTGGCGATCGGTGCAATCGGCCTTGGCTTCGCAGTTTTCTCTGTTATTGCAGCAGCACTAACAGGGCCTAAAAGATATAACCGAGCTAAATCAGATGCCTATGAATGTGGAATTGAACCATCACCTCAAGCCGCTGGTGGCGGTAGGTTTCCTGTGAAATATTTTTTAACTGCAATGTTGTTTATTGTTTTTGATATTGAAATTGTATTTTTATACCCATGGGCAGTCGCCTTTGATCAACTTGGTTTATTTGGATTAGTTGAGATGGCATTATTTATTGGAACCGTTTTTGTTGCCTATGCATATGTTTGGCGACGCGGTGGATTGGAATGGGATTAATCGTGGGTTTAGAAGAAAAATTACCGAGCGGATTTTTACTTACTACAGTTGAAAAACTTGCTGGATATATGCGAAAGAACTCACTTTGGCCAGCTACTTTTGGTTTAGCGTGCTGCGCGATTGAAATGATGGCAGCAGGTGCTGGTCGATATGACTTAGCACGGTTTGGAATGGAAGTATTTAGAGCATCACCACGCCAAGCAGATTTAATGATTGTTGCTGGAAGAGTTAGCAACAAAATGGCGCCAGTTGTTCGTCAGATTTATGATCAAATGGCAGCACCTAAGTGGACTATTGCAATGGGTGCTTGTGCATCATCTGGTGGAATGTTTAATAATTATGCAATCGTGCAGGGCGTTGATCACATAATTCCAGTTGATATTTATTTACCAGGTTGCCCACCAAGACCTGAAATGCTCATGGATGCAATTTTGAAGTTACATGAGCAAATTGGTAACGAAAAATTAGGTCCGAACCGCGAGAAGATTATTAAAGAAGTAGAAGCTGCTGCTTTAGCAGCTAAGCCAACTCATCAATTAAAAGGTTTATTAGCATGAGTGAAAACGGAATGTTTGGCGCAAAGGGAAGTGGAGACACCTCTGGTTTTGGTGGATTAGTAAATACCTCTTCTAATGTCGGCGTAACCCAACGCCCTTTTGGCAGTTATTTCGATCAAATAGCTGATGATCTAGAGCGGGCATATCCATTATTTAGTGATGCAATTGAAAAAGTTGTAGTTGACCGGGGCGAGCTAACATTATTTATTAAGCGTGATCGACTATTTGATGTCGCAAAAATTTTACGTGATCAACTTAAGTTTGAAATGTGTATTGGCGTAAGCGGAGCACATTACCCAAGCGAGGTCGGACGTGAACTTCATGCGGTCTACTCATTACTTTCAATTACTAGAAATCAACGAATTAGATTAGAAGTTTGCGTATCAGAAAAAGATTCACACATGCCATCTTTAGTTGAAGTTTGGGCTGGTGCGAATTGGCATGAGCGCGAGACATATGACATGTTTGGAATTATTTTTGATAATCACCCAGGGTTAACAAGAATTTTAATGCCAGATGATTGGCCAGGATTTCCGCAACGAAAAGATTATCCACTTGGTGGAATTGATATTGAATACAAAGGTGCAACTGTGCCCGCACCATCTCAACGCCGGAGCTATCAATGACAACTTTTACCGATCCCTACGCATCCTCACAGGAAACTACGGAAGGCCGAGTTTATTCTGTAACCGGGGGTGACTGGGATTCATTAGTTACTGAAATTGGCGCGACCAAAGAAGAGCGTGTTGTTTTAAATATGGGCCCACAACATCCATCAACACATGGTGTGCTGCGATTAGTACTAGAACTTGATGGTGAAACAATTACTGAAACACGATGTGGAATTGGTTATCTACATACAGGTATTGAAAAAAATACTGAATACCGAAATTGGACACAAGGCGTAACTTTTGTAACCAGAATGGATTATTTGTCTCCAATGTTTAATGAGACTACTTACTGCTTAGGTGTTGAAAAGCTTTTAGGGATTACAAACGATGTAACAGAGCGGGCTACTGTAATTAGAGTAATGATGATGGAATTCAATCGAATCTCATCTCATATGGTTGCTCTTGGAACTGGTGCACTAGAGCTAGGCGCATTATCGCCAATGATTTTTGCATTTAGAGAACGCGAAAAAGTATTAGATGTATTTGAGATGGTTTCTGGGCTGCGAATGAATATGGCATACGTCAGACCTGGCGGAGTAGCGCAGGATTTACCGGATGGCGCGCTTAGCAAAATTAGGCAGACTGTTAAAGAATTACGTCATAACTTTAAAGATAATGAAAAACTCTTAGTTGGTAATTCAATTTGGATTAAGCGCACACAAGGTATTGGTTACTTAGATTTAGCAGGTTGCACAACACTTGGTATTACTGGCCCAGTTCTTCGTTCAACTGGTTTAGCTTGGGACTTAAGAAAAGCCCAGCCTTATTGTGGATATGAGAATTATCAATTTGATATCCCAACCACAGATAGCTGTGATGTTTATGGAAGATTTTTAATAAGGATGCAAGAGCTTGAACAATCACTAAGAATTATTGAACAGTGTGTAGCTAAATTAGAAAAACTAGAAGGTGAGCCAGTAATGGTTGCCGATAAAAAAATTGCTTGGCCATCTCAGTTATCTGTCGGCGCAGACGGAATGGGTAACTCACTAAATCACATTAGAGAGATTATGGGCGAATCAATGGAAGCGTTAATTCATCACTTCAAATTAGTAACAGAAGGTTTTAGAGTTCCAGTGGGACAGGTTTACACCGCAATTGAATCACCACGTGGTGAACTTGGCGTTCATTTAGTTTCAGATGGCGGCACCAGGCCATACCGTGTTCACTTTAGAGATCCATCATTTAATAATCTTCAAGCAACTGCAGCAATGTGTGAAGGTGGACAGATTGCAGATGTAATTGCAGCTGTTGCATCAATTGATCCAGTAATGGGTGGGGTTGATCGCTAATGGCATATACAAATGATCAGATATCAATAATGGATTCAATTATTGCAAGATATCCACGTAAGCGAAGTGCGATTATGCCTCTACTTCACTACGTGCAATCAATTGAAGGTTATGTGACAAATGAAGGAATTGAATTAATCGGAAAGAAGCTTGAATTAGCTACCGCTGAAGTAACTGCAGTTTCAACTTTCTATACTCAATACAAGTCAAAGCCAGTAGGTGAATATCACGTTGGTATCTGCACAAATACATTATGTGCAGTTATGGGTGGAGATGTGATCTTTGATGCGGTTAAAGAGCACCTCGGAATTGAAAATAATGGTCTAACAAGTGATGGAAAAGTTTCTGTAGAACATATTGAATGTAATGCAGCGTGTGATTACGCACCAGTTGTAATGGTTAATTGGGAGTTTTACGATAATCAAACTGTGGAATCAGTTAAAAATTTAGTAGACGGAGCTAGAAGTGGTAATCCACCAGCACCAACACGTGGGCCTAAAACACTTAGAACTTGGAAACAAAACTCAGCTGTTCTTGCTGGTATTTCAGATGGGCTTTCTGGTGAAGGTGTGCAAGCAGGTGCTCCAACATTACTTGGGCTTAAGAAAGCAAAAGGTGGAGCATGAGTAAATTAACTCCAGTTCTTTCAGCTAATTGGGATGAAGCAGATTCATTTACGATCACAGGTTATAAGCGCAATGGTGGTTACACCGCAATTGCTAAAGCATTGGAAATGCCAGCGGATGAAGTAATTCAATTAATTAAAGATTCAGGATTACGCGGCAGGGGTGGCGCAGGTTTTCCAACTGGTAACAAGTGGGGCTTTATTCCACAAGGAGATAATAAGGAACATTATTTTGTTGTTAATGCAGATGAATCAGAACCTGGTACCTGTAAAGACACACCACTAATGATGGCTAATCCACATGTATTAATTGAAGGAATAATTATTGGTTCATATGCAATTAGAGCAAATTATGCATTTATATATATTCGTGGGGAAGTAGCTCACGTTGTGCGAAGGGTTCAGCAAGCCATTGAAGATGCCTATGCCGCCGGACTACTTGGTAAAAATATATTAGGAAAAGGATTTGATTTAGAGTTGGTATTACATGTTGGAGCTGGTGCTTATATTTGTGGTGAAGAAACTGCGCTACTTGATTCTCTAGAGGGCTTTAGAGGACAACCAAGACTTCGCCCACCATTTCCAGCAATCGCAGGCTTATATGCAAAGCCAACAGTTGTTAATAATGTTGAATCTGTGGCTTCAGTACCAGCAATAATTAATAACGGAGTCACTTGGTTTACCGCAATGGGAACTGAAAAAAGTAAAGGGTTTACGCTTTATTCATTATCTGGGCATGTTAATAATCCTGGTCAGTTCGAAGCACCACTTGGAATTACTTTGCGCCAATTACTTGATATAGCTGGCGGAGTTAGAAATGGACACAAGTTAAAGTTTTGGACACCAGGTGGGTCATCTACACCAATCTTTACTGATGCTCATCTAGATGTTCCACTTGATTATGAAGGCGTAGCAGCTGCTGGCTCAATGTTAGGTACAAAAGCACTACAAATATTTGATGAAACAACTTGCATTGTTAGAGCAGTATTACGCTGGACTGAGTTTTATAAACATGAATCTTGTGGAAAGTGCACACCGTGCCGTGAAGGAACCTGGTGGTTAGTACAAGTACTAAAGGATTTAGAGGCAGGAAAAGGAAGTGAAGCAGATTTAGATAAGTTGCTAGATCTTTGCGACAACATCATGGGGCGCTCATTTTGTGCGCTCGCTGATGGCGCAGCTAGTCCAATTATTTCCTCACTTAAGTATTTCCGCCAAGAATATTTAGATCACTTAGCAGCTGGGCAGTGCCCATTTGATCCAATGGCTGCAACATTATTTTCACCAATAGGTGCCAAATGAGTATTCAAGAGTTAAGTACAGATCAAGAGGTAGCAGTTGAAATGATTACCTGCGTTATCGATGGATTTGAAATAACTGTTCCAAAAGGAACTCTGGTAATCCGTGCTGCAGAAAAATTAGGAATACAAATCCCAAGATTTTGTGATCATCCATTACTTGAACCAGCCGGTGCTTGCCGACAATGTTTAGTAGATATTGAAATAAATGGAAGAGCATTTCCTAAACCACAAGCCTCTTGCACGATTCCAGTTGAAAACGGAATGATTGTTAAAACTCAATTAACCTCAGCCGTTGCAGACAAAGCACAAAAAGGTGTTATGGAGTTGTTATTAATTAATCACCCACTTGATTGTCCAGTTTGCGATAAGGGTGGTGAATGTCCACTTCAAAATCAAGCAATGTCTACCGGCAGAAGTGAATCTAGATTTGAAGGAATAAAGCGCACATTCGAAAAGCCAGTTGCTATTTCATCTCAAGTATTACTAGATAGAGAGAGGTGTGTACTTTGCGCCCGATGCACAAGATTTTCTGAACAGATCGCCGGTGATCCATTTATTACATTAAATGAGCGAGGCGCTCTGCAACAAGTTGGTATATATGAAGATGAGCCATTTGATTCTTATTACTCAGGTAATACTGTGCAGATCTGCCCAGTTGGTGCACTCACCGGCACTTCATATCGATTCCGTGCCCGACCATTTGATTTAGTTTCAACTAGCTCTGCTTGTGAACACTGCGCTTCAGGATGTGACATGCGCACTGATGTTAGGCGCGGTAAAACATTAAGAAGATTAGCTGGCGATGATGCTGATGTTAATGAAGAGTGGAATTGCGATAAAGGTAGATGGGCATTTAAGTATGAAGTAGCAAAGAACAGATTAACTGCTCCAATGATTAGAGATTCAAGTGGGCAACTACAAGAAGTGTCATGGCCTGAAGCTTTAGCAGCAGCTGCGGCAGGTTTAAGAGATGCTAAAGCAGGAGTTTTAGTTGGTGGCCGCTCAACAATCGAAGATGCTTATGGTTATAGCAAGTTTGCGCGCGTTGCGCTGGGTACAAACAACATTGATTTTAGATCACGTGTTCACAGTAATGAAGAGCTAGATTTCTTAGCCAGTGCACCATTAACTGCTACCTATAAAGATATTGATAAAGCAGATCATGTTGTACTAATTAATTTTGAACCAGAAGATGAATCACCAATTATTTTTCTTCGTATTTACAAACAAACTCATAAGAGATCTATAAAAGTTACAACTATTGCACCATTTGCAAGTAGGGGTAGTGAGAAGTTAAAAGCAAATCTAATTAAGTGTGCTGCCGGTAATGAAATTTCAGCAATTTCTTCACTTACGGGATTAACAAAAAAGACTGTAGTTCTAGTAGGTGAGCGATTATCAGAAACACCCGGAGCGCTATCTGCAGTTTTACAGTTAATAAATCAATCTGGTGCAAAGCTTGGTTGGGTACCAAGAAGAGCTGGAGAACGTGGCGCGATTGCAGCGGGCGCTTCAGGTAATTTATTACCCGGCAATAGATTAGTTTCTGACTCAGCAGCCAGAGTTGATATCGCAACTGTTTGGTCATCTTCTTCACTACCAACAGATTCTGGAATGAATACTTTAGAGATTATTAACTCTGACCTGCAGGCAGTACTAGTTGGCGCAGTTGACCCGATGGATATTTCTCCCGATGCAAAGATAAAGTTGTCTAAGAAGTTTATAGTTTCATTAGAAATTCGACACAGTGACATTACGGATATTGCAAGTGTTGTATTGCCAGTTGCTGCTGTAGTTGAAAAAAGTGGGTCATTTATGGATTGGCAAGGCAATGTCCGTAAATTTGAAGCAGCAGTTGCTCAATCATTAAATAGAAGTGATGTAAGAATTTTGTCCATGCTAGCTGATGAGATTGGTAAGCCAATTAACCTACCAACAGTTAAGGCAGCACGAGTTGAGTTTGACTCAATTGGCAATTGGGATGGCGCGAAAAATACTTTCAAGTCAGTTGCCCCTGTAGCTAATAAGAATGTATCAAGTGATGAAGCCATACTTACCTCTTGGCGAAATCTGCTAGATAAAGGTTCTCTGCAAGATGGCGAGGATAATCTTGCCGGGACTGCTCGCAAATCAGTTGTAGTAATGAGCGCAGATAGAGCAAAAAAACTTGGAGTTAAAGAAAGTGAACTAGTTAGAGTTTCAAATGAGTATGGTGCAATTACATTGCCTTGCCAAATCGCTGATATTGAAGAAGCTAGTGTTTGGTTACCTCGTAATTCAGCAAGCAGTCAGCTAATTAGAAATTTAGGCGTTGTTAGCAATTCAATTGTTAAGGTGGCCAAAGCATGACTAATGCAGAATTAATCAGCCAAGATCCAGGTTGGATTATTGCTCTTAAAGGAGTAATAATTTTTGCTGCATGCGTATTTTTAACAATTATGTCAGTTTGGGGAGAGCGGCGGATTGTTGCGCGTATGCAACAACGAAGTGGGCCCAACCGAGTTGGTAAATTTGGACTGCTCCAAGCTTTAGTAGATGGCGTAAAGCTAGCTTTAAAAGAGGATTTAATTCCAAAAGCAGCTGATCGAATTGTTTTTGTATTAGCACCCATTATTAGTACCACCACTTGTTTTATGGCTTTCGCAGTAATTCCATTAACTGGTGAAGTTAATTTCTTTGGATATAAAACAGCGATGCAACTTACAGACTTATCTGTTGGTGTGCTTTATGTCTTAGCAATTGCATCCGTTGGTGTGTATGGAATTGTTTTAGCAGGATGGTCTTCCGGCTCCACCTATCCTTTATTAGGTGGACTTCGTTCATCTGCTCAAGTTATTTCATATGAAGTTGCTATGGGACTTTCTTTAGTTGCAGTATTTATTTATTCAGGATCAATGTCCACTTCTGAAATTGTGGCGGCGCAAGACCGATGGTGGTATGCCGTAGTTCTTTTCCCATCATTTATTATTTATGCAATCTCTATGGTTGGTGAAACTAACCGTGCACCATTTGATTTAGCAGAGGCAGAAGGTGAATTAGTTGGCGGATTCCATACTGAGTATTCATCACTTAAATTCGCACTATTTTTCTTGTCAGAATATGTAAATATAATTGCAGTATCTGCTTTAGCAACAACATTATTCCTAGGTGGTTATCGAGCCCTTCCTGGGCTTGGTTTTACAGAACAATGGCTAGGTGGTTGGTTTACATTAGTTTGGTTCTTTGTAAAGGTATTAGCTTTCTTCTTTGTATTTGTATGGCTGCGTGGAACTCTGCCACGCCTGCGGTATGACCAATTTATGAAGTTTGGTTGGAAAGTATTAATTCCATTTTCACTTGCCTGGATCATGATTGTTTCAACACTGCGAGTTATGTCTCAGCGTCAGAGTTCCACCTTTTTATTAGTTGCTTTTATTTTTTCTGTAACATTTATATATATTGGTATTACTTCACTTATGGACAGAGCAAAAGTTAAAACAGATATCGCATCAAAAATTACAAATAATACTGAACCAGATTTTCCGGTACCAGAAATCCCAAACTCAAGAGCGGAGCAGTTAAATGGCTGATGAATTAATGCCCAGATCTGATGAGTTTGGCTTAGCCAAATCTGATGCAGCTAAGGCACCTATTACAAACCATGAAAGATCAAGCCTAGGTAAGCAACTTCTTGGCTTTTGGGTCACATTTAAAACCATGTTTAAAAAAGTTAATACTATTCAATACCCAGAGGTTAAAGAACCTACCGCAGAGAGATTTCATGGTCGCCACCAATTAAATCGTCACCCTGATGGACTTGAAAAATGTATTGGCTGCGAGTTATGTGCTTGGGCATGTCCTGCCGATGCTATTTATGTTGAAGGTGCTGATAACAAAGAGGGTGAGCAATTTTCACCAGGTGAGCGATATGGCAAGGTTTATCAAATTAATTACTTACGTTGTATTTTTTGTGGACTTTGCATAGAGGCATGTCCAACACGAGCACTTACTATGACAAATGAATATGAATTAGCTGATGATACTCGCGCAAAACTGATTTTTGAAAAAGATGATCTATTAGGTCCACTAAGAGCGGGAATGGTTCCACCACCACATCCAATGTATCCAAATACGGATGATGGTAATTATTATCGCGGTGAAGTTACCGGTTCACATCCATCACAAGGCATCGCTAAAAATGATTAATTTAGCCCTCGATATTGGGACAACAGCTGGTCCTGAATCGGTTTTGTTTTATTTTTTAGCACCAATTTCTATTTTAGCTTCAATTGGAATGCTCCTAGTTAAAAAAGCAGTTCATTCTGCACTGCTTCTTGCTTGGGTAATGATTTCCTTAGCTATTTTTTATATTGCCCAAGATGCACTGTTTTTAGGAATTGTTCAGATCGTGGTTTATACCGGAGCCGTAATGATGCTCTTCCTATTTATTTTGATGTTAGTTGGTGTTGATACATCTGACTCACTTGATGAAAATATAAAAGGACTACGTCCTATCGCAATTACTGCAGCAATTGGTTTTGGAGGCCTACTTACATCTTTGATATCTCGTGCAACACTTGGTAGACCCACAGCTGTTTTTATCGATGCAAATTCTGTGGGTAATGCAAATGGAATTGCTGAATTGTTATTTACGAAATACGTCTTTGCTTTTGAAGTTGTTTCAGCACTATTAATTACTGCAGCGTTAGGTGCAATGGTTTTAGCTCACAGCCAAAAATCTCGATCTAAATTTGCTCAACGAGATTTATCTATTGCTCGCTTTAGAAAAGGCGAACTTAAAGATGCCGCAGGCCTTCCTGGCCCAGGTGTTTATGCACTTCATAACGCAGTAGATGTACCTGCTTTATTGCCTACTGGAAAAGCTGCACCAACTTCAATCTCTGCAGTGCTCCAAGCCAGAGGTGACATTATCGAAAGTTCTAAATTCCAACTTCAAGCCGAAGAAGAGGAGAAGTGATGGCAATCGCTAACTACCTTTATCTTTCTGCAATTTTGTTTACGATAGGTGCTATTGGTGTTGTAGTAAGACGTAATGCAATTGTTGTTTTTATGTGTATTGAATTAATGCTAAATGCAGCAAATTTAGCCTTTGTTACTTTTGCCCGAATCAACGGAAATTTAGATGGACAAGTTGTCGCATTCTTTACAATGGTTGTTGCTGCTTGTGAGGTTGTAGTTGGACTTGCAATTATCGTAACGATTTATAGATCTCGTCGTTCTGCCTCAGTCGATGATGCAAGTTTGTTGAAACTATAAAATGTTAACTTCAGCTAATTTAGTTTGGTTAATTGCGCTCCCATTATTTAGCTCTGCTATTTTGCTTTTAGCTGGTAAAAGATCAAATTCCTGGGGACATGTCATGGCTACTATTGTCTCAGCCTGCACATTCACGGTTGGCGCTGTTGAGTTTTTTGCAATGCAAGGAAGAGCAGAAGAATCACGCGCCGTAACTCAGAAATTATTTACTTGGATCTCAGTAGGTTCATTTAATGTAGATGCCTCATTACTTCTAGATCAATTATCTATTTGTTTTGTACTGTTAATAACTGGTGTTGGTACATTGATTCATATCTACTCAATTGCCTATATGTCTCATGATCTAGATCGCCGTAGATTTTTTGCATATTTAAACTTTTTTATTGCAGCGATGTTGTTATTAGTACTAGGTGATTCATACTTAAACCTATATGTTGGTTGGGAAGGCGTTGGTCTTGCTTCCTATCTTCTAATCGGATTCTGGAATCAAAAACCAACCTATGCCACTGCAGCAAAGAAAGCATTCATAGCTAATCGAGTTGGTGATGTTGGGCTATCACTTGCCATCATGATTGCATTTGCAACCTTTGGCGATGTTTCATTTGCTGGGATTAAAGATCAAACAGAGAATGCCTCTTCAACTCAACTAACTGCGATCGGTTTAATGTTATTACTCGCAGCTTGTGGAAAATCAGCTCAGTTCCCACTTCAGTCTTGGTTAGGTGATGCTATGGCTGGTCCAACACCAGTCTCTGCCTTAATTCATGCTGCAACAATGGTTACCGCTGGCGTCTATTTAATTACTCGCTCAAACTTCATCTTTGATGAGGCTCCAATTGCGCAAATGATGGTCTTAATTATTGGCGGCGTTACTTTGCTATTTGGTGCAATTATTGGAACTGCTAAAGATGATATTAAAAAAGCACTTGCAGCATCGACTATGTCTCAAATTGGCTACATGATTTTAGCAACCGGACTTGGTCCAATCGGTTATGCCTTTGCAATCATGCACTTACTAACTCATGGTTTCTTTAAGGCAAGTATGTTTCTTGGCGCCGGTTCTGTAATGCATGGCATGAAAGATGAAGTAAACATGAGAAAATTTGGTGGAGTTGGAAAGTTTATGCCAATTACTGCTCTTACCTTTGGGCTTGGTTACTTAGCAATTATTGGCGTACCACCATTTGCTGGTTTTTATTCAAAAGATAAAATTATTGAAACTGCATTTAATGCCGGAGGCATAAAAGGAATCACATTAGGTTTAGCCACCTTGCTTGGCGCAATGATCACTGCCTTTTATATGACTCGAGTTGTAATTTTGACTTTCTTTGGGAATGAAAGATGGGGCCATAAAGATGAGCCACACGAGAGCCCAGCATTAATGTTAATTCCAATTGGATTGCTATCTGTTGGATCAATTGCATCTGGTTTTATTTTGTCTAAAGGTGAAGGATTAGTTCATTGGCTTGAACCAGTTGTAAACCCTCTTAAAGAACATCATGCAGAGGAATTCTTACCCCCAATCGTGGTTTCAGCAATGACACTATTAGTGATAATTATTGGAGTGTCAATTGCAGTTATTAAGTATCGTGGTGATCAATTAGCAATTGCTCCAGTGAAGGTTTCATTGCTAACAAAAGCTGCAAGGCGTGATCTATTTCAAGATGATTTAAATGAAGTTGTATTTATGCGTCCAGGACAATCATTAGTTAATAATCTATTAAACCTTGACTACTTAATTATTGATGGATTAGTTAGAGCAGTCGGCAGTGTTTCAATAACTGCTGGTAGCAAACTTCGTACTTTACAAAATGGCTATGTTAGAAGTTATGCGCTAATGACTGTAATCGGCGCATTGGCACTTCTAACTGTTATTTGGGCGGTGACTGCGTGAGTCTATTAACAATTATTGGGTTATTGCCATTAGTTATTTCAATTTTAATCGTTGCAATACCAGGTCAGAATATTGGATTGATTAAAAAAGTCGCTTTCGTTGGAACAACAGTTATCGCAATAATTTCTATTTTACTAGCAATCGGCTTTGATAAGTCAGATACATCACTTCAGTATGTGCAGAGTAATGCTTGGATTCCTACCTTTAATATTAATTACTCAGTAGGTATTGATGGTATTTCACTTGTATTAATACTGCTCTCTACGATTTTAGTGCCAATTGTTGTACTTGCTACTTGGCATGAATCTGACAGCGGGCGATGGAGCGCAAAAGTTTTCTATGTTTTAATTTTAATACTAGAAACAATGATGATTGGCGTCTTTGCTGCAACGGACCTATTTCTTTTCTACGTATTTTTTGAAGCAATGCTGATTCCAATTTATTTCCTAATCGGTGGATATGGAAGTGGAAATAAATCAGCTGCTGCAGTTAAGTTTTTACTTTATAGCTTATTCGGTGGTTTGCTAATGCTTGCCTCAATTATTGGTATTTATGTTATTTCTGGAAATCAAATCGGTGCTACTTTCGATTTAGCGCAGCTTGCAACTCTTGAAATTGATAATCAAACCGAAAACTTTTTATTTCTTGGCTTTTTTATTGCATTTGCAATTAAAGCACCACTATGGCCATTTCATACTTGGCTGCCAGATGCTGCCAAAGCAGCGACTCCTGGCACATCAGTACTTCTACTTGGTGTACTAGATAAAGTTGGTACTTACGGAATGATACGTTTTTGTATCCAATTATTCCCAGATGCTAGTAAAACATTCACTCCATTAATTATTACCTTAGCTGTAATTTCTATTATTTATGGAGCCTTTATGGCAATTGGTCAAAAAGATATTAAAGGTCTTATTGCTTTCACATCAATCTCACACTTTGGTTTTATAACTATGGGTATCTTTGCTATGACATCACAAGGTATGTCTGGTGCAAACTTGTATATGGTAAATCATGGGTTTTCTACCGCCGCGCTCTTCTTAATTGCTGGTTGGATGATGATGCGAAGAGGATCATCAACTATTTCTGATTTTGGTGGGCTGCAGAGAGTTACGCCGGTAATGGCTTGGACTTTCTTTATTGCTGGAATGTCTAGCTTGGCTTTACCTGGATTATCGAGCTTCGTAAGTGAGTTTCTAGTATTAGTTGGTACGTATACACGTTATCCAGTTGCAGCAATTATTGGAACACTAGGAATAATTTTAGCTGCTTTATATATTTTAATTCCAGTTCAAAAAATGTTACATGGTCCGACTACGCCAGGCAACGAAAATTTAACCGATTTAAATCTGCGTGAAAAAATAGCTATCGCTCCAGTTATATTAGTAATTGTTCTAATGGGTTTCTATCCAAAACCCGTTTTAGATCTAATTAATCCAACATCTGAACAAGTTGTAATAAGTGCCGGTTTTAGTGATCCAGTTGCAAAGGTAGGTAAGTGATGTTAACCGCACCATCTTTGGGTTACTCGTTACTAGCACCAATACTTATTGTGTTAGCAGGTGCGGTAATTGGAGTTTTAGTTGAAGCATTTGTTGGTAAAGCCCGCCGTACAGCTATCCAAGTAACGCTAAGTATTGGTGTACTTGTACTTTCACTGCAACAATTATGGCGAATTAAAGATTTATCATCTACTACTGCAGCAGTTGGCTCTGTGACCATTGATAAAGCAGGAATTTTCTTACAAGCCACAATTATATTATTGTCACTAGTTGCTGTTTTATTAATTGCTGATCAAGATAACTTTGTCGCTCAAGCTTCAGCACTTCCTGGTTCACCTGAGGAACTAAATGCGCTACAGGAGAAGAGCCAGCAAACTGAAATATTCCCACTATTTTTATTTGCTGTATCAGGAATGATGTTGTTTACAGTTGCTAGCGACTTAGTAACTTTATTTGTCGCACTAGAAGTATTTTCACTACCACTATATTTATTAGCTGGTTTAGCTCGTCGGCGTCGATTGCTATCGCAAGAGTCAGCTCTGAAGTACTTTTTATTAGGCGCATACGCATCTGCATTTTTCTTATTTGGTGCTGCATTTTTGTATGGATATTCCGGAACCATTTCACTTGTCGGGATTAGCGCCGCGGTTGGAAGTGCTAATGATGTTTTCTTACTGATCGGCATAGTTTTTATCTCAGTCGGATTACTATTTAAAATTAGCGCAGTCCCATTTCACTCTTGGACACCAGATGTTTATCAAGGTGCGCCAACTCCAATAACCGCATTTATGGCTGCCTGCACAAAGGTAGCTGCATTCGGCGCTATTTTAAGAATCTTCTATGTTGGCTTTGCTGAGTCACAAACAATCTGGCGACCAATAATTATTGCCATAGCAATAATTACAATGTTGTTTGGTTCCATAGTTGCAATTGCTCAACGCGATGTTAAACGTATGCTTGCATATTCATCTATTGCCCATGCAGGGTTTTTGCTATCTGGAGTTGTAGCATTAAATAAAGATGGCTTAGCTGCATCACTCTTTTACTTATTTGCTTATGGATTTGCCACACTTGCCGCATTTGGAATTATTGCTCTAATCAGGGATTCATCTGGTGAGGTTAGTGATTTAAATCGATGGGTCGGTTTGGGTAAGAAATCACCACTTACTGCAGCCGCTTTTTCATTCCTATTATTAAGTTTTGCTGGTATTCCACTAACTTCAGGTTTTGTTGGAAAATTTGCAATTTTCTCAGCAGCTTATAAATCTGGGAATATCTCATTAGTTGTTGTTGGTGTATTAGCAAGTGCTATCGCAGCGTTTTTCTATATCCGAGTAATAATTATGATGTTCTTTACTGATCCAACTAACGACTCAGTCTCTGTAGTTATTCCTTCAGTTAAGAGCAAGATTTCTATTTCTGCCTCAGTATTAATTTCAATAGTTTTAGGTATCGCACCTTCACTGCTACTTACTACAGCAGGTAATTTCGCTAGCTTCATTAAATAATGAATCAGATAGGAATACCGAATTTAGATAAGAAACTTGAAGCCTCACTCATTGCCGATATGGTTAAAGTTGAAGAGTTAATGCGATCACATATTCAAGGCGATTACCCATTAGTTGTTGAAACATCTAGGCATTTAGTTGAAGCTGGTGGCAAAAGACTTCGACCTTTACTTACCTTAATTGCTGCTCAGTTTGGTGATCCAACTAATTACGACATAATTAAAGCCGCTGTGTGTTGTGAACTTACCCACCTTGCAACCTTGTATCACGACGACGTAATGGATGATGCGATATTAAGACGTGGTGTAATTAGTGCAAATAAGAAGTGGAACAATGCGGTAGCAATTTTAACTGGCGACTATTTATTCTCAAAAGTTTCAGATATGTTGGCAGATATTGGCCCAGCTGCAGTTAAATTGCAGGCAAAGACCTTTGAACGATTAGTAATTGGACAGATAAAGGAAACTCAAGGTAAGAGTGAAGGACTTTCTCAAATTGATCACTATATGAAGGTGGTAGCAGATAAAACTGGATCACTAATCGCCACAAGCGCCAGATTTGGTGCATTACTTTCTGGAGCCAAACCTGAAGTGGTAGAGGTATTAACAAAGTTTGGAGAGAAAATAGGAGTTGCATTTCAGGTAGCTGATGACCTTCTTGATGTAGCAAGTAATGAAACTGCTTCAGGTAAAACACCAGGCACAGATCTAAAAGAAGGCATCCCAACCCTAGTAACACTCTATGTGATAGCAGCTAATGAGACTGCAGATAAAGATTTAATTGCTAAATTACGTGGCCCAATAAGTGATCAAGATCTACCAGATGTTATTAGTAGACTTAGAACTCATAATGCAGTAAAAGAAGTTCAAGCATATTTAGCCCAGGTTGCTAAAGAAGCGAATGATTTATTAGTTGATTTACCTGAAGGTGCTGCAAAAGAAGGACTTAAGAATTTAACCTATGCCTTGGTCAACCGATCTACCTGATTTATATAAATCTCGTCCCAAAAATCCTAACGCTACCCATATAAATAAAAATCCAATTAATTTTGAAACCGATAGGGGCTCATTAAAAACTATAATTCCAATTAGAAACATAATACTAGGAGTTATGTATTGAAGTAGTCCAGTAATCGTAAGTGGCAATCTAGTAGTTGCAGCGTTAAACATAAGTAGCGGAGCCACTGTAAATATTCCAGCAGAAGCAAGTGCTAATGAAAAACCAATATCCTGGCCAAATTCAGCTTCTTTTTTACCCATAAGAACAATTAAGAACGTAAGGCTTGGTAAAAAAGAAACCAGAGTTTCAATTGATAGTGTTTCTAGAGCACCGGCATTTAATCTTTTTTTGATCAAACTATATGAACCCCAACTAAAAGCAAGTCCTAATGCAATTAATGGAATATGCCCGTAAGTTAGTGTCAAAATTATTACGCCAATTGTTGCTAATGCAATTGAGACTATTTGTAACCTGCGAAGTTTTTCTTTTAATACTAAAACACCAAAACTCACTGCAACTAGTGGGGTTATGTAGTAACCAAGGGCTGCCTCAACAACTCGATCAACTGAAACTGACCAAATATATATTCCCCAGTTCATAGATAGCAGTAGGGAGGTAAGTGCTAGTAGTGAAAAAGTTCTAGTATTTTTAATTAAACTCAAAGTTCTACGAAGCTGCTTTTGGTATGCCAGAAACAAAATACAAACCATTAAAGACCAGACTGCTCTATTTGCTAAAATTTCAAACGCTGATGCCCGATCTAGCCAGCGCCAATAAAGTGGGAGTAATCCCCAAATTATGTACGCACCAACACCATAGGCAATACCTGAACTATTTCGATTCACTCTGACCTTTTCTAGAGATAGTTATCGGTAATTAGTAAATTGAACAGCAAAATCCCAAGATTCGTTCTTAACCTGAGCAATTGCGGTTTGTAAATCATCTCTACTTTTACTTGAAACTCGAAGCTCATCACCTTGTATTTGAGTTTTTAGAGACTTCGGTCCACTTTCTTTTAAAAACTTTGCAATCTTCTTTGCATTCTCAGTAGTAATACCCTCTTTAAACTCACAATTAATTCGGTATGTTTTACCACTTAATTGCGGCTCACTAGATTCGAGATGTTTTAGTGAAACACTGCGTTTAACTAATTTATCCTTAAAAACATCAAGAGCAGCTTTAACTCGCTCCTCAGTATCTGCTTCAATTAAAACCTTGGCGCCAGTTTTCTCTACCTTTACTCCCGTATTCTTAAAGTCATACCTAGTTGCGATCTCACGGTCACATTGATTAAAGGCGTTATCTAACTCCATTTGATCAATTTTTGAAACGATGTCAAAACTACTATCCGCCATGTCTACACTTTACTCGTTAATTCATATTAATTTACTTCGGAAAATAAGTATGTTCTACTGCTTACAATTACGGAAAATAGTTGAAGTTTTGGCATAACAACTACTCAGGCTTTAGACTTTGCCTCGCTTAACAATCCTTGGCGGGTTGCCCGAGCGGCCAATGGGAGGGGACTGTAAATCCCCCGGCTCTGCCTTCGAAGGTTCAAATCCTTCACCCGCCACCAAAGAAATTAAAGCGAGTATTTTTCGATTAAAGTTTTTAGATTTATATCATTTCTTTCTTTGTTCCCGTTATTCCATAAACCAGTTTCTTGAGTTCCATCTACATAGTTTAAAATACTTTGGCCAGGTAATCGTTTTGTCTTTGTACCAATGCGTTTACTTTGGATAAACCACCAAAGATCATCTGTGTGAAATGCTAATTCTGTATAAGCTTTTTCATCAGTCACATCATTATGGAAAAATTCTGCCTTATATAGAGTACCAGCCCCTGAGGTAGCAAGTAGATCAATCGATGGTCCATCACTTAAAGAGTAGTTTTTCTGCCAATTAATATATGCAGATATTTTGCCTTCCGGGGTATGAATTATCTTGTGTACACGAGATGCGATTATTGTCCCTGGAGATAAATGATGTGCAATCATAAGTTTTAAGGTTAAATCCGTCTCAAAAATTAAATCATCGTCAACAACTATTATAGGTAAACTTCTTTCTAACCTAAGTGTTGGAATTAATTTTTTACCTGGCCCTAAGTTTTCACAGGTATTAATCTTTATAAGCCCGCTAGATGCTAAATCCTTTACTGAATCTGGAAGCTTGCCTAAGTCTTCATGTGCAATATTTAAATATATATTTTTTGCAATAAGTCTTTGTGCAAGCAAGGAATTAAGCGCTTGGCTTAAGGTATTAAATCTTGCTGGATGGCTAGTCAAAGAGATTACATGCTCCCAATTAACTGCCTTAAACTCTTTACTATCAGGAATCAATAATTGATTTAGCAAGATTCCACTAGTTGCTGACCTAATTTGACTTATATTTCCCATCGTAACTTTATGGTTTTTAGTAGCTTTACTACCTAGATTACGAGCAGTTCTAATTAAGTAATAAACAGCAAACACTTGCAGAACTAAAATCACTAGCAATAGCGAGGTATTCATTAGGTCTGCCTAACTTTGATGTAGTTATACTAATTTCATGGATAAGCCAACCATAATTCTAGCCACTAGTAACGGTATTGGAATGGGACATTTAACCAGAGCAAGTGCAATCGCTTCAGAATTGAAGAGTTTTGCTAATCCAATCATCATCTCAATGGCTTCTGGTGTAGTTGAAGTGCCAAAAATTGCTGGCGTTAGATTTGAATACATTCCAGGTCGTGACCGCAAATGGATGGGCAGGCATGAATGGGATGCCTATTTAAGAGATCGTATTGTTGCTTTAATTGATGAAACAAATGCAAAGATAGTTAGTTTTGATGGAGTTGTTCCATATCCAGGCATTATTGGAATTAAGAGCGTAAGATCAAATATTAATTTAGTTTGGGTTCGAAGAGGTTTTTGGCAAAAAACTCCCACCAGATATTTACTTAATCTTCAATCAAAGATGATGGATTTAATTATCACTCCAGGAGATTTTGGTCAAAGCTATGACAAAGGACCAACTGCTAAAAGAGCAGATTCAGTTATGGTTAAACCAATATCAATATTTAATCCTTTAACAACACTGAATAAAAGTGATGCCCGAAGCACACTTGGTTTAGATCAAGATCGTCCAGCAGTATTGGTTCAACTAGGGATAGGTGAAGCAGATCTAAATGCAAAGATGACTGCCGCACTGACCGGCTTAATATCTTGGCCAAATCTTCAAGTGGTATTAACTAAAGATCCAGTTGACTCTAATGGCAATAATCTCGCTCCAGCTGGCTTAGATATAAAAATAATTCGTCATTTTCCATTAGCAAATGTGCTTAATGCATTTGATGCAGCAATTTGTGCTGCTGGGTATAACAGTGTTCACGAGGAGTTGGCTGCAAAAATACCAACACTATTTATTCCAAATACGAGAGGTACTGATAATCAAGCTGCCAGAGCTTTATGGGCTGCAGATAATAAAATGGCGCTAACCGTTGATCAAAGTAATTTAATTGAGATTAAAGAAAATGCAGCCAAATTAGCCTTGGCTAGTATTCGTGATGAACTAGCAAATAACTGCGGCAAGCTTGAAAAGGTTACCGGCGCATTAGATGTGGCTAATTTATTTAAAGAGTTAGTAAACAAACCTGCAAAAAATGAAGAGCAGTTATCTACCACTTTATTTAAATTAAAATTACAGGATTTATTTGGTAGGGGTTGGCGAGGCAGTGTTTATTCTTTATTACAAGCTTTAACACTAGTTTATCGATGGTTTAAACCTCATAAGGATGTCCAAGTCATGCATGCAAATGACGTAAAAGTTTATGAGACAGATAAAGCAGATGAGTTACGTAAATTAATTAAAAGCGGTAATCCATTTGAACATCTAATTATTGGTGCATCAGAGTCATATAAAAGTAGGCGGATTGAGATTGCAAGCAAGGCTTACCTAAAGTAAGGGCTCAATTCGTAAATACTAAAGACGGGTTGTATCCTTAGTCAGCACTTCGCCCCCTTAGCTCAGTTGGTAGAGTGTTTCCATGGTAAGGAAAAGGTCAACGGTTCGATTCCGTTAGGGGGCTCGATTAACAAATAAATATTGAAAGATTTAAAAACTTGGCGGGGTAGCTCAGCTTGGTAGAGCAAGCGGCTCATAATCGCTGTGTCGTGGGTTCAAATCCCGCCTCCGCTACAAGTAATAAAGATGTGAAGTAAGGTGAGAATTACGCATCAATTTCAGTAAATGATGCAGGTCAGGTAACCTCACCCAAAGAAATTAACAACAGTTAATTTAACTACAAGGCTAGGAGCTCAACCATGGCAAGTAAAAGCGCAGATGTTCGTCCGAAAATTACAATGGCATGTGTTGAGTGCAAAGAGCGCAACTACATCACACGCAAGAATCGACGTAACGATCCTGATCGCTTAGAACTTAAGAAGTTTTGCCCTCGCTGCAAATCTTCACAACTTCACCGCGAAACTCGCTAAATAAACCCGCCTAATGGCTGGGTCAATTCGCATCTGCATAATCGCAGAGGGTTTTACAGAAGATTTAATTACCTGTGTTAGTGCAATAACAAAACACACTCAAACCCCGGTAAGTATCTATGCAAATGGTAAAAGTAATTGGTTAAGCGATGATTTATTTAAATCTAATCAGATAAACATTACTCAAGAGAAAAACCCACTTGGTTGGGGTAATGTGATTAATCATTTTTTAAGTACTAGTACCGAGGATTACTTAATAATTATGGATCCCTCCACAATTTTTACAGACGATCCCATCACCGCAACTCTTACTCAACTTGAATCTGGCTACCAAGGTGTTGGCTGGAAGGGTGGACTTGTTAATTTAGATGATCAATGGCGTAGCACTGATGATAAAGGAGTAGGTGAGGTGGATGTGCTTTTTAGTTACTTCCTAGCCCTTGATCGCGTATTTGCTCAAAAAGCTGGCGGAGCTAACCCAAGTGCTAAGTATTATCGAAATGCAGATATTGAACTCTCACTTGCAATTAGGGCTGCTGGTGGAAAGTTAATGCAGATTGATCTACCACTTACACAGGAGCGCCACCATGGTTACTACGATGTTGATCCAGATTATCGGGATAAGAACTCTCGTAAAAATTATCAGAGGATCCTAGAAAGATTTAGAGGAAAAAATGAGATCCTCTCACCACGTCGGTAGGCTTAGGTAATGGAACAGTTATCAAATTTCACAACACTTAAGGTCGGTGGGCCTGCCCGAAAGATTGTGCATGCTCATACCGCAGATGAATTAATTGAGTTTGTGAAAGCCGCAGATGCCGCTGGTGAACAAGTATTAATTTTAGGCGCAGGATCTAATTTATTAATTAGCGATGCTGGTTTTGCTGGCACAGTAATTAGAGTTGAAAGTAAGGGAAGCGCACTTGATTACGATGCCTGTAGTGGCGGAATGATTGAAGTTTCAGCCGGTGAAGACTGGGATAAATTTGTGGCGTTAACTATTGAAAATGGCTTTGCAGACCTTGAATCATTAAGTGGAATTCCTGGAACTATTGGTGGAGCACCTATTCAAAATATTGGTGCATACGGTCATGAAGTAAGTGAAACTATTGCCAGAGTTAAAGCCTTTGATCGTAAAAAAGGTGAAGTAGTAAGTTTTGCAAATGAACAATGTAAATTTTCATACCGCAACTCTATTTTTAAAGAAGAATCTGGTCGCTACGTAATATTAAGTGTTACTTTTCAACTTCGAAAAGGTGAACAATCTCTACCGATTGCCTATGCAGAGTTAGCTAAATATTTATCAGTGAATATCGGAGATAGAGTAAGTGTTAAAGCTGTTCGCAATGCTGTGCTAGAACTTAGAGGGCGCAAGGGAATGCTGATCGATTCAAAAGAAAATCAAATCCATTCAGCTGGTTCATTCTTCATTAACCCAATATTAAGTAAAGAAGCGGCTGATAAATTGCCAAGTGATGCACCACGCTGGCCACAAGCAGATGGCAAAGTGAAAACTTCAGCTGCTTGGCTGATGGAGCATTCTGGTATTACAAAGGGCGAAAAATTAGCCGGTGCTCAAATTTCTAGTAAGCATGTTTTAGCACTTTCCAATTCAGGTAGCGCAACAGCAGATGACATTATTGAGTTAGCAAAAATGGCCAGAGCTAAAGTTGATGAAAAATTTGGTATTAAATTACAAGCAGAGGTTCAATTAATTGGAGTAGATTTAAACTAAATTCCCTCACTAAGTAGTTTTTTAACTCTACCAATTCCTTCAATAATATCTTCATCTCCTAAGGCATAAGAAAAGCGCAGATAACCAGAAGGACCAAAAGCTTCACCAGGAACTGCTGCCACCTCAACCTCTTCTAATATCAAGGTCGCAAGTTCAGCTGATGTCTTCGGGCGCTTACCTCTAATTTCTTTTCCTAAAACTCCTTTAACTGAAGGATAAACATAAAACGCACCAGTTGGATTTGGACAAGAAACTCCTGGTATTTCATTAAGAAGCTTCACAATTAATTTACGACGGCGATCAAATGCCTCACCCATTTTATGCACAGCAGATAAGTCACCAGTAAGGGCAGTTATTGCCGCACGTTGTGAAATATTTGAAACATTTGAAGAAAGGTGTGATTGCAAATTAGTTGCAGCCTTAATCACATCCTTTGGCCCAATCATCCAACCAACTCGCCACCCAGTCATAGCGTATGTTTTTGCTACACCATTAATAATTATTGTTCGATCAGCAAGTGCTGGAACTGCAACACAGATACTTGGAGCAGTGGCACCGTCGTAGAGTAGGTGTTCATAAATTTCATCCGTTACTACCCATAAACCATTTGCGAGCGCCCAATTACCAATCGCCTTTACCTGCTCAGGTGAGTAAACCGAGCCAGTTGGATTAGATGGTGAACAAAACAGCAGCACCTTTGTTTTTGCTGTTCGCACCTTTTCTAGTTGCTCAACTGAGACTAAATAATTTTGTGACTCATCAGCAAAAACTTCAACAGATACACCACCGGCTAATTTGATGCACTCTGGATATGTTGTCCAGTATGGTGAAGGCAGTATTACTTCATCACCTGGATCTAAAATGGATGCAAATGCTTGATAGACCGCTTGCTTACCACCATTAGTTACTAATACTTGATCAGAGGTAATTTCATAATTTGAATCACGTTTAGTTTTTTTAACAATCGCATCCCGCAGTTCTGGTAATCCGGCAGCTGGTGTATAGCGGTGATTAGCTACAACTTTTGCGGCTTCAACTGCAGAGTTAACAATGTAATCAGGAGTTGGAAAATCTGGTTCACCGGCGCCAAAACCAATTACTGGCCGACCGGCTGCCTTAAGCGCTTTAGCTTTGCTATCAACTGCAAGAGTTGCTGATTCTGCAATAGCTGCAATTCGTTTTGAAACTCTAGGTTTTTCAGATGCGCTCATGGGGCTTAAGTGTGCCATCTACGCTTAAAAGAGGCTTCATATTTATCTCAGTTTTACCTTCGACTACTACCTCCTCTACACTTTCCCCCCCGGCGCTTGTATTAGGTCATGATTTTTCATGCCTTAATTCGGGACAAAGGGCAGTAGCTCAATTGGCTAGAGTTGCCGTCTCCAAAGCGGCCGGTTGGGGGTTCGAGTCCCTCCTGCCCTGCAAGTAGTTCGGTAATTAGTAAGAAGTAAGTAAGAACTGAAAAGAAAAGGAATAGGTAGATGAGCGAAGAGATTGTCTCAACTGAAGAAGCCAAAGGGCTCTTTGGTCGCATCGGCCTGTTCTACCGCCAAATTATTTCTGAATTAGTAAAAGTTGTTTGGCCAACTCGAAATCAATTAACCACCTACACAGCTGTGGTTTTAGTATTCGTTGGATTTATTATTTTAGTAGTTTCAATATTTGATTTAGTTTTAACAAAAATTACCTTCTGGGTATTCGGCTAAGGGATCTAGGAAAATATGATGTCAATTGATACCCCAGCTAATCCACCAGTGGATGCATTTGAAGCAGCTCTTGCTGTTACTGAAGTAGCACCAGTTGTTGAAGAGGTAATTGCGCCAGTTATTGAAGATGTAACTGATGAGAGTGTTAGTGAAGAAAATGATGAGAACGCTGAGTTTCGCGCCGCCCTTCGCAACGCGCCCGGTGAATGGTTTGTTGTTCACTCATACGCCGGATATGAAAAGAAGGTTAAGGGAAATTTAGTAAACCGTATTCAATCTTTAAATATGGAGGACTTTATCTTCCAGATTGAAGTTCCTGAAGAAGAGGTTCGCGAGCTTAAGAATGGCGCAATTAAAGTAGTAAAGCGCAACGTATTTCCAGGTTATGTATTAGTTCGTATGGAATTATCTGATGAGTCATGGTCATGCGTTAGAAACACACCAGGTGTTACCGGCTTTGTTGGCAACGCTCATCATCCATCACCACTTACGCTTTCTGAAGTTGAAAACATCTTAGCTCCACGCCCACTTAAGAAGGGCGGCAAGATTGAGATGAAGGATATTGATTATGCAATTGGTGAATCCATCACTGTTATGGATGGTCCGTTTGCAACACTGCCTGCAACTATCTCTGAGATCATGCCAGAGCAAGCAAAGTTAAAGGTATTAGTCTCTATCTTTGGCCGCGAGACTCCAGTTGAACTTTCATTTCATCAGGTACAAAAGATTTAACGAGAAGAGAAAAGGAAAAAACCATGGCACCAAAGAAAAAAGTAACCGCACTTATTAAGCTGCAGATTCAGGCTGGAGCAGCCACACCGGCGCCACCAGTAGGACCAGCATTAGGCCAGCATGGTGTGAACATCATGGACTTCGTTAAGGCGTATAACGCTGCGACTGAAAGCCAAAAAGGAAACATCATTCCAGTTGAAATTACTGTGTTTGAGGATCGCTCATTTACTTTTATTACTAAAACTCCACCAGCTTCACGATTAATTCTTAAGGCTGCCGGAATTGAAAAGGGATCAGCAGTTCCCCATAAAGATAAAGTTGCAAATCTAACTAAGGCACAGGTTGAAGATATAGCCAAGCAAAAGATGGTTGATCTAAATGCTAATGACTTAGAGATGGCTTCACGAATTATTGCCGGTACCGCTCGTTCGATGGGTATTACCGTCTCTAGTTAAAAATAAATAATGTGGGAGAACCTCGCTGGTTCGCAAACACCACAACCCCAATCTTGAAAACCCTTTCAAGATTAATTAAGAGGAGAAGAAATGAAGCGCAGTAAGAAATATAAGGCCGCCGCTGAGAAGATAAAGTTAGAAAATCTTTATATGCCAGGTGAGGCGATGAAGTTAGTTAAAGAGACTTCAACTGTTAAATACGATGCAACTGTTGATATCGCATTGTTTTTAGGTGTGGACCCAAAGAAAGCAGATCAAGCTATTCGTTCCACCGTTAACTTGCCACACGGAACTGGTAAGACTGCCAGAGTTTTAGTTTTTGCCGGTGGTGAGCGAGCTGAAGAGGCACGTGCTGCTGGTGCTGACATTGTTGGCGCAGATGAATTAATCGATGAAGTTTCAAAAGGTCGTCTTGATTACGACGCAGTTGTATCAACACCTGAATTAATGGGAAAGGTTGGCCGACTTGGAAAAGTTCTTGGACCTCGTGGCCTAATGCCAAACCCAAAGACTGGAACTGTTACGACCAATGTTGCTAAAGCTGTTACTGATATTAAAGGTGGAAAGATTGAGTTTAGAGTTGATAAGAACTCAAACCTACACTTTGTAATTGGTAAGGTTTCATTTACTGCTGAACAACTTGCTGAAAATTATGCTGCAGCAATTGAAGAGGTAATGAGAGCAAAGCCAGCATCATCTAAAGGCCGCTTTATTAAGTCAGCGACTGTTTCATCAACTATGAGCCCAGGAATCCAACTTGATACCTCAGTTGCTCGTGATGGTGGAGCTCAGATCCAATAAATAAGTAATTTTGACTTGGGTAGGCCTAAGCGCCTACCCTTGGCTTATTCAGTCAGGCTAATTAATAAAATAATTAGAAAGACAGAAAACCAAAGACTGCAGGTCTTTTAAAGTAAATCTTTAAAAGGTAATTGTTGAAAAACAGCCCGCATAGGTGTAATCGATAACCTCGAGTGCATTTATGCGCCGAGGTTTTTCTTATTTAGAAAGGATGCCAAATGGCAACCCCAGATAAGAGCGCTGCTGTTGCAGAGATCGCAGAAGATTTCCGCACTGCAAATGCAACTGTACTTACTGAGTACCGCGGTTTATCCGCTACTTTATTAAAGCAACTACGTCGATCACTTGGTGTAAAAAACAAGTACTCCGTAGTTAAGAACACTTTAACTAAAATTGCAGCAAAAGAAGCTGGTGTTGATCTAGATCCAGCAATGCTGGCTGGTCCATCTGCTGTTGCATTTATTAAAGGTGACCCAATTGATGCTGCTAAAGCATTACGTGATTTTGCTAAGGAAAATCCACTTCTAATTATTAAGGGTGGAATTTTTGATGGTAAGGCAGTAACAACTGCTGAGATTATGCAACTTGCTAATCTTGAATCTCGCGAAGTTCTACTTGCCAAGATTGCCGGTGCACTTAAAGCATCAATGTCTAAGGCTGCTAGAACATTTGATGCTCTTCGTATCAAGATGGAGGCAGGTGCACCAGCACCAGTTGCTCCACCAGTTGCGCAAGCAGCTCCTGAAGTTGTAGCAGAGGCAGTCGTTGCCGAAGCAGCTCCTGAAGTTGTTGCAGAAGCAGTCGTTGCACAAGATGCAACACCTGAAGTTGTAGCCGAAGTGGCACCTGCTGCTGAAAGCACAGAAAACTAAACCGACCCCCAACCCCCGTACTCATACCAAGAGTTGGAGTCGGGATTAGAAGAAAAGGAAATGAATATGGCAAAGCTAAATACCCCAGATCTATTAGGTCAGTTCAAAGATATGACTTTGGTTGAACTAACAGAGTTTGTGAAAGCATTTGAGACAGAGTTTGATGTAACAGCAGCAGCACCAGTTGCTGCAGCAGCAGCCGGTGGCGCAGCTGGCGGCGCAGCAGATGCTGCTCAAGATGAGTTCACAATCATCCTTGAGGATGCTGGTTCTCAGAAGATTGCAGTTATCAAAGAGGTACGTGCACTTAACTCAAGCCTTGGCCTAAAAGAGGCAAAGGATCTAGTTGATGCCACACCAGCTACCATCATGGAGAAGGCTGATAAGGCAACCGCTGATAAAGCTAAGGCTGCTTTTGAGGCTGCTGGCGCTAAGGTCACTATCAAGTAAGTACTTGAATTAGACAGAAGGGGCAGAGGTTAGATACTCTGCCCCTTCATAATTTTCAATCCAACAGGTCAGGCATATAGCGGCTATGACCTAGCGGTAGCCGTGCGTTTTAATGCAGTTTATTACTGGAGGAAACTTTGGCCGCTTCAAAAATTAAATCTCAAGCACCAGCACGTGTTTCATTCGCAAAAATTCGCGAACCACTTGAAGTTCCAAATCTACTTTCATTACAACTAGAAAGTATTGATTGGTTACTTGGTAACGAAGCATGGCGCGCTCGCTTAAGCACCGCTGAAAAATCAAATCGTGGCGAGGTTCCTAAGCAATCTGGACTTGAAGAAATTTTTGAAGAGATCTCACCGATTGAAGATTTCCAAGGATCAATGTCACTCTCATTTCGTGACCATCGCTTTGAACCACCTAAGTACACAATTGCAGAGTGCAAAGAGCGCGACATTACCTACGCTGCTCCACTTTTCTTAACTGCAGAGTTTACAAACAACATAACAGGTGAAATTAAATCTCAGACAGTTTTTATGGGCGACTTCCCATTAATGACACCTCGTGGAACATTTGTAATTAACGGAACTGAGCGCGTAGTTGTTTCACAGATTGTTCGCTCACCTGGCGTTTACTTTGAACGCACAATTGAAAAAACATCTGATAAAGATGTCTACACAACAAAGATTATTCCAAGCCGTGGTGCTTGGCTTGAGTTTGAAGTAGATAAGAAAGATATGGTCGGTGTTCGTATCGATCGCAAGCGTAAACAATCTGTCACAGTTTTCTTGAAAGCACTTGGTTGGAGTAGTGCACAAATTCTTGAGCAATTCGGAGAATTTGAATCAATTAAGTTAACTCTTGAAAAAGACAATGTTGAAACTCAAGATGAGGCATTGCTAGATATTTATCGCAAACTTCGTCCAGGTGAGCCACCAACTAAAGAAGCTGCTCAAAACTTAATTGAAAACCTTTACTTCAATCCAAAGCGTTATGACTTAGCAAAAGTTGGCCGTTTTAAAGTTAATAAGAAGTTAGGACTAGAGCTTGATCTAAACCGTGGCCTATTAACTATTGAAGATATTGTTGGAACAATTAAATACTTAGTAGCACTTCACCGTGGTGATGCGTTAATGGAGTACGGCAAAGAAGTACGTGTTGAAACTGATGATATTGACCATTTTGGTAATCGTCGCCTGCGTACCGTCGGTGAGTTAATTCAAAACCAGGTTCGTACCGGTCTTTCTCGAATGGAGCGCGTAGTTCGTGAGCGTATGACTACTCAAGATGTTGAAGCGATAACTCCACAAACTTTAATAAATATTCGCCCAGTAGTGGCATCTATTAAAGAGTTCTTTGGAACATCACAACTTTCACAATTTATGGATCAAACAAATCCACTATCTGGTATGACACATAAGCGTCGTCTATCAGCACTTGGACCCGGCGGACTTTCTCGTGAACGCGCTGGCTTTGAGGTTCGAGATGTTCACCCATCTCATTACGGTCGTATGTGTCCAATTGAAACACCAGAGGGTCCAAACATTGGACTTATTGGATCTCTTGCAACATATGCACGTGTTACACCATTTGGTTTTATTGAAACTCCTTATCGCAAAGTTGTTGATGGCAAGGTTTCTGATCGCATCGATTACTTAACTGCTGATGAAGAAGATGAGCACATTATTGCGCAAGCAAATGCACCTTTAACTGATGATAATTTTTTTGCTGAGCCAAGAGTATTAGTTCGCCGTCGCGGTGGTGAGGTTGAAAATATTCAAGCATCCGAGGTTGATTACATGGATGTGTCACCTCGCCAGATGGTTTCAGTTGCAACTGCAATGATTCCATTCTTAGAACATGATGATGCTAACCGTGCGTTAATGGGTGCAAACATGATGCGTCAGGCTGTGCCACTTGTTAGAGCTGAAGCACCACTAGTTGGAACTGGCATGGAGTTTCGTGCTGCAGTAGATGCTGGTGATGTATTACTTGCTCGCAAATCTGGTGTGGTAACTGAGGTTAACTCTGATGAAGTAACTGTTAAAAATGATGACGGTACAACTGAAACTTACTTTGTTGAGAAGTTTGTTAGATCAAATCAAGGAACTAGCCGTAATCAAAAGGTAGTTGTTTCTGTGGGAGAAAAGATTGAAGTTGGCGCAGTTGTAGCAGATGGTGCTAGCACCGAAATGGGTGAGATGGCGCTTGGAAAAAATCTACTTGTGGCATTTATGTCATGGGAAGGTCATAACTATGAAGATGCGATTATTCTTTCACAACGCCTTGTTCAAGATGATGTGCTTACCTCAATTCATATCGAGGAGTATGAAGTAGATGCTCGTGATACCAAACTAGGAGCAGAGGAAATCACTCGTGATATTCCAAACGTTTCTGAGGAAGTATTAGCAGATCTTGATGAACGCGGAATCATTCGCGTTGGAGCAGATGTTGTGCCAGGTGATATTTTGGTTGGAAAAGTAACACCTAAGGGTGAAACTGAATTAACACCGGAAGAGCGCTTACTTCGCGCAATCTTTGGCGAGAAGGCTCGAGAGGTTCGCGATACTTCACTTAAGGTTCCACATGGTGAATCAGGCAAAGTAATTGGCGTTAGCATCCAAGATTCTGAAGAGGGATTTGAATTAGCTGCTGGTGTTAACCAAGTTGTTCGAGTCTACGTTGCACAAAAGCGTAAAATTCAAGATGGTGACAAACTTGCTGGCCGTCACGGTAACAAGGGTGTTATTTCAAAGATTTTACCTGTTGAAGATATGCCATTCCTAGAAGATGGAACTCCAGTAGATATTGTATTAAATCCACTTGGTGTACCAGGACGTATGAATGTTGGTCAGGTACTAGAAACTCACTTAGGTTGGGTTGCTAAGTCTGGTTGGAAACTAGAAGGTAATGAAGATTGGCAACAATCACTGCGTGCTAACGGTTACGCCGAAGCACCAGCCAATACAAAGGTAGCAACACCAGTATTTGATGGAACTAAAGAAGAAGAGTTATCTGGTCTTCTTGGTTCTACTTTGCCAAATAAAGATGGCATGCGCTTAATTGGCCCAGATGGTAAAGCACAATTATATGATGGCCGAACTGGTGAACCATATAAGCAACCAATTTCTGTAGGCTATATGTACATCTTAAAGCTGCACCATTTAGTTGATGACAAGATCCATGCTCGTTCAACCGGTCCTTACTCAATGATTACGCAACAACCGTTGGGTGGAAAAGCACAATTCGGTGGACAGCGCTTTGGTGAAATGGAAGTTTGGGCACTTGAAGCATATGGAGCTGCCTACACACTACAAGAATTGCTAACAATTAAATCAGATGACGTCCTTGGTCGAGTTAAGGTTTATGAAGCAATTGTTAAGGGTGAAAATATTCCAGAGCCAGGAATTCCTGAGTCATTTAAGGTTTTGGTTAAAGAAATGCAATCACTTTGTTTAAATGTTGAAGTTCTTTCATCAGAGGGTGTGGCAATTGAAATGCGCGATACTGATGAAGAAGTCTTTAGAACAGCCGAAGAATTAGGTATCAACTTATCCCGAGTTGAACCAAGCTCTGTAGAAGAAGTGTGAGGAGAGGATAACCATGTTAGACGTTAACTTTTTTGATGAGTTAAGAATTGGTCTTGCCTCAACTGACAATATTCGTGAGTGGTCGTTCGGTGAGGTTAAAAAGCCAGAGACAATTAACTACCGAACATTAAAGCCAGAAAAAGATGGTTTATTTGACGAGAAGATCTTTGGACCAACTCGTGACTGGGAATGTTATTGCGGTAAGTACAAGCGCGTACGATTTAAAGGAATTATCTGCGAAAGATGCGGAGTTGAAGTAACTCGCGCCAAAGTTCGTCGTGAGCGAATGGGACATATTGAACTTGCAGCGCCAGTAACTCATATCTGGTACTTCAAAGGTGTGCCAAGCCGTCTTGGATACTTGCTAGATCTTGCTCCAAAAGATTTAGAAAAGGTAATTTATTTTGCTGCGTATATGATCACAGAGGTTGATACTGAAGCTCGCGCTGAAGATATGCCAACACTGGAGAAAAAGTACTCCTCCGATGTTAAGAAGATTGAGTCACGCCGTGATCTTGAATTAGATACTCGCACCAAGAAGATGGAATCTGATCTATCTGATCTTGAAGATGAGGGTGCTAAAGCTGATGCGCGTCGTAAAGTACGCGAGTCTGGTGAGCGCGAACTAAAAACTATTCGTGATCGCAATCAAAAAGAGCTAGATCGTCTTGATGCAGTATGGAATCGTTTTAAGAATCTTAAAGTACAAGATCTTGAAGGCGATGAGTTGTTATATCGCGAACTTCGCGATCGTTATGGCGTGTATTTCAAAGGATCAATGGGTGCGTCTGCAATTAAAGCTCGTCTTGAAACCTTTGATCTAAAAGCTGAGTTTGATAAATTAAATGAGTTATCACAAACAGGTAAGGGTCAAAAGAAGACTCGTGCAATTAAGAGATTAAAGGTTGTTAACTCATTCCTTAATACTCGTAATAAACCGGCATCAATGGTCCTTGATTGTGTACCAGTTATTCCACCAGATCTTCGCCCAATGGTTCAACTAGATGGTGGCCGTTTTGCTACCAGTGATCTAAATGATTTATATCGACGGGTAATTAACCGTAATAATCGTTTAAAGCGCCTAGCTGATCTTGGTGCTCCTGAGATTATTGTTAACAACGAAAAGCGTATGTTGCAAGAAGCGGTTGATTCACTATTTGATAATGGTCGTCGCGGACGCCCAGTAACTGGACCAGGAAATCGTCCACTTAAATCACTTTCTGACATGCTTAAGGGTAAGCAAGGACGCTTCCGTCAAAACTTACTTGGAAAACGTGTTGATTACTCAGGTCGTTCAGTAATCGTAGTTGGACCACAACTTAAATTGCATCAGTGCGGTTTGCCAAAACAAATGGCACTTGAATTATTTAAACCATTTGTTATGAAGCGCTTAGTTGATTTAAATCATGCTCAAAACATTAAATCTGCAAAGAGAATGGTTGAGCGTGCTCGTCCAGTAGTTTGGGATGTATTAGAAGAGGTAATTGCTGAGCATCCAGTGCTACTAAACCGTGCACCAACTCTGCACCGACTTGGTATTCAAGCATTTGAGCCACAATTAGTTGAAGGTAAGGCTATTCAAATTCACCCATTAGTTTGTACTGCATTTAACGCAGACTTTGATGGTGATCAGATGGCTGTTCACTTACCACTATCAGCTGAAGCACAAGCTGAGGCTCGAGTATTAATGCTTTCAAGTAATAATATTTTATCTCCAGCTTCTGGTCGACCAATTACATCTCCTACTCAGGACATGGTGCTTGGTCTTTACTTCCTAACCTCACTACGTGAGAAAGAATTAGGAGAGGGCAGAGCATTTTCATCAATTGCTGAAGCAGTAATGGCATTTGATCAAGGCAGCCTCTCACTACAAGCAAAAATTAAACTTCGTATTGATAAGAGTGGTGTGGCTGAAACTCGCGAGACCACATTAGGTCGTGCTTTATTTAATGAAGTACTACCAGCTGATTTCCCATTTGTTGATTACGATGTTACTAAGAAGCTTCTTGGTTTAATTGTTGATAATTTGGCTGAAGGTTATGCCAAAGTAACAGTTGCACAAACCCTAGATGCACTTAAGTCACTTGGTTTCTACTGGGCTACTCGCGCTGGTGTGACTATCTCAATTAACGATGTTGTAACTCCAGGACGTAAACGAGAGATCTTGGAAGGTTATGAAACTAAGGCAGATAAGGTTCAATCACAGTATGAAAAAGGATTAATTACTGATGATGAGCGACGCCAAGAGTTAATTGAAATTTGGACACTTGCTACCAACGAGGTTGCTAAAGAGATGGAAGATAATTTCCCTCGCACCAACCCAGTTTGGATGATGGTTTATTCAGGTGCTCGTGGAAATATGATGCAGATCCGCCAAATTGCAGGTATGCGTGGACTTGTAGCTAACCCAAAGGGTGAAATTATTCCTCGTCCGATTAAATCAAACTTCCGTGAAGGTCTCTCCGTTCTTGAGTACTTCATTTCAACACATGGTGCTCGTAAAGGTTTGGCCGATACCGCACTTCGTACCGCAGACTCTGGTTACCTAACCCGTCGTCTTTGCGATGTTGCTCAAGATGTAATTATTCGTGAGGAAGATTGTGGAACTGATCGCGGCCTAACTCTGAAGATGGCAGCAAAAGATTCAACTGGCACATTAGTTCGTGATGATCATGTTGAGACATCATTATTTGGCCGTAACTTAGCTGAAGATGTATCAGCCTCCGGCAAGGTATTACTTACTGCTGGGACTGATCTAGGTGATCGCAACATCGATACATTAGTTGCAGCTGGGATTGAAGAAGTTAAGGTTCGCTCAGTTCTAACTTGCGATAGCAAGGTTGGACAATGCGCAATGTGTTACGGCCGCTCAATGGCTGCTGGCAAGATTGTTGATGTCGGTGAAGCTGTTGGAATTATTGCTGCTCAATCAATTGGTGAGCCAGGAACACAGCTAACAATGCGTACCTTCCATACTGGTGGTGCTCAATTACTTGGCGAGACTCAAATTACCCATGGTCTACCTCGTGTTCAAGAATTATTTGAAGCAAGAACTCCAAAGGGTGTAGCACCAATTGCAGAAGCTGCTGGAACTGTTTCATTCCTAGAGGATGCTAAAGGTAAGAAGATTGTTGTTACCCCAGAAGATGGTGGTGAAGCAGTTGCTTATCCAATTACTCGTCGCCAAAAACTTCTAGTTGAAGATGGATCACGTGTAAGCGTTGGTCAGCAATTAGTTGTTGGCGCAATTGATCCTAAGCAAGTTCTTCGAATCTTAGGACCACGTCAAACTCAGATTCACTTAGTAAGTGAAATTCAAGAGGTTTATCGTATGCAGGGTGTTTCTATCCACGATAAGCACATTGAAATTATTGTTCGCCAAATGCTAAAGCGAATTACTGTGCTAGAGCCAGGTGATGCTGATCTATTGCCAGGTGAGTTAGTTGAGCGCGGTCGCTTTGAAGAAGAGAACCGTCGTGTTGTTTCAACTGGTGGTAAAGCTGCATCTGGTCGACCTGAGTTAATGGGTATTACCAAGGCTTCTCTTGCTACTGAGTCATGGTTATCAGCAGCATCATTCCAAGAGACAACTCGTGTGTTAACTGATGCGGCATTGTCTGAAAAGAGTGATCCACTACTAGGACTTAAGGAAAACGTAATTATCGGTAAGTTAATTCCAGCTGGAACTGGACTTGCTAGATACCGAAATATTCGAGTTGAGCCAACTGAGGAAGCAAAGGCTGCTGTCTATGCTGCTTATGATCAATACGAGTTCACACCATTTGAATCACAAGGTTCTGGTGAAGCAGTTCGTTTGGATGAGTTCGAAGTTCGCTAAATAAAAAGTAATTTAAAGTGGCCGGCGCTAGATAATTGCGCCGGCCACTTTTATTAGTAGCAATTATCTATTAGAAAATACTGTCAGTATTGCTGCAACAAAGTGACAAATAAATGCTGCAGCCGTCAGTGCATGAAATAACTCATGAAAGCCAAACCAGCTAATTGAAAAATTTGGCTTTTTAAGGGCATAGATAACACCGCCAGCAGAGTATAAAAGCCCACCAGTTAGAATTAAAATAAATATTGCAACCCCACCGGAGTTGAAAAACGCAGGCATATAAAAGACTGCTGCCCAACCTAATGAAATATATCCGGCAACATATAACCAACGAGGAGCTGAGAGCCAAAAAATTCTAAGTAGTGAAATAAGAATTGCTCCACCCCAAGCAACAATTAACAATGTTTTAGTTTGACTTGGCTGTAATAAATAAACTGCAAAAGGGGTATAGGTACCGGCAATTAAAATTGAAATATTTGAGTGATCAATCCTTCGCCAAATTGCTTTATTTTTATCATTCCAGGCCACCCGGTGATATAAAGCGCTGCAGGTAAATAAAGTAACTGCGGTTAGCGTGAATATGCCGAGGGTAATTCGCCCTCGTAGTTCATTTGCCAAAGTAATAAGTATTAGCCCAGCCACCAAGCTAAGTGGGGACATCACTAAATGCACGATTCCGCGTAATTTTGGCTTTTCCATCTATTAACCATAGGCGTGATAGGGCTGGGTAATTCGGCGTGTCGTGGGGTGAGATTGCTGGTTGAAGGAGTAAAAGCACCGTTTTGACCAGACCGATGTGACTGGGCTACCCTTCCCGTCCTGCTCTTTTCTTCATAAGAGCTGCATCAATATGCAAATTTATTTGCATATTATCTGCAAGGAACGGGCAACACGCCCGACCTCGTGGGTCGGAGAGTGCAGCGAATTATGTAGGAAAACAGGATAAATAATTTTAAAAAAATTATTTAAAACTTAAATGTTTAGGAGATATGTAGTGCCAACTATTCAGCAGCTGGTCCGTAAGGGCCGCGCCGAGAAGACAGATAAGACGAGCACACCTGCATTAAAAGGTAGCCCGCAACGTCGTGGTGTTTGCACACGTGTTTATACAACTACACCAAAGAAGCCAAACTCAGCGCTTCGTAAAGTTGCACGTGTACGTCTAACAAGTGGCATGGAAGTAACTGCATATATTCCTGGTGAAGGTCATAACTTACAAGAGCACTCAATTGTTTTAGTTCGCGGCGGTCGTGTTAAAGATCTACCTGGTGTGCGTTACAAAATTGTTCGTGGCTCTCTCGATACCCAAGGTGTTAAAGATCGTAAACAATCACGTTCTCGCTATGGCGCAAAGAGGGAGAAGAAGTAATGCCACGTAAAGGTTCGGTTCCAAAAGCACCGGTAATTGCTGATCCGGTTTATGCATCCCCTGTGGTTACATCTTTAATTAATAAGATTTTAATGCATGGCAAAAGATCAACCGCTGAAGCAATTGTTTATGGCGCACTTGAGAATTGCCGTACTAAAACAAATACTGATCCAGTAATTACATTAAAGCGTGCACTAGATAACGTAAAGCCAACGGTTGAGGTTCGCTCTCGCCGAGTTGGTGGGGCAACATATCAAGTACCAGTTGAAGTAAAGCCAGCTCGTGCTACTGCACTCGGACTTCGTTGGATTGTAGATAACTCAAGAGAGCGCCGTGAGAAATCAATGGCAGAGCGTTTAGGAAATGAATTAATTGATGCCAGCAATGGCTTAGGCGCAGCAGTTAAAAAGCGCGAAGACACACACAAGATGGCTGAAGCAAACAAGGCGTTTGCTCACTATCGCTGGTAATTACGAGATAACGGGAGAAAAGACAACGTGAGTATTGCAACCGCAATCGATCTAGCCAAGGTCCGCAACATTGGAATCATGGCTCACATTGACGCGGGTAAAACTACAACTACTGAGCGAATTCTTTTCTATACCGGTATTAACTACAAAATTGGTGAGGTTCATGAGGGCGCAGCCACTATGGACTGGATGGAGCAAGAGCAAGAGCGCGGAATCACAATTACATCTGCAGCAACAACATGTCATTGGAAAGATCACATGATCAACATCATTGATACACCAGGACACGTAGATTTCACTGTTGAAGTTGAACGATCACTTCGCGTACTAGATGGCGCAGTTGCAGTATTTGATGGTGTTGCTGGAGTTGAACCACAATCTGAAACAGTATGGCGCCAGGCAGATCGTTATAACGTTCCACGTCTTTGTTTTATTAACAAACTAGATCGCACCGGTGCTTCATTTGATCGCTGTGTAGAGATGATCAAGTCTCGTCTTAATGCCACACCATTAGTACTACAAATTCCAATTGGCGTAGAAGGTGACTTCCTAGGAGTTGTTGATTTAATTGCAATGAAAGCATTGGTATGGCCAGGTGAGACTAAAAAGGGTGAAGATTATTTAATAGAAGAGATCCCAGCTAACTTAGCTGAGAAAGCAAAACAAGCACGTCATGAATTACTAGAGACATTAGCTGACTGTGATGACACCATCATGGAGAAGTACTTAGAGGGTGCTGAACTAACCGAGGATGAAATTATTGCCGGAATTCGCCGGGCAACTCTTGCTGATAAGGCAACTCCAGTATTAACTGGATCTGCATTTAAAAACAAGGGCGTGCAGCCAATGCTTGATGCGGTAAATCGTTACCTACCAAGTCCATTAGATATCAAAGCAATTGTTGGACACAAGCAAGGTGATGCATCAGTATCAATTGAGCGTCAACCAAATAATGATGAACCATTTTCAGCACTCGCTTTTAAAATTATGCGAGATCCCCATCTAGGTAAATTAACCTTCGTTCGGATTTACTCTGGCTCATTAACGGCCGGAACTGCAGTACTTAATTCAACTAAAGATAGAAAAGAAAGAATTGGAAAGATTTATCAGATGCACGCTAATAAGCGTGAGGAAATGGAATCAGCCGGAGCCGGAATGATTATTGCGGTAATGGGTCTTAAGGACACAACAACCGGTGAAACATTATGTGATGTTGATAAGCCAGTAATTTTAGAATCAATGGATTTCCCAGCACCAGTTATTTCAGTAGCAATTGAGCCAAAGACAAAGGCTGATCAAGAAAAACTTGGAATTGCAATCCAATCATTAGCAGAGGAAGACCCAACCTTCCACGTTAAATCAGATGAAGAAACTGGCCAGACAATTATTTCTGGAATGGGTGAGCTTCACTTAGAAATTTTAGTAGATCGTATGAAGCGTGAATTTAAAGTTGAAGCAAATGTTGGTAAGCCTCAGGTGGCATACCGCGAGACACTTCGCAAAACAGTTGCTCGTTATGACTACACCCACAAGAAGCAATCTGGTGGTTCTGGACAGTTTGCAAAGATTCAAATCGCAGTAGAGCCGCTACCAGCTGGTTCTGAGCAATCATATGAATTCGTAAATAAAATTACTGGCGGACGTATTCCTAAGGAGTACATCCCATCTGTTGATGATGGTTGCCAGGAAGCACTCGCTAGTGGACCACTTGCTGGTTATCCATTAGTTGATGTGAAAGTAACTCTTCTTGATGGCGCTTACCATGATGTTGACTCATCAGAGCTTGCCTTCAAGATTGCTGGAATCGCAGCATTTAAGGAAGCAGCAAGACTTGCTGGTCCTGTACTGCTGGAACCAGTTATGTCAGTTGAAGTAATTACTCCTGAAGATTTCATGGGTGATGTAATCGGTGACATAAATAGTCGTCGTGGTCAGATCTTGGCCATGGATGAGCGGTCAGGTGCCAGAATCGTTAAGGCAACAGTGCCACTGTCAGAGATGTTCGGCTATGTCGGAGATCTTCGCAGCAGGACACAAGGTCGCGCGAGCTACAGCATGCAATTTGATTCGTATGCCGAAGTTCCACAAGCGGTATCGAAAGAAATCATTGCAAAGGTTCGCGGCGAGTAAAACCGCAACGACCAGAGCGAAAATCCGAAATAACTACTAACAGCTAAAACAGGAGGAAAAAGTGACAAAGGCGAAGTTCGAGCGGAATAAACCGCACGTAAACATCGGCACCATCGGTCACATTGACCACGGTAAGACAACTCTTACTGCGGCAATTTCCAAGGTGCTTCATGACAAGTTCCCGGATGTAAATCCACTGATGAATTTTGATCAAATTGATAAGGCGCCAGAAGAGCGTCAACGCGGTATTACTATTTCTATCGCACACATTGAATACCAGACAGAGAAGCGTCACTACGCACACGTTGACTGTCCAGGACACGCTGACTACATCAAGAACATGATCACTGGTGCAGCGCAAATGGATGGCGCAATTTTGGTAGTAGCAGCAACTGATGGACCAATGCCACAAACTAAGGAGCACGTACTACTTGCTCGTCAGGTTGGCGTTCCTTCAATCATTGTTGCACTAAACAAAACTGACATGGTTGATGATGCTGAAATTCTTGAGCTTGTTGAAATGGAAGTTCGTGAACTTCTAAACAAGTATGAGTTCCCAGGAGATACAACTCCAATCGTTCGCATCTCAGCGCTTAAGGCACTTGAGGGCGATCAGAAGTGGGTAGATGCACTTCTTGAGTTGATGAATCAAGTTGATAGCTTTATTCCTCAGCCAGTACGTGAGATTGAAAAGCCATTCCTAATGCCAGTAGAAGATGTATTTACAATTACTGGTCGCGGAACTGTTGTTACTGGTCGTATCGAGCGCGGAATTGTTAAGGTCAACGAAGAGGTTGAAATCGTTGGTATCCGTTTAGATGCACAAAAGACAATTGTTACTGGCGTTGAAATGTTCCGTAAGTTACTTGATGAGGGTCAGGCTGGCGAAAACGTTGGTCTTCTTCTTCGTGGAACTAAGCGTGAAGATGTTGAGCGTGGTCAGGTTGTTTGTAAGCCTGGCACTATTACACCTCACACAGATTTCGAAGCCTCTGCATACATCCTTTCAAAGGATGAGGGTGGTCGTCACACACCATTCTTTAACAACTACCGTCCTCAGTTCTACTTCCGTACAACGGATGTAACTGGTGTGGTAACACTTCCATCTGGTACTGAAATGGTTATGCCTGGCGATAACACCGCTATGACCGTAGCTCTTATTCAGCCAGTTGCTATGGAAGAGGGACTTCGCTTTGCGATCCGTGAAGGTGGCCGCACCGTTGGTGCAGGTCGCGTAACAAAGATCGTTAAGTAAAAAAAGAATTATTTTTGGGCTGCTGAATAAGTGGCCCAGAAATAACTAAAAGATTTAACTAGAAAAAAAGGAGAAGCAAAATGGCCGGACAAAAGATCCGCATTAGGCTTAAGGCGTATGACCATGAGGTGATTGACACTTCAGCGAAGAAAATCGTTGAAACTGTTGAGCGCACTGGTGCTACCGTCGCAGGCCCAGTTCCGCTGCCTACTGAGAAAAACACTTACTGTGTTATTCGTTCTCCACATAAATATAAAGATAGCCGCGAGCACTTTGAGATGCGCACCCATAAGCGCCTAATCGACATCATCGATCCAACACCTAAAACTGTTGATTCATTGATGCGTCTTGATTTGCCAGCTGGCGTTGACATTGAGATCAAGCTCTAAGGGAAAATCAAATGACAACTACGCAATCAAAGTCTTCTGCCATCAAAGGCATCTTGGGTAAGAAGCTGGGTATGACACAGGTCTTTGACTCCCAAAATAAAATTGTTCCAGTAACTGTTATTCAGGCTGGTCCTTGTGTGGTAACTCAAATCCGCACAATTGAAAAAGATGGCTACACCGCTGTGCAATTAGCATTTGGTGCGATTGAGCCACGTAAAGTTTCTAAGCCACAAGCTGGTCAATTTGCAAAAGCAGGAGTAACACCACGTCTTGAAGTTGCTGAACTTCGCATCTCAAGTACTGAGGGATACTCAGTTGGTCAAGAATTAAAGGCAGATGTATTCGCATCCGGTGAAATTGTTGATGCCAGCGGTACATCAAAAGGAAAAGGAACTGCTGGTGTTATGAAGCGCCATGGTTTCTCTGGAATTGGTGCATCCCACGGTGTTGATAAGAAGCATCGTATGTCCGGTTCAATTGGTAACAGAACAACACCCGGACGTGTATTTAAAGGTAAGCGCATGATGGGCCGTATGGGTATTGACACTGTCACTACACAAAATCTTTTAGTGCACTCAGTAGATCCAGTAAATAACACCATATTAATTCGTGGCGCAACACCAGGTGCAATCGGTGCAACTATTTTTATCCGCTCAGCTGCAAAGAAAGCTGCGGCTGAAACAGTTAACACGAAGGTTGGTGCCTAATGTCATTAAAGATTGAGGTTAAAGATATTGCTGGTAAGCCAACTGGTTCAGTTGATTTACCTGCCGCAATATTTGATGTACAGGCAAATGTGCCATTAATTCATCAGGTAGTTGTTGCGCAGCTAGCAGCTGCTCGCGCTGGTACTCACAAGACTAAAAATCGTGGTGAAGTATCTGGTGGTGGTAAGAAACCATTTAAACAAAAAGGAACTGGTCGCGCTCGTCAGGGTTCAACTCGTTCACCTAACCAACGCCATGGTGGAGTTGCACATGGTCCAGTACCTCGTAAGTATGACCAACGCACACCAAAGAAAATGATTGCAGCAGCTCTAAAAGGCGTACTTTCTGATCGCCAACGCGCTTCTCGTATTCACGCAGTAAGTGGCATCGTTGAAGCAAGCACAACTAAAGCAGCAATTTCTGCAGTGCGTCAGTTCTCAGATCGTAAGAATTTATTAGTTGTTTTATCACGTACTGAAAATGCTGCCTGGCTTGCACTTAGAAATCATGATGATCTGCATCTAATCGTTAATGATCAATTAAATGCATACGATGTTTTAGTAGCCGATGATGTTATTTTCTCAGAGGGTGCACTTCGCGACTTTATTGCAGGTCCTGCAACTGGTAAGGGAGCAACCGCAGTTGCTCGTGAGAGTGAAGTTGGAGTATCAGCATGAAAAACTATCGCGACGTATTACTAGCTCCAGTAGTTTCTGAGAAGTCTTACTCATTACTAGATGGAAATAAGTACACATTCTTAGTTGCACCTGATGCTAATAAAACAGAGATCAAGATCGCTGTTGAAAAAGTATTTGGCGTAAAGGTATTAAGTGTTAACACCATGAACCGTGAGGGTAAGCGCAAGCGCACTGCACTCGGTTTTGGAAAGCGTAAAGATACAAAGCGTGCAATTGTGCATGTGGCAGCCGGACAACGGATCGACATCTTTGGAGGACCAGTCTCTTAAGGAGATTGGCTCTTACGGAATAGGGAGAAGATAAATGGCACTGCGTAATCTGAGGCCGACCACACCTGGTCAGCGCGGAGCAAGCGTTCCTGATTTTGAAGAGATCACTCGTCAAAAGCCAGAGAAGTCTTTAGTCCGTCCAATTAATTCTAAAGGTGGCCGTAACGCAACTGGGCGAGTAACTATGCGTCATCAAGGTGGCGGACACAAGCGCGCCTATCGCTTAATTGATTTTATTCGTAACGATAAAGATGGTGTGCCAGCAAAGGTTGCTCAGATTGAATACGATCCAAACCGCACTGCAAATATTGCACTACTTCACTTTGCCGATGGCGAGAAGCGTTACATCATTGCACCAGATGGTTTAGTTCAAGGATCTCCAATTGAAAACGGTCCGTCTGCAGATATTAAGCCAGGAAATAATTTGCCACTTCGTAATATTCCAGTTGGAACAATGATTCACGCAATTGAACTTCGCCCAGGTGGAGGCGCCAAAATTGGTCGCTCTGCTGGATCTGCTGTGCAGTTAGTTGCAAAAGATGGACCATACGCACAACTTCGTATGCCATCTGGTGAAATTAGAAATGTTGATGTTCGCTGCCGTGCAACTGTTGGCACAGTTGGTAATGCTGAACAATCAAATAGAAATTATGGAAAAGCTGGACGCATGCGTTGGAAAGGCAAGCGCCCATCTGTTCGTGGTGTTGTTATGAACCCAGTTGATCACCCACATGGTGGTGGTGAAGGTAAAACTTCTGGAGGACGTCATCCAGTTTCACCTTGGGGCTTACCTGAAAAACGCACACGTAAAAAGAAAGCTAGTGATTCTTTAATTATCCGTCGACGCAAGTCCAATAAGAAGAGATAAGGGGGATCTTAAGATGCCACGTAGTTTAAAGAAGGGTCCTTTCGTTGATCTTCATCTATCAAAAAAGGTAGAAGAGCAAAATGCGAAGAACACTAAGAATGTTATTAAAACTTGGTCACGTCGCTCAATGATTACACCAGACATGATTGGTCACACCATTGCAGTTCATGACGGACGCAAGCACGTGCCAGTTTTTGTTACTGATGCGATGATCGGTCACAAGCTTGGTGAGTTTTCACCAACTCGTACTTTTAAAGGTCACTCCCGCGCTGATGGAAAGGCGGTGGTTGTAAGTGAGTAATACTGACACCACTACAGCATTGGTAACTCGCGCAGTATTGCGTGACTTCCGATCCACACCACAAAAAGCTCGTCGAGTTGTAAACCTAGTTCGTGGACAACGTGCTGATACCGCACTTAACATGATGAAGTTTGCTAATCAGCCAGAGCTTGGCGAAGCTATCTACACATTAATTGCATCAGCTGTATCAAATGCTAAGCAAAAGAATCCATCAATTCGCGATGCATCTGAGCTTTGGATTATTGAAGCATTAGTTGATGAAGGCTTCACTATGAAGAGATACCGTCCACGTGCACAAGGACGCGGTTTTTCAATTAACAAGAGATCATCTCAAGTAACTGTTGTGTTATCTGATGATAAAACTCTTCGCACAAATAAGAATTTAAAAGCTTCTCAGATGCAAAAGCCAAAGGCACTTCGAAAGCCAACGGTAATTGCAGATGTACCTGTTGCAACAAAAGCAGCGGATGCGTTACCTGATAAGCCAGTAGCAAAGAAAGCGGCGGCCAAGAAGGCAACTGCTAAAAAAGCGCCAGCTAAAAAAGCTGCATCTAAAGGGAAGGCCGAGTAAATGGGTCAAAAAATAAATCCACACGGCTTCCGCCTTGGTATTACAACTGATTTCAAATCACGTTGGTATGCCGACAAACTTTATGGTGCTTACGTTAAAGAAGATATTGCTATTCGTCGCCTTATGGCTAAGAAGATGGAAAGAGCAGGCGTATCTAAGATTGAAATTGAACGTACTCGCGAGAAAGTACGTATTGATCTATTTACCGCTCGTCCTGGAATTGTTATTGGTCGTCGTGGTCAAGAGGCAGACAAGCTTCGTATTGATCTTGAAAACCTAACTGGCAAGCAGGTTCAATTAAATATTCTTGAAGTTAAAAATCCTGAAATGGATGCTCAACTAGTTGCGCAAGGTATTGCTGAGCAATTAGCAGCACGTGTTTCATTCCGTCGAGCAATGCGTAAGGGAATGCAAACTGCATTAAAAGCAGGAGCAGAAGGAATTCGTGTGCAGTGCGGTGGCCGTCTTGGCGGCGCTGAAATGTCTCGTTCCGAGTTTTATCGTGAAGGACGCGTTCCACTACACACACTTCGCGCAGATATTGATTATGGTTTTGCTGAAGCTGCCACAACTTTTGGACGCCTTGGCGTAAAGGTTTGGATTTATAAGGGTGAAGTAATTGAATCTCGCGCCGAAAGAGCTGCTGCTGCAATTGCTGCTGCAAAAGCTCCAAAGCCAAGTCGCGGTGGATCTCGTGCACCAAGAGCTCCAAGAGGTGAAGTAACAACAACAACTGTTGCTGCTCGCGCTGAAGCTGCTGCTGCAACTGAAACTTTGACACCTGATGAGAGCGGAGCTAACTAATGTTAATTCCACGTCGAGTTAAGCACCGTAAACAGCATCATCCAAAGCGTGCTGGAAAATCAAAGGGCGGCACAACAGTTGCTTTTGGTGATTATGGCGTGCAAGCAATGGAGCCGGCGTATGTAACAAACCGCCAAATTGAAGCTGCTCGTATTGCAATGACTCGTCATATTAAACGTGGTGGAAAAGTTTGGATAAATATTTATCCAGATCGTCCATTAACTAAGAAGCCAGCTGAAACTCGTATGGGTTCTGGTAAAGGTTCACCTGAGTGGTGGATTGCCAACGTTAAACCAGGTCGAGTTATGTTTGAGATTTCAGGTGTTACCGAAGCTGTTGCCTCAGAGGCAATGACAAGGGCTATGCACAAACTGCCAATGAAGTGCCGAATTGTTCGCCGAGAGGAGTTCTAATGTCAACGACAACTGCTGAAACATTACGCGCTAGTTCAACTGATGAACTAAATGATAAATTGCGTGAGGCTAAGGAAGAGTTATTTAATCTTCGTTTCCAAGCAGCAACTGGTCAATTAGAAAACCATGGCCGCCTTACTGCAGTTCGCAAGGAGATCGCGCGAATTTACACAATTTTACGTGAACGTGAACTAGGGATTGGAGTCAGCGCATGAGTAAAGCAAAAGATTTAGCTAATTCTGTTGACCGTCCATTCCGTAAAACACGTGAGGGAATTGTTACTAGCGATAAGATGAATAAAACTGTTGTGGTTTCAATTCAAGATCGAATTAAACATGGAATGTATAGCAAGGTTTTAACTCGCTCTCGCAAGCTAAAAGCTCACGATGAAAGCAACTCTGCTGGCATCGGCGATCGCGTTCTAATCATGGAAACTCGACCACTATCAGCAACAAAGCGCTGGCGTGTGGTTCAGATTCTTGAGAAGGCTAAGTAAGGGGCGAAAAAGATGATTCAACAAGAGTCACGGTTAGCTGTTGCCGATAACACCGGTGCTAAGGAATTACTTTGCATCCGAGTATTAGGTGGCACCTCCCGTCGTTACGCCGGTATTGGCGACATCATTGTTTGCTCAGTAAAAGATGCAATTCCTGGTGGCCAAGTTAAAAAGGGTGAAGTTGTTAAAGCTGTAATCGTTCGCACCGTTAAAGAGAGCCGTCGCGCTGATGGTTCATATATTCGCTTTGATGAGAATGCTGCCGTAATTGTTAAAGATGATGGTGAGCCACGTGGCACACGTATCTTTGGTCCAGTTGCGCGCGAACTTCGCGATAAGAAATTTATGAGAATTATTTCATTAGCTCCGGAGGTGCTATAAAAATGGCAAACATTCGCAAAGGTGACACCGTGCAGGTGATTGCCGGAAAAGATAAAGGAACAACTGGCACAGTGCTTTCAGTTGACCGAGTTAAGTCACGCATATTAATTGAGGGTATTAACCGAGTTAAGCGTCACACAAAGGAATCTACTTCTGAGCGTGGAGTTAAGGTTGGCGGAATTACCACTGTTGAGTCTGCTATTCATCTTTCTAATGTGATGTTAGTTGATGGCGATGGTAAGGCAACTCGAATTGGCGCTCGCAAAGATGAAGCTGGCAAGAATGTTCGTATCTCTCGCCGCTCTGGAAAGGATGCCTAATGTCTACTGATTTAGCACCACGTCTTAAGGGACGTTATAAGTCTGAGATTGCACCAGCTCTTAAAGCTAAGTTTGGCTATAAGAATGTAATGCAGATTCCAACCTTAACTAAGGTTGTTGTGAACATGGGTGTTGGTGAAGCAGCGCGTGATTCAAAGTTAATTGAAGGGGCAATCCGCGACCTTGCCACAATTACTGGGCAACGTCCGCAGGTAACTCGCTCTCGTAAATCAATTGCTCAATTTAAGCTTCGTGAGAATATGCCAATTGGTGCTCACGTAACACTACGCAATGATCGTATGTGGGAATTTACCGATCGCTTACTTTCAATTGCATTGCCACGTATTCGCGATTTCCGCGGACTCTCACCAAAGCAATTTGATGGTAAAGGTAATTACACATTCGGTTTAACTGAACAGGTTGTTTTCCCAGAGATCGAGCAAGACAAGATTGATCGCACTCGCGGAATGGATATAACTTTAGTAACCACTGCTAAAACAGATGAAGAGGGAAGAGAGTTACTACGTGCTCTTGGTTTCCCTTTCCGAGAAATGTAAGGGGCTAACTACTAATGGCAAAGACATCACTTAAGGTAAGAGCTAGCCGTAAACCAAAGTTTAAGGTTCGCGGTTATACAAGATGCCAACGTTGTGGCCGTGTACATGCTGTCTATCAAAAATTTGGTATATGCCGTATTTGCTTCCGCGAAATGGCACATGCTGGAGAGTTACCAGGTATCACCAAGGCTTCTTGGTAATACAAAACCCAACTATCAACTACGGAGCAGGTCCGCTTAATTGCGGAAACCATTTCGAGAAAGGCCAGAGGCCAAAGTAATGACAATGACAGATCCGATCGCAGACATGCTTGCACGTTTGCGTAATGCCAACTCGGCTTACCATGACAAGGTTTCAATGCCTTCATCATCGGTTAAAGCTCGAATTGCTGAAATATTAAAACAAGAGGGATACATCGCTGGTTTTTATATTGAGAGCAACCCAATTGGGTTTGGCAAAACCTTAGTTTTAGATCTTAAGTTTGGTTCAAACCGTGAGCGATCAATTGCTGGTTTGCGCCGTGTTTCAAAGCCAGGACTTCGCGTTTACGCAAAATCAACTTCACTACCTAAAGTTTTAGGTGGTCTTGGCGTTGCAATCATTTCAACATCATCTGGTTTGCTAACTGATAAGCAAGCCAACAAACAAGGAGTAGGCGGAGAAGTTCTCGCCTACGTATGGTGATCTGATGTCACGTATTGGAAAAATGCCGATCACAATTCCATCTGGAGTTGAGGTAAATGTTGCTGGACAATCTGTTTCAGTTAAGGGACCAAAGGGAACTTTAACTCATGTATTAGCTGGGCCAATTGCTGCAAAGCAAGAGGGTTCAACTCTTACTATTACTCGCCCAGATGAGAGTCGAGAGGCTCGCTCACTTCACGGTATGTCTCGCACCATGATCTCTAACATGATCGAAGGTGTTACTAATGGATATAGCAAGAAGATAAATATTGTTGGTGTTGGTTACAAGGTTGCAGCAAAGGGTAAAAACTTAGAGTTTGCACTTGGCTATAGCCATCCAATTAACTTTATTGCAGATGAGGGAATTACTTTTAAAATTGATTCTCCAACTGAAATCACTGTAGTTGGTATTAATAAGCAATTAGTTGGTGAGACCGCCGCCAAGATTCAAAAACTTCGTAAGGTTGATCCATATAAAGGTAAAGGTTTGCATTTAGAAGGCGCACACATTCGCCGCAAGCAAGGAAAGACAGGTAAAAAATAATGGCTATCGGTTATAAAGTCGTTAAGGGCTCTGCTACAAAAGCTCGCGCCCGTCGTCACTTCCGCTTGCGTAAGCGCGTTTCTGGAACAGCACTTCGCCCACGTTTAGTTGTTTCTCGCTCTGCTCGCCATTTATTTGTGCAAGTTGTTGACGATACAACCTCAACTACTTTGGCATCTGCCTCCACTATGGAGAAAGAATTGCGAACTTTCACTGGCGATAAGACTGCAAAGGCAAAGCAGATTGGTGAGTTAATCGCAAAGCGTGCAAAAGAAAAAGGAATTTCTACTGTGGTTTTTGATCGCGGTGGTAATAAGTTCCACGGCCGAGTTGCAGCTGTTGCAACAAGTGCTCGTGCAAATGGATTGGAGTTCTAATGGCCGGTATTACAACCCCTACCACCAGTAGCCGTGAGAATAAGCCAAAGGGCGGTCGTGAAAAACGCGAACGTCGTGATGGTGATTTCCAAAAGGAAAAGTCTCCATATACCGAGCGAGTAGTTTTCATTAATCGTGTTGCCAAAGTTGTAAAGGGTGGACGTCGTTTCTCCTTTACTGCTCTAGTTGTTGTTGGCGATGGCAAAGGAATGGTTGGCGTTGGGTATGGAAAAGCCAAAGAAGTTCCACAAGCTATTGCTAAGGCAGTTGAAGATGGCAAAAAGAATTTCTTTAAGGTTCCAATTCTTAATGGAACTATTCCTCACCCTGTACAAGGTGAGAAATCTGCCGGAGTTATTTTACTTCGCCCAGCCTCTCCTGGTACTGGCGTTATTGCAGGTGGACCAGTTCGCGCAGTACTTGAGTGTGCTGGTATCACTGATGTATTAACAAAATCTTTAGGATCAGGTAACCCAATTAATATGGTTCATGCAACAGCGGCAGCATTAAAAATGCTAGAGAATCCAACTGCTATTGCCGCTCGTCGTGGCCGCCCTCTTGAAGATGTTGCACCTGCAGCAATCACAAGATTAATTGCTGAGCAAGTAAAGGTTGGTGCCTAATGCCAAGATTAAAAGTTACTCAAGTTAGATCAAAGGTTGGCAATCCTCCTGATCAACGCAACACACTTCGCTCACTTGGTTTAAAGCGAATTGGTGATGTAGTTGTAAAAGAAGATCGACCAGAGATCCGCGGAATGGTTTATGCAGTTCGTCATTTAATTGCAGTCGAGGAGGTTGAATAACAATGGTGCTTAAGGTTCATCATTTACGTCCAGCTCCCGGAGCTAAGAAAGCTAAGACTCGTAAGGGTCGCGGTGAGGCTTCAAAGGGAAAGACAGCTGGTCGCGGTGGCAAAGGAACACGTGCTCGTAACGTAGTTCGTGCTGGATTTGAAGGCGGTCAATTGCCATTAGTTATGCGCTTACCAAAACTTCGTGGATTTAAAAACCCAGAAAGAATTGAGTATCAGGCGGTTAACATTTCAACTATTAATTCACTTTACCCAAAGGGTGGGGATGTAACAGTTGATGATTTAGTTAAAAAAGGCGCAGCCCGCAAAGGCTTTCCAGTTAAAGTACTTGGTAACGGTGAGATATCAGTGAAGGTGACTGTATTAGCTCATGCATTCTCAAGTTCTGCTTCTGAGAAGATTTCAGCTGCTGGCGGAGCTGCAAAAACACTTTAATAATTATTTAGTAGAGAGGAAAAGATCTTGTTAAAAGCATTCGCAATGGCGTTTAGAACACCTGACCTGCGTAAGAAGATCTTGTTTACCCTTTCTATTATGGCTCTATTTAGATTTGGTTCAGTTGTACCAACTCCAGGAGTTTCATATGTAAATGTGCAGGAGTGTTTAAAGACTGCAGATACTGGTGGTTTATTTGGGTTAATTAACCTATTTAGTGGTGGAGCGTTACTACAACTAAGTATTTTTGCTCTCGGCATAATGCCTTACATCACTAGCTCAATTATTGTGCAGTTGTTAACTGTAGTTATCCCTAGATTTGAAGCATTAAAGAAAGAGGGACAATCAGGAACAGCAAAGTTAACTCAGTACACCCGCTATTTAACTATTGGCCTTGCAATCTTGCAGTCAACTGGATTAATCGCAGTAGCTAGAATTCAAGGAAGAATCTTTGCAAATTGTTCTCTACCAATTATTCCTGATACATCATTACTTCGTGTTATCACGATGATTATAGTTATGACTGCTGGTACATCAGTAATCATGTGGTTAGGTGAGTTAATTACTGATCGTGGTGTTGGAAACGGTATGTCGATCTTAATTTTTACCTCTATTAGTGCAACTTTTCCAGGTCAGCTTTGGTCAATTAAATTACAAAAAGGCTGGTTTGCATTCTCATTTATTATGGCAGTAGGTGTTTTAATTGTGGCTGCGGTAGTTTTTGTTGAGCAATCTCAACGTCGTATTCCAGTTCAGTACGCTAAGCGTCAAGTAGGACGTCAGCAATATGGTGGAACTAGTACTTACATTCCAATTAAAGTAAACCAAGCAGGTGTGATTCCGGTTATTTTCGCATCTTCATTACTTTATATTCCATCACTAGTTGTTAACTTCAGTGGTAGCCAAGCTAGTTGGGCAAACTGGGTTTCAAAGAATCTTATTTCAGGAGATAACTTCTTCTATATCGGTGTTTATGCGCTCTTAATTGTTTTCTTTACTTACTTTTATGTAGCAATTACTTTTAATCCAGATGAGGTTGCTGAAAACATGAAGAAGTATGGCGGCTTTATTCCAGGCATTAGAGCTGGCCGGCCAACATCTGAGTATCTACAGTATGTGCTATCAAGAATTACTGCGCCAGGTGCGCTTTATCTTTCAATTGTGGCAATAATTCCTTTTATTGCTTTAATTCTTTTCCAAGCTTCACAAAACTTCCCATTTGGTGGAACCTCAATTTTAATTATCGTTGGTGTTGGCTTAGATACTGCAAAGCAGATTGAGTCTCAACTACAGCAACGATCCTATGAGGGGTTCTTGCGCTAATGCGATTAATCCTGGTTGGACCACCAGGTGCTGGTAAGGGAACACAAGCAGTTCATCTAGCTAAGTACTTTAAAATCCCACATATCTCTACCGGTGATATTTTCCGTGCTAATTTAAAAAATGGAACAGAATTAGGAAAACAAGCACAAACTTTTATGGATCGTGGTGAGTTAGTACCAGATTCAGTAACTAATGAGATGGTTAAAGATCGGCTAGGAAATGCTGATGTAGCAAATGGCTTTTTGTTAGATGGTTTTCCACGTAATACAAATCAAGCACAGGTACTTGATCAGATTTTGGCAGATAAAAAAATGCCACTAGATGCTGTACTTGAGTTAAAAATAGATAATGCACAAATCATTAAGCGATTATCTGGTCGCAGGACTTGCCAAGAGTGTGGCGCACCATCTCACATAGAGTTTGAAAAACCAAAGGTGGCTGGAGTTTGTGATAAATGCCAAGGTGCGCTCTACCAAAGAGAAGATGATAAAGAAGAGGTATTAACTCGTAGATTAGATATTTATAGTGAGCAAACAATGCCAATCATTAAATATTATGAAAAATTTGGCTTATTAAAAAATATCTCAGCCCTAGGTGATGTTACTGAGATAACTGATAAAGCGATTGCGGCTCTAAAATAAAATATGGCAATTGAATTAAAAAACTTAGACCAACTAAAATCTATGCGCAAAGCAGGATTAGTCGTGGCCGATACGTTACAACTACTAAAGCAGAGTGCTCAGGTAGGTATGACTACTCTTGAGCTAAATGAGATTGCAGTTGGTAATTTATCCAAGCACAGCGCTAAATCTTCCTTCCTTGGTTACCACGGATTTCCAGCAGTAATTTGTGCCTCTGTTAATGAAGAGGTTGTTCACGGTATTCCTAATAAGCGAAAACTTATTTCAGGTGATGTTTTATCTATTGACTTTGGTGCAATTATTGATGACTGGCATGGTGATGCTGCGATTTCATTTGGATTAGGTGAGGTTGATCCTGCTGATCAAAAATTAATGGATGTGTGTGAAGAGTCAATGTGGCGAGGAATTGCTGCTGGTAAAAAAGGTGGCAAGTTAACTGACATCTCTGCAGCGATTGAAAGTTATATTAATTCTCAAGGTAAGTATGGAATTTTGCGTGAGTATGGTGGTCATGGAATTGGTAGCGCTATGCACCAAGAGCCACATATCCTAAATTTTGGTCCGGCTGGAAATGGACCTGAACTAGTTCCTGGAATGGCATTAGCACTTGAACCAATGATTACTAGAGGTAATGAGCGAACAAAAGTATTAAGTGATGATTGGACAGTGGTCTCACAAGATTCATCTAAAGGTGCTCATTTTGAACATACTTACACAATCGCACCAGATGGAAAAGCCTTTGTTCTAACCTCATTAGATGGTGGCAAGGAGCAGCTAGCTAGATTGGGTATCCCAATCTCTGATTTGCTCTAAATACTGCTGGATTTTCCCGCGTGGATTAAGCACAAGTTAGTGGATTTTCCTTTTTCACCCCTCACGCATAAACTATCCCTCCTGCCTCGCAAGGGGTAAACCTGATTTAGAACAGATAAGTAGGTATCGCTTGGCCAAGAAAGACGGTGCTATTGAGATCGAAGGCACTGTTGCTGAAGCACTACCGAACGCAATGTTCCGAGTTGAGTTAACAAATGGACATAAAGTTTTAGCACATATCAGTGGAAAGATGCGACAGAACTACATTCGTATTTTGCCAGAAGATAAAGTGATTGTAGAACTTAGTCCATATGACCTCACTAGAGGTCGAATTATTTATCGTTACAAATAAATAATTTTTAAACTGTAGTTGTTAGAAAGGTAATCGTGAAGGTCAAACCTAGCGTGAAAAAGATTTGCGACAAGTGCAAAGTTATTCGTCGTAATGGCCGCGTAATGGTGATCTGCGACAACCTACGTCATAAACAACGTCAGGGTTAATTTAAAAAACGCGTGATGCGACGTAATTAAGGTAAAACTTAATTATGACCCTTAGTCCGAAAGGCTGAGGCCAGATAAGAAATTATCTGGGGGCATTGCGGAGGACCTTTCGGATATTAGAAACAGGTTAACGATATGGCACGTCTTGTTGGTGTTGATCTTCCTCGCGAAAAGCGGCTAGAGATCGCACTTACCTATATTTTTGGAATGGGACTTACCCGTGCGCAAGCAACACTTGCCGCTACCGGTATCTCACCAAACATCAGAGTTAAAGATCTACAAGAGCCAGAATTGGCAAAGCTTCGTGAATTCATTGAAGCCAATTATAAAATTGAGGGTGATCTTCGCCGTGAGATCGCTGGCGACATTCGTCGTAAAGTTGAAATTCAAAGTTACCAAGGTTCTCGTCACCGCAAAGGATTACCAGTCCGCGGTCAACGTACTCATACCAATGCTCGTACTCGCAAGGGTCCACGTGTTGCAATCGCTGGTAAGAAGAAGGAGACCAAGTAATGGCCGCCGAAAAAGCTAAACCAGCTAAAGAAGCAGCAGCAAAAGCTGCACCAAAGAAAATTAAAGCACGTAAGAAGGATAAGAAAAATGTTGCCTTCGGTCATGCTTATATTAAGAGCACATTTAATAACACCATTGTTTCAATCACAGATCCAGCAGGTGGCGTAATTGCTTGGTCATCATCTGGTCAGGTTGGATTTAAAGGTTCTCGTAAATCAACTCCATTTGCTGCGCAAATGGCTGCTGAGGCTGCTGCTCGTAAAGCGCAAGAGCACGGCTTAAAGAAAGTTGATGTATTTGTTAAGGGACCTGGCTCTGGCCGGGAAACTGCAATTCGTTCATTACAAGCAGCCGGTCTTGAAGTTGGAGCCATCGCAGATGTAACTCCAGCACCACATAACGGTTGTCGTCCACGTAAACCACGTCGAGTATAAGGAAAGGGAGAAAACTATGGCTCGCTATACCGGTGCAGATTGCAAAAGATGCCGTCGCGAAAAAGTAAAGCTCTTCCTTAAGGGCTCTAAGTGCGATGGACCAAAGTGTCCAATTGAGTCACGTCCATATCCACCAGGACAACATGGCCGTGCTCGTTCAAAAGATTCTGAGTACTTATTACAGATGCGTGAGAAGCAAAAGTGTGCACGTATTTACGGAGTACTTGAGAAGCAGTTCCGTGGTTACTACGAAGAAGCAAACCGTCTGCAAGGTAAGACTGGTGAGAATCTTTTGGTACTACTTGAAACTCGTCTAGACAATGTTGTCTTCCGCGCTGGCTTTGCTAAGAGCCGGGATATGGCACGCCAATTAGTGCGCCATGGTCACTTCTTAGTTAATGGCAAGAGCGTGAACATTCCATCATTTAGAACTACACCTATGGACATAATTGATGTTGTACCAGCTTCATTGGACACCACACCATTTATCGTCGCAAGTGCAGAGCTTGGTGAGAAAACTGTTCCAGCATGGATGGAGGTTGTGGGTTCTAAAATGCGAATTTTGGTCCACGCCGTTCCAACCCGCCCAATTATTGATACTCAAGTACAAGAGCAACTAATTGTTGAGCTTTACTCCAAGTAATCAAGTACTTAAGCAGTAAAGATTTACCGCAGTAAAACTAAATATCGTAAGCCAACCGAAAGATCAAATAGAGGGTCTTTCAGAACATACGGAGGAACAAAGTGCTAATTGCACAACGCCCAATCCTCACTGAGGAAGTTGTAAGCGAATACCGTTCACGGTTCATTATTGAGCCGCTAGAACCTGGTTTCGGCTACACACTTGGTAATTCAATTCGTCGCACCTTATTATCTTCAATTCCAGGAGCAGCTGTTACTGGTATCAGAGTAAATAATGCGCTGCACGAATTCACTGCTTTAGAAGGTGTGAAAGAGGATCTAACTGAGATCGTCTTAAACATCAAAAACCTAGTTTTATCTTCAGATAATGATGAACCATCACTTCTTTACATCCGTAAAAATGGTGAGGGAATTGTTACTGGCGCAGATGTGGCTGCTCCAACAGGAGTTGCTGTGCACAATCCAGAACTTCACATTGCAACACTAAATTCAAAGGCAAAGTTTGAGATCGAGTTAACTGTTGAGCGTGGTCGTGGTTACATCACCGCGGTACAAAACAAAGCAGCAGGGGGAGAGATTGGCCGGATTCCGGTTGATTCAATTTACTCACCAGTGCTTCGTGTTACCTACAAAGTAGAGGCAACACGTGTTGAACAACGAACCGACTTTGATCGATTAGTTCTAGATGTTGAGACCAAGAGATCAATGAAACCATCTGATGCAATGGCATCTGCTGGTAAGACATTAGTTGAGCTATTCGGCCTTGCGCGTGAATTAAATGCTAACGCTGAAGGAATTGAGATGGGACCTTCCATTCAAGATGCAGCACTCGCTGCAGATATGGCACTTCCAATCGAAGATCTTGATCTAACAGTTCGTTCTTATAACTGCTTAAAGCGCGAAGGAATTCACACAGTTGGTGAATTACTATCTCGCTCAGAGGCAGATCTAATGGATATTCGTAATTTCGGATCTAAATCAATTGATGAGGTTAAAGCGAAATTACAATCTATGGGAATGCAACTTAAGGACAGCCCAGCAGGTTTTGATCCAACAAAGCATGCTAATTACGGAAGCAGTGTTGATGATGAACTTGTCGACGCTGAAGAGGTCTAGGAGAGATCATGTCAAAACCAAGTAAAGGACCACGCCTAGGTAGTGGACCAGCACATGAGAAATTATTACTAGGCACATTAGCTGCGCAACTTTTCGAAAAAGGAAAGTTAACAACAACTGAAGCAAAGGCAAGACGCCTTCGCCCACTTGCTGAGCGATTAATTACTCATGCAAAAAAAGGTGATCTACCTGCACGTCGTCGCGTGATGGCAAGAATTTCTAGTAAATCAGTTGTTCATACTTTATTTACAGAGATCGCACCACGTTTTGCTACTCGTGATGGTGGCTATACCCGCATTACCAAAATCGGTCCACGCAAAGGTGATAACGCACCAATGGCAGTGATTGAAATGGTTGAAGCAGGATCGCCAGTAAAAAAGGTAGCTAAAAAAGCAGCAGCGAAAGCTGAGTAAAACACAAAGTTAAAAAAGATTATGACTAAACCCACTCTTGAAGTTAAGAGTGGGTTTTCTCGTTTAAGAGTTGATTTAACTTATCAGGGTACAAATTTTTCTGGTTGGGCAAAACAACCAAATGAGCGAACTGTTCAAGAAGAAGTAGAAAAAGCTTTAAGCATGATTACCCAAACTAAAGTTGCAACAATTGTGGCTGGGCGAACTGATGCTGGTGTGCATGCAAAACATCAAGTGATTCACACTGATTTACCAACGCAAACTGATATAAATAATTTAGCATTTAGATTAAATCAGATTTTAGATGCAGATATAAGGGTATTAACGGCGCAGTGGGCACCTGATAACTTTCATGCCAGATTTACTGCTATTTCGCGCACCTATCAATACAAAATAATAGACGCGGGCAAAGTAACTGCGCCCCTAGATAGACATGACAGTACTGAATGGTTTCGCCCATTAGATATTGAATTAATGAACTCTGGTTCTAAACTGCTTCTAGGCGCGCATGATTTCTTTGCATTTTGTAAGTTTCGTGAAGGTGGTAGCACCGTAAAGAATCTAATTACATTTAATTGGCATCGTGATGAAAAAGATGTTGTAATTTGTGAGATAAGCGCTGATTCTTTTAGATATAACATGGTTAGGAATTTAGTAGGAGCTGCAGTCTGTGTTGGTGAAGGTAGATTTAAACCAGAGTGGATGCTTGATACTTTAAAAAATAAGGAAAGAATTTCAGATAGTTATGTATTTCCAGCAAAGGGTTTGACTTTGATTTCAGTGCAATATCCACCAGTTGAGCAATATTTGAGCAATTATGAGAATTATTTGGCAACCCAAGAGAACTCAGAGGATGAGGGCTGATTTTAAGCGGGGTGTTAAAGCGGTTTTGACCCAAAGCCTCACCTAAAGGTAATCTTGCCCCTCTGGAAATGACCCGATAGGGAAAATCCTTTAATAAGAAAGCGAGATAACTGTGCGCACTTTTACACCAAAAGCTGGTGATATCACCCGCAGTTGGTATGTCATTGACGCGCAAGATGTAGTGCTAGGTCGTCTTGCTACACATGCAGCACACTTACTTTACGGAAAACATAAAACTACATTTGCCCCTCATATGGATATGGGTGATTTTGTAGTTGTTATTAATGCTGAGAAGGTAGTTTTAACTGGATCAAAGAGTTCACAAAAGTTTGCTCACCAACACTCTGGTTATCCAGGTGGTATGACCTCAACTGTTTACGCAGATTTATTTGAGAAGTTTCCAACCCGTGCGGTTGAGAAAGCAATTAAAGGAATGTTGCCAAAGAATTCAATTGGTAGATCAGCTGCAACCAAACTAAAGGTTTACGCAGGATCTGAGCATCCACATGCAGCACAAAATCCAAAGGTTTTTGAATTTAACCAAGTTTCCCAGATCGCAAAGAAGTAATAGGAGAGTAATGTCTAACGAGATTATTGAAACTACCGAAGAGGATCTACCTACTTCATACAGTTCAAGCACACCAGCCGCAGCAACTAATCGCAAAGCAATCACCGCACCAGGTGGAGGCGTTGGTCGTCGTAAAGAGGCAGTTGCTCGAGTTCGCTTAGTTCCAGGATCTGGTCGATGGGTTGTAAATGGCAAGCCACTTGAGGTTTATTTTCCAAATAAGGTTCATCAACAATCAGTTTCTGAACCATTTCGCACGGTAGGTGCAGAGGGTACATACGATGTATTTGCTCGCATTGATGGTGGCGGAACATCTGGTCAAGCTGGCGCACTTCGTTTAGGTGTAGCACGTGCTTTAAATGAAATTGATAGTGATGCAAATCGTCCAACACTTAAGAAGGCTGGCTTCTTAACACGGGATGCCCGCGTAATTGAGCGTAAGAAATATGGTCTTAAGAAAGCTCGTAAGCGTTCACAATATAGCAAGCGCTAATTACTTAACTCGATTAAATCTAATATGGCCCTCTTCGGCACCGATGGTGTACGAGGTGTAGCTAATGTTGATCTCACAGCTGAACTTGCAGTTGATTTAGCAATTGCAGCCGCACATGTTTTAGGTGAAATTGGTGCATTTGCTGGACATCGACCAAAAGCAATTGTTGCTCAAGATTCTCGCGCATCTGGTGATTTTTTAGAGTCAGCAGTTGTTGCTGGCTTAACTAGCGCCGGTGTTGATGTTTACCGAGTCGGTGTATTACCAACACCTGCAGTTGCCTTCTTAGTAAAAGAAAGTAATGCTGATCTTGGCGTAATGATTAGTGCATCTCATAATCCAATGCCAGATAACGGCATTAAGTTTTTTGCTAAAGGTGGAGATAAATTAGCGGATCAGGTTGAAGCACAAATTGAAGCCAGGTTAGGTGAGAGTTGGAATAGGCCCACCGGATTAGATGTTGGCCGAATATTTTTCGATGAAAGTGCAAAAAAGAGATACATAGAGCACCTGCTTTCTACTATGAGTACAAAATTAACTGGACTTAAGGTAGTTGTGGATTGCGCTAACGGGGCAGCATCAACCGTGGCGCCGAGTGCGTATGAGCAGGCTGGTGCGGTGGTAACTGCAATTTCTGCCACCCCAACTGGTTGGAATATTAATGAGAATTGTGGTTCTACTCATTTAGATAACTTAATTAATGAGGTTAAAAAATCTGGCGCTGATATTGGTATTGCCCATGACGGTGATGCAGATCGATGTTTGATGGTTGCAAAAAACGGTGAAATTATAGATGGTGATCAGATTTTAAATATTTTAGCCACCGCCTATTTAGCAGAAGGTAAGTTAAATAAACAGACCGTTGTTGGAACAGTTATGAGCAATCTTGGCTTCATTAAGTCTATGCAAGCAGCTGATATAAAAGTTGAAAAAACTGCAGTTGGTGATCGATATGTATTAGAGAAGATGCTTGAAAATGATTACACCCTAGGTGGTGAGCAATCAGGACATATTATTATGCGTCAATTCTCAAATACTGGAGATGGCTTATTAACTGCCCTACAGGTAATGCAAGTTGTTGTGAAATCAAAAAAGTCACTTCAAGAGCTAGCATCAGCAATGCAGAAGTATCCACAGATTTTGATAAATGTTAAAGATGTAGCAAAAGAAAAACTTGCAGCCTCAGCAAAAATTAAGGATGCAATTTTAGAATCAGAGAAAGAATTAGCAGGTAGTGGGCGAGTACTACTACGTGCATCTGGCACAGAGTCACTGGTACGGGTAATGGTTGAAGCAAATGATTTAGAATTAGCTCAAAAGGTCGCAGATTCATTGGCTCAACTAGTAAGATCAGAACTTAAGCAATAAAGGGAGTTAACAATGTGCGGGATAGTTGGCTATACCGGAAAAAACTCCGCACTTACTCCTGTACTTGATGGTCTGCGCCGACTTGAATACCGAGGCTATGACTCAGCCGGAATTGCACTTGCAACACAAGTTGGTAAACCTTTATATGTTGAAAAACAAGCTGGTAAATTAAAAAATCTTGAAGAGGCACTAGTTAAGAAATCAGATTCAAACAGCGGAATTGGTCATACTAGGTGGGCAACACATGGTGGACCTACCGATACTAATGCGCATCCGCATTTAGATAATGAAGGTAAGTTGGCGCTAATTCACAATGGAATTATTGAAAATTATGTAGAACTCAGGCAGCAACTAGAAAAACTTGGGCATAAATTTAAATCTGAAACCGATACCGAATCAGTAGTTCACTTGCTAAGTGATGCTCGTAAAGATAATAATGGAGACTTAGCCGCAGCAATGAGACAAGTTTGTAAGCAACTTAAAGGCTCATTTACTCTTCTTGCGATCCACTCTGATAATCCTTCACATATTGTTGGAGCGCGCCGTAACTCACCATTAGTAGTTGGTGTTGGCGAAGGTGAAAATTTTCTTGCCTCTGATGTAGCAGCTTTTATAGCACACACAAAAATTGCCCTTGAATTGGGTCAAGACCAGGTTGTTGAGATAACCCCAAACTCTGTTGTAGTAACAGACTTATCAGGTCAGATTGTTAAGGCAAAAGAGTATGAGATTTCCTGGGATGTAAGTGCGGCTGAACGTGGTGGATTTACTCACTTTATGCTTAAAGAAATTTATGAACAACCAAAAGCGATAGCTGACACATTAATTGGCCGATTAAACGGTCTTAACTTAAAACTTAATTTTAAAAAGTTTGAAAAAATTGTAATTATTGCCTGCGGTACCGCTTATAACGCAGGTTTGGTAGGCAAATATGCAATTGAAAAGTGGGCGCAAATCCCAGTAGATGTTGAACTTGCCTCTGAGTATCGATACCGAGAGCCATCTCTTAATAAAAAGACTTTAGTAATAGCGATCTCACAATCTGGTGAAACTATGGATACTTTAATGGCGCTACGTTATGCAAAATCAAAGGGTGCAACAATTCTTTCAGTTTGTAATACAAATGGCTCAACTATTGGCCGGGAATCAGATGAAGTTCTATATACACATGCTGGGCCTGAGATAGCTGTCGCATCAACTAAGGCTTTTGCAACACAATTAATTGCAATGTATTTAATTGGCTTAGAAATAGGTAGAAAGCTGAAGAAGTTAAGTAACAACGAAATTAAAGAGATTACTGAGCAACTTACTCAGTTACCAGCAAAGGTTGAGCAAATACTTGAAACTGTTGAGCCACTAAGGGAACTGACTCGAAAATTTAAGAGTGCAGAGTCTGTATTATTTTTAGGCCGCCATGTTGGATATCCAACTGCCCTCGAGGGAGCTCTTAAATTAAAAGAGCTTGCTTACATGCATGCTGAAGGTTTTGCAGGTGGTGAGTTAAAACATGGACCGATTGCATTAATTGATAACGGAACACCGGTGGTTGCAATTATGCCTACTTCTTCCGGAATATTAGCTGAGAAGATGGCAAGTAATATTCAAGAAGTGAAAGCAAGAGGTGCGGTAGTAATTGTAATTAGTGATTCTGAATTTACTGGAGCTGATCATTTAATTCGTATCCCAGAAGCTAATCAGTTACTACAACCAGTTTTATCTGTTGTACCACTACAGGTAATCGCATATGAAATGGCAGTGGCACGAGGAAATGATGTTGATCAACCTCGTAACCTAGCTAAATCAGTAACAGTTGAGTAAGTAGATGCCAGAACAAAGACGGAAGCAGAAGAACTCTGCAGTTAAGTTGACAATTCTATTTACTGGTATTTATGCGTTAATAACTCAACAAGTATTAGCAAACTCATGGATTAGAAGGTTAGATGAATGGATCTATGATCGTAGTTTTCTTTTAGTGGCACCTAATAAAACTCCAACCTTGGTAATTCTAATTGATGATCTTGGCCTGCGATGGGTAACATCAGCCATTTTATTAATTACTGCAATTCTAATTAGTAAAAGGTTTAATTCATGGCGGCCAGTAAATTTATCACTGCTCGCATTATTTTTACTTAATCTTACTGTTGGTGCATCTAAATTATTATTTGGTAGAACTAAACCAAGCACAGGATATGACTTATTTTTTACAGACAGTGGGCTTTCTTATCCAAGTGGGCATGCTGCAAATGCTGTTCTTACCTGGGGAATGCTTGCTTATCTAATTTTTAGATATTCACATAAAGAGCCGTTCGAAGGTATGCGCCTTACCTGGTTTGTATCTATTGTTACTATCGGAGTCTGTTTGGCATCTTTATATAGAAATACACATTGGTTTTCAGATTTATTAGGCGGCCTATTTATTGGTTCAGCACTTTTAGTTGCAATTATTGCAATTGATCGATCAATTACCTCAGATCGCCAACCCTCATAAGGGGCAGGTAGGCTAATTACATGAGTCGTGCCAGTGTTGAAATAAGTCTTTCTGCAATAACACAAAATTTTAAATCAATAAAAAGGCGAACTACTGCCGATGTGTTAGCAGTTGTTAAAGCTGATGCTTATGGTCATGGCTTAATTCCAGTTTCAAAAGCTTTAGAAGAAGCTGGTGCTGATTGGTTTGGTACTGCCTTACTTGAAGAGGCAATTAATCTTCGCAAAGCTGGAATATTAAAACCAATAATTAGTTGGCTTACACCTCTGGGTGAGGATTTTAAAAGCGCAATTGATCTAGATATTGATTTAGGTATTCCTTCCATTGATCTTCTAGATGAAGTTATTAAAGCCGCATCCCTAACCGGTAAAGCTGCTCGTATTCATCTTGAAATTGATACTGGGATGAGCCGGGGTGGAGCGTTATCAGAGTGGGACCAACTAATTAAATCTGTTTTAGCAGGAGTTAATTTAAAGCAACTAAAAGTTATCGGCATCTGGTCACATTTTGCTAGGGCTGATGAGCCAGATGAATTAATGAATCAAGAACAACTAAGTTTATTTGAGCAAAGAGTTAATCAGGCCAAGGCAGCTGGTATTGATGCCCAATTTATTCATATTGCAAATTCAGCGGCGTTATTCACAAACAAGAGTGCACATAAAAATATTATTCGCTCAGGTATAGCTTTATTTGGATTAAGTCCAGATGTTAAAACTATTGGAGATTCTTCTTCACTTAGTTTAAAGCCTGCCATGAAGTTAAAAGCAAAACTAAACTTAGTTAAAGAAGTTAAGGCAGGATCAAGTGTTGGCTATGGCGGTACTGCAGTATTAAAGAGTGATACTAAACTTGGCGTGGTTGCACTTGGTTATGCAGATGGAATCCCTCGAAGCACAAATAATCTAGCTGGAGTATTTGTAGATAAAAAACGTGCTCCAATAATTGGCCGAGTTTCTATGGATCAATTTGTAGTGGATTTAGGTATCACATCTACTGCAAAAGCAGGGGATGAGGTAATTGTTTTTGGCGATGGTAGTAATGGTGAGTACACAGTAGATGAGTGGGCTAAGGCAGCTAACACAATAAATTATGAGATTATCACCCGAATCGGCCCACGTGTGCCTAGAATCTACCCTCGTGAGTGATTCAAATCTGCTTTCAATTAAGTCGTTATCAGTTTCATTTGGTGGATTAAAGGCGTTAGCAGATGTAAATTTAGATTTACATAAAAATGAAGTGATCGGTTTAATAGGACCAAACGGTGCCGGAAAAACAACTTTATTTAATGCACTATCTGGACTAGTTGATGTTGAATCTGGCTCACTTGAAATAAATGGAAAATCTCATAAATGGCCAAAACCTTATGAGCTAATTGATCTTAAGATCTCTCGCACCCTACAGGGAGTAGGTTTATTTCCAGAGTTAACAGTTTTAGAGAATGTAATGATTGGTGCTAGCAAGAGTGCTAGCAGTGGTTTAATTTCATCAGCCCTTGGTTTAAGTGGACGTGATGAAGAAAGACTTAAACAGCGCAGCATGACCGCACTTGAGCGTGTTTATGCTTCCGGTATTGCTGATATGCGAGCAGACTCTCTGCCTTATCCAGTTACAAAAAGAGTTGCAATAGCTAGGGCGTTAGTTAGTGAACCTAAAATTCTTTTACTTGATGAGCCTGCTGGTGGACTTGGATCATCAGATATTGAGTGGATGAATTCATTAATTCATAATTTAGCTTCACAATGTTCGATAATTTTAGTAGAGCACCATATGGATGTAGTCATGTCAGTTTGTGATCGATTATATGTATTAAATTTTGGTCAAGTTATCGCCTCTGGAGATGTTGAAACAGTTCGCAGAGATGAAGCGGTAGTTGCGGCATATTTAGGGGTGAACAATTGAGCCTTGTTGTTGAGAATTTAACTATTGATCATGGTGCGATTAGGGCAATAAGTAATGTTTCTTTTAAAGTTGCCGAAGGTCAACTAGCTGCAATTATTGGTGCAAATGGTGCAGGTAAGACCACATTACTTCGAACATTATCTGGCTTAAAAGAATCAGTATCTGGCACTGCTAGTTGGAATGGTCAATCGATCTTAGAAAAAAAACCAGAGGATCTTGCTAGGTCAGGCATCATGCATGTTTCCGATGGTAAATCGGTAATTGCTGAGTTAAGTGTTAAGGAAAATTTAGCCTTAACCGGTTTATGGCGAAAAGATAAAAAAGATGTGGCAGCTGCTACTGCGGAGGTAGTAGAACTTTTCCCAATTCTTGGACAGCGAATGGGGCAGATGGCTGGTTCTTTATCAGGGGGTGAGCGACAGATGTTAGCTATTGGTCGTTCATTAATTGCTCGGCCAAAATTATTACTTCTAGATGAACCCTCCCTTGGCCTAGCACCTTTAATTGTTGAGCAAATATTTCAATCAATAAAAGATTTAGTAAAGCGGTTAAATTTAACGGTTGTATTAGTTGAACAAAATGCAATGGGCGCTCTAAAAATTGCTAATGAGGGTATCGTTTTAAGTTTAGGTTCAGTTGTGGCAGTTGATTCAGCCCAGACACTTCTAAATGATCCAGCAGTTCGCACTGCTTATTTGGGATTTTAATATGAATCAATTTATAACAGCAGTATTAACCTCACTTTCAAGTGGCGCCATCTATGCATTAATGTCAATTGCACTTGTATTAGTTTGGCGCTCTACTCGGGTAATTAATTTTGCTCAAGCAGGTCAAGCAATCCTGACAACCTATATTGGATATGAAGCGGTCACTAGAAGTGGTTCATATTGGGTTGGCTTAATTTGCGCAGTAATTAGTGGGGCATTACTAGGAGCCGGTATTGATAGATTTTTTATGAGACCAATTTTTAAACGGGTAAATTCAGGGCCAATAGTAATGATTGCACCAGTTGTTGCTACATTGGCATTACTAGGAATTATTCAAGCAGTAATCGGATTCATTTGGGGATTAAGTTATCAAATTATAGAGGCACCAATATCAACCGGTGGATTAAATATATTTGGATCAATTATCGCTTTTAGCCCATTTAATTTAATGGTATTAATAGCAGTTACATTAAGTATGATTTTGTTAACTATTTTATTCCAAAAAACTAATATTGGATTAGCTCTTCGTGCTTCAGCATACGCACCTGAAATTGCAAAACTATCCGGAATAAGAGTTGATGCAGTTAGAACTTTAGGTTGGGCACTAGCAGGAGCTGCAGGTGGCTTAGCTGGGATGCTTTATATACCGGGTACTAACTTATATCCAAATGCTATGGATGTGTTGTTAGTTTTTGGTTTTATTGCTGCGGTAATCGGTGGCTTAGATAGTTTATTTGGCGCAGTAGCTGGTGCAATGATTTTAGGCTTTGCAGTTAATTTTTCAGCCTCATATATAAGTTATAAATTAGTTTTCCCAACAGCATTCGTAATTTTAATTTTAGTATTACTTATTAAGCCAAAAGGTATCTTCTCGAGTAGTAAGGGAAGGAGAGATTAATGTTAAAGATATCTGCAACTAAAAAGAGATTATTTGGATTTATAATTTTGGGATGGGTTTTACTATTAATTAGTGATCGAATTGGTGAACTACGTCAATACCAAGGTGCATTTGTTGCTATGTATACACTCGCAATTGCTTCAATAATTTTACTTACTGGCTACTCCGGTCAGTTATCACTTGGTCACGGTGCGTTAATGGCGGTTGGTGCATACGCAGGAGCATTATCAGTAAATAACTTTAAATTACATCCAGTCATTGCATTAGTTATGGCAGCTTTAATTGCAGGTGTTTTTGGTTTACTTCTTGGATATGCAGCAGCTCGCTTAAGTGGACCATATTTAGCTGGTACTACTTTGGCACTTGCAGTATCTCTTCCTACAATTGCAAATCAATTTCCAGTTTTAGGTGGCGAACAAGGATTAGCATTTGATATCGGCGTTCCACCTGCCAGGCTTGGTGAAGATTTCTCCCAGTATCAATGGTTTTTCTGGATAAGTTGTTTGTCTGCCCTAATTATGATTTGGTCTTTAGTTAATTTACTTAACTCAAGATATGGCAGAGAATTTCGAGCTTTAAGAGATAATCCAACAGCTGCTCAATTAGCTGGCATAAACATTGGTCGCCAAAAGGCGTTGGCTTTCTCCCTAAGCGCAGGAATCGCCGGTCTTTCCGGGGGTTTACTGGTGATGCTAATTAGTGGGGTCTCACCGAGTGCTTTCCCGCTTAGCCTCTCCTTTTTACTGCTGGCAGGCGCTGTTGTTACTGGCGTGTACAGCCTAAAAGGTGTGATTATTGGGGCTCTGGTCTTAGTTGCTATACCTGAAATAGCAGAATCGGTAGTATCGCGCATTGGAGGTTCTGAAGGGTTCACCACAAGTTTGCCTGGGTTCATGGTCAGTTCACTATTGATACTGGCGGTGCTCTTCGCACCAAATGGGCCAGGACACTTACTTCATAAGAAAAAGCACCTTAAACATTAAAGACAACTCTAGGGAAGGAAATAAATGATCAGAAATACTCGCATGAAACGATTTTCAATCGTTTCGGTGGTAGCAACAGTAGGAGCGCTAGTTTTTAGCACTCTTCCTGCACAAGCTGCTGACCCAGGCCTTAGCGCAAAAGAAATTGTTCTTGGGTACTCCGGCCCACTTACTGGCTCAGCCGGTCAAGTTTACGGAAAATTACCAGGAGCCATGAAGGCTTACTTCGATCACATCAACGCTAACGGCGGAGTTTATGGTCGCAAAATCAAGTTGGTTGTAAGAGATGATAAGTACCTACCTACTCTTGCTGCTACTCAAACTACAAATTTAGTTTTAAATGACAAAGTTTTTGCGCTAGTTGGCGCGCTAGGTACTGCAACTCATAGCAAGGCTTACGTTGCAGCATCCTTGGCAAAGAAAAATGTTCCTGATCTATTTGTGAATACTGGATTTAGTGGTTTTGCTAATAAGGCCAAATATCCAACTACCTTCACAATTCTTCCTAGCTATGCGATGGAAGCAAAGATCATGGCTAAGTTTATTAAGGACACACCAACACTTGCTCCACAAGCATCATTCTTAATCGCTCAAGATGATGAGTTTGGTGTAGATGGTGTTAACGGATTTAAATTAGCCGGACACACATTTGCAGCACCAGCAACTCTTTACCCACAGGGTGGGTTAAGCGCAGCACTTGCTGAAGGAGCACTTACTAAGTTAAGTGCAGTCCCTGGCAAGCCAGTTCTAGTTCTATTTGGAACAACTGACTCAACAGCTACAATTCTAAAAGCTGCTGAGAAATTATCACTTGTTTCTAAATTCACTTGGATCGCTGGATCTGTCGGTGGCGATGCCAACACATTGTTAGCACTTGGCGTTAAGCCAGCAACAATTAATGGCGCACTTGCTGCATCATTTTTCCCAGATGCAAAGGATGCAACTGATTCTTATGTTAGTGAATTCATGAAGATTAATACCAAGTACAACAGCGGTGTCTCATTCGACAACGTAGTACTACAAGGTATGAACTCAGCAATGCTAACTGTGCAATCACTTCGCGCAGCTGGTAAGAATCTAACTCGTACCGGTTTAATTAAGGCGATTGAAAGTAAGGGTGCAGATTTTGCTAGCGCAGGACTTGTTCCACTTAACTTCTCAGGTAGTAGCCGTGTTGGTTACAACGGATATTGGTTTGGTCAGTTAAATGAAAAGGGAGAGCTAAAGCCATTTGGTGGCAAGCTAGCCATTTACACAACTGACTCAGCTTCAACTTCAGCACCAACTGCTTCCTCATACGAGCGTAAGCCAGTTCCTAAGAATGGGGTACCAACAAACTCATGAAAAATATAAACCTTAAAAAAGGCTTAACAGCCATATTATCTGCAGCACTTATCACTACTTTCACGGTAGTAATTCCAAGTACTGCAAGAGCAGATGTTTCATGTACCGAGGTCAGCCAGCTTTATTCTGATTTCAGTTATGAAGAGTGTGTAGGCACTGATTTTCAGGGTGCTAATTTTAAGATCAGAATGCCAGAGAAATTTAATGGCACGCTTTTCTTATACTCACATGGAATTAGGAATCAAGTTTTATTGCCAATTATTCCTGGCGTGAATCCAGATGGTTCTTACTCACGTGTTAGAAATATGCCTGATGTGGCTCCAGGAAGAACAGTGGCTGATCAAGAGGCAAATGCTCTAGATCTATTAAGTCAAGGTTATGCATTAGCTGGTGCAAGCCCACGTGTTCAAGGGTGGGCTGTTCCTGAGGCTATTGAAGCCAACATGAATCTATTGGAAGAGGCAAAAACTTTATATCCAAAGATTAAAAAAATTGTCTCTTGGGGTGACTCTCTAGGTGGACATATTTCACAATCAATGTCTGAGCAATTTGGAGTAATTGATGCAACAGTTAATTTGCATATGGCTGGCTCAGCTGCATCACAATTTAATTATGCAGGTGATGTATTTTGGCTAACTAAGGTTCTCTTTGATCCAACCATGAAGGGTTCTGGGTATACCAACAGATTCCCAAATGATCCTGACGGGTACAAAGAATTCCTAGGTGATGTAACAAAAGCACTAACAGTGCTTAATGCATTAGCTACTGCTATTGGTAAAAATCCAGTATCACCAGCATGGCCTGAGACTGCAACTAATATTCCGGCCTCGCTAAAAGCAGTTCCAGTACGAAGTGCAATTTTATTACTAGGCCTTCTATCTGGAATTCCAACACAGTCACAAACTTATGACGCTTCATCTGGACCAGCAGGTCCACTTGAAACTACCTTTGGTGTAGCAATTAGCCCTGCACTCGCTGTGCTTGAAAATTATGCTGCAGCATTAGCTTTAGGAACTGTTTCATATTATGACGCAGAGACTAGATGCGGCGGTATTGTTTTTGATAACACTGCTACCGATTATGCAGCACGCTTAGGTGATAACGGTGATGTATTTGCCGCTGCCCTATCTGGTAAAACTGCAACAAATGGGCTCTTAGCTTTCTTAAATCCTTTAAACCCAGCAGCGAAGCGGGTTAAGGGTGATGCTAAAGCAATTGAGTGCATTAATAATCAATCGCAATACACTGGAAAAGTAACTGTTCCAACAATTACGCTTTCACAAACTGCCGATAACATCACACCTGCAGGCTATGTTCAAAGTTTTAAAAATAAATATGGTCAAATGGTGGCTAGTAAAAAGGCAAAGCCTGGTCTGTTGTTAAATATTTGGAATAAACCCCCAGATACTTACACAAAATTTACTGCAGCAGGATCTGGTATAGCACCAAATGTTCCTACAACTGGAACCACTCATTACATGTTTACAAATCAACAGGTAATGGCGGTTGCCAAGCTGGCAGCAGCTGCAGCTAAGACTGGAAAGTTACCTTCAGCTAAAACTGCTAAGTCCGCATTCAAGGGTGATGCAAGTATCTTCATTGATCCTGACTACACTCCTGCGTTACTTCCTCAAGATAAGTAAAGCTTGACTTAAAAGTGGCCTCCTAGAAATAGGGGGCCATTTTTATATCTATAAACTACTCACGCCATGAAAATTTCAGTCAACACAGTTGATCAAATGCACCAACTTGGTGCCAAAATAGGTGCTCAGTTAAAGCCAAGTGATGTAGTTGTATTAACTGGTGATATAGGTTCTGGTAAAACAGTTTTAACGCAAGGAATAGCCTCATCCTTAGGACTATCTGATATTACTTCACCAACATTTGTGATTAGTAGAATTCATAAAGGTAAACCAAACTTCATACATATTGATGCATATAGATTATTAGATTCAAGTTTAAGTAATTTTACTGATTTAGATTTTGAAAGTTATCTTCCAAATAGCATATTTGTTATTGAATGGGGAGCACCTTTTGTTGCAACACTTACTGATCAATATTTAGATATAAAAATTACGCAAGGAGAAAACGAGAATAGCCGCAATCTTGAGGTAACCGCAGTTGGCCAGCGTTGGCAAGGATTTAATTTATGAGCATCGTGCTAGCAATTGACACTTCAACCTCTCAGACCTCAGTAGCTTTAGTCGAAAATGGAAAAATATTGTTTAACAAATCTCATCTAGACCCACTTGCACATGGTGAAGTATTACCAAAGTTAGTAGCTCAAGCATTGAAGTTAACTTTAAAGATAGATTTAGTTGCTGTAGGTATGGGCCCTGGCCCGTTTACTGGTTTGCGAGTTGGAATTACATTCGCACAAAGCTACGCACTTGCTGCCGGTATTAATTGGGCAGGAGTTTGCTCACTAGATGCTATGGCCGCAAATATAAGAGAAGAAGATTTTATTGTTTCAACAGATGCAAGGCGTAAAGAAAGGTATTGGGCAAGATATAAAAACGGTATTCAATTCACAGCACCTGCAGTAAGTAAGGGGAGTGAATTAGAAAAGTTTGGTGTGCAGATTTTTCAAGAGGGTGATTATTTTCCAGACCCAGTAGTAATTGCTAATCTTGGATTAAGTAATAGTTCAGTTACTGAGCCAATTTATATTAGAAAACCTGATGCATATCCGCTGCCAGATGGTGTGAAATTTAGATCAATGACCGCACTTGATTTAGTTTCAGCAGTTGGAATTGAAAAGGTAGTTTATGGAAAGGCTGCTTGGTCTAGTGCGCAGTTTAAAGAAGAGTTTGCTAAGGCCCCAAAAAACGCTAATTACTTAGCTGCTGAATTAGATGGTGAATTAGTTGCTTATGCTGGTATTTTCTTTGCACTAGATGTGGCTGATATTCATACGATCACAGTTACCGATAAGCATCGCCGTAAGGGGATTGGCCGGGAATTATTAAAAAGAATGATTGATTGGGCAAGAGTTAAAAAAGCAGATGCAATCATGCTTGAGATGCGCCTTGGTAATGATCAAGCCCGCCCACTTTATGAACATTACGGGTTTGTAGAGATTTCAAAGCGAGAAAATTATTATGGTCCTGGCCTTACCGCAGTTGTAATGCGTAAGGAGCTTAAGTAATGGCTTTAGTACTTGGTATTGAAACCTCATGTGATGAAACAGCAGTAGGTATTGTTGATGATCGTAAATTATTAGCAAATGTAATCTCATCAAGTGTTGATCAACATGTGCGCTTTGGTGGTGTAGTCCCTGAAGTTGCTAGCCGCGCCCACTTGGAGGCCATGCAGCAGGTAATTAAGCAGGCACTTATTGATGCTTCAATTTCAATAAAAGATATTGATGCAATTGCCGTTACCGCAGGCCCTGGCTTAATTGGCGCTTTACTAGTTGGTGTTAGTAGTGCATCTGGCCTGGCCCTTGCATTAAATAAGCCGCTATATGGCGTTAATCATCTTTCAGCACATATTGCAGTTGATCAACTAGATAATTCAAATCAAATACAACCAGCTATTGCCTTACTAGTTAGTGGCGGGCACTCCTCTATTTTACAGATAAATAACTTAGCAACAGATGTAGTTGTTAAAGGTGCAACTATTGATGACGCAGCCGGTGAAGCATTTGATAAAATCGCTCGTTTAATGGGCTTAGGTTTTCCTGGTGGGCCACTAATTGATAAACAGGCATTAGCGGGTAATAAAACTGAAATTAACTTTCCCAGAGGATTAACGTCGCCAGCTGATCTTGAAAAACACAAATATGATTTTTCATTTTCTGGTTTAAAAACAGCGGTTGCTAGATATCTAGCACAAACTCCAAATTATAAAAAAGCAGATGTGGCAGCATCATTTCAAGAGGCGGTAGTAGATGTATTAATAACTAAATCATTGGCTGCATGCAAAGAAAGTGGGATAGATAAATTAATAATTGCAGGCGGTGTTGCAGCTAATCACCGGCTACGTGAATTAGCTAAGCAACGTTGTGAAAGTGCAAAGGTCGAGCTTCGAATTCCACCAGCAAACTTATGCACCGATAACGGAGCCATGGTGGCTGCCCTGGGCTCTTTAGCCATAAATGAGGGCGTAGCGGCCTCAGAGATAGGCATATCAGCTGATTCAGCAGCGCCTGTTACTCAGGTGGTCTGGAAGTAGCAGGTGATTTGCCCTAGCGCAGTACGCCCTTTAAAGTTGGCTTTAGCACTCTAAGCCCCCGTGTGCTAATTCAGCATTCGGGTTACTTCAGAGGGATTAACAAAATAAAGAAGGAGATATCAGATGGCAATTTCAATTAAGCCACTAGAAGATCGCATAGTTGTTAAAGCAAATGAGGCAGAGCACAAGACTGCATCTGGTTTAGTAATTCCAGATACTGCTAAAGAAAAACCACAAGAGGGAACTGTAATGGCAGTAGGTCCTGGTCGTTTTGAAAACGGAAACAGAATTCCATTAGATATTAAAGAAGGTGATGTTGTACTTTATTCAAAGTATGGCGGCACTGAAGTTAAGTACAACAATGAGGAGTACTTAGTACTTTCATCCCGTGATGTACTAGCAATTATTGCGAAGAAGTAAGCCGTGGGTAAATCACTTCAATTTGATGAAGCAGCAAGACGCGCGATGGAGCGCGGTGTAAATATCCTGGCTGACACTGTAAAGGTAACCCTTGGTCCTAAGGGCCGTAACGTAGTTATTGCAAAGAGCTACGGAGCGCCTTTAATCACTAATGACGGTGTAACTATTGCTAAAGAGATTGAACTGTCAGATCCAGCAGAAAACATGGGTGCTCAACTTGTTAAGCAGGTTGCCGAGAAGACCAATGATGTAGCAGGAGATGGCACAACAACTGCAACAGTTCTTGCCCAAGCTATGGTTAAAGAGGGTCTACGTAATCTTGCAGCAGGTGCACAACCTATGGAGCTTAAGTATGGAATTGAGCAAGCAGTTAACGCAATTACTGAAGCACTTCGCAAAAACTCAACTGCAGTTAGCGGAAAATCTCAGATTGCAGATGTTGCAACAATTTCAGCTCAAGATAAAGCAATTGGTGATCTAATTGCTGAAGCAATGGATAAGGTCGGCAAAGATGGCGTAATCACTGTTGAAGAGTCATCAACTACTGGACTAGATCTTGAATTCACCGAAGGTATGCAATTTGATAAGGGTTATATCTCACCCTATTTTGTTACTGATGCAGACCGCATGGAGACAATTTTAGAAGATGCATACATTCTTATCTCTGGCCAGAAGATCTCAGCGCTAAGTGAAATTCTGCCAGTACTAGAAAAAGTTGCACAGGCAAGTAAGCCATTGTTAATTATTGCTGAAGATGTAGAGGGTGAAGCACTTTCTACCTTAGTTGTTAACCGTATGCGTGGAACTTTTGCATCAGCTGCTGTTAAAGCACCTGGCTTTGGTGACAGACGTAAGTCAATGTTGCAAGATATTGCGATATTAACTGGCGGTCAGGTTATCTCTGCTGAAGTTGGTTTAAAGCTTGAGCAAATTGATATCTCATTGCTTGGTAAGGCTCGCAGAGTTGTTATTTCAAAGGATGCCACCACAATTGTTGATGGCGCTGGAAATAAAAATGATGTAGCCGCAAGAGTTACTGAGATTCGTCGCGAGATTGAAAATACTGATTCTGATTGGGATCGCGAAAAACTACAGGAGCGAGTTGCAAAACTTGCTGGTGGTGTTTGCGTAATCAAAGTTGGTGCACATACTGAGGTTGAATTAAAAGAGAAAAAGCATCGTCTTGAAGATGCTATCTCTGCAACTAGAGCTGCTGTTGAAGAAGGAATTGTTGTTGGTGGAGGTGCGGCATTAGTACATGCTGCAGCAGCCCTTGATAATGATTTAGGATTTGAAGGAGATCGAGCTGTTGGTGTTCGTCTTGTGCGCAAAGCATGTGATGAACCACTTCGTTGGATTGCAGAAAATGCTGGCCAAGAAGGCTATGTTGTTGTTTCAAAAGTTCGTGCAATGAAACCTAATGAAGGTTTTAATGCTTACTCAGAACAGTATACAGACCTTGTTAAAGAAGGCGTAATTGATCCAGTAAAGGTAACTAGATCAGCACTTGCAAATGCTGCATCAATTGCTGCAATGTTTATTACAACAGAGGCACTTGTCTTTGAAACTCCAGAAGAGAAGAAAGAAGAGGCCACAGGTCATGGACACTCACATGGAGCAGGTGGGCACTCACACTAATATAAGTAAAAAATAGAAGCCTTGGTTTTAAAATTCTCGATAATCGACTAGCATCAACTAGTGGGAAATGTAACGCTAACAGTTGATTGCGGCGGAACTGGAATCAAGGCTTCGGTATTTGATCAGCACAGCAAAGTTTTAGTTGATTTTCCTTACCTTACAACCCCGTATCCAATGTCGCCAAACTCATTAGTTGAAATCATTTCTAATTATGTTTTAGCAGATCACCGTATTAATCGAGTCACTGTGGGATTACCTGGCATGATTCGTAACGGAAAGATTGTATTTATTCCACATTACATTAATAAACGTGGCCCTCGCACTATGCCAGATCCCCACTTAAAAAAATTATGGCATAGTTTTGATTTGCAAAATACACTTCACAAAAAACTAAAGATGCCAATTTTAGTTTTAAATGATGCAGAGGTTCATGCTGCCGCAGTTATTACTGGGGTTGGTCTTGAAACAGTATTAACATTTGGTACTGGATTAGGGTGCGCAATGTTTAACAATGGGAAATTAGCTCCCCACATAGAGTTATCCCATGCAACAGTTAGATATGGAAAAACTATTGATGCTTGGATTGGTGAGATATCAAGGCGGCGTATGGGAAATCAACTCTGGTCTCGCAGAGTTAAGGCTCTAATTGGAGAGTTATACCCAATGATTATTTGGGATAAGTTATATATTGGCGGAGGCAACGCGCAACGTATTAGTAAGTCAGCACTTAAAAGCTTTGACTATAAAGTGAAGATAATTCCAAATTCAGCTGGGGTTTCAGGTGGCGTAAAAGCCTGGGATCTTAGAGCGTAAGTTTTAAAGATAACTCACAACAGATACGATTAGATATATGTCCGATATTGAGTTAGGTCCGGGTAAGCGTGCACGAGCAGCTTATTCTTTTGATGAGATTGCAATTGTGCCATCAAGGAGAACTCGCGACCTTGAAGAAGTTTCAATTAGTTGGCAAATTGATGCATATAAATTTGAATTACCATTTATTTCAGCTCCAATGGATTCAGTAGTTTCACCTGAAACTGCAATTGCAATTGGAGAAGCTGGTGGGCTAGGTGTTTTAAATCTTGAAGGTATTTGGACAAGATATGAAGATGCGCAGAAACAATTATCAGATATGGCAAAACTTTCTGAAGATAAAGCAATTAGAAAAATGCAAGAAATTTATTCAGCTCCTATTCAACCAACCTTAATTAAAGAGCGATTGGCTCAGATTAGAGCAGCTGGAGTTACTGTTGCTGGAGCGCTCTCACCACAACGGACTGCAGAGTTTCATAAAGCAGTCATTGATGCAGGTGTTGATATTTTTGTTATTCGTGGCACAACAGTTTCTGCCGAGCATGTTTCAGAAAAAACAGCTCCGCTTAATTTAAAGAAATTTATTTATGAATTAGATGTGCCAGTAATTGTTGGTGGTTGCGCCACTGCTCAAGGCGCACTGCATTTAATGAGGTCAGGAGCTGCTGGTGTTTTAGTTGGCTTTGGTGGCGGGTCTGCTCACACTACGAAAACAGTTCTAGGAATTTCAGTTCCAATGGCGTCAGCAGTTGCAGAGGTAGCATCTGCGCGCCGCGATTATTTAGATGAATCTGGTGGCCGGTATGTTCATGTAATTGCCGATGGTTCAGTTGGTAGTAGTGGTGAGATTGCAAAAGCTGTTGCATGTGGAGCGGATGCAGTAATGATGGGTTCACCTCTTGCTAAAGCATCTGAAGCACCCGGTAAAGGTTGGCATTGGGGACTTGAAGCACATCACGGGCAACTTCCAAGAGGTAACCGTGTGCAAGTTGGCACAGTCGGTACTTTAAATGAAGTTTTAACTGGCCCATCGAACACCTCAGATGGTTCAATGAATTTATTTGGAGCACTTAGAAAGTCAATGGCAACTTGCGGCTATTCTGATCTAAAAGAGTTCCAGCGAGTTGAAGTGGTAATTCAGCCTTAGTTGTAATCTGTGAAATCACTTAAAGTTTGTCAGTAATTAAGGGATATCTATAAATTTCTTTTGTTAAATCAAGAGTATTGAGTAAACTTAAACCATGAGAAAAATAATTAAGTTTGCGATAGCAACTTCTTCACTTATTATTTTTTCCACCATACTTACGCCAGTTTCAAATGCCGCGCCTAATAAATCTTTAGATAAAATTAAATGCAAGATTACAAAGGCAAAGGGGCATACTGCTAAAAGTATTAATCCACCTGAAATTAAAGGACCATTTAAAAATAGAACCTTTACCTTCACAACAAACTGTGGCGATGTTGTAGTTGAAGCAGATGGAAAGAGTGCTCCAATTACAGTTACTGCATTATCAGCGCTAGCAGCCGGTGGTTTTTTTGATAAAACACTTTGTCACAGACTAACTACTGAAAATATTTTTGTTCTTCAGTGCGGAGATCCAACTGCAACTGGCTTAGGTGGACCAAATTTTACTTATCGAGATGAAAATCTACCTCTAACCGATGAAAATAATTACCCAGCAGGCGTAGTTGCAATGGCTAACTCAGGGCAGAATACAAACGGTAGTCAATTTTTTATTGTTTACGCAGACACATCTTTACCACCTAGTTACACAATTTGGGGCAAAGTAACAAAAGGTTTGGAAATTGTTCAAATGGTTGCAAAAAGTGGAGTATTGGATGGAAAGAAAGATGGTTCACCAAAACAAAAAATTGGAATAGAAAAAGTAAAGGTTCGTTAGTTAGTATTTACAATCTTAAACACTTCAGCAACTGATCCAGCTGGCAGATTATTGGCTTGAGCATTTCGCTCACCCCACTCACGGACCATATTTTCTAAGTTTTCATTATGAGCAGTTTGGCTAACATGACTATGAAGTGCTTTCATTTTCTTATCAAAAGTTGAAGTAATATCAATAAAGTGATCTGGGTTTGAATTAGACATTACCCAAACCTCTTTTACTCGCCACGGTTGTAATCCTTCATTTTTTAGTAAATCTTCAAATGCAAATGGGTTTCTAGAATCTGGATAGACAGCTTGAATTGCCGCTTCACCTGCAGCCATATGATCTGGATGGGATGCAAATAAGCGGTCCCAATTCCTATCTGGTGATTGGATAAGCATTCGATCAGGTTTAGTAATACGAATTTGTCTAACAATATCTTTGCGTAATTCAATAGTTGGTACTAACCAACCATCTCGATAATTTAAAAATGTTATATCTGTAACTCCAACTGCTAGACCTGCCTCACGTTGCTCACGCTGGCGAATTTTAGGCATTTCCTCACGTGGCACAGATAGATCTTCACCACCTTGATCACCATTTGTGCAGATGCAATATGAAACCTTAATTCCTTTAGCACTCCAAAGAGCAATAGTTCCGGCAGCTCCAAAGTCACAATCATCAGGGTGCGCAGTTACAACTAAAACTCGCTCGATCTCACTGTCATTTAATGGCTCCATCATTGGCAAGGTTACCGCAGCAATTTGCCTCATCGTACCGACCGATAGACTTACCAATATGTCCGCGTTAATCGAAGGTTTAAATCCTCAACAAATAGCAGCGGTTAAACACGAGGGTTCACCTTTATTAGTTGTAGCAGGTGCAGGTTCTGGAAAGACCCGAGTACTAACAAGAAGAATTGCTTATTTATTAGCGCAGCGAAATGTTGCCCCATATGAGGTACTAGCAATCACCTTTACAAATAAAGCAGCTGGTGAAATGAAAGAGCGAGTTGCGCAATTAGTTGGTGATCGCGCCAAAGCTATGTGGGTATCAACATTCCACTCAGCATGTGTGCGGATACTACGTAAGGAGGCTTCATTACTTGGTTATACAAACTCATTCACAATCTATGATCAAAGTGATTCACTAAGGCTAATTACTCTAGTGATGCGTGATTTAAATTTAGATGCTAAGCGCTATGCACCAAGAGCGGTAGCAGCTTTGATCTCGCAGGCAAAAAATGAACTAATGGGTCCAGCAGATTATTTAAATCAAGGCAAAGATCAATTCCAAGAGATAGTTGCCCAAGTCTTTGCTATTTATCAAAAGCGATTAAGCGGTGCTAATTCAATGGATTTTGATGATTTAATTGCAAAAACTGTTGAAGTCTTACAACGCCATCCAGAAACTAGAGCTAAGTATCGCTCACGCTTTAAACATATCTTGGTAGATGAATATCAAGATACTAATCATGCCCAGTATGTCTTAATTAAAGAGTTGGTAGGAAGCGCCTCTGATTCCTTCGCTTTAGCTGAGCTTTGTGTTGTGGGAGATGCTGATCAATCTATCTACGCTTTTCGTGGCGCTAACATCCGAAATATTTTACAATTTGAAGCAGATTATCCAGAGGCTAAAACAATTTTACTAGAACAAAATTATCGCTCAACTCAAAATATTTTAAGCGCTGCTAACGCAGTGATTTCAAATAATGAAGGCAGGAAAGAGAAAAATTTGTGGTCTGAAAATGGCGCTGGTTCAACAATCATTGGTTATGTGGCAGAAAGTGAACATGATGAGGCTGATTTTGTAGTTCGCGAGATTGGTCGGCTTCGTGACTTAGCAAAATCAAATCCAGGAGATACCGCAATTTTCTATCGCACTAATGCGCAATCTCGTGTTTTTGAAGAGGTATTTATGCGAATAGGAATTCCATACAAAGTAGTGGGTGGAGTTAGGTTTTATGAGCGAAAAGAAATTAAAGATTTTCTTGCCTACCTTAGAGTAATTGTTAATCCAAACGATGAAGTTTCACTTAGAAGAATTATTAACACACCAAAGCGGGGTATTGGTGATCGAGCCCTTGATTTACTAGACCTATACGCCCAGAGCAATAACTTAACTTTTTGGCAGTCATTATGTGAGGTTAAAAAAAATCAAGATATCGCTCAAAGATCCGCTGCTTCTTTAATTGAGTTTGTTAAATTAATTCAATCATTACAAACACTAGTTGAGGCAAAAACTAGGCCATCTGTTATTGCACAAGCAGTACTTGAACAATCAGGATTACTTACTGAGTTATCAGAGAGTAAAGATCCACAAGATGAGGTTAGAGTTGAAAACTTAGAGGAGTTAGTCGCAGTTGCAACAGAATATGAAGAGGGTGAAGTTGATGACGGAGAAGAAATTTCATTAGTAGGTTTCTTAGAGGATGTCTCACTTGTTGCAGATGCTGATCAAATACCAGAAGGTGAAGATCATGGCGGAGTAGTAACGATGATGACATTACACACCGCAAAAGGACTTGAGTTCCCAACAGTTTTTTTAACAGGTATGGAAGAAGGTATTTTTCCACACTCTAGAACACTTGGTGATCCAGATGAATTACAAGAAGAGCGCCGGCTTGCTTACGTTGGACTAACGAGGGCTAGAGAAAATCTTTTTATTACAAGAGCTGAATATCGTTCATCATGGGGTTCACCTAATTACAACCCAGCATCTAGATTTCTAAGTGAAATACCAGATTCAGTAATTGAATGGAATCAAGCGCAGGAAAAAGCACCTTCAATTAAAACTACATCACGGCGCACATTCGCCCCAGTTAAAGCAACTGGCAAAATAAATACCACTATGCAACTTGAAGTTGGTGAGCGCGTATCACATGACACATTTGGTTTAGGAACTGTAGTTTCAGTAAGTGGTGAGGGTGATCGAGCCGAAGCAACCATAAATTTTGGCTCATTTGGTGAGAAGCGACTGCTACTTCGTTATGCACCAGTTGAGAAATTATAAATTTACTCACTTTCTCATTACTATTACTACCTTGCGCTTTCCTAAATTTGATCGGGGAAATTAGTGGATCTTTTTGAGTATCAAGCACGTGATCTATTTGAATCTCATCAAATTCCAGTGTTAGCCGGCGCAGTTGCCACCACAGCAGATCAGGCATATTCAGCGGCTGAAAAAATTGGTGGAAAAGTTGTTGTTAAAGCTCAGGTAAAAGTTGGTGGCAGAGGAAAAGCTGGTGGGGTAAAGCTGGCAGAAAATGCTGCTGATGCTAAAGAAAAAGCCGGTGCAATTTTAGGAATGGACATAAAAGGACACATAGTAAAAAAAGTAATGATTGCTCAAGCAGCACCAATTGAATCTGAGTATTACCTAGCAATTTTATTAGATCGTGCTAACCGAAACTTTTTAGTTATGGCATCAGTAGCTGGTGGTATGGAGATTGAAGAGGTTGCCCATAAAACTCCAGAAAAGCTAGCAAGAGTTGGAATTGATCCAAATAAAGGCATTGATAAGGCGCAAGCATTAGAGATTGCAAAGAGTGGACAATTTCCAGCAGATGTTTTAGATCAGGTTGGTGATGTGTTAGTAAAACTATGGCAGGCATTTATTAAAGAAGATGCCACCTTAATGGAGATTAATCCATTAGTTAAAACTACTGATGGCAAAGTTATTGCTTTAGATGGCAAAGTTACTTTAGATGACAATGCTATTTTCAGGCATCCAGAACATGAGGCTCTAGTAGATCATGATGCAACTAACCCACTAGAAAAATTAGCAAAAGAAAAAGATTTAAATTACGTTAAATTAGATGGTCAGGTAGGAATTATTGGTAACGGCGCAGGTCTGGTAATGAGTACGTTAGATGTTGTGGCATATGCTGGCGAGAAATATGGCGTTAAACCAGCAAACTTTTTAGATATTGGTGGGGGTGCCTCTGCTGAGGTAATGGCAAATGGTTTATCAATAATTTTAGGAGATAGTGACGTTAAAAGTGTATTTGTAAATGTATTTGGTGGAATTACTGCTTGTGATGCAGTCGCAAATGGAATTGTGCAGGCCCTTGAAATCCTTGGTAGTAAAGCCACTAAACCAATTGTTGTAAGACTTGATGGTAATAATGTTGAACTAGGTCGAAAGATATTAAGTGAAGTAAATCATCCATTAATTCAGCAGATAGAAACAATGGATGGCGCAGCAGCAAAAGCGGCAGAGTTGGCGGGGAATAAATGACAATTTTTGTTAACGAAAGTACTAAAGTAATTGTGCAAGGTATGACTGGCTCTGAGGGAACTAAGCACACTAAACGTATGCTTAAAGCTGGTACAAAAATTGTGGCTGGTGTAACACCTGGTAAAGGTGGTCAATCTGTTGATATGGATGGCCAAATAATTCCAGTATTTAATTCAGTCAAAGAGGCTATCTCAGCAACTGGAGCTAATGCTTCAGTTGTATTTGTGCCACCTAAGTTTGCCAAAGCTGCCGTAATAGATGCCATTGACGCGATGATTCCATTAGTAGTTGTAATAACTGAAGGAATTCCAGTCAATGATGTTGCTGCTTTTTATGCATACTCAGTTGAAAAAGGTACAACTCAAATCCTTGGCCCAAACTGCCCAGGAATAATTAGTCCAGGTAAAACTAATCTTGGAATTATCCCCTCAGACATAACAGGCAGTGGACCAATCGGTTTAGTTTCAAAATCTGGAACCCTTACATATCAGATGATGTTTGAATTAAGAGATTTTGGTTTTACTACTGCAGTTGGAATTGGTGGAGATCCAATTATCGTTACAACACATATTGATTGTTTGCGTGCATTCCAAGATGATCCAGAAACTAAGGCAATTGTTATGATCGGTGAAATAGGTGGGGATGCAGAAGAGCGTGCTGCGCAATTTATTAAGGAGTATGTAACAAAACCTGTAGTTGGATATGTTGCTGGCTTTACCGCACCTGAAGGTAAAACGATGGGCCATGCTGGCGCAATTGTCTCAGGTTCATCTGGTACTGCAGCAGCTAAAAAAGAAGCATTAGAGGCTGTCGGTGTTGCGGTTGGTAAAACACCAAGTGAAACCGCTAACTTGATGCGCAAGATATTGAATGGATAAAAAGCAGATAGGAAAATAATGGTTGCGCGTAGGTTATGGACAGCGCTGCAACAAGTAGTTCGCTCAGTTCTAATAATTCTATTTCCACTTGCATTTATAACTTTATTTGCTTGGGCAACTGCTGGTAGTACTTATGGAACCACTTCCGATCCAATGCGGGCAGCTGTTTGGCTTTGGTTAGGTTCACACCTAACCCCATTTAACATAACAAGTAATGAAGTAAGTGGCTATCTCTCCTATTTACCACTTGGAGCAGTTGTTTTGCCTTGGCTAACTATGCGCCTTGGGTATAAAAGAGTTCTTGAAGTAGTTGGAAATAAAAAAGTTAGTCGAGCATATTTTATTATCGCCTACTTATTAATCTATTTACTTCTCACTTTAATTTCTAGTAATTCACAAGTTTCAACTGATCTATTTAGGGGATTAGGGATTTTATTTATTCTACTTCTAACCGCTACCACAGATCTTAAGGTTGAAAATTCTATTAAGTTGCCAATGCAAATTTTCCTGATCATGTTAGGCATTGCCGGTATCTTATTTTCTATTTCTTTAATGCTTAATTTTTCAACTGCAAAAAACCTAACTATTGTGCTAAATCCAGGGATATTAGGCGGCCTACTTTTATTACTACTGCAGTTGTTATACCTACCAAATATTATCTTTACCACTCTTAGTTATATTCTAGGCTCTGGTTTTTCATTAGGAAAAGCTACTGATATCTCACCATTTATATTTAACTTAAGAGAGATCCCAGCAATTCCAGTATTAGCTGGGCTACCTTCTGATGAGAATATTTGGTTTCTTCTGCCCACATTGATGATCGCAATTTACGGCTGGATTAACTTAACTTTAATATTTAAGTTAAATATTGATACAAAAAGTAAGCGCCAATTAATTTTAAGATTATTTATAGTTTCTATTGCGGGCGTGATGATTATTGCATTTATTACTTCAGGATCATTAATCTCTAGCAATATGTCACCAGTTGGTGTAAATCCTCTACGAATTGGAGCAGTAGTAACAGCGCACCTCTTGCTTGTGCTGCTACTAATGATCTTGTTGCCAAAGGTGTTTAAGAAGAAAGATAGCAAGGGTAGGCTTACCATATGAGCGCAGTGATTATGGATGGCAAAAAATTAGCCAAGCAGACTAAAGATGGCATAGCTGCTCAAATTAAACAGAGTAATAAAAAATTAGGACTTGGTACTATTTTAGTTGGCGATGATCCAGGCTCACTAGCTTATGTTGAAGGAAAGCACAGTGATTGTGCTGAAGTTGGTATCAACTCAATTAGAGTTGAATTACCTAAAACGGTAAGTGAGCAAGAAATCATCAAAGCTGTAAATGATTTAAACAATAATCCAGAGTGCACTGGTTTTATTGTTCAACTGCCACTACCAAAGTCCGTTAATACTGAAAAAGTCTTACTAGCAATTGATCCTAAAAAAGATGCTGATGGCCTAAATCCAGTTAACTTAGGTAGTTTAGTTTTATCAGCAAATAAAGTAATTCCCTGCACACCTAAAGCAATTTTGGCATTATTAAATGAGTATAAAATTAAGTTATCCGGTAGCAAAGTTTTAATAATTGGTCGAGGTACTACTGTTGGCCGCCCGCTTTCAATCTTGTTATCTCAGAAACCTATTGACGCCACCATTACGCTGGCGCACTCAGCAACAAATAACTTGATGGATTTAATTAAAGAAGCAGATGTATTAGTTGTAGCTATTGGAGTAGCAAATTTTATTAAGTCAAATATGGTTAAGCCAGGCTGTACCGTAGTTGATGTTGGAATTACTAGAGAAGATGGCAAACTACTAGGTGATGTTGACCCAGCAGTTGCACAAGTTGCCGCTTACTTCACACCAACACCAGGTGGCGTCGGACCGATGACAAGAGCTATGTTGCTAAGTAATCTACTTGAGTTAGCAAAGTAATGAAAGAGAGTTTCACACTAGATCAGATCCGCCGTTTTTCACTTGCAGTGGTAGTAATTGGTCTAATTATTTCTATTAGTGGAGCAGTTAGAACAGGCTCAATTATTTTATCCCTTGGCGCTAGTGCATTTGTTTTAGCTAGGCACTCTCAAGTTAAAGTTAAGCGAAATATTGAACTCATTTTACCGATTATGATCTGTATTATGTTATTTGTCTTAGCTTTATCCCTGCCGAACGCTAGATAAATCACCGATTTAGAACTATTAGAAGTAATCAGTAATATTAGATATGCTCCCTGAAAGGATTAAATGAGTCGATCTGGAAAAGTAACAGTTGTTGGCGCCGGCTTCTATGGATCAACCACCGCACTCAGGCTTGCTGAATATAATATTTTTGAAACGGTAGTTTTAACAGATATTGTCGAAGGAAAATCTGAAGGCTTAGCCTTAGATATAAATCAATCTAGATCAATTGAAAACTTTGAGACCAAAGTAATTGGCGCAACAACTAATGCTGAAGGCGGCGGTTATGAGAAAACTGCAAATTCAGATGTAGTAGTTATTACTGCTGGTCTTCCTAGAAAGCCTGGCATGAGCCGAATGGATTTAATTGGTGTTAATGCTGGCATTGTTCGAGGTGTTGCAGAAAATATTGCAAAACACTCACCTAACTCTGTGATTATTGTGGTTTCAAATCCACTTGATGAGATGACCGCTCTTACTCAGTTGGCCACAAAGTTTTCTTATAACAAAGTAATTGGCCAAGCTGGCATGTTAGATACTGCCAGGTTTACTAATTTTGTTGCTGAAAAATGTGGCGTAGAGATCGCTAGCGTTAAAACATTAACACTTGGTTCACACGGTGAGACTATGGTGCCTGTACCAAGCCGTTGCACTGTAAATGGTAAAGCATTATCTGAATTCTTATCTGCAGTTGAAATTGCAGATTTAGTTGATAAAACTCGAAATGGTGGAGCTGAGATTGTGGCATTACTTAAAACAGGTTCGGCTTACTACGCACCATCTGCAGCAGCCGCTCGAATGGCAAGAGCAGTAATTACTGATTCAAATGAGGTAATGCCAGTATGTGCTTGGGTAAATGGTGAATACGGAATTAATGGAGTTTATTTAGGAGTTGAAGCTCAGATCGGTAAGAATGGCGCGAATAAAGTTGTCGAAACTAAATTAACAGCCGATGAGTTAGCCTCATTAAAAGTTGCTGCTGAGGCAGTTCGCACCAAACAAGCAGATGTTAAAGATTTATAAGGGAGAATAAGGATATGAATAAGATTAAAGTAGTAGGCACCGTTGTTGAATTAGATGGTGATGAAATGACTAGAATTATTTGGTCATTTATTAAAGACTCCTTGATCTTGCCATACCTTGATATAAATCTTGAGTACTACGATCTTGGAATCGAATATCGCGATAAAACTGATGATCAGGTAACAATTGACTCAGCTCATGCAATTCAAAAGCATGGCGTTGGCGTTAAGTGCGCAACTATCACTCCTGATGAAGCAAGAGTTGAAGAGTTTAAGTTAAAAAAGATGTGGAAATCACCGAATGGAACAATCCGTAATATTTTAGGTGGAGTAATTTTTCGTGAACCAATTATTATTAAAAATGTCCCAAGATTAATTCCTCATTGGAATAAGCCAATTGTAATTGGCCGCCATGCTTTTGGTGATCAATACAAAGCAACTGATTTTCGTGTACCAAGTGCTGGAAAACTAACCGTTACGTTCACTCCAGAAGATGGTTCAAAGCCAATGGAGTTTAACGTTTTTGATTTTCCATCTTCAGGTGTTGCAATGGCGATGTATAACCTTGATGATTCAATTCGTGATTTTGCAAGAGCCTCATTTAACTACGGACTAGTTAGAAAATATCCAGTATTTCTATCAACAAAAAATACAATTTTAAAAGCTTATGATGGTCGCTTTAAAGATATCTTCGCAGAAGTTTTTGAAAAAGAGTTTAAGGCTGAGTTTGCTAAAAATAATCTCGAGTATGACCACCGATTAATCGATGATATGGTGGCAACATCATTGCGCTGGGAGGGCGGTTATATCTGGGCCTGTAAGAATTATGATGGCGATGTTCAATCCGACACAGTTGCTCAAGGTTATGGCTCACTTGGACTTATGACATCAGTACTTATGACACCAGATGGAAAAACAGTTGAAGCAGAAGCAGCTCATGGCACAGTTACTCGCCACTATCGCGATCACAAAGCGGGTAAGGCAACCTCTACAAATCCAATTGCATCAATCTTTGCTTGGACACAAGGGCTAGCGCACCGAGCTAAATTAGATAACACTCCTAAAGTTGCAGAGTTTGCAAAGACACTTGAGCGAGTTTGTATTCAAACAGTTGAGAGTGGAAAAATGACTAAAGATCTAGCGTTGCTAATTAGTAAAGATGCACCATGGCTTAATACCCAAGAGTTTTTAGCTGCAATTGATGATAATTTAAAGAAGGAAATGGTTTAACACTTAAAACAAAAAGCCCCACTTGAGTTCAAGTGGGGCTTTTTAATGTCTACTTAATTTAAACGCTTACCGGTGGCAGCATCAAATAAATGAACTACATCAGGATTAGCACCAACAGTTACAGTTTGCCCAGCCTTAGGTGGATTCTTTGGATCCCATCTAATAATTACTTGGCCAAGCTCCTCAGAAGTGTTAGCAAACTTCAGCGACTTATCAACTGGCTTGCCATAAACATAAGCATCAGAGCCAAGTTCTTCAACAACTTCAACTAGAACTTCAAAGCCAGTTGATGCTGGCGCTAAGGCCTCTGGCCTAATACCAACTGTTACAGATGATCCGGCGGTAGATGGCACAGCAATCCCAAGACTTCCTAGCATTGCCTTCCCACTAGAGACAGAAGCAGTTAGTAGGTTCATTGCAGGTGAGCCAATAAAGCCGGCTACGAAAACATTCTGTGGTTTTTCATAAAGATTTCTTGGCGTATCAACTTGCTGCAATAAGCCATCTTTAAGAACTGCTACGCGATCTCCCATAGTCATCGCTTCAACCTGATCATGTGTTACATAAACAGTTGTAATTCCAAGCCTGCGTTGTAGCGCTGCGATTTGGGTACGAGTTGCAACACGTAGCTTGGCATCTAAGTTTGATAATGGCTCATCCATTAAGAAAACTTGTGGCTCACGCACGATTGCACGTCCCATTGCAACTCGCTGACGTTGACCACCAGAGAGCGCCTTAGGTTTACGATCTAAATAATCTTCTAAATCTAATAATTTTGCTGCTTCGCGAACCCGGCGATCACGTTCTTCTTTTGCAATGCCGGCAATTTTTAATGCAAAGCCCATGTTTTCAGCCACTGACATATGTGGATAGAGAGCATATGACTGGAACACCATTGCGATATCACGATCTTTTGGTGCAACATTTGTTACATCTTTATCACCGATTCGAATTGATCCGGTATCAATTTCTTCAAGTCCGGCCAACATACGTAGTGATGTTGATTTACCGCAACCAGATGGTCCGACTAGGACTAAAAACTCACCATCATTAACAGTGAGATCTAATTTATCTACCGCTGGTTTTGTAGTGCCAGGATAGATTCGAGAAGCCTGTGAAAATACAACTGAGGCCATGGCTATTACTCCTTCTCCGGGTAGGTACGTACCCGACGATCCGTTGGATGAAGGTCTCACGGTTGTGAGAGTTGGCAAAGGCTAGAACAGGAAAGGGTCTAATGGGAAGTAGCCAGTGTTTATACGCTCACCGCAGCCACTGAGTGGGCAGGTAGATATCATTGGAGATATGGCATCAGGTGCTCTGCAAAGTATCGCAATCGTTTTAGGCCTAATTGCGTTGGGCGCAATATTTGTCGCCGCTGAAATCGCACTTATCTCCCTACGAGATTCTCAAGTTAAACAAATATCAACTAAAGGAAAACGTGGTGCACGAGTTGCCCACCTAGCAAAAAATCCTAACCGATTTCTAGCAGCTGCTCAGATCAGCATTACATTATGTGGTTTTTTATCAGCTGCCTTAGGTGCGGAACAACTTGGTGTATATGTAATTCCAAGGCTAGAAGAGATCGGTTTATCAGCAGGTACTAGTGAGGTAATTTCAATAGTTGTAATTACTTTAGTGATTGCCTATATCTCATTAGTATTTGGTGAGTTAGTTCCAAAGCGATTAGCGCTATATAAGACAGAGGCGATTGCGCTCGCTCTCGCTGCCACAATTGATCGAATTGCAAATCTATTTAGGCCAATTATCTGGCTTTTATCTCACTCAACTGATTTGGTAGTTAGATTGTTTGGAATTACTTCAAAGTCGGTTAGAACACAGATTTCAGAGGCTGAGTTAATGGATTTAGTTAGTGGTCACGCCGATTTAACTAAGGAAGAGCGGGATATTGTTGAAGAAGTATTTAATTCAAGTGATCGACTTATCCATGAAGTAATGGTGCCTAGAACTGAGGTTGATTTCTTAGATGCATCCTTAACTATTTCACAAGCACGAAAAGTAGCTGTTGAGCTTGCACACTCTCGCTACCCTGTTGTTCGTGGTAGCAGTGATGAAGTAATTGGATTTTTACATGTAAGAGATTTACTTAATCCAAAATTAGACGATACCCAAATGACGATCATGGAGATAGTTCGAAATGTAATATTTTTACCCGGTACTAAAGGAGTATTACCTGCTTTAACAGAAATGCGAAGTAAGCGGCAACATATTGCAATTGTTCTAGATGAGTATGGTGGTACTGATGGAATAATTACTTTAGAAAATTTAGTCGAATGCCTAATTGGTGATATTCATGATGAGTATGACGGACATGAGTCTGCTCCTGTGGTTCAACCTCGAACTGGTGATATTGAAGTTGATGGTTTGATATCTCTGGAAGATTTACAGGAATCAACTGGTATTACATTGCCAGAGGGTCCTTATGAAACAGTTAGTGGTTTTGTAATGCATTACTTAGGGCGAATTGCGCAGGTTAACGATGTAGTTCGAATTAATGGCGCACGCTTTACAATTATCAGTATGAGTGGCAAACGAGTTGGTCAGTTACTACTTGCTAGAGATGATGTGAAGTAATGAGTAAAAAACGCGTCCTATCTGGCATTCAACCTACCCATGACTCTTTTCATTTAGGAAATTATTTAGGCGCCCTTAAGCAATGGGTAGATATGCAAGAAAATCATGATGCTTTTTATTGTGTAGTAGATCTTCATGCGCTGACGGTAGAAACTGATCCTAAATTATTAAAAAAACGTACTTTACTATCTGCCGCGCAATTAATTGCAATTGGTCTTGACCCAAATAAGTGCACACTTTTTGTTCAATCTCATGTTCCAGCACATAATCAACTAGCTTGGGTGTTTGAATGTATTACTGGCTTTGGTGAGGCTTCTCGAATGACTCAATTTAAAGATAAGTCACAAAAAAGTGGCGCAGATCGAATTAATGTTGGTCTTTTTACTTATCCAATATTACAAGCTGCAGATATCTTGCTTTATCAACCAGATTTTGTACCAGTCGGTGAGGATCAACGCCAACATGTTGAATTAACAAGAGATATTGCTCAAAGATTTAATAGTAAGTATAAAGAGATATTTAACATTCCTAAGCCAGAAATAATTAAGTCACTAGCAAAAATAAATGACCTACAAGACCCAACTGCCAAAATGAGTAAATCAGCTTCATCAATGGCTGGTGTTATTGAGCTTTTAGATACACCTGAAGCGACTTTAAAGAAGTTTAAATCATCAGTTACCGATAATGGTAAAGAGATTAAATTTGATGAAAAACTAAAACCTGGAATTTCAAATCTACTAACCATTCATTCTGCGCTCTCAGGTAAATCAATTACTGATTTAGAAAGTGAGTTCTCAGGTAAGGGCTATGGTGACTTTAAAGCAGCTGTTGCTGAGGTGGTTATTGCCAAACTTGAGCCAATTAGTAAGCGCACCAATGAGTTAATGGATGATCCAGCAGAGTTATCACGGGTATTAAGTAATGGGGCGCAAAAGGCGAGTGAGGTTGCTAGCACCACCCTTAAAGCTGCCTACTCCGCAATTGGCCTTGCTTAGCCCTAAATACTGAGAGAAATCGGCTATAACTCTTAACTCTTAATTTAGAGTTGAAGTGATTCTAAACAAATCGTAATCAAAGATTTCGAGCGTTTCTGTTAGGAAATCTGCCTTACCGATAGGGTGCGACTACCACAATCCCAGATATTTTGGGTACTAGTCCTTGGGAGGGATTTTGAAAAAATCAATCAAACTCGTAGTAGCTATTGCAGCTACTTCATTAGTTACATCTGTTGCAGTTACCCCAGCCGCACACGGTGCTACTAAGCAAAAAGTCTGCGTTGCGCTAGATACCGCAGGCATCAACGATAAGTCATTTAACCAAAGCTCATACGACGGTGCGAAGATGGCACTTAGCAAGGGTTATGCATCGTCAATTAAATATTGGCCTGCAAAATCAAATGCTGATTATGCTCCAAATATCAATAAAATGATTGCTGAAAAATGTACATTAATTGTTGGAGTTGGATTCTTACTAGGCGATGCAATTGCAGTAGCAGCTAAGGCCAACCCAAGTGTTAAGTTTGGTTTCGTTGACGGCTGGGGCTTAGGTAATAACGTTAAGGCAATTACCTACAAGACCGATGAGAACTCATTCATTGTTGGATATATGGCAGCAGCTCTAAGCAAGACTGGCAAGGTCGGAACTTACGGCGGAATTCCAATTCCGACAGTAACAATATTTATGGAAGGTTTTGCAAACGGTGTAGCTCACTACAATCTAATGAAGAACAAGAATGTTCAGGTATTAGGTTGGAACACAGAGACTAAGACTGGAACTTTCCTAGGTGGTTTTGATGACACAACTAAAGCACTTCAAACCTCTATCTCATTAGAGCAACAGGGAGCAGATTTCATCTTCCCAGTTGCCGGTGGAATGCAAGCAACAACAGCTGCAAATAGCCAAAAGACTAAGAAATCTAATGTTATTTGGGTAGATGCAAAAGTTATGAATACTGGTGCTCAATATGCAAATGTAGTTCCAGTTTCAGTTGTTAAGGGGCTAGGTGAAGGTGTACTTGCTACCGTAAAGGAAGCTTACGATGGTAAGTTCTCAAGCAATATGTATGTGGGAACAATGGCTAACAAAGGTGTATCCATTGCACTTACTCCTGCTTGGAACAACAAAGTCTCAGCAAGCCTTAAAGCTGAAATTGCTAAGCTTTCAAAGGATATCGCTTCAGGAAACATTATTGCTCTAAATTCAGTAGAGTAATAAATATAAATTGCTGGGTAGGTTAATTTTAACCTACCCAGTTTTTAATTTAAAAAAGTTAGAGGAAAAATGTCGATAGAACTTAAGGCGATTACGAAAAAATTTGGATCTTTAGTTGCCAATGATTCTATTGATTTAAAAGTAGCTCGCGGTGAAATCCATGCAATCCTTGGTGAAAATGGCGCCGGTAAATCAACATTAATGAACATAGTTTATGGCTTAGCAAAAGCTGATTCTGGAAAGATTTTTGTTGAGGATAAAGAAGTAATTATTAATGAGCCAGCAGATGCCCTTAGGTATGGAATTGGTATGGTTCATCAGCACTTCATGTTGATTCCAGTCTTTACAGTGGCTGAAAATATTGCACTTGGGCGAGAAGAATCTAGGGGAGTGTTTTTAACTTTAGATGAAGTAAAGAAAAAAATTAAAGCCTTAGCCGATGAATTTAAGTTTGATATAGACCCAGATGCTTTAATTGAAGATTTACCAGTTGGCGTTCAACAGCGGGTTGAGATCATTAAAGCTTTAATTTATGATGCAAAAGTACTGATATTAGATGAACCAACAGCGGTGCTAACGCCACAAGAGACTGATGAACTTTTAAATATAATGCGGACCTTAAAGAAAAAAGGCACTTCAATAATATTTATTACTCATAAGCTGCGAGAAGTTAAAGATGTGGCAGATAAAATCACCATTATTCGATTAGGTAAAGTGGTTGGCACTACATCACCAGATACTTCTCAGGAGGATCTGGCCAGCATGATGGTTGGGCGACAAGTTGACTTGGCGCCAAATAAGAGCGAAATAAAGCCAGGTAGAGTTATTTTAGATGTAAACAAATTAAATGTTGCAAACTCTTTAGGCAGAAAAATAATCAACTCACTTTCATTACAGGTAAAAGCAGGTGAAATACTGGCAATTGCTGGTGTTCAAGGAAATGGCCAATCAGAACTGACTAGAGCAATTTTAAATTTAGAAGATCATGTTCAGGGCTCAATTAAATTAGATGAACAGGAAATTTTAGGTCTAACAGTTCAGGATTCCCTGCGTAAAGGAATTGCCTATATTCCTGAGTCACGTGAACTTGATGGTTTAATCGGAACTTTTAGTATCGCAGAAAATTTAATTTTAGATGTACATGACCTAGCTCCGGTAGCCAAAAAAGGACAATTAAATAATGAATACATTAATCAAAATTCAACAAAATTAGTCAAAGAATTTGATATTAGAACTCAAAGTATTTTTGAAAATGTGTCAGCACTCTCTGGCGGAAATAAGCAAAAAGTTGTGCTGGCAAGAGAGCTGTCAAGGGATGTTAAATTGGTGGTTGCTTCTCAACCAACGCGAGGTTTAGATGTTGGATCAATTGAGTTTGTTTATGAAAAATTATTAAGTGAACGTTCAGCAAATCGTGCAATTCTATTGATAAGTAGTGAATTAGATGAAGTACTTGAACTAGCCGACCGAATCGCTGTCATTTACAAAGGTGAAATAGTTGGTGAAGTTGGGCCAGATGTTTCGAGAGAAAAACTAGGTCTAATGATGGCTGGAATCAAATAGTGAAGCAATTTTTAAGCACAGTTCGCCGTATTACGTTACTACCAACTCTTTCATTTATTTTTGCATTCTTTATTGGTGGAATTATTATCGTAATTTCTGACCCAATAATTATGGCTCAGTTAAATTCACCTGGAAAATTTTTAACATCAGCAGCGGCCAGAATTGGTAATTCTTACTTAGCTATATTCCAAGGTTCAATTTATGATGTTAATTTAGCTAGGGAGTCCGGAGTTGTCCGAGGCTTTTACCCATTATCTGAAACCATTGTCACTTCAATCCCGTTAGTTTTTGCTGGACTAGCTGTTGCATTAGCCTTTAGGTCAGGATTATTTAATATTGGTGCGCAAGGACAGTTTATTTTCGGAGCAATTGGGGCCTCCTATGTTGGATTTACTTTTGATCTGCCTCCTTTAATTCATGTGCCATTAGTTTTAATTGTCGGAATAATATTTGGTGGGTTATTTGGCGGAATTGTTGGACTCTTAAAAGCTAAAACTGGTGCTCATGAAGTAATTGTTACCATCATGCTCAATTATGTGGCTGCATTATTTATTTTATGGCTGCTAAAAACTTCGATTTTTTTACGACCAGAAAGGTTTGATCCAATAGCTCCTGATGTAAATCCAAGCGCCAGGCTTCCAAAATTATTAGGCGCAGATCTTAGGTTGCATCTTGGTGTCTTTATTGCTCTTGTTGTAACATATTTTGTTTGGTGGTTACTAAATAGAAGCACTTTAGGATTCAAATTTAGAGCAGTAGGCGCGAATGCAAACGCTGCTAAAACTGCTGGTATTTCAGTGCCATTAGTTACTACAGTAACTATGTTTATATGTGGCGGAATAGCAGGATTAGGTGGTGCGGTACATTTAATTGGTACAGAGTATGCACTGACAGCCGGTGTTGCAGGAAGCATAGGATTTGATGCAATTACCGTTGCCTTGCTAGGTCAAGCAACTCCTTTAGGTACATTATTTGGAGCCTTTTTATTTGGTGCGCTGCAAACCGGTGGTAGAACTTTACTTTCAAATACAGGAACGTCCTCTGAAATTATTCAAGTAATCCAAGCATTAATAGTTTTATTTATTGCAGCTCCAGCACTACTTAAGAAGATATTCAGGTTGAAAAAAAGCGTTGATAGTAAATCTATGGCTGCAAAAGGTTGGAACGGATGAAAAGACAGTTAAACGCTTTACAAAAGCGAAGACAAAATGGCATTATCGCTATGGCACTACTTTTTGTTCTTTTTTCAATTGTTTTTTATATCTCTTCAACGAGAGTCGAGCCTGTTGTTTTTGGCTTCTATCTAGGCGATGAATGGAAGCTAATAAGTGAGTGGAAAGTTGGCTCTAAATCAGGGGTAATGATATTTCTGGTTATTTCATTGATTGGAATCGTTTTTTCTTACACTCAGTTTATTAGAGATAAAAAGTTATCTATAGGAAGTTTTTTATTTGGCTTTGGTTCGATTATGGCTTTTCTATGTTGGGCTGCTGCTGGAAAATTCATACCGCTTACAGGACTGCTTCAAGCAGCAGTTCTGCTTTCAGTCCCACTAATTTTTGGCTCAATGGCGGGTTTACTTTGTGAAAAATCTGGAGTTATAAATATTGCTATTGAAGGTCAATTATTATTTGCTGCCTTTATTTCTGCAGTTGTTGCAAGTTTGTCTCAAAATATAATTTGGGGATTAATTTCAGCCCCAATAGCTGGAGCTGCGGTTTCGTGGATACTTGCTTATTTCTCAATAAAGTTTCAGGTAGATCAAGTTATTTTAGGGTTTGTTATTAATGTATTGGTATTAGGACTTACAAACTTTTTTTATACAGTATTACTCGTTCCTTATGAAAGTACTTGGAATGTCGCTGGAAGTTTTTCAGCAATTCAAATTCCAATTTTATCTAAGATTCCAATTATTGGGCCAATATTATTTAATCAAACCATAATTGTTTATTTTATGTATTTGATAGTCACAGTGATTCAATTGGCATTATTTAAGTCAAAGTGGGGGCTTCGAACACGCGCTGTAGGAGAGTTACCAGTTGCCGCAGATAGCGTTGGAATAGATGTAAATAAATTAAGGTTCCAAAATGTGCTACTAGCTGGCGCGGTGGCTGGAATTGGTGGCGCAGTATTTACAATCGGTGCAGTCGGAATGTTTTCTCAATCAATGACAGCCGGTGCTGGCTTTATTGCTCTTGCTTGCCTAATTTTTGGAAAGTGGAGTCCTAAGGGTGCGATCGTCGCTGCTTTATTCTTTGGATTTACAAATAGCCTTCAAAGTAATTTATCAATTGCTGGGGTACCAATACCTTCAGAGTTCATGTTAATGATTCCTTATATAGCAACAATTATTGCTGTTTCTGGATTAGTTGGACGAGTTCGAGCACCTGCCGCAGATGGTATTGCGTATACCCGCGGTATTAAATAATCCATTTTCGTAGGACAATTACCCCATGAATATTAATTGGGATCAACTCCATACTGCTGCTAAAGATGTAATGAAAAATGCATATGCACCCTATTCAAAATTTAAAGTTGGCGTAGCTGGCCTAGTATCAGATGGCCGCATTGTGGTTGGTTGCAATAGTGAAAACGCTAGTTACGGCGTTGGGTTATGCGCTGAATGTGGATTAGTTTCTTCACTTACTGCAACAGGTGGCGGGCGCTTAATTGCGGTTGTTTGCGTAGATGGTAATGGTGATTATCTATCACCATGTGGAAGATGTCGCCAATTACTTTTCGAACACGGTGGTAATGAAATGTTATTCATGACTCCGCAGGGTGCCAAACCATTTTCAGAATTACTTCCTTGGGCCTTTGGCCCAGAGGATCTTAAATGAGTGAAAGATTTACAGTAGTTGAAATAATTTCAGCAAAACGAGACAAACACGATTTAAGTGATGAACAAATTGACTGGGTAGTAGATGCATACACGCGCGGTGTAATTGCTGATGAACAAATGTCAGCCTTATTGATGGCAATTTTGCTTAATGGAATGAATAGCCGAGAAATATCTCGTTGGACTGATGCCATGATTGCAAGTGGCGAGAAAATGAGCTGGTCAATGCTTGATCGTCCAACCGTTGATAAACACTCAACTGGTGGTGTGGGAGATAAAATTACGTTACCACTTGCGCCATTAGTTGCTGCATGTGGTGCAGCTGTTCCTCAACTCTCAGGCCGCGGCCTTGGTCATACTGGCGGTACGTTAGATAAATTAGAATCAATAAAAGGCTGGAAAGCATCACTTAGTAATAATGAGATGCTAAAAGTAATTCAAGAGTGCGGGGCAGTAATTTGCGCAGCAGGTGCTGGGCTTGCCCCAGCTGATAAGAAACTTTACGCCTTACGTGATGTAACTGGGACTGTAGAAGCAATTCCATTAATTGCATCCTCAATTATGAGTAAGAAAATTGCCGAGGGAACAAGTGCGTTAGTACTTGATGTAAAGACTGGCTCTGGCGCCTTCATGAGTGATCCAAAAGATGCTGCATTACTTGCTAGAACTATGGTGGATTTAGGAAAAAGAGCAGGTGTAAGCACTAGAGCATTAGTAACTGCAATGGATGTACCACTGGGGCTAACTGCTGGAAATTCATTAGAAATAAGGGAAACTCTTGAGGTATTAGCAGGAGGTGGACCAAGTGATGTTGTTGAGCTAACACTTTTACTTGCTAATGAAATGCTTGATGCAGTTGGGATTAAGCCAAAAGTATCACCAGCTGATGCATTAAAAAATGGAATGGCTATGGATGTTTGGCGTAAAATGATTAAAGCACAAGGTGGAGATAATGATGCTCCTCTTCCTGTTGCAAAAGAAAAAATAGAGATCAAGGCTGATTCATCTGGAAAACTATTAACTCTTGATGCACTTAAGGTTGGTATATCTGCTTGGCGATTAGGAGCAGGTAGGCAAAAGCAGGGTGAAGTCCTACAACTTGGTGCTGGAATTGAAATTCATGCAAAACCCGGTGACATAGTTAAAACAGGACAAAAAATTTTAACTCTACATAGTGATGAATCAGCAAGATTTGATCGAGCCAAAGAAGCTTTAGTAGGTGCCTTTTCTATTGGTGGCGTAGATGATCCAATTAAGCGATTACCATTGGTTATTGAAAGAATTGAGGGTTAAGTGTCACTAATTAGTATGCCAACAGATGAACAAATTAAGCGAGTTCCAAAAGCTTTATTACATGATCATCTAGATGGTGGCTTGCGCCCGCAAACGATTATTGAACTATCACAAAAAATTGGTTATAAAAAACTACCAACTCAAGACCCAGAAAAATTGGCAATTTGGTTTGAGGAAGCTTGCAACTCACATTCACTCGTTCGTTATCTTGAAACTTTCGCACACACAGTTGCGGTCATGCAAACAAAGGAAGCAATAATTCAGGTAGCACGTGAGTGTGCAATTGATTTAGCAAGAGATGGTGTTGTTTACGCTGAAGTCAGGGGAGCGCCCGAGTTATTTATAGAACAAGGTTTAACCTTTGATCAGGTAATTGAGGCGACTACTGAAGGTTATAAACAAGGAGTAGCTGAGGCTGCAAAAGAGGGGAAAAAAATAAGGGTTGAATCTTTACTTTGTGGACTTAGGCAAAATGATAAATCACAACAGACAGCTGAATCTGTTGTTAAATATCGAAATAAGGGCGTAGTTGGTTTTGATATTGCCGGTCCAGAAGATGGTTTTCCACCAACTAAACAATTAGATACTTTTGAATATTTAAGAAAAGAAAATGCTCACTTTACTATTCATGCTGGAGAGGCTTATGGATTACCATCGATTTGGGAGGCGATACAAATTTGTGGCGCTGAAAGAATCGGACATGGAGTTCGTATTATTGATGATATTGATTTCTCAGGTAGTACACCAAAACTAGGTCCACTTGCTTCTTATATTCGAGATCGACGAATTCCACTGGAGCTTTGCCCAACCTCAAATTTACAAACAGGCGCAGCTAAAACATACGCACAGCACCCAATTGGGCAATTAGCAAAGCTTCGCTTTCGCGTAACACTTAATACCGATAATCGACTAATGAGCAATACATCGATGACTAATGAGATGACTCAGTGCGTTAAATCATTTGACTGGAAGTTTGCAGATCTGCAACGAGTGACTATAAATTCACTTAAAAGCTCATTTATTCCATTTGAAGAGCGGCTTGAGATTATTGAAAAAATTGTAAAACCAGCATACGCAGCAATATCTGCTGAATAAATTAAAGTCCGATTGGATGCCAAACGGTTTTTTGTTCCATAAAACTAAGAATTCGTTCCGGGTGATTAGTAGGACTAAATCTAAATATTCGTTTTAGATTATCTGCGCCAACTAGTTTTAATTCCTCTTCTTGCTTTTTACTAAGGCCGGCAACATCTACTCCATCTATTTCCATATGTGAACCAACCCATGGCGCTAACTCAGCAATTTTCCCAGTAAGTATATTTACAACTCCGCCAGGTAAATCACTAGTTGCCAGTACTTCACTCAAAGTAATTGCAGGTAGTGGATAACTTTCGCTAGCAATTAAAACTGCAGAGTTACCACTAGCAATTACTGGAGCTAGTGTCCTAACTACTCCAAGTAATGATGGTTTATTTTCTGCAAATATTGCAACCACACCTAATGCTTCTGGTGTTGTAAAGTTATAAAACGGACCTGATACTTGGTTTAGTGAACCAGAAACTGATGATAACTTGTCACACCAGCCTGAGTACCAAACCCAGGTATCAATTGCTTCTTCTACTTGTACTTTTGCTACTTTAGTAGTTACCCCTTCTAAAGCACAGATCTCATCAATGAATTGATCACTTCGTCCCTGCATAATTTCAGCAACGCGATACAAGATTTGTCCACGATTAAATGCAGTTGCATTAGCCCATCCAGAATGCGCAGCCTTTGCTGCTACAACAGCATCTCGTAAATCTTTTCGAGAGGCTAGTGCAGGATTGGCAATAAATTTCTTATTATTTCCCTTAATTTCATACACACGACCAGATTCACTTCTTGGGAATGCGCCACCAATAAATAATTTATATGTCTTATTTATATCTATACGGCTCATTTACTTTCCTTCACTTGCGATGTTAGATAACCAGCAAGACCATGGCGACCACCTTCACGTCCCCAACCAGACTCTTTATAACCACCAAATGGACTAGCTGGATCAAATTTGTTAAAAGTATTACTCCAAATAACTCCGGCTTTTAATTGCTTTGCAGCCCACAAAATTTTAGAACCTTTATCACTCCAAACTCCAGCAGATAATCCATACATTGTGTTATTTGCTTTCTCGATACCTTCAGCAGGAGTTCTAAATGTTAAAACTGATAAAACAGGACCAAATATTTCATCCCTAGCAATTCGGTGAGATTGCGATACTCCAGTAAATATTGTTGGTGGATACCAAAAACCCTTACTTGGTAATTTGCAATCAGGTGACCATCTACTAGCACCTTCAGCATCTCCCGTATTTGAAATATCCTGAATTCTTTTTAATTGTTCTGCTGAGTTAATTGCTCCTAAATCGGTGTTTTTATCCATTGGATCACCAACTCTAATTAAACTCATTCTCTTTTTAAGTTTTTCTAAAACTTCATCAGCGACATTCTCTTGAACTAATAATCTTGAACCTGCGCAGCAAACATGCCCCTGATTAAAGAAAATCCCATTAACTATTCCTTCTATTGCTTCATCAATTGCAGCATCATCAAAGACAAGATTAGCTGCCTTTCCACCTAGTTCTAGCGTCGCACTTTTCTTTGTGTTAGAAATTGATCTAGCAATTGCTTTACCAACTTCGGTAGAACCAGTAAAAGCTATTTTATTAATATCAGAGTGATTAACTAAGGCAGCACCAGTTATGCCATCTCCGGTAACAATATTCACCACACCATCTGGTAATCCTGCTTGTTGGCAAACTTGAGCAAATAATAATGCTGTCAATGGTGTTGTTTCTGCTGGTTTTAAAACAACTGTATTACCGGCAGCAAGTGCCGGAGCTATCTTCCAAGCAAGCATAAGTAGTGGAAAGTTCCAAGGAATTATTTGGCCAACCACACCTACTGGCTTTGGTTTACTACCAAGGCCGGCATAATCTAATTTATCTGCCCAACCAGCATGGAAAAAAAAGTGTGCAGCCGCAAGTGGAATATCTGTATCTCGTGATTCTCTAATTGGTTTTCCATTATCTAAGGTTTCAACAACTGCGAATTCGCGTGCTCTCTCTTGCAGAATGCGAGCAATGCGGTAAAGGTATTTACCACGCTCTTTTGCTGGCATCTTGGACCAAACCTTAGTAAAAGCTGTCCTTGCACTTTTAACAGCTAAGTCAATATCTAATTTATCGGCATATCCAACTTTTGAAAGGATTTCTTCAGTTGCTGGGTTAATTGTGTTAAAACTTTTACCCTTCTTAGGCTCTACAAATTTTCCGCCAATAAATAAACCATATGAGGTTGCAATATTTGCAATGGCTTTCGATTCAGGTGCATTTGCGTATTCAAAGCTGCTCATAACCCACCTAATCCATTGTTACGTAATTGGCACTAGCGTAGTGCCCAGTACGTAGCTTCATTCGCTGCATCAGCAAGTCATTTAATAGCGCACTTGCGCCAATTCTAAATAGAGCAGGATTAAGCCACTGTGGTCCAGCCGTCTCATTGACTAGAACCAGCTGCTTAATTGCATCTTTTGTTGTTCTAATTCCACCTGCTGGTTTAACACCAATTTTTTTCCCAGTAAGAGCAAAGTAATCACGCACTGCCTCAAGCATTACCAATACAACTGGTGCGGTGGCGGCTGGTGCAACCTTACCGGTACTAGTTTTAATGAAATCAGCACCGGCTAACATCGCAAGGTAGGAAGCTTTCCTGACATTGTCATATGTAACTAATTCACCAGTTTCTAAAATTACTTTAAGATGTGCTTGATCACCACATAATTGCTTAATTATTTTAATCTCTTCAAATACTTCACCAATTCGACCTGAAAGAAATGCACCACGATCAATTACCATATCAATTTCATTAGCCCCAGCATCAATTGCATCTTGGGTATCAAGTTTTTTAACCGCTATTGAGGCTCGTCCTGATGGGAAAGCAGTAGCAACAGCAGCAACTGCTATATCTTTACCACCAATCGAATTTAATTCCGTACGCGCTATTTTAACCATGTCGTTGTATACACAAATTGCCCCAACTGATGGCACAGCTAAATCTGTAGGATCTGGTCTAACTGCTTTTGCGCAAAGAGCTTTAACTTTTCCAGCAGAATCAGCACCTTCAAGTGTTGTTAAATCAACCATACTTATTGCCAAATCAATCGCCCAAGCTTTACTTGTGGTTTTAATACTTCTTGTCGCAAGCATGGCTGCTCTTGAATCTGCACCAACTTGATCAACAGGTGGCAAGTCAGATAGAAACTTTTTAAGTGAGCTCTCGCTACCATCGATAATCATGAGAGTACTTTAGTCAAAGCCTGCTTAATTTGCGAGATCAACGATATGGCTTCTTTTTTAGTATCGCAGACAACCTCTATGTAGCATTTTAACTTAGGCTCAGTTCCACTCGGTCTAATTATTACTCTTACATTATTTTGATACTTCATACGAATTCCAGTTGTTTGCATTTTTTCCGCTTTACTTAAGTCCTCTATTGTTTCTAGCGCAAGACCTGCAAGTTGATCTGGTGGATTATTACTTATCCTAGAGAGTAAATTATCGATTTCAGTTACATCACTAAATCTAATTGAGATTTGATCAGTTTCATGAAAGCCAAATTCTTCACCGATACTTTGCAAATAGTCGCTAAGTGAACTTGATTTAACTTTTAATTCACCAGCTAATTGAGCAATTAATAACGCAGCGCTTATGCCGTCTTTATCATTTACAATCTCAGGGTCAACACAATAACCTATTGCTTCTTCATACCCATAACCAAGATTTGAAACTTTTGATATCCATTTAAATCCTGTAAGAGTTTCTTCGAATCTAATTCCATGTTTTTGCGCAATTTTTGAGAGGAGCGTAGAAGAAACAAGTGAGTTAGATACTGACTTACCTGTAAGTTTTCCGCTTTCAATCAGGTACTTACCAAGAATTGCACCAACCTCATCACCACGTAACATTCGCCAGTTCTGAGATTCATCACTAATTGCAACTGCACATCTATCTGCATCTGGGTCGTTGGCAATCACTAGATCTGCATCATGCTTTTTGGCATATTTAATTGCTAAATCCATTACTCCACTCTCTTCTGGATTTGGAAAAGGAGTAGTTGGAAAATTTGGATCTGGTAGAGCCTGCTCAGAAACAAGTATTGGTTTAGAAAACTTAGCTTTTTCAAACACATTAACTAAAGTTTTCATACCGACACCGTGGAGTGCGGTGTAAACAATTTTAAGATTATTGGCGGTAGTTGCAAGTTTTGCTGTAGCTGAAATGTAGTCAGAAGTAATTTCTTCATTAACTACTTCATATTTTGATGACCTTTTAGGCGATAAATCTGCCTTCGCAATTAGATTAGATATTTCCCTATCGATAGGAGAAGTAATTTGTGATCCACGATATTTAACTCCACTAATACTTGCACCTAAATAAACTTTATAGCCATTATCCGTGGCTGGATTATGGCTTGCTGTAACCATAATTCCAACATTTGCATTTAATTTATTAACGGCAAAAGCTAATACTGGAGTTGGTATTTCTTGTGGGAATAGGTAAGTTTTTATACCAGCGCCAGCGAAAATTTCTGCACTATCTTTAGCAAAATCAACTGATCTATGTCGGGCATCTCTGCCAATAACCACAGTTGTTAAGTTATTCTCTTTCATAAAAGAAGCTATTGCTGCTGCGGTTCGACTAACAACTGCTCTATTCATACCGGAGGGACCAGGAGATATTGGACCTCGTAATCCTGCGGTGCCAAATTGTAGAAAGCCATTAAAGCAACGATTTAATTCAAGTTCATTACCTTCAGATAACCACTTACTTAACTGTTCTGCCGTACCCGTATCTGGATCGTTTTTGATCCAATCTTGCACTTCACTTCTTAGTTGATCTGAGATCACAACTTAGGCAATACCTTTGCTAAAAGATTACCCATCCTGTCTGCAGCAGCCTTTCCAGCTGCAATAACTTCTGCATGGTTTAACTTCTCACCAGTTACACCTGCAGCAGCATTAGTCACTAAAGAAATTGCAAGAATCTGTGCACCAAGTGCATGAGCAGCAATTGCCTCTGGCACCGTTGACATACCAACTAGATCTGCTCCCATTGTGCGCATCATCTTAATTTCAGCAGGAGTTTCATATGATGGTCCGCGCCAGTGGACATAAACACCCTCAGCTAAGGATGGGTCCTCAGCCTTTACGATTTCACGAAGTTTTTTGCTATACAAATCTGTTAAGTCAACAAAATCTGCACCAATTAGAGGCGATGCGGCGGTAAGAGATATGTGGTCTCTAATTAGTACTGGTTGCCCCACTTTATAATCAGTATTTATTCCACCACATGCGTTTGTTAAAACAATAGTTCTACATCCAGCCTTAACTGCAGTTCTGACCGCATGTGCCACTGGCTCCATACCTAACCCCTCATAAAAATGAGTTCTACCTAAAAAAACAAGAGCATTTACAGAGTTAGCTAATTTATATGATCTTATTTTTCCGCCATGACCTTTAACTGTTGGTTCTGGAAACCCTGGCAGATCAGTTATAGCAAATTCATGAGCTGGCTTTCCTAATGCATCAGCAGCAGAAATCCAACCAGATCCCATTACTAGAGCAACATCATGCTTTTTTTGGCCAGTTATTTTTGCAATCTCTTTCGCTGCTTTTTCTGCAGTACCGATTGGGTCTTTATAAAGTTTGCTCATGTGAGAAACTTATCCTAAATATTACTTATTTTTTAACTCAGGCCAGCTATATCCAAGAGTTATAATCATCTTGCGTAATAAAGGTAGGGATAAGCCAATAATCCCACTAGGGTCACCTTCAATATTTGTAATAAATGGTGCACTTAGACCATCTAATGTAAAGCCACCTGCCACATTTAAAGGCTCACCTGAATCAACGTAATCTAATATTTCTGCATCACTCATTTGCGCAAACTCAACTTTTGCAGTTGATCTCTCACTTAATTCAATTCCTTGCTTTAAATCAATTAAGCAATGTCCAGTATGAAGGTAACCAGATTTTCCACTTAGTTGCTTACACCTAGTGATTGCATTTTCCCTATTACCTGGCTTACCAAGTGATTTACCTTCAAACTCAAATGTAGAATCACACCCAAGAATAATTGAATTATCTGGAGCTTTATCTTTAACAGTATGTGCTTTAAGAATTGCAAGTGCTATAACTAATTCAGAAGGTGATAGTGAGTCAAACTCTTCTCCTTCTTCATCTACCCCACTTACTAATACAGTTGGCTTAATTCCAGCACTTTCCAACAGACGCAACCGCGATGGTGAGGATGAGGCGAGAATTAATTCGATCATTATGCGGGTAACCTTATTACATGACATTCCCAACTGTTGGCATTATCGCTAGTCACCAAGTACGGGGAATTTACGAGTTTGAAGCGCTAAAACTAGGGATAAAAGTTAACTTTATATCTGAGAAGTGTTCAGTTGAGGAGCTAATCGAATTTTCTCAAGGCTGTGATCTTATCTACGTTGATCCAAAAATAATCTCACCGGCCTCAATTAAGACAGTTGAAAAAGCAGGAATAAAGATTTATCCATCTACAAATACTCTAGAACAATTTCAAAAAATAAGTACTAGTAAGAATAATGGTGAGCGTCTATCTATTTTAGTCGCAAGGTCAGCACATCTTCAGGTATCCACTTGGTCAATTACCTTAATTACAGATAATTTAACAATTACACCAGCACCTGGTATGAACTTTGAGCAATCACAAGATATTCAATTATCTGCTCTTAAATTAGCTGATGAAATTGGGCTAATTGGCGCTGTTGAACTATTAGTTGATGCGAACGATTATAAGAAACTACTAGATGTTAATTGGTTAGCACCAAACTCTGGATACTGGAGCCAAATTGGTTCAAAGACTAATTTTTATGAACAGAATTTGCGTGCAGTGTTAGATCTTCCACTTGGAAGCACTGATATAAATTCTCAATTCATACTTACTGGAAAATTATCTTCTGATCCAACAAGTGATGATTATCGTCCATATTTACACCTAATGGCTCGTAACCCAGAGCTTAAATTTAATCAGGTAAGTAAAGAAGTTGGAATTACTGGTGATAATTTAGAAGATTTATTAACTGAAGTGATTCACACCCAGCAGTATTACAGTGGCGAAATAAATGAGTAACTAAATACGTTTTTTATACTCAATAGCTGGGCAATGATTCATAACCGCCAATATTCCAGCTTCCTGCGCACGTGCTATCGCTGCAGCATCTATAACATCTAATTGTAACCAAACTCCTTTTGCTCCTATTTCAATCGCCTCATCAACTATATCTCCAGCAAGATCAGAGTTTATGAATACATCTACAACGTCAACTGGTACTGGAATATCAGATAATTTTGCGTAACCAGTTTGGCCATGAACAGTCTCTGCTTTTGGGTGTACTGGAATAATTGTGTGTCCCTTTTCAATTAGTACCTTTGCTACACCAAAAGCAGCACGTTCTTTATTATTACTTAGGCCAACTATCGCCCAAGTTTTTAGGTTAAGTAGTTGATCAATTTGACTACTCATTATTAGAGCGTCCTAATGCTCTAAATTTCCAACCAGCACTTCTCCATAACTGCCTATCAAGGGCATTTCGACCATCGATCATAATTGCATTTTTTACTAATGATTTAACCTTTACTGGATCAATATCTCGGTAAATTTTCCATTCGGTCAAATGAAGAACAATTTCCGCATCCTTTAATGTGTCATTAATTTCAGTAGAAAAATTTAGAACCGGAAAGCGCTTTTGTGCATTTGTAATAGCTTTTGGATCATGCACAGTAACTATTGCCCCAGCTGCTTGAATTTGCACTGCAATATCAAGTGCTGGTGAGTCACGGACATCATCACTATCAGGTTTAAATGCAGCACCTAAAATTGCAACTTTTTTTCCTTGTAAATTATCTGATAAATCTTTACGCACCAATTCAATAATTCTTTGTCTAGCGCGTAAATTAATTGCATCAATCTCTTTAAGAAATTCAACTGCTTGTTTAGCACCTAGTTCTTCTGCCCTAGCCATAAACGCACGAATATCTTTAGGCAGGCAACCACCACCGAAGCCAATACCTGCTTGTAAGAATCTGCTACCAATTCTTGGGTCATAACCAATAGCTTTAGCTAGAACTGTTACATCACCATCTGCTGCTTCACATATCTCGGCCATCGCGTTTATAAATGAAATCTTGGTTGCTAAAAATGAGTTAGCAGCAACTTTAACTAACTCAGATGTTGGTAAATCAGCTCTTACCCAAGGCGTATTCTCTTTTAAATTTGATGCGTATACCTCTTTTAAAATCTTTTCCGCGCTATCGCTTACTACTCCAACTACTAATCTATTTGGCTTTAAAGTGTCTTCAACAGCAAAACCTTCACGTAAAAATTCTGGGTTCCATGCTAAATCAGCTTTTGGATTTAATTCAATTAACTTACTTCTCAACCTTGTAGCAGTACCGACTGGCACAGTTGATTTACCAACAACTAATCCACCAGCCTTAACTAATTTTGCAATTGATTCTAAGGCCGAATTAACATATGTTAAATCAGCTGCATTTCCGCCTTTAACTTGTGGAGTACCGACACAAATAAAATGAACATCACAATCTGCTAAGTCATTAATATTTGTAGTAAAACTTAATCGACCTGACCTAATTTGCTCAGATAATAATTCCTCAAGACCTGGCTCATAAAAAGGTACCTTACCTTTTGATAGTAATTCGATCTTGCTCACTTCGGTATCGAAGCCAATAACCTCAAAACCAAGACTAGACATACAAGCAGCATGTGTGGCACCAAGATATCCAGTGCCAATTACTGAGAGTTTTAATGCCATATAGGTGAGCCTATCTAAATATTAGTTAATTATCGACAGATATTATCTTCAGCAGTTCGAGTTTTAAATTTATCAATTATTTCAACCTTTGGTGCAGCAGTTGAAGACGGTGAAGGTGATGGTATTACCTCATCAACTACAGCTCTATCTTCACGTAATCGCTGCCAAAGCTCTGGCGCTAGTACTGGATCCCAAAGCACTGAAGCAGTAACGCCATTTGAATAATAATTTAAATCTGAAAGTGGGACAGTTAATGTTCTAACATTAGATGTTGCAAGAGATTTCATTTGTTTAGCTAGAGTAATCAAATCTGAGTTTTTTAATCCTTCATCAGTTGTAACAGCTGAAAGTGATGAGTTAATAAAACTAGTCATAGTAATTGGGTTTAGTAATACTCCAGCACTTGTTGCCTTCTTTAGAATTGATGACATGAATGCTTGTTGTCTTTGCATTCTGCCAATATCTCCCATGCCATCAAATTCTCGCGTTCTAACATATTTCAGTGCCTCGATACCGTTTAAGGTATGAACGCCAGCTTCTAGAACTAGGTGACTCTTTGGGTCATCAATATCTTTCTTTGTACAAACTTCAATTCCACCTAGTGAGTCAACAACTCTAGCAAAACCAACAAAGTTCATCTCAATATAGTGATCTATTTTTAACTGGGTCATTTCCTCAAGTGTTTGAATCAATAGAGGTGCACCACCCCAATTAAAAGATGAATTAATTTTTGAATGTACCGCCGGGCTTACTTTGCCAGAGGGTTTAGTATGTTGTGGTATTAATGCAAATGAATCTCTAGGAATTGAAATTATTATCGCTTTATCTCTTGCCTTAGAAATATGTACCAATAGCATTGTGTCTGATCTCTTACCAGCAGCGGTAGCAACTGATCCAACTCTGAGCGCTTTTAGCTCAGCTTTAGTTAAACCCTCTCTAGTGTCAGATCCAACTAATAAGTAATTAACTGCAGTTGATTTTTTATCTGGCCGTTTATCTAGACCGGCAAAAGCATCAATTTTATTTATAGAGGCGTTAACTGTTCCAAACGCCAGCGCACTAATTGCGGATATAGCTAAAACTGTCACCGAAATGCCAGTTAAGATTCGCACACTTCGAGCAGATTTCATCTTCTTATCCTAGATTATGGGCAGGGAAATACTGCGCTCAAATATTGGCTGGAGGGGTTATGAATGATTTATCACTTCCTTCCGTCTCAGTAATCTTGCCAATTCTCAATGAGGAACGGGATTTAAGTAATTGCATCTCAGCAATTCTTAAGCAGGAGTATTCAGGAAATATTGAAATAATTTTAGCTCTTGGGCCATCAAAGGATAGAACTACAGAAATAGCTACAGAACTAGCCAAATTAGATTCTCGAATTAAATTAGTTAATAATCCATCTGGACAAACTGCAACTGGATTAAATCTTGCGATTGCTAAATCAATTTATGAAGTTATTTGCCGAATAGATGGGCATTCTGAGATTTCAAGTAGGTATATTAAGACTGCGGTAGAAATTATGATTAAGCAAGGTGCGGTCAATGTTGGCGGCTTAATGTATGCCGATAGTGAGACTGGGTTGCAGCGCACTATTGCAATTGCAATGCGATCAAAGCTTGGTGTTGGCCCGTCAAAGTTTCATACCGGAGGTAGTGCAGGTGAATCAGATACGGTTTATCTAGGAACATTTAAGAAATCTGCAGTCATAGCAGCTGGTGGCTTTGATGAAAGATATATCAGGGCGCAAGACTGGGAGCTAAACCACCGCCTACGAAAACAAGGTGGGTTAATTTGGTTTGACCCAAGATTGTTAGTGACTTACCGACCACGAAATACACTATCTAAACTAGCAAAGCAATATTTTCAATATGGGCGCTGGCGCAGAGTTATATCAAGACAACACAGCAGGACTGTTAATTTTCGCTACCTTGCTCCACCTTTTACAGTCATAGCTAATTTGTTCTCTTTCTTACTATCAATATTAATTAGTCCTATATTTCTAATTCCACCGCTGATATATCTTTCCCTCGTAGTGATCGGTGGGGTAGTAATTGCTAAAAAATTTATCGATCGCCTGCTAATGCCAATAGTTTTAGTAACAATGCATATATCTTGGGGAATCGGATTTATTACTTCGCCTAAAAATCTTTTAAAAAGTTAGTTATTATGCAATACAGAGTTTAATCCACTCCAACTACCACTTTTAGGAACCACTTCTAATGCACCACTTTGTGAGTTGCGCCTAAAGAGTAGATTATTTGCTCCACTTAACTCTTTTGCTTTAACAATTTTTCCATCAGGAAGTAGTATTTTTGATCCAGCAGTTATATAAACTCCGGCTTCAATAACACAGTCATCACCTAAACTAATTCCAGCACCAGAGTTAGCACCAAGAAGTGTGCGCTCTCCAATCGAGATTACCTCTTTACCGCCCCCACTAAGTGTTCCCATAATGGATGCACCACCACCAATATCACTGCCATCACCTACTACTACGCCAGAACTAATTCTTCCTTCGACCATTGATTTTCCTAAAGTGCCAGCATTGAAGTTAACAAAGCCCTCATGCATAACAGTTGTACCAGCTGAAAGATATGCTCCTAGTCGCACACGGTCACCATCTGCAATTCTTACTCCTTCTGGGATAACGTAATCAATCATTCTTGGAAACTTATCAACAGAATAAACAGTTAGATTTCCATATTTATTTTGCAGCGCTAACCTAACTTGATCAAAAGTATTTATTTCACAGGCACCAACGGAGGTCCAAACTACATTTGGCAATATTGTAAAAATGTTATCAAGATTTATACCATGTGGCTTAACCAGTCTATGTGAGAGTAAATGAAGCCTTAAATAAACATCTGCCACATCTTTAGGTGCAACTGATAGTTCAATACCTATATCAACTGGAATCTTCTTAACTTTTCTAATTAAATCACTATCTTGCTGAAGGCTAAGAGTCTCACCTTCTTTATTTGCTGGCTTACTTCCCAGACCTATTGAATGAAAATGACAATCAAGAGTTTGCCCAGATTCTGTTTGGGTAGCAACTCCAACGCCATATGCCAAGTTTTGACTACTGCTCATTAGGCAACGGTATCAAAATAGGCGTTAGGTAATAGACTAATTAGATGCGCGTATCTGTTTTCTGCTCATCTGCTCCAGATATTCCAAAAAGCTCTCTTGATTTGGCATTCGCAATTGGTGAAGCAATTGGTGAACAAGGTTGGGATCTTGTTTGGGGTGGTGGAAAGGCTTCAATGATGGGAGCAGTTGCAAAGGGCGCAAGATCAAAAGGAGCTGCGACTATTGGTGTGATACCCCAACCACTTATCAAACTTGAATTTGAAGATAAAGATGCAACCCAAATGCATGTTGTTAGCGATATGCGAACTCGTAAAGCAAAAATTGAAGATCTTTCAGATGCGTTTATTGCCCTTCCAGGTGGAATTGGAACATTAGAAGAATTTTTTGAAATCTGGGTAGGTAGTTATCTTAAGTTTCATAGTAAGCCAATTGCAGTATGTGATCCAGTTGGATTTTATGATCCACTAAGAACCGCGCTCGATCACCTTGCTGAACATAATTTTATGAAAACTGGCCAAGCAGAGTTAGTTAGCTGGTGCAAAGATATTCCTTCAACCTTAGATGCAATAAGAATAAAATGAAAAAATTATCACATCTTTCATTAACTGTAGAGATAAATAAACCAGTTGAAACGGTTTGGAAATTATTAGTTGACTGGAACAGTCAAAGTAATTGGATGCTGCAGACAAAGGTTTGGTCTGAGCTTGATCAAGATAAGACGGTTAAAAATGGTAAAGGAGTATTAGTTTTTGCATTTACTGGATTATTTCCAAAGCTTTATCCAAAACTTCGTTTAGGTATTTTAGACACTATGGAGGTCACAAAGTGGAAGCCTCCATTATTTTGTGAAGTTGTACATATCGGCAGAGTGATTCGTGGAACGGGCAAATTTGAATTAAAGAGAAAACGTAACCGCACAGTTTTCCACTGGCAAGAGGAGTTAATTGCGCCAACTTATGTTTTAATTTTCATGAAACCACTCTTATTACTGGGAGTTTGGCTCTCACTTCACAGATTTGCTAGGCAACTTTCCGCTTAAGCCTAAAAGTATTGGTTGAACTGAGTAAACTTTACTTATGACCTCTAAAGATGGCGGCAAGACGATTGCTGAGTTGATCAATACTCTGCCAGAGGAAGAGCGACTTATTTTGACATTACATTTAGTAAAAATGATCAGTGCAGCAGAAATAGCAAAAAAACTTGGAGTGCCAGAGCGAGCAGTGATAACGGTTATTGCATCAGGTAGATCGCGCCTAATTAGGTTGATTTCATAAGGGTATTTATATGGATTTCCCACCCACAGGGAATTAAGGGATAATTACGCCTCTAGCAATGCTTTGATTGAAATTTGGCAGGGGAGAGTTAAATGGCAGCGATGAAACCAAGAACTGGTGATGGCCCTATGGAGGTCACCAAAGAGGCTCGCTCTATGGTCATGCGCATCCCACTAGAAGGTGGCGGCAGATTAGTTGTTGAATTAAACGTTGAGGAAGCAACCAACTTAGGAAATGTCTTACAAGCAGCGGTTGCATTAGTTAAAAAGTAATCGACTGACCTAACTTTAAGCCGGGTTATGTTCAATAAACTCATAGATCCTTATCCAAAACTTAGTTACTTAGCTGAAGATGAATTAGATTTCTCTCCATTTTCTGCTGTTGCTGTTCCAGTTTTTCCAAGTGATGAAATCCAAATAATCAAAAGTAGATTTATAACAGCCTTAGTTGAGTTTACGAAATTAGATTTAAATATTGAGCTAGCTAATTGGCCTGATTTTACTGCCAAAGCTGGTGAGATTATTGAGGTACCAATAAGTAGTGAAAACTTAAAGCGAATTTATTTAGTTGGCGTTGGCGAATCTAATAATGAAGATATACGCAAAGCTTCCACATCACTTGGACGCAGGATTAAAGGAAATAACGTAACGCTTTTGTCTGCTTTATCAAATAATAAAGAGCAAATAGTTAACCAGGCAATTTCATTTATACTTTCAAATTACCAATACACGTTAAAAAGTGAACCAAAAGATAAAAAACCAGAGTTTGTAATCTACGGTGATTTTGAAGAAGAGATTGAGCGTGCACAAATAATGGCAACCGCAGTTTGGCAGGCACGTGATTTAATCCATACCCCATCAAATATTAAAAATCCTGAGTGGCTAGCAAAGCAAGCCACCGCGATGGTTTCAGCGACTAAAAGTTCAAGTCTTTCAATCTCAGTTAAATCTGGTCGAGCATTAAAAGATTTCGGTGGACTTATTGCAATAGGAAATTCATCGCCTAATCCTGGACCTAGATTAATTCAGGTTTCATACGCACCAAAAGGTTCAAGTAGCTGGCCTCATGTTGTATTAGTTGGTAAAGGAATTACCTTTGATACTGGTGGTGTTTCACTTAAAAGACCATACGAAAGTATGACGGCTATGAAAAGTGATATGGCTGGAGCTGCTGCAGTTCTTTCTGCAACAGTTGCAATGGCAAAAATTAAACCAAAAGTAAAAGTTACCGCACTTTTAATGGCAGCAGAGAATGCTTTATCTGCAACTTCTGCGCGTCCATCAGATGTGATTAAACAATTTGGTGGCACAACAGTTGAAATACTAAATACTGATGCAGAAGGTCGCCTAGTTTTAGCAGATGGGCTTGCATATGCCGATTTAGAGTTAGACCCAGATTACTTAGTTGATGTAGCAACGCTCACTGGTGCTGCCAGCTTAGGACTCGGCCGGCAATATGCTGCGATGTATACCCGAAAAATTCCACTTGCAAAAAAACTGCATGAATTAGGAAATAAAGTAGGAGAAAAGGTTTGGCATATGCCACTTTTAGATGATTATGCGGTGGCGTTAGATAGTGATATCGCAGATTTTAACCACCTAGCCGATAAGTTTGGCTTCTCAGCCGGATCAGTAACTGCAGCTTTATTTTTGGAGAAATTTGTGGGAGAACGTACTTGGGTGCACTTAGATATTGCCGGTAGCGGTAGATCTGAAACAGATGCTGGTGAAAATATTAAAGGTGGAACTGGATTTGGTGCAAGATTACTTATCGAGTGGTTGGCTTCATTTTGAACGAGGGCATATCACCACGCGGTGACATGAATGCATTTTCTGAACAATTTGCGCACGAAGATTATTTTATGCAACAAGCAAGATCCAATGGCCTAGAAATTGCAGCACCAGATCCAAGTGCTGGAGTAGGAAACTTTCTAAAGTTTGCAACTAAATTAATAAATTCTAAATCAGTAGTTGAAATAGGTACTGGTTCTGGTGTTGGCGGATTATGGCTCTTGCAAGGAATGCCTATTGATGGCGTTCTAACCACAATAGATTCTGAACGTGAGCATTCAAAAATTGCTCGAAATATTTTTGAAGAGGCAGGTATTACTTCAACTAAGTATCGAATAATTACTGGAAAATTAATTGAGGTTGTCGGAAAACTTGCTGATAACTCATATGAATTAGTAGTTATTCGTCCAGCTCTTGACCTATTTGACATGGTTGCGGAGTCATACCGATTACTTAAGCCAAATGGCTTATTAATTATTGACCAAGTGTTAAGTGGCGGAAAAGTTGCTGATTCAACCCAACGCGATCCTGAGAGCATTTCTCGCCGAGATGTAATTAAGGTTATAAAAGAGGATGAGCGCTGGCTGGCCACAGTGATTCCAATTGGCGCAGGCCTATTAGTTGCTAATAAACTTCCTTAAATGAATCAACCATCAAATACCCCATGGTGGCTGCCAAGTGATGAAGTAAAGCAAGTCCGGGTAGTCCAAACCAAGAGCAATTCTAATTTTATAGTTATTGCAGTTGTAATCGCACTTATCGCAGGTGCAATCGGAGCAATGGTTGGACGCAGTTCTTCAACAAATATTGGCGCAAATTTAGTGGATACAAAAAACATTGTTGAGCGAGCACCAGATTCAATAGCAGCACTTGCTGCTCGAGTCATTCCTGCAGTTGTATCAATATCTATTAATTCTTCATCTGGGTCTGGTTTTTTTCTAGATAGTGATGGATTTATTTTAACAAATAATCATGTTGTAAAATCATCTACTCTTGGAAAAATTACAGTTGAATTATCGAATGGTAAGAAATACCCTGCAAAATTAATTGGTAGAGATGCCTCATATGATTTAGCTGTTTTAAAAATAGATGTAACTTCTGCGCCAACTCTACAATTAGGTAATAGCGATAGCATTTTAGTCGGGGATACAGTAATTGCGATTGGTTCTCCACTTGGTTTATCAGGAACTGTCACATCAGGAATAATAAGTGCAAAAAATAGAGCAGTTACTACTGGCGATAGTTCTGGAGAGAGTTCATTTATTAATGCATTGCAAACCGATGCTGCAATTAATCCTGGAAACTCAGGAGGTCCACTAGTTGATATAACCGGGGCTGTAGTTGGAGTTAATTCAGCAATAGCAACCCTTGGGTATGGAAACTCACCCGGATCAATTGGATTAGGGTTTGCAATTCCAATTAATCAAGCTAAGAAAACTGCTGAACAATTAATTAAAACTGGATCTGCTACTTATCCGATCATGGGCATTACTGTTGACACAAGTTTTACTGGAAATGGTGCATTAATTTCAAATCAAGGAGCAGGTATTACTGCAGGCGGTCCAGCAGCAAAAGCTGGGTTAAAAGCTGGCGATGTAATTACTAAATTAGATGGAAAATCTATTGATAATTCAGATGAGTTAATAGTAGTAATTAGAAGTAAAAATATTGGTGATAAAGTTAAAGTTGAATATAGTAGAAACAACGTAACTCGTGAGGTAGTAGTAACCCTTGCAGGATCAAAGTAGGGATAGATGTTTAATATTGGTGGCGGTGAGATACTTGGCTTACTCATACTAGGCATGATTTTAATTGGTCCAGATCGGATGCCTAATATTGCAACTGATGCCGCAAGACTCTTAATAAAGTTAAAGAATATTGCACAAAAAGCCACAAATGATCTAAAAGAAAATTTAGGGCCAGGATATGAGGATTTACAAGTAAAAGATTTAAACCCAAAAGCATTTATTAAAAAGCATATTGGTGATGTAATTGATAAAAATGATTTGGAAATAAATACAAAACCTAAACCAAAAATTGACCCAGATATATTATGAGTACCGTTGAATTAATTAACACCGCACTTGGCACAGTAATTGACCCTGAGCTTCATAAACCACTACCTGAGCTAGGTATGGTTGAATCTGTTAATTTTACTGACGGTGTAGCAAAAATTAATATCTTGCTAACAATCATTGGATGCCCAATGAAGGATCGACTTCATTCTGATATAACTAAGTCTTTAGCTAATATTTCTGAGGTTAAAACTGTAGAAATTAACTTCGGCGTAATGAATGAAGAACAAAGAAATAATGTTAAAAAATTAATTCGTGGCGGGCGTGAAAAATTCATTCCCTTTGCTCAACCAGACTCTTTAACTAGAGTGCTAGGTATTGCCTCCGGTAAGGGCGGTGTCGGTAAATCATCTGTAACAGTTAATTTAGCAGTGGCAGCAGCAGCTCGCGGACTAAAAGTAGGAATACTAGATGCGGATGTTTATGGACATTCAATTCCAAGACTTATGGGAATTCTTGATAAAAGACCAACAGCAATTGATCAAACATTTATTCCCGTAGAAAATTACGGAGTCAAAGTTGTTTCAATGGAGATGTTTAAACCAGAAAGATCTGATCCAGTTGCCTATCGAGGTCCACTACTACACCGAGTTTTAGAGCAATTATTAAGTGATGCGTATTGGGGTGATTTAGATTTATTACTTCTTGATTTACCACCTGGAACTGGTGATATTGCAATATCACTTGGCCAACTAATACCTACATCAGAAATAATTGTTGTTACTACACCACAGATTGCCGCAGCTGAGATTGCAGAGCGAGCAGGTCGAATTGCCCACCAGATTAAGCAACCAGTCATTGGCGTTATTGAAAATATGTCTGAATCTATTAATCCAGAATCTGGGGAAAAGATTTCAATTTTTGGTAGTGGAGGTGGTGAAGAGACTGCTAAGAGATTGAGCAAATTAATCGGAGTAGATGTTCCACTTCTTGCAAAAATACCATTTGATCCCATCCTTCGTGAGGGTGGGGATGAAGGTAATCCGATTGCTTTGAACGATAAAAAATTTACTACAATATTTAATGAAATTTTAGATCAAATAATTATCAGACCTAAATCACTTATCGGGGTAAGACTAAATATAAATACCTAAGATTTTTTATTTAGTTTTTTAACAATCTCCTCGATTGCATCAGATATTTCACTATGTAGATAATCTCTTGTAGTTACTTCACCAATTGCTGAACGTAGGCTAGCTAGCTCTCTTGCCAAATACTCAGTATCTGCCACATTTCGTTCATCACGTTCACGATCCTCATTACCTTGAATCCGATCACGATCAGATTGACGATTTTGTGCTAGCAAAATTAATGGCGCAGCGTATGAAGCCTGTAGAGATAAAAGAAGTGTTAAGAAAATAAATGGATAGTGATCAAACTTTAAATTATCAGGTGCAAACCCATTCCAGATAACCCAGGTCAATACAAATGCTGTCATATAAACCAAAAAGCGTGCAGTACCTAGAAAACGAGCAAACTTCTCAGACCAGCGACCAAATGCATCAGGATCATAAGATGGCTTAAGACTTCTGCGAGCTTCACGGGGAAACTCAAGTGAGTTTTTATTTATCTTTGATTTTGCCATGACTATCTACTCTCACTTTCTTTTCTCTTAGTTTCATCCTGGCGCCAGTTTTCTGGCAATAAGTGGTCTAGTACATCATCAACTGTAACTGCGCCTAGTAAACGCTCATTTGCATCAACAATTGGCACAGCAAGTAAGTTATAACTTGCAAGGTATGAGGAGACCTCACTTAAAGTAGTTTCAGCTGATAATGGCGCAATATCACTATCTAAAATTGATCCCAGTAATGTTGCAGGTGGCTCACGAAGTAATCTTTGGATATATACAACTCCCATTAATCTACCTGTTGGTGTCTCTAATGGTTGGCGACAAACAAATACCTGCGACGCTAACCCAGGAGCAACTTCAGATAATCTAACCCTTGATAGAGCTTCTGCAACTGTTGAATCAGCTGTTAAAACAATTGGTTCAGTCGTCATCATTCCACCGGCAGAGTAATCTTCATAGTGCATTAAGCGCTGAACACCTTCAGCATCTTCTGGCTCCATTAAGGCAAGTAAAGCTTGTGCCTTTTCTTGGCCAACTTCACGAAGTAAATCTGCAGCATCATCTGGATCCATTTCTTCTAATACATCTGCTGCGCGCTCACCTTCAAGCTCTGCTAATAATTCAACACGGGATGCCTCATTCATTTCTTCTAATACATCTGCTAACCGCTCATCATCTAATGCTCGGGCAACCTCAACTCGGCGCTTAATTGTTAAATCATGCAACACAGATGCTAAGTCTGCTGCGCGTAAATTTGAAAGAGTGCCAAGTAAATTACTAACACCCTGATTTGTTTCATTAATTGTGAAGCCAGAGATCTCACCCCAAGTAAGAGTTGATGACGCACCGCGCCTGCGCAATCCAATTCCGCGTCTCATAACATGCACTTTTTCAATAAACCAATCGCCAGTTTTTGATAATTCCATGCCGACATCTTCAACAGTAACTTTTTCATTTGTTTCAATTAACGTCACTGAACGATCTAGCATTTCTGATAAAACTGATATTTCATTAGTTCGTGGTTCAAAACGGCGCATATTAAGTAAGCCGGTAATAATTACATGACCATTATCAATAGATGTAACTCTAGTAATTGGTATAAATATTCGTTTCCTAGGTGGAACTTCAACAATAAAGCCCAAAATTCTTGGAGGTTGGTTATTGCTTCGCAATGTTGCGACCGCATCCCTAACCTTGCCAAGTTGATCACCATTTGGGTCAAAGACTGCAGTGCCAGCTAATCGGGCTAGGAATACACGATTTAGGTTAGAACCTTTACTTGTATTCATGGGCCAAGGGTATCGGCTCAGTACCAATTCATAACAATAATTAAATTACAGATAGGTTTTGCCTATGAAAGATCAGGATCACACCAAATTACCATCTGGTCGCGATGTCCCTCTGCTACTTCTAGGGATTATCGGAATAGGAGCCTCTGGTCCGATAATTGCAAAAAGCTTGATGCCAGTACCGACCATGATTTTTTGGCGCAACTTAATTGGTGGATTATTTATGACACCTTTTGCCCTAAAGCGAAAAGAGTGGCGAACTTTAAATCAACGAAAAGCAATACTTTGGTCAGCGCTAGGTGGAGTATTTTTAGCTTTTCACTTTATTTGTTTCTTTTGGGCAATGAAATACACCTCAGTTGCAACAGGAACTGCATTAACGGCAACTCAGCCAATATTTGTTGCTTTATTTATAAAATTTAAAGGTGGTCATATACCTAAAAAATCATTTATTGGAATATTTATAGCATTTATCTCAGTGATTGTAATTACTGGTGTTGATTTAAATTTATCGGTTAGATCATTTCAAGGAGATCTTTTAGCTGTTGCTGGGGGAGCGCTAGCCGCTGCTTATGTATTAATTAGCTCTAAAGTGCAAAAAGAAATTGCTACCTCAACTTTTATGGCAGTATGTTATCTGACCTGCTCATTAACCGTCTTACCAATAGTTTTTCTAGGTAACTATTCTCTAACTGGATTTTCAATTTCAGAGTGGATTTTACTTGCGGCACTAATACTTACTGCTCAACTACTTGGCCACTCCCTATTTAATCTCTCACTTAAACGAGTTTCACCAGCAATAGTTTCATTAATAGTTTTCTTTGAAGTTCCAGTTAGCGCAGTCATTGCTTACATCTGGTTAGGTCAGCAGCCACCTGCTGGCACAATTCCAGGAATAATTGGCTTACTTTTTGGTTGCACCTTATTTGTCTTACGCTCTAGTCAACCTATTTCTAATCAGCGGTAAGATAAATCAATGATTGATCTTCACACACATACGACATTTAGTGATGGAACTGATACTCCAACTCAATTAATTAATAAAGCACTTGCTGCTGGGATAACAACTATTGCATTAACAGATCATGACTCAATTAGTGGATGGCAAGAAGCTACTTCCGCTCTTCGTCCTGGCATTTGCCTAGTCCCAGGCGCTGAAGTTTCTTGTCAGACTCTAGATGGAATAAGTGTTCATATTTTGGGGCTCTTATTTGATTCAAGTAATACTGCATTAATTGATACATTAGAAAAAACTAGAGAAAATCGCTATTGCCGCATGGAAAAGATAATTGCAAAAATTAACGAAGCTGGTATTGATATAAGCATGAGTGATGTTTTAGAACAGTTATCAGATGGCGCAACATTAGGTAGACCACATCTTGCAGATGCACTAGTTAAAAAAGGTGTAGTTACAAGTAGAGAAGAAGCATTTGCACAAATGCTCCATAATCACTCTAAATATTATGTTTCACATTATTCACCAACACCAGAGGCAGTAATCAAATTAATTAAAGAAGCCGGTGGTGTATCTGTTATTGCCCATCCAATGGCTTCTCATCGTGGGCGAACAATCTCACTGGACACATTTGGCTCCTTAATCCAAGCTGGATTAGATGGAATTGAAGTTGATCACCGCGATCATTCTCCTCAGGAGAAAACTCAACTAATAGCACTAGCAAATGAGTCAAAACTTATTATGACTGGTGCAAGTGATTACCACGGAAATGGAAAATTAAATTTACTAGGTGAATACACCACAGAGCCAGCACAATGGCAAAAGCTAGAAGAGCGAGCTAATGCTCGTAGGGTTTTATCAGTTTAAATTATTGACTAGCAAAACCAACGCGGCGATCAGCACCCTCGCCAACTTCTACATAACTAATCTTGTTATAAGGAACTAAAATTTCTCGACCTTTGCTGTCACTAAGTGATAAAACAGAAGATGACTTAATTGCCTCATTTACTTTTGCAATTACTTCATCTTGGGTATTTGTGCACTCAATATTTAACTCACGTGAACTGTCAGATATTCCGACTTTTACCTCAGTTTTTACCGAGCTCTTAGTTACTGATTTCGCTGTAGCCATAAGATAACTCTATCTACTTGCCAATAAGTATGCGAATTTAGGATTGTGATTTAGGAAACCCAGAGATTCCCCGCCAGATTAGATTCATAACTAACTCAGTTGCACGCCGGCGGTCAATTTTGCCATCTCGATCTAACCAGTGACGAGCACTAGTTTGCACCGTACCGATAATTCCAACTGCCAGCATCATTGACTCTTCTTTTCCTAAGCCAGTATCAATTGAGATAACTGCACTAATTGCAGCAGCGCAATCGTAAGTCATTCGGTTAAGCCGCTCTCTAACTTGTGGTTCTACATTCATATCACTTTCAAAAAGCAATCTAAATGCTTCACCTTCAGAATCAATAAAGCCAAAATATGCCTCAACTGTTGCTGCAACTCTGGCCGAGTTTTCTCGGTTAGCAGCAATTGCTTTTTGAATTGCAAAAACTAATGAATCAATATGCAAATCTAATACTGCAAGGTATAGGTCTAACTTAGATGGGAAGTGCTGATATAAAACTGGCTTACTAACTTTTGCACGGTCTGCAATTTCATCCATTGCAGCAGAGTGATAACCCGCAGCGGTAAAAACCTCAAGTGCTGCAACTAGTAGTTGCGCTCTACGTTCATCGCGAGGTAAGCGATTAGTTTTCTCATCAGCCACAGTTAATTCTATTGGGATAAGTATGAGATTGTCAGGTTTTATAACTTTTACAGTTATATTGTGCGGGTGAGTGCAGCAAAAAGATTGTTATTAGTCCATGCCCATCCAGATGATGAGACCATCAATAATGGAGTAACAATGGCTAAATATGCTGCATCAGGTGCGCAGGTAACTTTAGTAACTTGCACAAGAGGTGAAGAGGGTGAAGTCTTAGTAACTGAACTTGCAAACTTGGCGAGTGATAAAGATGACAAGCTTGGTGAACATCGTGAAGTTGAATTAAAAGATGCGATGGCGCAATTGGGAATAAATGATTTTAGATTTTTAGGCGCTCCAAATAAAAAATGGCGAGATAGCGGGATGATGGGGACAACCCAAAATGAGCGAGGTGATGTATTTTGGCAAGCTGACCTAGATGAGGCTTCACATGAACTTGTTAAGATTATTTTAGAAACTAAGCCACAAGTATTAATTACCTATGATGAGTTTGGTGGTTATGGCCACCCAGATCACATAAAGGCTCATAGAGTTGCAATGAGGGCCACTGAGCTGGCTGCTGAGCAAGGGTGGCAGATTAGTAAAATTTATTGGAACACAATGCCAAGGTCAGTTATTCAAATGGGAATTGAAAAAATGAAAGAGGTCGGATCAGATTTCTTTGGCGCTGAAAGTGCTGATGATCTACCTTTTGCCAAACCAGATGAATTAGTTACAACTGTCGTTAACGCCCCAGAGTATGTGCCACAAAAACTTGAAGCTATGAAAGCTCACGCCACACAAATTTCAGTAGATGGACCATTTTTTGCACTCTCAAATAATCTTGGTTTATCAGTTTGGGGGGATGAGTACTACACATTAGTAAAAGGTGAAAAGGCTGCCCCGTTCGATAGCAACGGCAGAGAGTTAGATATTTTTGCTGGGGTAATTTAGTGAAAGTAATTCGCTCATTATTGCTCGGCACACTAATTGGATTCTGTGCCATTATGCTTCACAACATATACCCACCATTTGGATTTATTGGATCGATACTTTTAACTTTTATAGGAATGAATATTTTTAGTAGAACTTTTTTCTATTTAAGATACCAAGTAATAGCTTCAGCAGCCTGGCTAGCAGTGGTTCTCTTTGCTGGAAATCCTGGATCAGGTGAAGAGGTATTAATTTATGGAAATACCTATGGCAATATCTTTCTAATTGCAGGTTTTATTACATTAATGATTTCCTTAGTTAGACCAAGGCGGTCATAAAATTAAATTAACCACTCCCAACTTTGCCCATCTTTACTGTCTCTAACTACCACTCCGACTTTAAGCAGTAATCCCCGTAGTCGATCACTTTCTGTAAAGTCACCTTTATTACGTGCTATTTGTCGCTGATCAAACAAACTTTGAGCATCTGATGTTAATTCACCCTTACCTAGTGATGGCTTAAGTAGGTCTAACCCAAATAAATCATCAACACATTTAAAAATTTCATACTTAACTCCATCACTTAAAGTCTGAGCTTTTTCAATACTTCTTAACTTCTGTAGCGCCCTTGGTGTATCTAAATCTGCCGAAAAATCTGCACTAATCTCATCTATAAATCCTTGTGCCTGTTTTTTATCTAATGATTTATCTTTCGCCCAAGTTGCAGTTTTATCTCGCCAACGCTGAATTAATAAATGAGCAGCTTTTAAACTATCCCAACTTAAGTCCATCTGACTTCTATATCTGTTTTCTAGGAAGCAAAGCCTAAGTGATAGTGGGTCTAAATGCTTTGAAATTAAATCTGAAACTAAAACTACATTCCCAGTACTTTTAGCCATCTTACGGCCTTCAAATAAAAGATGTTCACCATGAACCCAGAGTGCTACCGCCTCATTATTTATAGATGAGTTTGATTGAGCACGTTCATTTTCATGATGAGGAAATCTTAGATCTATCCCGCCTAAGTGAATATCTACAAACTCATCTAAATAATGTAGTGACATCGCCGAGCATTCAATATGCCAACCTGGAAATCCTGGCCCCCATGGTGAATCCCAAATCATTTGGGTTCGACCTGCTGCTGCTTTCCAAAGCGCCCAGTCAGCATGAAATTTTTTAGCGCCACCTTCAGTGTATTCAAAATTATGACCAGGCTTAAGTGCATCTAACCGATTTCCACTAATAGCGCCGTAACCTTGATATGACTGAGCTGAGAAGTAAACACAGTTATCACTACCAACGTATGCATGATCAGTATCAATTAATTTTTTTATTAAATCATGCATAAGCGGTATACAGCCGCTAGCTTTTGGGTATAAATCTGCGGCATTAATATTTAAAGATTTAAGATCTTGATGAAATCTACTTTCATAAAATTTTGCAACCTCATATGGATCTTTTGCTTCAGCTTTGGCTTGTGCCAATATTTTATCTTCTACAAAATCCTCTGACATGTGACCAACATCGGTAATATTTTGAATGAACTTAACTTGATAACCAGAATGCTTCGCTAACCTGGTGATTAAGTCTCCAAGTAAGAAAGTACGCATATTTCCAACATGGGCATCGCGATAAACAGTTGGCCCACAGCTATAAATTCGTAAGCTCTTACCGTCACTACTTTCTACTATTTGTAGTTTTCGCGATTTAGTATCAAATAATTGAATTTGATTATTACTCATTTAGGCAGCTCATTTATTTTCCACTACTTTCCAAACCGCTATTTTGGCTGGATCAAAGGTAACGATGCTGCCATCCTTCTTTCTCACTGTGTTTTCGCTCTCTAAAATACCGAGAATATCCCGATAGCCACCAGATGGATCATGCAGGCGGATACTCACCTTTTCTCCGATCTGCGCCGCTGATGGCTGCATCTGCTCTCCTCTATTAAACTCATGCCTTGATCAGGTAAGAGTTACTGGCAGTATTCTCTACCTATCTAGGCAAATACAACTGTAAGGAGAAGCGTGACCTACATAATTGCTCAACCGTGTGTTGATGTTAAAGACAAATCTTGCATCGAAGAGTGCCCAGTTGACTGTATCTATGAGGGTGATCGCATGCTTTATATCCAACCTGACGAGTGTGTTGATTGCGGTGCGTGTGAGCCGGTTTGCCCAGTTGAAGCTATTTATTATGAAGATGATGTGCCATCGCAGTGGAAGCAATACAGTGAAGTTAATACTAAGTTTTTTGTTGAGATTGGATCCCCAGGAGGAGCAGCCAAACTTGGCGCAATTGGTAAGGATCATCAAATAGTTGCTGCACTTCCTCCGCAAGAGAAATAAGTTTTTCTGAAACTGCCAGATTTTCCCTGGGATGTCCTGGCGCCTTATGCAGTTATAGCAAAAAGATATCCAGATGGTTTCATTGATTTATCTCAAGGAACACCAGTTGATCAAACCCCAAAATTTATTCAGGAGGCGTTAGCAGCTGCCAGTAATTCACCTAGCTATCCACTTACTGCCGGTAGTGAAAAATTAATAAGCGCAATTAGAGATTGGTCAGTAAAGAATTTAAAAGTTAGTGGTGACTTCGATGTTTTACCTACGATTGGTTCAAAAGAGTTAGTAGCACTCTTGCCAACACTGCTGCAAAGCAAAAAAGTCTTATACCCAAAAGTTGCCTATCCAACTTACTTAGTTGGCGCCCTGATGGCTGGGGCAGAGGCGATAGCAGTAGATGCTTCAGCAGATGATTGGAGTGCTGCTGATTTAGCCTGGATTAATTCACCATCTAACCCAACGGGTGAGGTATTAACGGATGATCAGGTATTACAAGTGATTAATTGGAGCCGTAAAAATAATGCAGTAGTTGCAAGTGATGAGTGTTATTTAAGTTTTTCATCAAATGCTAAATCAATACTAGAGCTAGCAAAAGGTGATAACACTGGTCTGTTAGCTGTTCACTCATTATCTAAAAGTTCAAATATGGCCGGGTATCGAGCAGCTTTTATAGTCGGAGATCCCAAGTTAATTGATCAGATTCGCCAGATTAGAAAACATGCTGGACTTATGGTGGCTTCCCCAGTTCAAGCCGCAATGATTGTTGCTCTTTCAGATAATGCCCATGTAGCAGAGCAAGTAAATAGATATAGCAACCGGCGAAATATTTTAAGTTCTGCATTAAATAATGCTGGCTTTACTATCGAACATAGTAAGGCTGGCCTATACATATGGTGTGCAAAGGGTGAAAACTGCTTTAAAACAGTTGATTGGTTTGCCAGCCGTGGCATTTTAGTTACCCCAGGTAGCTTTTACGGAGATGATAACTTTGTCAGAGTGGCACTTACAGCAACTGATGAAAATATTAATAAAGCTAGTGAACGGATTAAATCTTGAGTACTAGCGCAATTTTATTAGTTGGTGGTAAAGGAACTCGACTAGCGCCAATAACTAATCAGATACCAAAGCCAATGTTGTTAGTTGCTGCTGTGCCATTTACAGAGCATCAGATTAGAAAGGCAGCAAGTGCAGGTATTAATGAGATAGTGCTAGCAACCTCATATAAAGCTGAGCTCTTTGAGCCATATTTTGGTGATGGCGCAAGATTTGGCATCAATATTAAGTACGCTTTTGAAAGCAGCGCCCTTGGCACAGCAGGTGGTATTAGAAATGCGGCAGAGTTACTGAGCCCATGTGATCAAGTAGTTATATTTAATGGTGATGTATTAAGTGGGCATAGTTTGTCTAGCCAGTTAAAGTTTCATAAGGATAATAATGCAGAAGTGACTTTGTATCTAACTAAAGTAGAAGATGCTCGAGCTTACGGCTGTGTTGAGTTAGCAGCAGATAACAGTGTTAAATCCTTTTTAGAGAAGATGGAAAATCCAGTTAGCAATTTAATTAATGCTGGTTGCTATATTTTCAACCGTAATATTATTGATAATATTCCAAAAGGTAAGGTAGTAAGTGTGGAGCGAGATACTTTTCCATCACTTTTAAATGCTGGAACTAAGGTCTATGGCTATTTAGATAACTCATATTGGCTAGATATCGGCACTCCGGCCGCACTTGTTAAGGCATCTGCAGATTTAGTTACTGGTGTTATTAAATCTGGTGCCACTTTAGAGCACACTGGAGATAGAATAATTTCAGATACCGCTGTTATTAATAGTTCAGCTCTGATAAATAATGGATCCGTCATTGATGGTGAAGTTATAGTTGAAAGTGATACCCAGATAAGTGGTTCAATCATCGGAAAAGGTGCGAAAATAGGTAAAAATTGCAAAATAATTGACTCAATCATTGCTCCAGGTACTCAAATTGATGCGGGAATGGTAGTAATTTCGAATTATTTAGGGTTTTAATTTCCCCAATTTGACCTCTCTCCACTTGACTTAATAGAGTTACAAGCGTGTAATTATCCTATTAGCGGGCACACCCTGGCCCTATAGGAACTAGCAGCTACTAAGCTTCTGGTACTCAGATTTATAAGGAGAGATATGTTAGAAAAAGATGCAGCCCTTGCGGCCCTAGTAGTTTCCTCAGAACAGCTTTCATGGCAGGAGCGGGCGCTTTGTGCTCAGACAGATCCAGAGGCATTTTTTCCTGAGAAGGGTGGTTCAACTAGAGAGGCTAAGCGAGTCTGCCTTTCCTGTGAGGTTCGTTCTGAATGTCTTGAGTATGCGTTAGCTCATGATGAGCGATTTGGAATTTGGGGTGGATTATCAGAACGTGAGCGTCGACGCTTAAAGCGCCGTAGCGCTTAAAATAACGGGTGGCTGAAAAGCAGAGCACCGGGGGCCTAGCCCAAGTAGAAGACCAGTATGTAAGTGCAATTCTCATTACCCATGACGGTGCAACTTGGCTTAGTGAAGTTGTTGCAGCACTTTCATCACAAAAGCACCCAGTTGATCAAATAATTGCTGTTGATACTGGTTCAAAAGATAACTCAGTTAAATTACTAAGTAACTCTGGTATTGAGGTAATTAAAAAATCACGAAGTACAGGTTTTGGCGCCGCAGTTAGTGCAGCTGTTGCAAAGTTACCAAAAGGTAATCTTAAAGATGGTGAGCAAGAGTGGCTTTGGATTTTACATGATGACTGTGCACCTGATCGTTATGCATTAGCTAAATTATTAGAGGCAGTTGTTAGTCGTCCGCAAGTTGGTATTGCCGGACCAAAAATTTTAGGTTGGTATGACCGCAAACATATTTTAGAAGTTGGAATAAGTATTACTGAGAATGGTTCAAGATGGACTGGCCTAGAAGATCGCGAATATGATCAAGGCCAGCACAATGATGTTGCAACTGTTCTTGCGGTTTCAACAGCTGGAATGTTAATTAAGCGCTCGCTATTTGAAGAGCTAGGTGGATTTGATCCCAGCCTTGAATTGTTTAGAGATGATATTGATTTAGGTTGGCGAGCACATATCGCAGGGCATTCAGTTATTTGTGTTGGTGAAGCAATTATTTATCATGCCGAAGCTTCATCATCTGAGCGGCGTTCAATTGATGTAAAAGATGCAATTTTACATAGGCCGCTACTACTAGATAGACGTAATGCCGCTTTTGTTTTACTTGCTAACTCAAGTTGGTGGATCCTACCTTGGGTAGCAATTCAGCTTTTAGTCACTTCATTGGGTAGATCATTTATTTATTTACTAGCAAAACTACCTGGGTATGCAGCTGATGAGATTGCAGCAATTGGTTTATTAATTTTTAAGCCAGCAGATTTAATTAAATCAAGAAGATATCGCAAAAGAAATAGAGTTTTAACCCCCAGAGTAATAAAACCATTTATCCCACCACGCGGGGCTCAGGTGCGAGCAATTATTGAAAGAGTTGCATCTTCAATTCTAAATGCCTTTAAACCAGGAAAAGTTGATCAACCAATTAAAAGAGTAAAAAGTTATTCAGAAATTGGTGTAATTGATGAAAGTTTTGATGAAATAGATTCATTTACTACTCAAAGATTTAGTAAAATTAAAGCCTTAGTTAAGCAACCTTTGTTATTTGGTGTTTTAATTACTTTGACCATATCAATATTTTATTCACGAAATAGATTTGGCTCCCTTTCAGGTGGCGCACTTGCGGTTGCACCAGACAGTGCGATGCAATTAATTTCTTCATATGTAGATTCATGGCATTTAGTTGGTCTGGGTAGTAGTAATCAAGCACCAGTCTGGCAGCCAATTATTGGAATTTTATCTTTAATAACTACTGGTAATCCTCAAATATTTTTAGCATTACTTATGTTTTTAACTCCACTAATTTTGTTTATATTAGCTTATAGAGCAGCTAGATCGTATGCCTTAACAAATTACTCATCAGTTTTTGTTGCTTTTCTTTATGCATTCTCACCCGTAGTTCTAGCCTCAATAAATCAAGGACGCCTTGGCACAATTGCAGTTGCAATATTTCTACCTGTACTTTTGCAATTATTAATTAAAAGTAAACTAGTTGAGGATCTCACTTGGCGAAGAACCTATTTAGTAGCCTTAGTTGCAGGGTTGGCTAGTGCTTTTTCAGAATTATTTTTACTTGGCTGGGTATTTATACATTTTATTTTTATACTAAATTACTATCTAAGCAGTACTAATTGGCGAACATATAAATGGAAAGAGATTCTAGATAATTTAAATAATAATGAGATTAAAAAGCGTTTTACCATATTAATTACACCATTTTTAATGAATCTTCCAATCTCATTATCATTAGTTACTAATCCAATTACCTCACTACGTGAGCCTGGTCTAAGCATTGCATCAGGTGATCAATTATCTGTTTTAATGTTTAATCCTGGTGGATTAACTTCGCCACCTCTTATTATTTTTGCGCCATTTCTGATTTATTTATTAGTTTCCTTGGCCTCTATTGATCAAAGAAAGCCAGCAGTAATTTCGCTGTTAACCCTTTTATTTGCTATCACTCTTAGCTCCTATTACATAGAAGGAAATAGCAGTGAATCTCAACGAGTATGGAGTGGCCCATTAATTGTTTTTGCCCAATTACTCCTCTTACTATCTGTTTTTGCAGTAGGTGAGCGATTAATACCACAACTGCGCCGATCAAATTTTGGGTTTAGGCACATAGCATCAGTTTTAACCACCGTTATAACAATTTATTCAATAATTGCCGTAACACTTTGGACAACAACTGTGGGGGCAAATTCCTTAGTAAAAACTGATCAAGAGCAAGTAGTACCAGCATTTATTTCCGATTTGGCTAACACTAATGAAAAACCTAAAACTTTAGTGATACGTAAGAATAAAGAGCAATTGCAATATTTCATTACTCGTGGCGGAGATTTGCAATTAGGAAATGCTGATATTGCAATTAAAACTCCCGAACAGGTGCATAAAGTGATTGTTGAATTAGTTAACGGAGTTGGATCTACTAGCAGTCAGGTTTTAGGCTTTTACGGTATCCAATATATATTTATGAAAGATCCAGCAGATGCTGGACTGTTAAGAACAATTGATGGAATTGGTGGCTTTACCAGAAGCTCTGCAACAAAAGATGGAGTGGTTTGGAAAGTTAATAATGCCCTAGCCAGAGTTACGTATCAAAGTGATCTTGGAAAATACATTACTTTAAATTCAACAGATAGAGCATCTACTGCCTACGTTCCAGGACCTGGCGTAGTATTTTTAGCAGAACAATTTGATAAGTCATGGCAATTACTACTAAATGGAAAACTAATTAAGTTAGAACAAAATCAATTCGGTGTGCCAGTATTTAAAATTCCAGAAGCAGGTGATATCTCTTTGATACATAATGGAGTTTCACGTAGAGCTTGGATTTCATTGCAATTAATAATTATTTTAACGGTTATTGTCCTAGTTCTACCAGCTGGGCGAAAGCGACGTGAGGTTCCACTTGAGGAGCTGGTATGAAATTTAAACCGCTAAATTTTAGGGTAATTGCGCTAATTTTAACTATATTTTTATTGGCTGCTGCTACATACTTTGCCCCAGAAAAAAGTGATCAAGTTAAATTAACTTCTACTTATCCAGCAACAGTTTGCCCCGCAATTGGTAATAAAGTTTCATCTATTGCTGCTTTGACTAATTCAAAGGTTAATCGCCGCCTAGTTGATGGCAGGAGTAAGAAACTTAATCCAGGTAAAAGTAGTGTGATTGCCTTAACGAAAGAAGCAGTATTAGTTGAGGGTAATGCAGGTACAGCAATAACTTTTGCAAATAATGCTTGGAAATCTGTTGTGCCCTGTTCAGTTAGTAACGGAATGCAATGGTTTGTTGGTGGCTCTGGAGCTTTAACGAGTAAGTCTTTTCTTTATATTGTTAATAGTGGATTTAGTGAGTCTGTAGTAGATCTTGAAATATTTACACCAAACGGTGCTTTAGAGCCAAGGAGCGTATCTATTCCACAAAATTCAACAAAGAAATTATCGGTTGATTCACTTATCCCCGGTGAGGACATAATTGTTATTGGCGTTAAAACAATATCTGGACGAGTTAGTTCATATCTATTTGATGAAAGAAAAAAAGGACTTAAGTCACTTGGCGCCGATTTTATAGCACCGATTGGATCTAGTAGTAAGAAAGTAACTATTTCTGCAATATCTGGTTTAACTAGGAAATTAGTTTCCCAAGCTAATTCTGCCTCACACTCTATGCGCTTATTAGTACCAGGAAAAATTGATGCAAATATTAGCGTCACAATTAATTCAAATGATGGCAACTTTGTGCCAATTGGTTTAGCGGAACTAAATGTAAAAAGTCAGCGCGTTTTAAATATTCCATTAACATTTGCTCCAACTAATCAGGCATTTTCAATTATTATTGATTCTGATCAACCACTTCTTGCATCAGTTCTTTCAACGTTTACTTATGGTAAAAGTAGTGAGATTGCCTGGGCTACAGCTGCTGATGATTTAGCTAAATGGAGTGTGAATCTAACTGGATCAAGACCAACCCTAACTTTTTCAGGCAAAAAAATTAATGTTGCAATTAGCGCAACCGGTATAAATGGTAAAAAAATAACAGAAACTGTCACCGGATCTAACTTTGCTATCTGGAGGCCACCGGTTGGATTAAACCGATTACAAATAACCGCAAATACTAAGGGTATTTCTGGCGGTGTAATCTTTTTACCCGAGGTTGGCAGTATCGGTAGTAGCTACATTCCAATGAATAATGGTGCGAACTTAGAAACAGCATCAGAGCCGATTGCCGATGCCAGCGTAATTACACGGGGCTAAATCCCAACTTTTATAGCAATTGAGCATTAACCTGTTCATATGAGAAAGTTATCTGGACGTAGGTGCTCACGGGCAAGTTGTACTAGCGCTGCAATTAAAACCCTTACCTATATCTACTCTGACTCAACTGCAGTTCTTGGTCCACTTTCAACCTATGCAGAACCACATAATTATGATCTATGCGCGGTACATAGTCAGCGGTTAACTGTGCCCGTTGGTTGGAATGTAATTAAAGAAGAAGTAATCGATCATAACAGTGGACCAACAGAAGAAGATTTAATGGCGATTGCTGACGCAGTCCGCGAAGTAGCCAATACAGATTTAAACAGTAAGTCAATGCAGCCTGAATTGGGTAGACGCGGCCATTTGCGGGTATTACCTTCTAATTAATTTTTAAATTCCTCTCCCAAGGCCTAAGTTAAGAGTCTTATGTTAGAAAAAATTATCAAGGCATATGACATCAGAGGTTTAGTTAAAAATGAAATAACTCCTGATTTTTCCTTTGCACTTGGCGTAGCATTTGCTAAATTTCTAGAGTATGAACGAGAGCCAGCAACAATTGTGGTTGGTGAAGATATGCGTGAATCCTCACCACTATTAGCTGATGCATTTACCGATGGTGCGACTAGCCAAGGAATGGATGTAATCAGAATAGGACTTGCCTCAACAGATATGTTGTATTTTGCATCTGGAAAATTAAATCTACCCGGCATTATGTTTACAGCTAGTCACAACCCAGCAAAATACAACGGAATGAAACTATGTAAAAGTGGTGCTCGCCCGATTGGACAAGATACCGGCTTACTAAATATTCGTGAATTAATTGAAAAAGGTGTTCCAATTTCAAACAGGCCAGTTGGCTCTTCTAGAAAAGAAAACCTATTAAAAGATTATGCTAATTATTTATTTGCACATTTTCCTAAAAATACATTTAAAAAGCGAAAACTAAAGGTGGTAATTGATGCCGGAAACGGAATGGCTGGTTTCACTGCCCCAGCTGTAATGGCAAAGCTAGATATTGACCTTATTGCGATGTACTTTGAGTTAGATGGTAATTTTCCAAATCATGAAGCTAATCCAATTGAGGCGAAGAATTTAAAAGATTTACAAAAGCGAGTTAAAAAAGAGAAAGCTGATATCGGTTTAGCCTTTGATGGAGATGCTGATCGCTGCTTTCTAATTGATGAGAAAGGTGGATTAGTTAATCCATCCGCGCTAACAGCGCTAATTGCCGTTCGCGAGTTAAAGGCCAACCCGGGAGCTAGCATTATCTACAATCTAATCTCATCTAAAGCTGTTCCCGAGGTTATTGCTGAAAATGGTGGAGTTGGTATCAGAAGTCGGGTTGGGCATTCCTATATTAAAAGCATGATGGCTCAAACTGGCGCTGTCTTTGGTGGTGAACATTCTGGCCATTTCTATTTCAATGATTTTTGGCGAGCAGACTCGGGCATGCTTGCCGCACTCTATGCACTAGCTGAATTAATGGGTAGTAACTCCACACTCTCTGAGTTACTGAAGCCATACAACAGATATATATCTAGTGGTGAAATAAATACCAAAGTAAAAGATGTGACAAAGTCTATTTCACGCATCCGTGATAAATATCATGGTAAATATCAAGTTGATGAGTTAGATGGTTTAACTATTACAGCTTCCACCTGGTGGTTTAACCTAAGACCATCAAATACAGAGCCGTTACTTCGATTAAATGTGGAGGCCGATACTGAAAAAGAGATGATTAAGATTAGGGATGCCGTATTAGCCTTGATCTAAAGGTGATAAAAACCTTTCAGGCAGGGTATCTTTATCCCCTAACCACTGATTAAAACCATTGATTAAGTAATCAAATTTATAGGAGAGTAATGAGTACAACGACTGTAATTAAAAGTGATGTTGCTAATCCTGAACTAGCAAGTGAAGGAAAGAAGAAAATTGAGTGGGCAGCGAGAAATATGCCAGTACTTGCTCAAATTAAAGATCGCTTTGTAAAGGAAAAGCCATTCACAGGAATGAGAATTGCTGCGTGTATGCATGTCACAACTGAGACAGCCAACTTAATGTTAGCGTTAAAGGCAGGCGGTGCTGATATTGCACTCTGCGCTTCAAATCCACTTTCAACACAGGATGACACAGCAGCAGCTTTAGTTTTTGAATACGGTATTTCAGTTTTTGCTAAAAATGGTATTGATCGTGAGGGTTTCTATAAACATTTAAACTCAGCTTTAGATATAAAACCACAATTAGTATTTGACGATGGATGTGATTTAGTAAATGTAATTCACACATCAAGAACAGAATTAATTGAAGGAGTCATGGCTGGCTGTGAGGAGACCACAACTGGTGTAATTCGACTTAGCCAAATGGCTAAAGATGGTGCCTTAAAGTTTCCAATGATTGCAGTTAATGACACTGACACGAAACACATGTTTGATAATCGATATGGAACAGGACAATCTACTTTTGATGCAATTTTCCGCGCTACAAATACATTAATTGCTGGAAAGATCGTAGTTGTTGCTGGATTCGGTTACTGCGGTAAAGGTGTTGCTGAACGGGCAAAAGGGCTAGGCGCAGAGGTAATCGTTACAGAGATTGATCCAACTAAAGCTTTAGATGCATTGATGCAAGGTTTTAGAGTTATGCCAATGACAAAGGCTGCAGCAGTTGGTGATTTATTTATTACGGTCACTGGTAACCGAGATGTCTTACGTGATGAGCATTTTAAGCAGATGAAGGATGGCGCTATTTTGGCTAACTCTGGTCACTTTGATATTGAAATTGATGTGGCTTGGCTTGAGAAGAATGCAAAAGAAAAGAATTTAAAGATGAGACACCAAACCGATGAGTACGTAATGGCAGATGGCCGCAGGATTCTTCTAATTGCCGAGGGAAGACTTGCAAATTTAGGCGCAGCAGAAGGCCATCCAGCATCAGTTATGGATATGTCATTTTCTGATCAAGCACTTACCGCTGAGTGGTTATTAAAAGCTGGTACGGGATTATCTGCTGGATTACATGAAGTCCCAGTTTCAATCGATAAAGATGTTGCAAGGTTAAAGTTAGAGAGTATGGGATCTACGCTAGATGTATTAACTCCAGCGCAAGAGCTGTACTTAAACTCTTGGGAACACGGTTCTTAAATGCCATTAGTCATGGTCGTTGATGACGACCAAGACTTAGCTGAGATGCTTAGCATCGTCTTAACTGGTGCTGGCATGGAAGTTGATTTAGTAAATCGTGGCGATCAAGTTATGGATCTCTTTAATTCCCATACCCCTGATTTAGTTTTATTAGATGTGATGTTGCCAGGAATTGATGGCGTTGAAGTTTGTAAAATAATTCGTGAAAGTTCAATGGTTCCAATTGTTATGTTAACTGCAAAAGGTGACACTCAAGATGTTGTATTAGGTCTAGAGGCTGGCGCTGATGATTACATGGTAAAACCTTTTAAACCACAAGAGCTAGTAGCACGAATTAACACAAGATTACGGCGAAGTACCAAAGTCGGTTCACTTTCAATCTTTGATTTAGTTATTGATCAACTAGAGCATAAAGTTTTAAAAGATGGAAAAGAAATTGCTTTAACTCGTTTGGAGTTTGATTTATTAGCTACTTTGGCTAAAGAGCCAGGCAGAGTCTTTACTAGAGAAGCTCTTCTAAGTGAGGTATGGGGCTATCAACATGCAGCTGATACTCGGTTAGTCAATGTGCATGTACAAAGATTACGTTCAAAAATTGAGTCAGATGCAGATAATCCAGAATATGTCTTAACTGTAAGAGGAGTTGGATATAAAGCTGGAGCAGCAAAGGCTTAGTTATGCTGGATGTTAAGTCAAAGTTTAAACATTCATTAAGTTTTAAGGTATTGGTAACAAGCACTTTGCTGGCTATTCTAATAATTTCAACAGTTGGTTTTGTGATTCATAATCGAATTTCATCAATAATAATAAATGAAAAAATATCAATATCTAAAATTGAAACTAAGAATGCGCTACAGCTAGCACAAACAAGATTCAATAGTGCTAATTTAAAAAGTGATGAAAGTTTGAGTAAAGCAATTCAGCAATTCATTGCGTCTAGTGAGGAAGATGGTCTAATTTCTGGGCGTGAAACTATTCTTTTGCCCTTATCTAAGGATAATAAAGTATCGAATATCTATCAAACAGGTACAACTTTACTAGTTTTAAATTCAATTCCAAATAATTTTAGAGAAAAAACAAAAGCAAGTAAAGAAATTATAGTTGAAAGAACATCTGTTAAGTATTCTACTGGAATTAGTTTTCCTGGTTTTATAATTGGTAGTAAAATTAACATTCCAAAAACCGGCGTTTATGAAATATATTATATTTTCAAACTCGATAAACAGTTTCAAACCATTAATCAGCTAGAAGTCATTTTGATTTTTGGAGGGGTTTTATTGATATTGTTAATCGGTCTAAGTACACAATTTGTGATCCGCCAAGTAATCTCACCAGTTCAAGCTGCAGCATCTGTTGCTGAAAAATTCACACAAGGTGATCTATCTAGTCGAATGAAAATTTCAGATAGTACTGAATTTGCAAGTTTAGGTAATTCATTTAATGAAATGGCAGTATCGATTCAGCAGCAAATTTATCGGCTTGAGAACCTATCAATGCTTCAGCAAAGATTCGTCTCTGACGTTTCCCATGAACTACGAACGCCATTAACAACTTTAAGAATGGCAGCTGAAGTTATTTATCAAGGAAAAGATAATTTTGATCCTAGTATTGCAAGAAGTAGTGAGTTGCTAATTAATCAAATTGATCGATTTGAGCTACTACTCTCTGACTTACTAGAAGTGAGTAGGTTTGATGCTGAAGCAGCATCTATTGATATAACCACATTTAATATTGTTAACTTAGTGAAGAAAACAGTTGATTACCTTCACCCAAGCAAAGCCACAAAATTAATTATTGATTCACTAAGCGAATCGATTCCTATCCAGGCTGATCAAAGAAGAATTGAACGTATTCTCCGCAATCTCATTTCAAATGCTTTAGATCATAGTGAAGGCAAGAATGTAAAAGTTCGTATCGCAGAAAGTGATAATGAAGTAGCGGTAAGCGTTCGCGATTTTGGATTAGGTTTTAATGAAGAGGATGCACCTTTCTTATTTGATCGTTTTTGGCGAGCAGATCCATCTAGAGCTAGAACAAGTGGCGGAAGTGGACTTGGTCTTTCAATTGCCCTTGAAGATACAAAACTGCATCAAGGTCAATTGCTTGCTTGGGGTAGCCCGCACCAAGGTGCTCACTTTGTGTTAACACTGCCAAAAAATCACGGCACGTTAGTTCAATCATTTCCTATTGCATTAATACCAGAGGATAAATTATCTACAGTAGAAGAATAATTGCGATACTTAAGTAGAAATTGGCAATAAATTAACAAGATTCATTAAATTCCCAGGATGGATCTTTCCAATCGATGATCAGATTACTACCGGAGCATCAATTTGGGGGGTAAGGGCGTTGGCTGAAGCCAAAATCACCGTTAATGGGATAATTACTGCGTGTGCGGTGGGGCGTAATTCTCTAATACGATAAGCCACTCAGTATTTAGTCAATTCAAAAATTAGACACCAGTGGAGGCGCCTTGTGGGTTTATTAGACAAAATCTTGCGTGCTGGTGAAGGACGAGCTATTAAAGAGCTTGCAAAAATTTCAGTACAAGTTAATAAATTCGAACAAGAAGTTTCATCCTTAGATGATCAATCACTACGTGCTAAAACAGATAGTTTTAAAGAGCGTGTTAGTAAAGGTGAAACTTTAGATTCAATTTTGCCGGAAGTTTTTGCTGTTGTAAGAGAAGCTGCAAGACGCACGTTAGGACAACGTCATTACGATGTTCAGTTAATGGGTGGCGCCGCACTTCATAAAGGAAATATTGCAGAGATGAAAACTGGTGAAGGAAAAACTTTAGTTTCAACATTACCAGCATATTTAAATGCTCTTACTGGTAAAGGTGTTCATATAGTTACCGTAAATGATTATTTAGCAGAGCGTGATAGTGAATGGATGGGACGTGTTCATCGCTTTTTAGGTCTTAAAGTTGGAGTGATTCTTGCAAGCATGTCACCGGCTGAGCGACGAGAGGCATATGCAGCTGATATCACCTACGGAACAAATAATGAGTTTGGCTTTGATTATTTAAGAGACAACATGTCATGGTCATTGGCTGATTGTGTTCAAAGATCACATAATTTTGCAATTGTTGATGAGGTTGACTCGATTTTAATCGATGAGGCAAGAACACCTTTAATCATTTCTGGACCAGCTGATAAAGCAACTAAATGGTATGTCGAATTTGCAAATATTGTTGCAAGACTAAACCGAGATATTCATTATGAAGTAGATGAGAAAAAGCGAACAGTTGGTATTTTAGATGAGGGAGTTAGTAGGGTTGAAGAAGCGCTAGATATAAATAATTTATATGAATCAGCTAATACTCCAATGATTGGGTATTTAAACAATGCGATTAAGGCCAAAGAGTTGTTTAAACGAGATAAAGATTATGTAGTAATGAATGGTGAATTATTAATTGTTGATGAGCACACCGGTCGAATGTTGTCAGGGCGGCGATATAGCGAAGGACTTCACCAATCCCTTGAGGCAAAAGAACGTATTGAGATTCAGGATGAAAATCAGACCCTAGCCACAATTACTCTACAAAATTACTTCCGCCTCTATAAAAAGCTAAGCGGTATGACAGGTACGGCTATGACAGAGGCCTCTGAATTTATGCAGATTTATAAACTAGGTGTGATTCCAATTCCAACTAATAAAAAAATGCAACGTATTGATCAATCTGATTTAATTTATAAATCTGAAGTAGGTAAATTTACTGCTGTAGCTGAAGATATTGCTGCACGACATAAAAAAGGCCAGCCCGTATTAGTCGGAACAGTTAGCGTTGAAAAATCTGAGGAGCTATCGGCAATTCTAAAACGCCGTGGTATCGCCCATGAAGTATTAAATGCTAAGCAACATGAACGTGAAGCTGCAATTATTGCAAGAGCTGGAACAGTTAGCGCTGTAACTGTTGCAACTAATATGGCAGGCCGTGGTACTGACATTATGCTGGGTGGAAATCCTGAATTTATGGCTGATTTTGAATTACAACGCCAAGGATTAAATCCTGTAGAAACTCCAGAAGATTATGAAAAAGCTTGGCCTGCTGAAATCACTAAGCAAAAAGAATCAGTTGCAAAAGAACACGAAACGGTAGTTTCACTAGGTGGACTTTATGTTTTAGGAACAGAGCGCCATGAATCTAGGAGAATTGATAATCAGTTAAGAGGTAGATCTGGTCGCCAAGGAGATCCTGGTGAGTCAAGATTTTATTTATCATTACAAGATGAACTAATGCGCAGATTTAACTCTGGATTAGTTGAGCGATTCTTAGGAGCAGCTGGCATGCCGGAGGAGACTCCACTGGAATCAAAAATTGTTAGTAATGCAATTAAATCCGCACAGACTCAGGTTGAATCACTAAACTTTGAAATGCGCAAGAATGTTTTAAAGTATGACGATGTAATGAATAAACAGCGTGAAGTTGTTTACTCAGAGCGCCGTGAAGTACTTGAAGGCGCTGATATTAAAGACTTAGTGCGTAAATTTTTAGACGAAACTGTCACCGCCTACGTTGACGCTGCGACTGCTTCTGGTGTGGCTGAAGATTGGGATCTAGAAACTCTATGGGTAGCTCTAAAGGGATTATTTCCGATCTCATTCACTGTAGAAGAGTTGTTAAATGAAATCGGTGGAGCCTCATCTTTAGATAGTGAATTCTTACTTGACCGGATCTTAACTGAGGCAAATTTGGCTTATGAAAAGCGAGAGAGTGAACTTTCTTCAGCAGTAATGCGAGAGCTTGAGCGAAAGATATTACTATCGGTATTAGATCGAAAATGGCGAGAGCATCTTTATGAAATGGATTACCTACAAGAAGGAATTGGTTTACGCGCTATGGCGCAGCGAGATCCACTTGTTGAGTACCAGCGAGAAGGATTTGATTTATTCTCAGCAATGATGGACGCAATTAAAGAAGAGTTAGTTAGTTACTTATTTCATGCGGAGGTACAAGTTGAAGGTGATCAAGTTGGTGCTAAGGGACTTACCCCAACACCAGCACCAGTTACTCAACTTCAATATTCAGCTGCTGAAATTGAATCTACACCAGCAGGTGGAACTTCTAAAAACGCACCTTGTCCATGTGGTTCTGGTAAAAAATATAAAAGGTGTCACGGACAGGCTTAAAGTAAACTCAATTAAGTACGAACCTATATTTTTTTGCTAACTTCTTCAAAAGTAGTACTACCTCTACCATTGGCCCATGGCCACCTTCATCGAGTTAATCTCAGATAACTCAAAACTAACCCCTGATCAAGTTGATCATCTTGAGCAATTAGTTGCCGAGTGGCGTTTGCTAGCAGATTTATCTTTTGCAGATTTAGTTTTATGGCTACCAATTAGAAAAGATGAAAAATCTTGGCCAGTTGGCTACATAGCAATAGCACAAATACGCCCAACAACTGCCGCTACTGTATTTAGTAATGATTTAATTGGATCAACAATTGACTGGGGAGTAAGACAAAAGATTGATCAAGCTTTATCAGAGAGTGAAATAGTAAGAGATACTGCGCCCGAACTTGTTGGCGAGATAATGATTAAAGAAGAAAGTATTCCAGTCATTTTTGAAGGCAAAACCTTAGCCGTTATTTCAAGACATCGGAATGCAGATCTAATGCGGCTTCCATCTAAGCTTGAATTAAATTATCGCGAAATTGCTCACAAAATATTTCGGATGGTTACCGAAGGAAGTTTTCCAATCCGTAATAGTATTTATAACTCTGAGTCAACTCCCAGAGTTGGTGATGGATTAATTAGGTTAGATGCCAATGGAATAATTTTTTTCGCAAGCCCAAATGCGCGCTCAGCATTATCTAGAGTTGGCTATCAAAGTGAGATTGAGAAGCAAAATCTAGGTGAGGTATTTGCAAGCCTTGCTAAAGGTAATACGCAACCAACTGATGAATCTTGGCAAACATTACTTAGCGGAAAGTTTTTGCGCAGAACAGAGTATGAAAGTACTGACGGTGTACTTGATATTTTAGTAATCCCATTAATTGAGGCGGGAGATCGAATTGGTGCAATCGTTTTACTTCATAATGTTACTGAGCTACGAAATCGTGATCGTGCATTAATTACTAAAGATGCAACAATTAAAGAGATTCATCATCGAGTTAAAAATAATCTACAAACAGTCTCAGCACTACTGCGCCTGCAATCGAGGCGGGTGGAGGATCCAGTTGCTAGTGCTGCACTATCAGAGGCGGTAAGAAGAGTTGCTTCTATTGCTCTAGTTCATGAAACCTTATCTAACCAATCAACTGAGTCAGTGGAGTTTGATCAAGTTTTTGATCAGATAGTTAAGAACTCAATTGAGCTAAATCCTAGGAAAATTAACTTTACAAAGATAGGCAGTTTTGGAGCTTTTGATTCTAAAGTCGCAACTGCTCTCTCCTTAGTAGTAACTGAATTAATTCATAACTCACTTGAGCATGGATTAAGTGAAGTGGGCGATGAGCTAAGTGTTGAAATAGTAAAAAAGGGTAATAATTACACGGTCGCAGTTTGCGATAACGGAGCTGGCTTACCCACTGATTTTAATCTAGAGAAATCCGCTAATTTAGGTCTTCAGATTGCTAATACTCTTACTAAAAACGAATTAAATGGAAGTATAAAATTATTTAGAGATGGTGATTTAACAAAAGGTGAAGTAACTTTTAAAGCTAATTAAAAAGTATTTTGGTTTTCGATCTGCCTTGCTCGATTACGAGCAGCTCTTCGTTTCATAGCACGTCGCTCATCTTCAGATAAGCCTCCCCAAACACCAGCATCTTGACCACTTTCAAGTGCCCAAGCAAGGCATGGATCTTTAACCGAACATCTATTACAAATCTTTTTAGCCTCTTCAATTTGAGCTAATGCAGGACCGGTGTTGCCGACTGGAAAGAAAACCTCTGGATCTTCTTCGCGACAAGCAGCTTCATGTCGCCAATCCATAGGGCAGTCAACTCCTTCATGAAAAAAGTAGATTTGTTAAAAACCAGATTTACCTGGGTATTCTCTCCTTAATTTAATTAATACACAAGGATATTTTGATGTGAAGTATAAAAATTTTTAGAATTCATCTCATTATGAGTAAAGATGTGCCCCCGGCAGGATTTGAACCTGCGCACCCGCCTCCGGAGGGCGGTGCTCTATCCCCTGAGCTACGGGGGCTGAATTAACAGCCAACAGATCAAAGGTTATCAGTTGCTTATATAGCAATATTTTTCAAGTGCTTTTGAGATTGCACACATTTAATTTATAAGAGAGAATTAGCGAATGAGCCACACTGCATATTTTGCAACTGGATGTTTTTGGGGAGCAGAGCGAAGATTTTGGCAATTAGCCGGAGTTATTCAAACTTCAGTCGGATATATGGGTGGAAATAAACCTGATCCAACTTATAAAGAAGTTTGCACTGGCACGACAAATCATGCTGAGATAGTAGAAGTTATTTATGATCCAGATCAGATCTCTTATGAGAGATTACTAGCTGAATTTTGGGTAATGCATGATCCAACTTCACTAAATAAGCAAGGTGGAGACATTGGTAGTCAATATCGCTCTGCAATATTTACTACTTCTGCTCAGCAAATGGATAAAACACTTGAAAGTAAAAGTATTTACCAAACAGAGTTAACTAAAAACGGTATGGATGAAATTGTTACACAAATTTCACCAGCCTCTGGTATTACTTATTGGTTAGCTGAGGAGTATCACCAGAAGTACTTAATTAAGAATCCAAATGGTTATGACTGTCATTCATCAACTGGTGTCGCCTACCCACTGTTGACATCTAGCACTAATGAATGAAATAACACCGATTAATTCCAATGGGAATCCCTACCCAATTAAAGTTGATGAGGATGAATTAAAAAAACGGGTTGACCCACTTTCATATGCTGTGCTTAGAAAAGCTGCAACTGAAACTGCCTTCACAGGTGAATACACCGATAGCGAAATAATTGGGGTCTATAAGTGCAAGGCATGTAGCGCGGAACTATTTAGATCAGAGACAAAGTTTCATTCTGGTTGTGGGTGGCCTTCATTTTATGCACCAACAGAAAATGATGCAGTTGAACTAATTGAAGATCGCTCACTTTTCCCAAGAGTTAGAACCGAGGTTAGGTGCGCAGGCTGTGGTTCACACCTTGGCCACGTCTTTACGGGTGAAGGGTATGCGGTCCCAACCGATCAAAGATGGTGTATTAATTCGGTAGCGCTAGTGCTGGAATCGAAAAACTAGTTACACCTTAATGAGTTAGGCTCTAACCTATGAGTAACGATAATGATTGGGAAAAGTTAACTACCGAATCTAAGGTTGTTTCTGTAGGTAGGCCAGTTAAAAAACCAGACGGTGGTCTTAATCCACCTATTGCACTTAATTCAACTTTTCATACCGGTGGCCCAATTGGTTATGCAAGATCTGGTAACGAAACATGGAGTGCACTAGAGGATGCAATCTCATCCCTTGAAGGTGGAAAAACTTTAATCTTCTCATCTGGCATGGCAGCAATTGGAGCCATACTTTCAATATTACCAAGTAAGGCAATAATTGTTGCAGCAAAAAATGGTTATCAAGGAACGACTACTTTGTTAAAAAATCTACATGATAATGGAAAACTTACAGTTAGGTTTGTAGATGTTGCTAATACCAAAGAAGTATTAGCTGCTATACCAGGTGCAAAAATAGTTCATTTAGAATCACCTGTAAATCCATTACTTGATGTCGCAGATTTGCCACAATTAATTAAGTTTGCAAAAGATTCCAGTTGCTTGGTATCTATTGATAACACTTTTGCAACTCCAATGAATCAAAATCCACTAGCAATGGGCGCAGATATATGTATGCATTCTGTAACTAAATACTTATCTGGCCATAGTGATGTGCTTTTAGGTTCACTTAGTACGAAAGATTCAGAACTTTATTCAAGCCTAGAGCAGGCTCGAAAATATGGTGGCGCAATTGCTGGTCCATTTGAGGCTTGGTTGGCACTTCGCGGAATTAGAACATTTGCTATTCGTATGCAACGCTCACAAGAAAATGCACTAGAACTTGCTAAGCGATTAGCTAATGATCCTAGGGTTAGCAAAGTTCGCTATCCAGGCTTGGCTAGCGATCCAAATCATGAACTAGCAAAATCATTTATGAAAGGTTTTGGCGCAATGATCTCATTTGAGCCAATTGGAACCCCTGATCAGGTTGATCTAATGTGTGATTCAGCTAAATTAATTACCAATGCAACCTCTTTAGGTGGTGTTGAATCTATCTGGGAGCGCCGGCGTAGATGGGCAACTGAGAGTGAAACAATTCCAGAGAATCTAGTTCGTTTTTCAGTTGGAATCGAAAATGTTGATGATTTATGGTCAGATATTAAATCTGCTTTTGACGCCGCAAAAATTAGCTAAATGTCAGTAGTAATTCGACCTGCCACAGTCGGTGATCTGGCAGATATATTTCGATTTATCCACGCCCTTGCCGAGTATGAAAAGGCACCAAATGAGGTGCTTCTTTCAACTACTGATTTAGAGCAATCATTTTTTGGTGTAAACCCACAGGTCTACTGTCTGCTTTCTGAATTAGACGGAGTAGTAACAGGTATTGCAATCTGGCACCTAAATTACTCAACCTGGCTGGGCAAGCACGGTATGTATTTAGAGGATCTATTTGTTGACCCAAAGTATCGAGGCAGCGGCCACGGCAAGGCATTACTTGTAAGGCTGGCACAGATTTGTATTGAAAAGGATTACCCAAGATTTCAGTGGTGGGTTCTAGATTGGAATGATCTAGCAATTGATTTCTATAAATCACTTGGGGCCCAACCTATGGATGAGTGGACTGTCTTTCGCCTTACTGGGAATTCACTTAAAAAACTGGCCTCGGAAGGTTATTAGTTAGCACCGTCGATAAATAAAGAGTAGATTTATCCCATGATCAAAGCCTTTAAAAGACTGATAGCACTATTTGCTGGTGTGTTAGTTGCTTTTGGCGCGATCAAAACTTTGTTTAATTGGTTAGCCCGCACCGAAAGTGATGAATACGAAGTGTGGAGTGATGAAGAAGAGCGAGAAGACGCTTAATTGAGTAGTGAGTACATTCCCGGCAGTTGCAATATTGGTACTGGAGAAATAAGACGCAGGCAAGCAGTAGCACTATTTGGTCTTTTCTTAACAATATTTTCTATAACCACGCTTTTAGCAACAGATCAAAATAAATCTGCCCGTTTATCTATATTCATTCCTGCAATGATTTTTTCAATTGGTTTTATTCAGTCTAGATCAAAGTTCTGCCTTGCGTATGGCCTTGCTGGTACATTTAATTTTGATCGGTTAGGAAAGATTTCAAAAGTTGGATCTGCTGCCGATCGCACGGCAGATAGAAAAACAGCGGTTCTAATTTTAATTAAATCTGTTGCGTTAGCAGCATTAATTACAGCAGTATTTTTTGTAATACCCCTATAAATCTTCATAGCTTGAGGGCAATTCACCAACATTTAAAAACTTTAAGTATTGCTCAGTAATATCTTCTGGTTTTCCTGAAGCGAGCATTTTACCTTTATGTAGCCAAATTGCTCGATCACATAATTCATTTAGGGATGAAAGAGCATGTGAGACTATTAATATAGTTCTCGCCTCTGCGCAAAGCTCGCGCATTCGATTAAAGGATTTTTCTTTAAATGCTGCATCCCCTGCGGAAAGTGCCTCATCTAATAGCAAAATGTCAGGTGTCATATTTACGGCAACTGCAAATGCAACTCGAGAGTACATTCCATTGCTATAAGTTCGAACTGGCATATCAATAAATCCTTCTGGTAAATCTGCAAACTCAGCTATGGAATCTGTTTGTGACTGGATTTCAGATTTGCTCATACCAGCTGCTAAACCACCTAAAATAATATTATCGCGGCCCGATAAAGCTTTATTAAAGCCAACTCCAAGAGCTAGCAGAGTAGAGATTCTGCCGTTAACTGTGATTTGCCCACTAGTTGGCGGCAATATTCCTGCAATTGATCTCATTAATGTTGATTTTCCAGCACCATTTGCGCCAACAATTCCAACAACAGAACCATGGGGAATATCTAAACTTAAATTTTTAACCGCTTCTACCGTTCTAGTTCTAACCCGCTCACCTTTACTAGCACGCATGATTGCATTCTTTAAAGTTTTTTTAGACTCAACATTAATTTTATAACTTATTGACAGATCATTAATTCTAATTGCCAGGTTATCTGGCAATGATTTAGCAGATTTAGATTCGGACAGCAAAGTCACGCTCCCTTGATATGAAAAAGTATGAACCTATTAAAAATGAAATAAGAGCCCAACTTATGCAACCTATTAATTGAGCCAAGGTTGGTAGTTGCCCATCTATCCAAATTCTAGAGTTTGCAGACAAAATTGGCCCTAGGGGATTTAGATAAAGAATTATGCGATAGCTAGCATTTAGCATTTCTGGCTGCCAAAGAATCGGTGAGGCATAAAGCCAAATTCGCATGATGTAGGAGAGCAGCTTAGTTGTATCTCTAAAATAAACATTTAGGGCGGCAAATAAAAGTGATAATCCAAAACTAGTTATTACTAAAAGTAAAAAAAGAATTGGTAGTAACAAATAGTTCAAGGAAAGTCCTGGTAGTGAAGTATCATTTAAAAATATTTTCCCACCAAGTACTATTAAAACATAGATAGGTATTGTTGGAAGAAACTGCTTTGCTGCACTTATCGCACTAGATAACGGTAGTAGTGATCTTGGGAATGCTTGATTTAAAATTAGACTTCCACCTGATGTAATTGACTGCGCACCTAAGAGAATACAGTTTTGTGCAAAATAGAAGGTAAATAAACCAATTAATATGTGGCACAAGGTTGTAAATCCACCACCCTGGCCTCTACCACCTTGAATAATTGTTACAAGTAAAAAATAAATAACAGCTAGGAATAATGGATTTAAAACTAACCAAACTTTTCCAAGTTTTGAATCCAGATATTCAGCCTTATCGGAAAATTTTGATAACTCAGTAGCAAATTCGCGCCGGCGCCAAAAATCTCGGAAATACGGTTTAAGTGGGGGAAGAGTTGAGCGATGAGGCTCAAAAACTTGAATCTTATTACCACCCTCATTCATGAGGGCTATTCTGCCACCTTTGATTTAGAACTTACGACCAGACTTGCGATTGCTGTAATCGTAAGCGTGCCAATAATGAATGTGAGTGAGAATGGCAATGAGATTTCTGGGATATCAACACCAAATAAGATATGGATTCCAACACCGTGGAACGCTTCAATAATTAACTTAATACCAATAAATCCTAGTACGATCGAAAGGCCCTTTGTTAGATAAATTAATCTAGACATTAAGCCACCGATCAAAAAGTAAAGCTGGCGAAGTCCCATTAGCGCAAATGCATTTGCGGTAAAGACGATATATGGATCTTTAGTTAATCCAAATATCGCAGGTATTGAATCTAACGCAAATATCAAATCTGTAACCGCAATTGCTACTAAAACAATTGCTAGTGGGGAGGCACCTTTCTTTCTAAACAAGGTAATTAACTTGCCCTCTTTCCATTCTTTTTCACCAGACTCATTAATTAATTTATAAGCTGTATAAAGTAAAAAAGCTCCAAATATGAAAAATATCCAGGTATATCTTGAAATAGCAGCAGAGCCGAGAGCAATAAATATTCCTCTTAAAATAAGTGCCATGATGATTCCAACTAATAAAACTAATTGCTGCTTTGTTTTATCAATCTGAAATCGAGCAAGAATTAGAATAAATATAAATAGATTATCAATAGATAGGGAGTACTCAGTGATCCAACCAGCAAAAAACTCACTTCTAGCTTGTGTGGTGTTCCAAACACCTAGAGAATAGCCAAACGCAATTGCAGCGCTTACATAAAAAACTGTCCAGGCAGTTGCCTCCTTAATAGATGTCTCTTTGTTGCGCCTGATTACAGCGAGTGCTAAATCAAAGGCTAGAACAGCTAGTAAAACGGCAATCGTTACTTCCCAGACGGTAGCGCTCACTTAGTTAAATACCTTTCCAGGATTTAATATGTTATTTGGATCTAACGTTAGTTTAATTGATCGCATAATATTAACTGCTGGTGCCCCAGTTTCTTCAATTAAAGCCTGAATTTTACCTGAGCCAATTCCGTGTTCACCCGTGCATGTTCCACCCATTTCAATCATCTTCATAGTTATCTCATGGGTTATGTGACGTACATCCTCTAACTCCTCTGGTTTTGCTGGATCTGTTATTACAAAGCAATGAAAATTTGCATCAGCTACATGTCCTAAAATCGAATATGGGTATGGATGTTTAGCAAGGATTTGATCTGCAACAGATACTGCATCGGCAAGCTTTGAAAGCGGCACAGCTGCATCTGTACTAACTGCGCGCTTTCCTGGATTAGCTGCAATTCCTGCCCAATAAGCATTATGTCGTGCTTGCCATAATTTACGACGGGCGCCTTCATCACTTGTCCATTCAAACTCTGATCCACCAAAATCTTCAACGATTTCTTTAACTGACTGCGCATCCTCTGCCACACCGGCTGGTGAACCATGGAACTCAAAAAATAAAGTTGGCATCTCTGTCAGCGTGAGCCCATCATGAGCGTTAACATTTTTAATACACTTAGCATCTAAAAATTCACACCTTGCGATGGAAATACCAGATCTAACAATTGCAGTTGCTGCGTTAACTCCATCGGCTAAGCTATCAAATCTAACTATTGCAGCCGCCATTTTCTCAGGGATTCCAAATATCCGAAGTGTTAATTCAGTGATAACAGCAAGTGTTCCTTCTGAGCCAACTAATAATCTAGTTAGATCATAACCTGCTGATAATTTTCTAGTTTCACGTCCAGTATTAAAAATTGTGCCATCTGCCATTACCGCTGTCATTGCCAAAACATTATCTCGCATAGATCCATAGCGAACTGTGGTTGTGCCAGCGGCGCCAGTTGAAGCCATGCCACCTAATGTGGCGTCCGCTCCTGGATCAACTGAGAAAAATAAACCAGCACTTGCCAATTTTTCATTCAACGCAATTCGATGCACGCCAGGTTGAACTCTTACAATTAAGTCATCTGCTCTTACTTCAATTATTTTATTCATCGCAGTTAAATCAAGTGAGATACCACCAAATAATGGAAGTACATGGCCCTCAAGTGAGGAGCCAGCACCGAATGCAACCACTGGAATCTTTTCGGTATTGCAATATGCTAAAACTTTTGCAACCTCTTCAGTATTTTGGGGCATTACAACTGCAGATGGACGAACCGGTGGGATTGCAGATTCATCTCTACCGTGTTGGTCAAGCACAGTTTCATTGGTTGATACCAAACCAGTTACTAAACTTTTTAAATGTTCAATTTGAACTGGAGTTAAGTCAACGCGCTTATTCACCATTGGTAGATCATACCTGTAATAAATTTATAGATATTTATGCTTAAAATTCAACCCCTCAAGTTTTAAATGAGAGTTTAATTATGGTCGGTTTCGTATGTATGAAAAGTCACAATAATTTTATAATCACAATAATCTACGCATGAATCACAATAGTTGATTTAAATTATTACTCTGTTAAACTCAGGAAGTAAGAAACTTAGACTAGGAGAATGTTCTTTAATTTCGGTTCATTTAGAACCATGTTAAGTACAAAGCCGCAGTGAAAACCCAAACGCATCATCCTCAAACCTTTCGTTCAGTTCCTACACATTCAAAGCCGCTTGATAGCGCAAGATTAGAAAAACTTTTAGAGCAACAATTAGATTTATATAAAACAAAATTACTTAGTTCAGGTCTTGAATATCAATTAGCTGTGCAAAACATTCCACTGGGAGCGCATTCAACCTTCCAATCATTTGAGCCTTATCCAATCTCAATTGCGTCCGCTAAAGGTGCATGGATGACTGATGTGGATGGGCGCAAGATGCTTGATCTATCCATGGGCTTTGGTTCAATGTTGGTAGGTCACCTAAATCCAGAGGTTGTCTCTGAGGTTCGCGCATCACTTGATGTTGGAACTTTGTATACCGCTCCATCTCCAATATCTAGAGATGCTGCTGAGCGGCTATGTCGAAGATTTGGCATTGAACAAATACGTTTTACCAACTCAGGAACTGAATCAACTATGTATGCAGTTAGAACTGCTCGTGCATATACCGGTAAAGAGGGAGTAGTAAAGGTTGAAGGTGGCTACCACGGAAGTGGTGATGCGCTAATGGTCTCGACCAAGCCTTCTCTCGAAAAAGCCGGACCAGCTGATTCACCTAACTCAGTTATTGGAAATGCATCAGTACCCGGTGAGTCATATGTTGTGCCATTTAATAACATCCAAGCTTTAGAGAATGTATTTAGTAAACATGCCAAAACAATTGCTTGTTTTATTGTGGAGCCAGTTTTAGAAAATATTGGAATAGTTTTACCTGATGAGGGTTATTTAGAAGCAGTTAGATCACTATGTGATCAATACAAAATCGTTTTAATTTTTGATGAGGTTAAGACTGGTTTAACAGCAGGACCACAAGGTGCTGCGCAACGTTTGGGCGTAATCCCAGATTTGATTTGTATGGCTAAATCAATTGGTGGCGGAATTCCGCTTGCAGCTTTTGGTGGTAAGGCTGAATTTATGCAACCAGTAACTGATGGACGCATGCCACACCTTGGAACATTTAATGGACACATCATGGCAATGGCTGCAGTAAGAGCAGTAGATAAAGTTTGTACACCGGCAGCTCTTGAAAAAGCTGAGTCATTAAATATTCAAGCACTAACTCGAATTCGCGAAATAATTGATGAGTTTGAATTACCAGCCCACACAGTTGGTTTTGGTGTAAAAGGGTGTGTTACTTGGTCTGATAAGCCAGTTCGTAACTACCGAGATTATAAAGCGACTGATTTTCAAATAGCAGAGTTATCATTTTTATGGTCACTAAATCACGGAATTATGACGCCACCTGGATTAGATGAGCAATGGCTAATTAGTCTGGCTCATGATCAAGGCGAGGTTGATTTTATGGTTAATGATTTTAAGGAGCTTGCAAAAACATTACGCGGGTAATTTAGGTATTTTGCGGAAATCCTAAATTAATTCCACCATGGCTTGGATCTAACCAGCGAGATGTAACAACTTTTCCTCGGGTAAAGAAGTGAACACCCTCAGTTCCATGTGCATGTGAATCACCAAATAACGAGTTCTTCCAACCGCCAAATGAGAAGTAAGCCATAGGTACTGGAATAGGAACATTTATTCCAACCATTCCAACTTCGACCTCATTTTGAAACCTTCTAGCAGCGCCACCATCATTGGTAAATATTGCAGTTCCATTTCCGTATTGATGATCATTTACTAACTTAAGTGCCTCATCATAAGTTTTAACCCGAATAACACTTAAGACTGGGCCAAATATCTCCTCTAAATAAATGCTCATATCAGGCTTTACATGATCAAATAAAGTTGGTCCAAGCCAAAAACCATCACCAGCCATTTCAACATTTCGCCCATCAACTACTACCGTTGCGCCATCCTTCTCGCCAGCATTTATATAGGAAGCAACTTTGTCGCGATGAACCTTTGTTACAAGCGGTCCCATGTCAGCATTGGTTGTGCCATCACCTGTTTTAATCTTTAATGCCCTGATTTTAATTTTTTCAATTAACTTATCAGCGATTGGCTCTACGGCAATAATTGCTGAGATTGCCATACATCGCTCACCAGCTGAACCAAAGCCGGCGTTTATTGCAGCATCTGCTGCCAATTCTAGATCAGCATCAGGTAGGACGATCATGTGATTTTTTGCTCCACCTAACGCCTGCACTCGCTTTCCAGCTTTTGTGCCATTCTCATATACATACTTTGCAATTGAAGTTGAACCAACAAATGAAATTGATTTAATTCCTGGATGAGTAAGGAGTGCATCAACTGCAACCTTGTCACCGTGTACAACATTAAATACACCATCAGGCAATCCAGCCTCTTTTAGAAGATTAGCAATAAACATAATTGCGCTCGGATCTTTTTCTGAGGGCTTAATAATTACAGTATTTCCACACGCAATTGCAATTGGGAAAAACCACATTGGCACCATTGCTGGAAAATTAAATGGTGAAATTATCGCAACTGGTCCAAGTGGTTGGCGGATTGAATAAACATCCACGCCAGTTGAGACCTCTTCTGAAAAACCACCTTTAAGTAGATGAGGTATGCCACATGCAAATTCAACTACTTCAAGTCCTCTAGTTACCTCACCTTGAGCATCACTTAAAACTTTTCCATGCTCTGCAGTTATTAATTCAGCTATTTTTTCTTTATTCTTATTAACTAACTCACGAAATGCGAATAAAACCTGCGTGCGTTTTGTAAGGGAACTATGTCGCCAAGAATCAAAGGCAGAACTTGCTACCTGTACAGCTTTATTCACAGTTGCAAGGTCAGCAAAATTTACTGTGCCAGAAATTTTTCCAGTTGCAGGATTAAATATCTCGCCCACCTGCGCTGCCTTATCAGTAGAGAGTGAGCCATTAATCCAGTGCGAAACAGTTTTCATATCCCAACAATACTTGAGATTTTACTATGACCAATACCGTCCGCCTAGGAAAAAGTGCGCATAAGTGCTTAGATTGGCCACCACTAAGAAACTTTATTGAGAAATTGGAGTGCTGTGAGTAGCCCTATAAATGATCCAGATAAGGCAGCGAAAGTATTTGCAGATGATCGGGCAAATGTTTTTCACTCTTGGTCAGCACAAGCCCAAATCTCACCAATGGCAATTGCCGGGGGAGCCGGATCTTATTTTTGGGATTTCACAGGTAAAAAGTATTTAGACTTTTCATGCCAGCTAGTCTTTACAAATATTGGCCATCAACATCCAAAAGTTATTGAAGCAATTAAGGCACAAGCTGATATTTTAACAACAGTTGCCCCACAGCATGCAAATGAAGCACGTAATGAAGCTGCTAAAAGAATTATTGAAGTATCAGGTGATAGTTTTAAAAAAGTTTTCTTTACTAATGCAGGAGCTGATGGGGTAGAGAACGCAGTTAGAATGGCAAGACTACATACTCATAAACATAAGATTCTTTCTACATATCGCTCCTACCACGGCAATACTGGTGCTGCGATTAATGCAACAGGGGATCCAAGAAGATTTCCAAATGAATTTGGATATGGGCATGTTCACTTTTGGGGTCCATATCTTTATCGTTCTCCATTTTGGGCAACTAGTCAGGAACAAGAATGTCAGCGTGCACTTGAGCATTTAGAGCAAACAATAATTTTTGAAGGACCAAAAACAATTGCAGCTATATTAATTGAATCAGTACCAGGAACAGCTGGAGTTTTAATTCCACCTGCAGGTTACTTAGATGGAATACGAGCACTTTGTGATAAGTATGGAATTTTATGGATAGCTGATGAAATTATGGCTGGTTTTGGTAGAACTGGTAAATGGTTTGCATATCAGCACTCAAAATCTTCGCCAGACTTAATTGTCTTTGCAAAAGGTGTGACCTCTGGCTATGTGCCACTAGGTGGAGTAGTTATATCTGAACCAATTACTAAAAGCTTTGATGAACAGGTATTTCCGGGCGGACTTACTTACTCTGGCCATCCACTTGCTTGCGCAACAGCTGTTGCAACGATTGATGTAATGAAGAGTGAAAAAATGTTGGAAAACGCTACTGCAATTGGAGAAAAAATACTTGGTCCTGGACTTCATGAGTTAGCAAAGAAGCATCAGGTAATGGGTGACATTCGTGGCGCTGGTGTGTTCTGGGGAATAGATATGGTCACCGATCGAAATTCACGCGAGCCTCTTGCTCCTTATGGTGCATCTAGTCCAAAGATGAATGAGATTGTTGCAACTTGTAAGAAAAATGGCTTAATGCCGTTTAATAATTTCAACCGAATTCATATGGTGCCGCCATGTAATATTTCAGAGGCTGATACTAAATCAGGTTTAGAATTATTGTCTAAGTCATTATCAGAGGTTGGTCTCTAGTGATGTTTTTTATCTTTAATTTAGAATTTAGGAGAGTATTTAAATAAATGCCAATTATTATTAATACAATAGAAGAAGCTCTAAAACGTTTAAGAAGCCTTAATGAGAATAATAATCAAAGAATTATTATTGGAATTGTTGGCAAACCAGGAGCTGGTAAATCAACACTAACCTCGTATTTATTAGAAAATTTGGTAAAAGAAAAAGCAGTTTTAGTTCCAATGGATGGTTACCATTTAAGTAATAAATTACTAGAAGAGTATGAAAAGGCTGATCGCAAGGGAGCCTATGACACTTTTGACGCACGAGGATATTCTGAATTAATAAAAAGAATAAAGTCTGATTCAGATTCTGATATTTATTTTCCAATTTTCCATCGAGAAATAGAAGAATCAATTGTTGCCGAGGGAGTAGTTTTAAAGGAGTGCAAAGTAGTACTAACAGAGGGTAATTATCTTTTACTTGATAACCATGGATGGCAAGATGTTAAGTCTTTCTTTACTGAATCTTGGTATATTCAAATAGATGATGACTTAAGGCGGGAAAGATTAATGGCTAGAAGTATTAGATATGGCCGATCTCCAGAGATTGCTTATAAATGGACACATGGATCTGATGAAGTAAATGCTAAAGTAGTTGAAACGACCATGAACAATGCAGATGTAATTTTAGCCTTATAACTTATTTATAAGTTAAAGATCACCACCAGTATCGGCGCAAGTTCGGAATACATCCCTAATTAGATTATCCTCTAGCCTATGGCCGCCCGTGAGTATCAAGATGAGATCGCAAAGATCGATATCACTCTTAAATCAATTGAGCAGGTGCTAAACCTGCCAAAATTAATAACAACGGCTAATGAACTAGAGCAGCAGGCAAGTGCTCCAAACCTTTGGGATGATCCAGTTAAAGCTCAGGTGGTAACTAGTAAGTTATCTAGGGCGCAATCAACAATAAATAAAATTAGCTCAATCAGAACTAGATTAGATGATCTACCAGTAATGATTGAACTAGCAGGATCTGAAAGTGATAAGGCGTCAGCTTTTAAAGATATCGATAAAGAACTAGATGATTTAACTAGGGTAATTAATGAACTTGAAGTACAGACATTATTAAGTGGTGAATATGATGAACGAGATGCTTTAATGACAATTAGATCAGAGGCTGGCGGAGTTGAAGCAGCTGATTGGGCGCAGATGTTAATGCGGATGTACTTTAGATTTTGTGAACGTCATAACTACAAAATAGATGTATTAGAAACTTCATATGCAGAGGAAGCCGGTATTAAATCCACTACCTTTCGAATTAGTGCGCCATATGCATATGGCCGCTTAAGTGTTGAACAAGGAACTCATCGCTTAGTTCGAATTTCACCTTTTGATTCACAATCTCGAAGGCACACTTCCTTTGCCGGTGTTGAAGTAGTACCAGTTGTTGAGCAAAGTGATCATATTGAAATTGAGGAAAAAGATTTACGAATCGATGTTTATCGTTCATCTGGTCCTGGTGGTCAAGGAGTTAACACCACAGATTCAGCGGTAAGAATTACCCACACACCATCTGGAATTGTTGTTTCTTGCCAAAATGAGCGATCACAAATTCAGAATCGAGCAACTGCAATGGCAGTTCTGCAATCTAAATTATTAGAGCGACGCAGATTAGCTGAGCGCGCAAAGATGGATGCATTAAAGGGTGATAACACTGGTTCATGGGGTAATCAAATGCGTTCATATGTATTAGCTCCGTATCAAATGGTTAAAGATTTACGAACTGATTTTGAAGTTGGAAATCCATCTGCGGTGCTAGATGGTGATCTTGATGGTTTTATTGAAGCAGGTATTAAGTGGCGCAAAGAGCGCGAGTAATCTCACAATTTGGCTAAATTCCCAGCAATAATTATCTGAAATTAGCGTTAAATCACCACAGATAGGTGATTACTTATCTAAACTACTATCAGAAACTTGAGTTGATCTACTAAAGGGGTTTAAGGCTGTGATTCAGTTTGAAAATGTAACAAAGATGTATCCAAAGACCGAGAAAGCCGCTCTTAATGGGGTTAACCTTGATATTAGTAAGGGTGAATTTGTTTTCTTAGTTGGCCTATCTGGCTCTGGTAAATCAACATTTTTAAGATTAGTACTTCGTGAAGAAAGACCAACCACAGGTGTTATTCATGTAGCGGGTAAAGATTTAAGTACATTAGCTGCTCATAAAGTACCTGAGCTGCGCCGGCAAGTTGGCACAGTTTTCCAAGACTTTAGATTACTTCCAAATAAAACTGTTTCCGAAAATGTTGCCTTCACATTACATGTTTTAGGTTACTCAAATAAACAAATAAGCCGCGAAGTTCCTGAAGTTTTAGAGTTAGTTGGACTTGAAGAAAAAGGGGATCGAAAGCCAAATGAATTATCTGGTGGTGAGCAACAACGAGTTGCAATTGCTAGAGCTTATGTGTCTCGGCCAACAATTTTAATTGCTGATGAACCAACTGGAAACCTTGACCCTGCAACCTCGGTTGGAATTATGAAATTACTTGACCGCATCAACCGTGAGGGCACAACCGTAGTTATGGCAACGCATGACGCTGGAATTGTGGATCAAATGCGTAAACGTGTTATTGAGTTAGAGGGTGGTCATGTAATACGTGATCAGGCTCGCGGTGTTTACGGATATACCGGTTGATAAAGTGATGAAAAAGATAGGGTTACCTGATGCGCGCTAAGTTTGTAATGAGTGAGGTAGGCATTGGCCTGCGTAGAAATCTAACTATGACCTTTGCGGTAATGATTACTGTTGCCATCTCACTTTCCTTACTTGGTATTGGCTTACTAGCTAACTCACAAGTTCGTGTGATGAAGGATTACTGGTATGACAAGATTGAAGTTTCAATCTTTTTATGTGGCTCACTCTCTGAAGGTGCTTCATGTGGCAAGGGCGTAATTACGCAGGAGCAAAAAATTGATATTCAAAAAGATCTAAAGACCTTGCCAGTTGTGGCCGAGGTTTACTATGAATCACAAGGTGAAGCTTTTAAGCGTTTTCAGGAAAGATTTAAAGGCTCTGCCATTGCGCAAAATGTTACCGCTGATCAACTTCCAGAATCTTTTAGGATAAAACTTAAAGATCCCACAAAGTTTGCCGTAATTGAAAGCGCTTTTGCTGGCCGGCCCGGTGTTGATATTGTGCAGGATCAGCGGGCAATACTTGAGAAGTTTTTTAAATTATTAGCAGTGCTTCGAAATGGTGCGCTAGTAATTGGCGCTGCCTCTGTTTTCACGGCATCTTTATTAATAAGTAACACGTTACGAATTGCTGCATTTAATCGCAGAAGAGAGACTGGGGTTATGAAATTAGTTGGTGCCTCTAGTTTTTCTATTCAATTACCATTTCTCCTTGAGGGAATATTTGCTGCCCTCTCCGGTTGGGCAGTTTCAACTGGAGTATTAGTCGGATTTAAAGCGGTAATTGATTCAAAGGTTGCACCTCTTTTAACCTTTACTCAGTTCTTTACCTGGAAAGATGTTTGGGTTGCCTCCGCTTGGTTACTATTAACTGGCTTAGTTGTTTCAAGTGTTGCTTCATTTATAACTCTTCGCAAATACCTAAAGGTTTAGCAACTTCCTCAAAAAAGATTGGGGGTAACTTGTGGTTAAAGAGCTTGGCAAAAAAGTCATTGCCCAAAATAAAAGTGCCCGCCATGATTATTTTATTGAAGAGGTTTATGAGTGTGGCTTGGTTTTAACAGGCACAGAGGTTAAATCCCTTCGGGCAGGTAGGGCATCACTTACTGATGGCTATGCCATGGCAAAAGATGGTGAAATTTGGGTTAGTGGTATTCATATCCCTGAATACAACCAGGGTAGTTGGACTAACCACATGCCTCGTCGTGATCGAAAGTTATTACTTCATAAACGTGAGATTGCTCAGATCGCTGGGATAATTAAGGCAGGCGGTTTAACTTTAGTTCCGCTTTCACTCTACTTTAAAGACGGTAAGGCAAAGGTTGAAATTGCAGTTGCAAAGGGTAAGAAAGCCCACGATAAGCGCAACACTTTAATGGAGCAACAAGTTACTCGTGAGGTTAACCGAGAGTTATCAAGGCGTAAATCTGGCAAAAGTACTACAGCATCTAAGCGCAAAAACTCTGATCAAGATTACGATTAATTACCAATTAACAGTATTTAAAATAAGCCTGTAAAATAATTCCTTCACAACTAAATACTGAAAAAATAAATCGCTTAATCTTGGGGGTGAACGGTCTCGACTTTAGTCGTTACTTCAAGGCAAGCGGGCCGAGGAAGCCGTGATGATCTCGTTAACCACAAAAACATGGCAAACTATAAGCGCAAATAAAACTGCTGCTGATTATCAACTAGCTGCCTAAGCTAGCTCTGTTATCCGTTACCCGAAGTTTGTTCTCGCCTTCGGATCTAACGTCGCTAGAGGACTTACCCCTAACCGTGTTACGGAGGTTAATGGGGACATAAATCTGTAGCTGAGTCCGCAAACTACTTGTGCATGTGAGAGTTTGGACTGAGAAAGCGTTAATTGCACTACGCCCGTAGAAACTTTGAAGCAGTGCTAGAGGACCCGGGTTCGATTCCCGGCACCTCCACTTTATTTAATCTTTGGGATTATTTTTATAATCCGATATATCGCTATCGCTGCAGTTGTTATTCCAAAAATGGCCATAACTCTAGATCCAATTGAATTCACATTAATAATCAGCATTACTCCAATAAAAATCGCAATTAATGCGATAGCAAGAGCTAAAAGTTTTATTATTGCAAGCGGTAGTAAACGTTGTGGCAGAAAAGTTAGTGCTAACGAGATTGGCCCACCGAGTACTGTTAGAGAAACAATTAGAGTTGCTAATAAAGCTAGTGACTCCATAACTTAAACTTAGCCAGAACCTTCAGTATTTCCAGCATCTGCTGCCTTAACATCATTAATCTGATACTTCTCAATTGCTTTCATAACCTGTCGTTTACTAATCATTCCTTCATCAGCTAACTGAGAAAGGGCTGCAACAGCGATTGATTCGGCGTCAACTTTAAAGTGACGACGCAGGGCCCCTCTCGTATCAGATAGTCCAAAGCCATCTGTGCCGAGTGAGTAAAACGGTTGGCTAACCCAAGGCGCGATTTGGTCTTGAACTGATCTCATAAAGTCACTGACTGCAATTACTGGACCCTTTTCTCGCTTTAGTTGCTTAGTTATAAATGCTGTTAATTTCTTACCTGGATTTAATAAGTTATGTCTATCAACTGTTAGTCCATCACGGCGAAGTTCATTCCAAGATGTTACTGAGTAAATACTTGCCGCAACTTTAAAATCATCATTTAAAAGCTCTTGTGCCTTAAGCGCCCAATTAACTGAAACACCAGAGGCAAGGATTGCCACCTGTTTGCGTCTGCGCTTAATAGGTTTCTTAAGCAAATAAATACCTTTTAGTAATCCTTGAACATCTAAATCCTCAGGCTCAGCCGGCTGTTGATATGGCTCGTTATAAACAGTTAAGTAGTAGTAAACATTCTCACTATTTTCACCATACATACGATTAAGACCATCTTTAACTATATGGCCTAATTCATAACCAAAAGCTGGGTCATATGAAATTACTGCTGGATTAGTTGATGCCAGCAAAATTGAATGACCATCTTCATGCTGCAGTCCTTCACCATTTAAAGTAGTACGCCCAGCAGTGGCGCCTAGTACAAAGCCTCTAACTAATTGATCACTGGCTGCCCAAAATGAGTCACCAGTTCTTTGGAAACCAAACATTGAGTAGAAAATATAAATTGGAATCATTGGTTCATCATGGGTGGCATATGAGGAGCCAACGGCGGTGAAGGAGGCTACTGAGCCCGCTTCATTAATTCCTTCATGCAAGATCACACCCTCTTTAGATTCCTTATAAGAGAGCATTAACTCTCGATCAACTGCTGTGTATCCCTGACCTTGCGGAGAGTAGATTTTAAGAGTTGGAAATAGTGAATCCATTCCAAATGTTCTTGCCTCATCTGGAATAATTGGAACTAATCTTTTACCAATGCCCGGATCTTTAAGTAAATCTTTAAGTAATCGAACAAAAGCCATAGTAGTGGCAACCTCTTGGGCGCCAGAGCCACGTTTTACCGACTCATAGCTTTCATCCTTTGGTTGCGCTAAAGGTTTAGAAACACTTCTTCTAGATGGCAAGAAGCCACCTAACTCATTTCGCCTCTGCATCATGTATGCATACTCAGGGGAAGTAACACCTGGATGACAATATGGCGGTAGTTTGGCATCTAAATCTTCATCTTTAATAGGAATTAATAGGCGATCTCTAAAGTTTTTAAGATCATCTAATGTCATCTTCTTCATCTGATGAGTTGAATTCCTTGCCTCAAAATGTGAACCAAGAGTCCAGCCTTTAATAGTCTTTGCCAAAATTACAGTCGGGCGCCCATTATGTTCACTAGCTGCCTTATATGCTGCGTATAGTTTTTGGTAATCATGCCCACCTCGTTTTAGATTCCAAATCTCATCATCACTCCAAGATGAAACCATCCCAGCAGTTCTAGGATCTCTGCCAAAGAAGTTCTCGCGCACAAATGCGCCATTTTCAGACTTATATGTTTGAAAATCTCCATCCGGAGTCTTATTCATTAAATCAACTAGCGCACCTTCTCGATCTGCTGCAAGGAGTGGATCCCATTCTCTTCCCCACACAACCTTAATTACATTCCAGCCTGCGCCACCAAAAACAGATTCAAGTTCTTGAATAATCTTGCCATTACCGCGAACTGGTCCATCTAATCTTTGCAAATTACAGTTAACAACAAAAGTTAAATTATCTAATCCCTCACGGGCTGCTAGTGAAATAGCACTTAGTGTCTCTGGTTCATCAATTTCGCCATCTCCTAAAAATGCCCAAACATTTTGATCAGAGGTATCTTTAAAACCACGAGCATGCAGATATCGATTAAATCTTGCTTGATAAATTGAATTAATTGGGCCAATACCCATTGAGACAGTTGGAAACTCCCAAAAGTTTGGCATAAGACGTGGGTGTGGATAAGAAGATAAGCCGCCACCATCATGAGATAACTCTTGGCGGAATCCATCTAATTGTTTTTCAGTTAGCCGGCCTTCCATAAATGCTCTTGCATACATACCAGGGGATGCGTGTCCTTGGAAAAATATCTGATCGCCCCCTCCTGAATGTTCTTTGCCACGGAAAAAATGATTAAAGCCAACTTCATATAAAGAAGCAGAGGAGGCATAGGTTGAAATATGTCCACCAACTCCAACACCAGGGCGCTGAGCACGGTGAACCATTACTGCTGCATTCCATCTGATGTAAGCACGAATACGTCGCTCTAGATATTCATCTCCTGGAAATTCTGGTTCAAGTGCGGGCGGAATAGTATTTATGTAATCAGTTGTGCGAAGACCGGAAACACCAACATTTTTTTCATTAGCACGTTGCAAGAGTGAGAGCATTAAATAACGAGCTCTAACTGGGCCAGCATTTTTTAAGACTGCATCAAATGATTGTTGCCATTCCGTGCTCTCATTTGGGTCGGTATCTACTAATTGATCCACTAAGTGGTCTGGGGCCTTAAAGTTTTCACTCACGGGCATATTCTCTCTCCTTTAGGGGCATTTGGTCATATTTATAACGAAAGTATGCGCAATATGGCCTAAATCCACATTCTTAAGTTGCACCAAGTGCAAAAGTTGGGTGGACTACTCCCAATGAACTCAGCCCAGTCACCTGCGGCCACTGTTGAACGCCTTGGCATTGGATCCGAACAATTCATACTTGAAGTTGGCTTTGACGATAGCGATTGCGATAAGTCACTGCGTGATGCAATTACAGCTAAATCTGGCACACAATTTCTAGATGCAACAGCGCAAGAGGTAGTAGATGTAGTAATTCTTTGGTGGCGAGATGGTGATGGTGATTTAGTAGATGAGTTAGTAGACGCCCTCACTTATTTAACTGAAGATGGTCCAATTTGGCTCTTCACACCAAAGGTTGGAAGAACTGGCTATGTTGAGGCAAGTGAGGTTCAAGATGCGGCTCCAACTGCAGGTATGTCACAAACTACCTCTTTTCCAGCAGCACCTGATTGGACAGCAACAAGATTAATTGCACGGCATGCTGGTAGTAATAAAAAGAAACCTAAAACTAAGTAATAACTAGAGGAGATAAGTAAATGGCGCTCGCAATTGGATCTGTTGCACCTGATTTTGAATTATTAAATCAACATGGTGAGAAGATTTCACTATCTTCATATAAGGGAAAAAAGAATGTCGTAGTTATTTTTTATCCATTTGCCTTCTCTGGCATCTGCACAGGCGAGCTTTGTGCCCTACGTGATGACTTATCTGCTTTTCATAATGATAGAGTTGAACTGATCGCAATTTCATGTGATCCTATGTATGCAAATAAGGTTTTTGCTGAGCAAGAAGGATATAAGTTTCAAGTTCTTTCAGACTTTTGGCCACATGGTGAGATTGCAAAAGCTTATGGAACTTTTGAAGAGAGCAGAGGATGTGCTAAGCGGGGCACATTTATTATTGGTCAAGATGGAAACATTAAGTGGATGGTAGTTAACGGACTAGGGGATGCCAGAAATATCTCTGAGTACAAAGCGGCATTATCTGCGCTTTAAACAGAGATAATTGGGAGTAATACTGATCTACTAGTAATATTCTCAATCTCACCGGGTGGTTAGCTCAGTGGTAGAGCGCCTCGTTTACACCGAGGATGTCGGGGGTTCGAAACCCTCACCGCCCACGCAATATGTTAAATATAATTAAAACGGATTTAACGAGCCATTTGAATTACATCGTGATCAGCCATTTTATGTTGTAGGCCGCCATCTTCAACGGTAGCAAGCCAATTTTGAAATTCCTTATTTAGTTCACAATCATCATTCCATTTTTCATAATCGGCCCTGCTAAACCACATGAAGAAGAAAGCTACATTATCAAGGTGTTTACCTCCTTGAACAAATCCAAAATTAAAAATAGCGTCAAGATTCTTGGATGCAAATTTTGCAAACTTGCGAACAAGTTCTTCGGTGTGCTCTTTGCTACCTGGAATCACGTTCCAGTAGTCAATTTCTACGATTCTACTCATGACTCTCCTTAATGAATGTCATATTTGTAAAATCACTATAGACCCCCCTGTCAATAGCGCTTACTAGAAACTTGACGCGAGAAACGTTGATAGCGGGTCATACTCACGCTCATTTTAATCTTTAGGTTAACTGCCAAATTTAATAGCCGTACTCTAAAGAAAAAGGGCTGAGGTTATAAGCCCCAGCCCAATTACTAATTAGGTTACTTCGAATAACTTGCAATTAATTGTGTAACTGCAACATTACTCTAGTTAAAGATTATTGAAAAAAATGAGGTGAGCCTTTTTAGGCCCACCTCATTTACTCCCTATTTATTCTTACATACCAACTGGATCACTCATCGCAGGAGGCTTCTGACGTAATCCTTTTGTAATTACTACAAGAATTAGGACTCCTATTCCTAGCCAGATTAGCCCAAGTCGTTTTGCATTATCGTCTAATTGCATAAGAAGATATGCATCAGCGATTGCTCCGAGAATAGGTATAAGTACCCACCCTAAGAAGCTCTTATCTGAGCTTTTATTCTTCAGGTAATAAGCTATGACTGAAATATTTACCAAAGTGAATGCAGTAAATGCGCCAAAGCTAATAAATGAAGTTGAAGTTGCAATATCAGTCTGAAGTGCTAAGAGGCCAACTACTCCTACTGCAATAATTGCAGGAACTGGCGTCTTATATGCATCATTTAATTTTGCAAAGAGGCGCTTAGGAAGAACTCCATCGCGACCCATTGCAAAGATCAATCGACTGGCACTTGCTTGGGCTGCAAGTCCGCTGGCGAATTGACCTACAACTAAACCAGCAAGAAATACTGAGCTAAAGAAGGCACCGCCAATCATTTTTGCAATTTCAAATGCAGCAGAACCAACTTCTTCAAATTGATTTCCTGGTTTTGCTAAAGTAGTGAAGTAGGCAGTCACTATGAATATTGCACCACCAATTAATGCAACCAGCATGATTGCTCTTGGAATAGTGTTCTTTGGATCCTTTGTCTCCTCGGTCAATGTAGTGATCGCATCAAATCCAAGGAATGAATAAGCAGAAACTGCAGCTCCCGCTGTTAGAGCGGTCCAGGTAGTTGTGCTGGCATAAAATGGCTCAACTGAGAACAAAGTTCCCAAACCGTCACCACCAGTTACATATGCGATACAAAGTCCGATGAAACTAATCATCACTAAGGCTTGGAACGCCATCAGTGCAAAATTTGCTTTATCTGCGACTTTAAAACCAATAATATTTAGTGCGGTTGTAAGTGCAATAAATAGAAGGATCCAAAGAGCAAATGGAACGGATGGGAATTGTGCTTGTAGATAAAGACCCCCAAATAGCCAAATAACCATTGGCAAGAATAGATAGTCGAGCAAAATTGCCCAACCAACCAAAAAGCCAAGATGATCATTAACTGATTTGCGAACATAGGTGTATGCAGAGCCGGCAACGGGGAATACCCGAGCGAGCTGCCCGTATGAGAATGCGGTTAAGAGCATTGCAATTAGAGCAACCGAGTATGCACCCGCGCTCGCTCCAAAGGTTAGATCTGCTGTGAGACCAAATATTCCAAGAACAATAATTGGTGTCATGTAAGCAAGGCCAAAAAGCACAACTGAGCGCAAGCCCAGCGTACGTTCCAGTGTTGTCATATTTCTTTCTCCTTTTTTTGCTATTTATTCATTCGCGGACGCCATGTCCGTGGATTTATTCGTCCGCTGTAAATGGGAAGATTTATCTCTGGATCGTTCGGCAGAAATTGATCCCACATTCGATTAACGCCTGCCGTGCCATCACGTCTAATCTGCGCAACGCGATCAAAATCGATGATGGTGTAAATAATTGAATTACTGTCATCAAGTATTTGCTCAACTACATCACCATCTGGATCTACAACTAAAGATCTACCCATGGCTATGGGAGCAGCTGCATTTACGCTTAAGATATAAACTTGATTTGTAATAGCGCTGGCTTGAACTAAAACTAACTCTTGCTTGCGATCTGGGGTTGTTGTTCTAACAAGATTGACTATTAATTCCGCACCCATCCAGGTTAATTGTCGAGTTACCTCCGGAAACCAGATGTCATAACAAATATTTAAGCCAACACGACCTAGTCCCGGGAGTTCAAATACTGAAAATTCATTCCCCATGGAAAATGGCTCAGAAGGACGCCATGGAAAGATCTTTCTATAATGTGAAACCAATTCTCCAGCAGGATTAAATACTAAGGCGGTGTTGTAGATCCCATTATTGGGTGTGGGTTCCACGATGCTTCCTGGAATTAACCAGATGCCAAATCGCTTGGCTATTTCACCTAGTTCTCCTACGAACTTGCTATTAAGTGGTTGTGCAATTTTCTGCAACGCATCAGTACTCATATCCGAGCCAAATAAATGAAGTTCGGGATGAACCACCATTTGGGTTCCAGGGGAGCGGCTGAGAATTTTTTCTATTTCTTCGCCATAGCCGGTCAAGTCATCTGTAAATTGGCGCTGTGTAGCCTGCGCTAACGCAACCGATATCTTCATTGACACCGCCTACCTTCAATGACTCAAAGGCTAACTCAGTATTTGGATTAAAGCGCTTATAGCGGTTTTGCCACTCGACATATGAATAACAATTTTGCTTGAGAATCCAGGTGGTGGGTTTTGTACCCAGGGTTGAGTCTGCCCAACGAGGGCTTTAGTGGCTCTGCATCAGGCTGACAAATCCTTTAAGGCAGCTTTCTAATCTCCGCCCATATCTGACCTAATTCTTTTTTATCAAAGAGGCGATGAATAACAAAGCCAATAAGTAGAAAGCTGCCGCATTTAATGCTTCACCGGGTGGTGTTCCTGTGGAAGTTACACTCATCATCTGGCCGGCAATAAAACCCATTACTCTCTCAAGGGCTAGAGTGAGCAAAATCAATGGAGTAAATCCTGGATAACGGAAAAATAATACAAACAGGAGCACGGCAAGAATAAGTTGTATTGCACCCCATTGGTGAAATATCGCAATTATGTTATTTCCGCCTTCAACGGATATATCAATACCAGCGATGCTCTGAGCACCACCATCTGCTGCAAAGAGGTGAATGCAACTACGCACCACCATTACTAACAGATAGATGGCTGTGACTATGCGAACTGCTCGAAAACCTTCAAACTTTGTGGGATTCTTTGGAAGTAATTCTTTGATATCAAACTTCATAAATTCGGCTATAAACCTAAATTACCAAGTTGGACATTAGTGCCATACATTTTTACTGCTAGCCCTTTGCTACTTAGTGATACTGATTTTACTTTAAGCCCTTTAGGGGGTGTAAGGCTGCGTTGGCTTTTGCTTTTGATCTGAGTTTGAAGATCAGCCGGCAATGATGAAGCAGGAATATCATTACCGAAAAGTGAAACGCTCTTAAGTTCAAAATAGAGTTGATTATTTGAGTATTTTGGAATCAGACTTGCTTTACCCATTCCACCAGCTCCTGCTGCAACCTGCAGAGTATTTCCCACAATCTGCGCATCACCGAACTCCGATGCCTTTGCGATAGTTGATACAGGTATTGTGGCGGTTATCTCTAAAGAGCCAATAAGTGTTGGCTTAGATTTACTGATATTTCCTGCCGAAATTTTTATTGAAGAATCTGTATTACTTTCCTTCAAGGGGTATTTTTCTATATCTATATTAGCTAACTTGATTGAATCTGAAGTTATATTACTTGCTATATCAGTTAGTGGAATAGATGCGCTAACCCCAGAAGCATTTGGCATCTCACGCTTTACACCTGAAGCAATCTGGGATGAAATGTATTTTTCAAGGCCAATAACGCCAGAAAAAATAGATAAAACAAGTACTGATGTTGCGATTAGTTTAATTTTCATCAGCGGAACTTAACAGTGCAAACTGATAAATTTCATGGATTCGGTGTTAATAACCTGTGAATTTGGACAGAAAAGTAGAGTCGCCCATATCTGACCTATATCCCTTCGAAATCTACTTCCAGGCTTGATACTCCTTCATTAAATAAGGAATTGCACTTTGTTTGTACCAGTCATCAACGTTTAACTTAAAAACTTTTTCAAATGCGACTTTCCAATCTGATGTGGAGCGTATTTCATACCACCAATCCATAACTTTTTGATGACCATATTCACCAACTAATCTTTCATAAAGCAGAGCACCTGAGCCATAACCGAAGTTGCCTATTTCTGGATCAGGATTGCAATACATTTGATTTCCAAACCTATTTCCATCCACTGAATTCAATTTGTCAAACCATTGAGAAGCACTAAGTTCTAATAAATTGGTTTTCGGGGTCCAGTAAGAAAGTGTTGGCTTACTTTGCTCTCGCCTCTCGGTGGCGTAATCAGAGCCGCCAATTGTTCTAAAGTTTCGATCCATAATGGCCATGGCGTAAAATTGTGCTGCGCCCTCTCTTCCCCAACAACCTACAAGTAAACTCTTGTCCCCAGTTATTCTGCCTTGAATTCCATGCACAACATGGTGGATTGTGTTCATTTGAAGATTATTACGTGATAGGGCACCTTTTGAAGCAAGCAAGATCATTGGAGTTTGTGGAAATCTGCTTTCGCTTCCAATCATGATACTGGTGGGTCCAATTCGCCTGCGCATATTTGACACAGCTTGTTCAAATAATTCATTTCCGACTGCTTCATATCCATATTTGCGCCACTCCGCAATGACCCAATCAAGATCTGCGTCGGACCCGTAGAAGATGGGATAAGGCTTAGTTTCTTGATAAAAATCTACAAAAAACTCCATTGTCGCTTTAGCACTTTTCTCTATTACATTTGACATGTCTTTCGCCGCGTTTGGTCCATAATTGTAATTTAGTGCTTGCGGAGTTTCCTTACTTTTTGGAAATTGAGCAATGTTATCTAATGCTGCTTTCATGCCAGCTGACATAGGAGCGGTATTACCAGCGGGGGAGGCACCAGAGGTTGTTGCACTGCCGATTAGTTGGACTCTAAAACCAACTCCTGATCTTGAGAAACCCTGGGCTCCCACGGTAACAGACTCATATCTCCAAGGCTTTGGTAGAGGATCTTTGTCCTTTTGTTTTAGAAAAGTTTCAAGTATTCCTTTTTTTCCTAGAACTTTATTACAAGCGATATCATAGGTATAAATCTGGTAACTTCCCTTTGGAAATTTAACTCCTGCTATTACTTCGTTCTTGCTAACTTTGTAAATTCCACATGGTGCGCCTTGTTCAGAAGCAACTGCTGCTGGGGTGAGAGTAGAGAGAGCCATTATTGGCGCAAGCAGCGCCAGGCAGATCACGCGGCTTCTCATGCTGCTGAGCGTAGAGAGGGCTATAGAGAATGCAATTAGCTTCTTATTCATATCTAAAGCCTATGAGGTAATTAAGTTATTACAAGAGGGTATTCGCCCATACCTGAGCTAATTTCTAGTTAAGTAACCCCAAGCAACGCTGGCTGCGATTGCTACCCAAATTTGATAGGGAATAAGTAGAAGTCCCATAACTAGAGAAGCCTTAAACGTTAGATAAAGAACTGGAAGAGTTAGAAGAGCTGTTAATACTAAGGCGATTGTGGCAAGTGTGAAGTTGTGCGGGACATAAAATTGATAAGCCCAAGTAAGGGCTGCAAAAATACTTAAGCCAAAGAAAACTAACCAGGAAATATTTTCTATTCGTGTTAAAGATCTAGAAACTTGGTATGAAGCAATACCTAGAACCATAAAGTTATAAGGCCAGATAATTCCAATAAAAGCACTAGGTGGCTGCCAGGGTGGTCGGTTTAGCGATGCATACCATCCAGGAGAGGAGGAAACCCAAATTCCTGAACCAAAGGCATAAATGAAAACTAGAAGAATTCCAATGCTCGCTGTCACTAATTTAAACTCCATATGAGCAGGATAATCCATCCTTAGATCTATTCAAGCTCTAGTAAATGTCAGACTGGCTTACTTATTATTTGGATAGATGCTTTAATTCAACCTTATTCTTAGGAGCGAAATGAAACCTGCAAAAATAGCTGATTTTGGAATCACTGAAGAGTTTGGTTACCTACCAAGTAAAGACCCAGCCCAATCACTATCACCAGGGAACGAAGAGTGGGATCAATTTGGTAAGGATCTTCCTAAGTTATTAATGAGCACAAACTTTAGAGCAAAGGTTAAGGCACTTCCTAAATTTAATATTGATAAATTAAAAGGTGAAGCAGAAATACAACGAGCAATGTTGGTTTTAAGTTACATCGGACAGTCATATCAGTGGAGTGAGAACAGCCCGGCAACTACTATGCCAGCAAACTTAGCCCTGCCTTGGTATGAGGTTGGTAAGTTAGTAGGCAGACCACCAATCCTTTCCTATCAGAGTTATGCCTCTGATAATTGGCGCCGCTTTGATAAAAATGGCCCAATTGAGTGTGGCAATATCGGTTTGGCCCAATGTTTCTTAGGTGGGCAGGATGAAGAGTGGTTTATTTTAATTCACATCGATATTGAGAAAAAAGCCGGTAAATCACTTAAAGCAATTGAAGATGCACAAGCTGCTGTTGCGGTCAATGATGCTGATCTCTTAGAGGCAGCACTTACTAAATTACGAAACGCACTTGCTTCGATGTATGAAGTATTAGGCAGAATGCCAGAGAGATGTGATCCATATATTTACTTCCACCGAGTTCGTCCATACATCTTTGGTTGGCGTAATAATCCATCCCTTCCAGATGGTGTGGTTTATGAAGGTGTGGATGAGTACAAAGGTGTTGGTCAGAAGTTTCGTGGCGAGACTGGCGCACAGAGCGCAATAATTCCTGCAATGGATGGCGTACTTGGTATTGAACATGAGCGAGATGAACTTCGTGAGTATTTAATGGAGATGCGTACTTATATGCCGCCTAAGCATGTTGCATTTATTGAAGCAGTAGAAGCAGGTCCATCAGTTCGTAGCTTTGTAACTACAGCAAAGCGAGCTGGATTAACTTCAGTATTTAATGAGTGTGTTGAACTAGTAGCTAGTTTTAGAGCGATGCATTTGGAGTATGCCGGCACATATATTCACGCCCAAGCACAGGCAACACCTGGAAATCCATCTGCAGTTGGTACTGGTGGCACACCATTTATGACCTACCTACGCAAGCACAGGGATGAGACAAAGAAGCAAACCCTGGCTTAAATCATCAAGCAGGTACGCTTTGGTAATGCTTACTAAGTTTGCCAAAATCTTTTCGCCCAGCTCATCCCTTACTAAATTAAATGATGTTTCAAAGGGCGCGCGAGTTGTAAAGAGTAAAACTCTTCAGTTCTACTCGGCCAATCGAAATATTGGTAATTATCTACCAGTGCTGGCAATACATCAGATGCTAGATCAAGAGCTAGATACTTGGAACATTCATAAATCACCAGTTGATTGGGGCTTTGTTCACAAAAACTACACTGCGGTAATAGTTGGTGGCGCAGGGCTACTGCACTCTGTATTTGAAAAATTTTGGGTTGATTTAGAGAAGAACTGCAAACTACCAATAATTATTTGGGGTATTGGAGTATGCCTGCCAGATAATGATCAGGTAAAAGGTGTGCCAAAGCAGGTTGTGCAATCAGTATTTTCAAAAGCAAAGTTTACCAATATTAGAGATGAGCTAACTAGAGATTTTTATGAGTTAGATCCAGGCATCAGCATCACCGCCTGCCCAACCTTGGTGCATATTGAAAATAACTTTACGGTAGAGCTAAAGAAAGTTAGCGGTAATAAGGTATTACACAGCTCTCACGTTGATTTAGAGCCAACCTCAACCACGCCACAAATTAAGCAAATTACTCAAGATGCCGGTTTTAACTACAGCTTTACTGAGAATATTGAAACAGAAAAATACCCATTGAAGAAGATTCTAAATATGTATCAAGAATCTGATTATGTGATTACAACAAGGCTGCATGGCGCGATCATCGCCTATGCATTTAAGCGTCCTTATATAGCAATCTCATTTGATCCAAAGGTGGCAGCATTTAACAAACTTTATGGCGGGGGCGTGTGTATTACCAGCGTAAATGAGTTAAAAGCAGCGCTAAGTAATGATCATTTTAAAGCACCTGGTGAATATGAAAAAGAGATTAAACGGGTTAAGGATTTTGGTGTTTTAGTTGCAGCTGCCATTAAAACTAGCAATTAACACCTAGCCTGGGTAAACTTAGAAAGGTAAGTACAACTAAAAATTAAAGTTATCAAAAGAGTGGAGGTGGCTTATGCAAGCCTCTCCTGAGCAACAAAGCCTAGTTTTAGAGCTACAACTACTCGATAATGAGATTATGCAGGCTAATACCAAACTTAAATCACTGCCTGAAGTTGAACAATTACTTCATATTGATAAAAGAATTATTACCGCAACGGATGAAGTTGCCACAGTTAAGTTAGAGGCGGATCAAATCACCTTAGAACTTAGGCGAGGTGAAGTAGATGTTGAAACTGTTACAGATCGAATAAAAAAAGATGAAGCGCGATTAGCCTCCGGCAATGCCACACCAAAAGAACTAGAGCAGACTCAACATGAGATTCAAACATTAAAAAAACGTCAGTTAGCACTTGAGGAAATAGAGCTTGAGATTATGGTGCGTAGTGAGGCAGTAACAGAGCGAAGTAAGGTTTTAACAACAGATCTAGCGTCCCTTGAAACCTTAAAGGCTGAGATAAACCAAAGACTAAGCGCTGCAACTAGTGAGATTAACTCTTTAATCGCAAATAAGCAGAAAGATAGGCAAGTGGTTGCAGTAAAGATCGAAAAGGTACTACTTGATCTTTATGAAAAAATTCGCACATCAAGTGGCGTAGGCGCTGCTGCATTAGTTGGTAATAAGTGCAATGGCTGTAATTTGGCAATTAATGCAGTTGAAATGCAACGAATTAAAACACTGCCATTAGATGAAGTACTGCGCTGTGAGGAGTGCCGTCGAATATTGGTGAGGATCTAATGCCTAGACATTTCATAGTTACAGCAGATGGTGGCAGTAGAGGTAATCCAGGAGCTGCTGCATACGGGGCAGTAATTTATGAAAATGATAAAGTAGTTAAAGAAATAGGGGCTGCAATAGGTGAGGCATCAAATAATGTTGCTGAATACAGTGGCTTAATTGCAGGGCTTAAAGCAGCTAATGAAATAGATCCAGCAGCAACAATTTTGGTCAAGATGGACTCTAAGTTAGTAGTTGAGCAGATGAGTGGTCGATGGAAAGTTAAGCATCCAAATATGCAAAAGCTAGTTAAAGAGGCATTTACCTGCCATGACCCAAAGCTTGTTTCCTACCAATGGATTCCGCGAGAGGAAAACTCTCACGCTGATTCAATTCTTAATGATGTATTAGACAGCGGAATGTAAGCATTTCCTAGATAAAAATATCTTCGCTATCCTTATCACTGAAGAGTCGTCTGGATCATCGCGTTACGAAAGTACCGAGGAAAGTCCGGACTCCAAAGAGTAAGGTGATGGCTAACGGCCATCCAGGGAAACCTGCGGGATTAGTGCCACAGAAAATAAACCGCCGTTAGCAATAACGGTAAGGATGAAACGGTGGTGTAAGAGACCACCAGCATTTACGGCAACGTATATGGCTAGGTAAACCCCACCTGGAGCAAGACCAGATTGTTGGCATTTGAGAGCTACTCGCTCGAGCCAACGGGTAGGTTGCTTGAATCTGTAAGCAATTACAGATCTAGATGGATGATGATCTCTCGCAAGAGAACAGGATCCGGCTTATAGGGCGACTCTTCTTTATTTTTAGTATGTATGACGTAAGTCTGTGCTCATTTGCTTATGCAAAAGTGTTTAGTTTTATGCAAGACCTTGGATATTTTTGCCGATTTCTATGGGCAAGAAAATGGACAAATGGGCAAAATCGTGGACAAGAAATCGTTTGGGACTAGGGCGACTCTTCTTTTTATCGCTTGAATTGTAATGCAGATGTTATGCAAGCGATGATGAAGATTCCAAGAGCAGCACCGAAATCTGCAACTTTATGTTTGCGTGAGAAGTGTGTGAATAGCGCAGCTACAAAGTACAGAACTAGACAAGCAGAGGCTAATACCCCAAGAGGTTTACTCCAGATACCTACAATGATGCCAAGTCCACCAGCGATTTCAAGACATGCAAGAACTGGTATTTGATTTGGTTTAACGCCAACTTTAGCCATCGCTGCCATGACATCTGGTACCTTTTTAAGCTTTGAAATAGCTGATCCAATAGCGGCAAATGCAAGAAGTGCTGCGAATATGTTGAGTGCGATAGTCATTTATTTATCTGCTTTCTTGTTGAGGAGGTAGTTTTCTAGGAGCCTACAGCCTTGAAACACTTGAATACCAAGATTCCGGCCTATAGGGCGACTCTTCTTTAATTAGCCACAAATTAATCCAGTTTTTGGTTTATATTTCTTCTTACTGATAAATATTGAAAGGTCCAAAAGCGCATGCTTATATATAGTTCAATAGTTGAGAAAATTGTTCGTAAAACATTTCTTGCGGTCCAGAATCATGACTATCAAGCGGTATTAAATGGTGTTTCCTCTAATAACCTCACCCATCGTTTTGCAGGTCCTAACTCATTGGGCGGCATCCGACATGACAAAGAAGCACTAGGTAGATGGTTCAAAAGAGTCGGCACAGTTCTACCAGAACTTAAGTTTGATGTAACAAATGTTTTAGTCCTCGGTGGGCCATGGAACACAACAGTTGTCGCCCGCTGGGTTGCCACCTGCAAACTTGAAAATGGAGAGCCATACGTAAATCCTGGAATTCATGTAATCAAACTGCGTTGGGGTAAGGCATACGACTTCGATGTATATGAAGATACTTTTGCCGTGACAGTCGGGCTTGAAAAACAAGCAAAGTCAGGAATTGCGGAAGCGTTAGCCCCGCAAATTGTGAGCTAATCCAAACTTTTCCGGCTTAAAGGGCGACTCTTCTTTTCCTTGGCTGGAAATGACTTTATTTTCAAACTCTTTGGCAGAATACGATCATGTCCTACGTAGTTATTTTCCGCTCTACTCGCAACTTAGATGATGGGCATTTGTATTCTGAGTGGTCTGAAAAAATGGAGAATTTAGTTAAGACAATAGATGGCTATGAACATCATTTCGGTTTTCGAGATGCAACAAGTCGTGATGGGGTAACTGTTTCCTATTTCAGTTCTTTAGAGGCAATTTCTGAGTGGAAGAACTTAGGTGAGCACAAAGTGGCACAACAATTGGGTCGAGATTCCTTCTACGAGGAGTACTCGATTCAAGTCTGTGAAGTACTTCGGGATTATGGCTTTGAAGCATAAGAGTCTTAACTCCGGCTTATAGGGCGACTCTTCTTTAATTTTAGTTACTGCGAGTAACTGAGAAATGTGTAATACTTCTGCTTCAGATGTTTGGTAGTAATTGGGACTTGGTTAATTCCAAGTCCCTTTTGCTTTTTACTTCAAATTTTATCCACAGAGAACGCCACTGAATAATTTCAAAAGTTTTAAAAGCCGTAACTTCACCCTTGTGATGGGGGCGTGTTGTAATTGGCAGCCTAGTCGTTTACCAAACATCTGGAGCGGGTTCAAGTCCCGTCGTCTCCACCACAGTCTTAGCTAAGGCAATTCGATCTATTGGTAATGGTCAAAAGAATTGAGTTAGCTCTGCATGGGAGGGCCTTGAGAGATCGAGGCCCTTCTCTAAATTTCAACCTTATCGGGCGACTTTTCTTTAAATCAAGTGGCAGGAGATAAAGCCCGCCACTTATTTTAATTAGCTATTAAAACTGCCAATCATCATCTTGAGTTGCCTCATGCTTACCAATTACATATGAAGATCCAGAACCAGAGAAGAAGTCATGGTTTTCATCAGCATTTGGAGATAGCGCAGACAAGATTGCCGGATTAACTTGGGATATTTCACGTGGGAAGAGTGCATCAAAGCCTAGATTCATTAAGGCTTTATTACCGTTGTAGTGAAGGAAGGACTTAACATCCTCAGTTAAACCATGTTCATCGTAGAGATCTGCGGTGTATTTAATCTCATTCTCATATAGATCTAGCATAAGTTGGTAGGCGTAGCTCTTAATTTCTTCACGACGACCAGCACTTTGCTCTTCCATACCCTTTTGGAACTTATAACCAATGTAGTAACCATGAATGGCTTCATCTCTAATAATTAATCTAATTAGATCAGCTGTATTAGTTAACTTAGCCCTTGATGACCAATACATTGGCAAGTAGAAGCCAGAGTAGAACAAGAATGACTCTAAGAAGGTTGAGGCAATCTTGCGCTTAAGTGGGTCATCACCGTTGTAATAGCTAAGCACAATCTCAGCTTTGCGTTGTAGGAACTCATTTTCCTCAGACCATTTAAATGCTTGCTCAATTTCAGAGGTTGCAGCTAATGTTGAGAAAATAGATGAATAACTTTTAGCATGCACTGACTCCATAAAAGCAATGTTTGTATAGACAGCCTCTTCATGAGCTGTAATCGCATCTGGGATTAATGAGTTAGCACCAACTGTTGCTTGGATGGTATCTAGCAAAGTTAGGCCAGTGAATACTCGCATTGTAAGTAATTGCTCAGATGAGCTTAAAGTTGCCCATGATGGAATGTCATTAGACATTGGCACCTTCTCAGGCAGCCAGAAGTTTGAGGTCAACCGGTTCCAAACTTCTAGATCAATTGGATCCTCTAACTTATTCCAATTAACTGGCCGACTTACTGCTGTCTGTAGTTTTAAGTTCATTTTATTCTCTCTTTTCTATCTTTGGTGGTTGGTTTTATTCTTACTTACAACATGCAACTTACGCAGTCAGATACTTCAGTTCCTTCAAGTGCCATTTGGCGAATACGGATGTAGTAAATAGTTTTAATTCCAGCCTTCCACGCTGATATCTGTGCTTTATTGATATCACGGGTAGTAGCTGTGTCTTTGAAAAACAAGGTTAAAGAAAGACCTTGATCAACATGTTGGGTAGCAGCTGCGTAGGTGGCAATGATCTTCTCAGGGCCAACCTCATAAGCATCCTCGTAGTACTCAACGTTTTCATTAGTTAGATATGGCGCTGGATAGTAAACCCGGCCAAGTTTTCCTTCCTTACGGATTTCAATCTTGGAAGCAACTGGGTGAATTGAGCTAGTTGAGTTGTTGATATAAGAAATAGATCCAGTTGGTGGGACTGCTTGTAGGTTCTGGTTATAAATACCATCTTTCATAACACTAGCTTTTAGGCTCTGCCAATCTGCTTGAGTTGGAATAGCGATATTAGCTTTTGCAAATATTTGCTTAACTCGATCAGTCTTAGGTGCCCAAGCTTGGTCGGTATATTTGCTAAAGAACTCACCACTTGCATACTTTGATTTCTCAAAGCCGACAAATGTTTTACCACGCTCAATTGAGATGGTATTCGATGCTTTTAATGCGTGAAATAAAATTGTATAGAAGTAGATATTTGTGAAATCAATACCTTCCTCTGAACCGTAATGAATCTTTTCTCTACCGAAGTAGCCGTGCAGATTCATCTGTCCTAAGCCAATTGCATGTGACTTCTCATTACCTTCTTTAATAGAGGTAACAGATTCAATATTACTGATATCAGATACTGCAGTAAGGGCCCTAATAGATGCCTCAACTGTTAGAGCAAAATCAGGGGAGTCCATAGTTTTTGCAATGTTTAGGGAACCTAGGTTGCAGGAGATGTCTTTACCAACGTTTTTATAACTTAGATCAGCGTTATAAGTAGTAGGAGTATTGACCTGCAAGATTTCAGAACAAAGGTTGGACATATTAATTCGGCCATCAATTGGATTTGCGCGATTTACCGTGTCCTCATAAACAATGTATGGATAGCCTGATTCAAATTGTAACTCGGCGATAGTTTGAAATAGTTGGCGGGCATTTATCGTTGTTTTATTTATACGGGTATCAGCAACCATTTCTTGATATTTCTCAGTAATTGAAATATCACTCATTGGCACGCCATAAACTCGTTCAACATCATATGGAGAAAAGAGATACATATCTTCATTATTTCTAGCTAATTCAAGAGTGATATCTGGAATTACCACACCAAGACTTAAGCTTTTAATACGAACCTTCTCATCAGCATTCTCACGCTTAGTATCTAAGAATTTAAGAATATCTGGGTGGTGAACATTTAAATAAACTGCGCCAGCACCTTGGCGGGCACCTAATTGATTTGCATAACTAAATGCATCTTCAAGCATCTTCATTACTGGAATAACACCGGAGGATTGACCCTCAATCTTCTTAATAGGGGCGCCGCTCTCACGAATATTTGTTAGTGAAAGGGCAACACCGCCACCACGCTTTGATAACTGAAGGGAGGAGTTAATGGCTCGAGCAATTGATTCCATATTATCTTCAGTGCGAAGTAGGAAGCAGGAAACTAATTCACCGCGTTGGGCCTTGCCACTGTTTAAAAATGTAGGAGTTGCTGGTTGAAAGCGGCCAGTAATTATTTCAGCTACTAGGGTTTTAGCACGTGCTGGATTTGCCTCAGCTAGTAGTAAGGCAACCATTACGGTGCGCTGTTCAAAGTTTTCTAGGTACTTCTTACCATCAAAGGTTTTAAGTGCGTAGCTGGTATAAAACTTAAAGGCGCCTAAAAATGATTCAAACTCAAAATTAAATGAGGCGGCGTAATCATGGATTTCAGCTAAAAACTCTGGTGTGTATTTTGCTAGTAAATCAGCCTCGTAATACTCGTTATCTACTAAATAGGCTAAGCGTTGAGTGAGGTTATCAAAGGTAATGGTGTTATTAACAACATGATCTGAGAGATACATCTGAGCAGCCTGGCGATCCTTATCAAATTGGATCTTGCCATCTGGGCCATACAAATTAAGCATGGCATTTAGCTCGTGATAGCTGTACTTAGATTCTACCGGCTGATCAATTAAAATTGTGTCCATAGGTTTTCCATTCTCTCAGTTACCATTTCAACATCATATTTAGTACCAATTAATTCAAACTTGTAAAGCAACGGCACATTGCACTTATCTGCAACTAATTTACCGGCGTAGCAGTACTTACTTCCAAAATTAGTATTGCCAGAGGCAATTACTCCTTTTAGTAGAGCACGGTTATGGGCAAGATTGAGGAATTTAATTACCTGCTTTGGAATACCAGAGTCAGCATCGGTAGTTCCATAGGTTGGAGTAATTAAAACAAATGGCTTATTAACTTGAGGAATTTCTAACTTTTGGTTAAGCGGTATTCGCACAGCATCTACATCTAACTTCTCGACAAACCTTTTAGTGTTCTCAGATACATTTGAGAAGTAGACAACTTGGTGCATTGTCATACTTTCTCACCTTTAGTTAGTTTGTATAACTTATCTGGGCGAAAGCCAGACCAGTGAGCGTCCCCTGCAATTACAACCGGTACTCGGTCATAACCTAGAGATTTAATAACATCATATTCTTTTGGATTTTCACTTAGATCAACAGTTTCATAGGCAAGATTGTTTTTCTCAAGATATAACTTAGTAGTCTCACACTGCGCGCAATCAGGCAGGGTATAGAGTGTGATAGCCATGTTAATCTCCTAGGAATAGTTTCTTATTCGTCGAGTCCAAGGAGAGATTAATCAGGTAAGCAGATAAATCTGCTTCTAAAGCATCTCCCCGCTTTCCACGACGGGTATTACTTGCTCAGCACTTGTTAGGCGATCCGACTTACTCTTTCGAGCTTACGGTTGCGGGACAGCACTAGAGTTTCACTAGTTTCCCCTATGAAGTGCTTACTTATTGGGAAATGAATTATAGCCAAAAGCGGTGTCGCTACTAGGGAGGCAGAGTGGTGGCGGGTGTCTCATTACCTACTGCTGGGGCGCAGGGTTTTAAAGGAATAGGGCAGCAGCTCTTTAACACAAATAGCCAACATGATCCCGGCCACAAAGCTAAGCAAGGCGCCAGCATTTTGAATATTTGCGAACAGATCATCACTTAAAAAGATCGCCGTTGCCCCAAGCATCTCAGCCAGGGTTGCCGTCAGGGTTAGTAGTAGGGATTTAAGGTGGCCATAGCCGGCCAATATGGCACTCGCGGTAATAGCAATTCCTTCTGGAATATTGTGAAGTGCCATTAAGAGGGCAGTGGTAACCCCAGTTGGCAGATCAACCAAACTGGCAGCAATTGGAGCGGAGCCTTCAGGCAGATTATGTAGTGATAGCGCTAGGGCAATAACTAAAGCTGAAGAAGATGGACCGCTGCCAACTTTTATTGACATTAATTTTGATATTAATAAGACAAGTGAAAAGCCTGCAATGAGAAAAATAAATACCTGCGTTTGCGCAAGGCCACTATCTAGCGCGGTTGGAATAAGTTGAATTAAATCAACTAAAATCATTGCAAGTGCAACAAAAAGGAATATGTAAGCAATTAGTCGCTCAGATGGATTTGATTTAATTCTCATTACTACCCAACCCAATAAAGTGGCAGAGGCAGCAGCTAGGGAGAGGATGTAACCAATCTCTAGTGACTGCATGTTTTAAAGTCTCTTTCTATAAAAGTTCTAGCAATCATATTGCCTAAATGACATTCGCGACTGATTAACTTAACTCCACTAATTTATCAGCAACCTGCTGCGCAGATGGATTTGTCATAGCACTGCCATCTGAGAAGACTAGGGTTGGAACAGTTCGGTTGCCGTTATTTACTTTTTCGACAATCTCAGCGCTTCCTTCGACCTCTTCAATATTAATCTCTTCAAATGAGATATCCATTCTCGCCAGCTGATTTTTTAGCCGCTTGCAATAACCACACCAAGTAGTTGAATACATTACAAATGACATATTTCCTCCATTTAAGGCTTTAATTGGCTTAAATTACTTATTTAAATAGATCTTATACTCCACCCTATTTGTAATCGCTATCTTGTCATAAAGTGTTCTAGCTAGTTCATTATCTGGGGCAGTTGTCCAGTAAAGTCGCTTTGAGCCTTTTGCTATTGCAATATCTTCAACCGCTTTAATTAATGCTCTGCCAACTCCCTTACCTCTCACCTTTGGGTCGGTATAAAGATCCTCTAGGTAGCAAAAATCCTGCTCCTCCCAGGTGTCAGGACGCCAGATGTAGTGGGTAAAGCCGACTACCTTTGAATCTAATTCAGCTACTAGGCAATTAATATTAAAATCTGAGTTAATTCTTTGCCAGGTTAATTCAAATTGTTGATCAGTTAACTTAGAGTTATAAAAAGTGATGTAGTCGGCAAATAGTTCAAGCCAGCGTGATTTATCATCTTTGTTTACTGCTCTAATTTTTATATCCATAATAGATCTTATACCTTTTATTTGTATCCCCGAATTAGATATCTTTAAATTGCAAGATTTATTATTCCAGCAGCAATTCCGGCAAATTGCGCAGCACCCGTTGCACCCGCCTCCTGAGCATCGGAGACTTTATATTCCCCAAACTGCTTACTCTTCTGACTTGCAATCATGGGATTCTTTATCCAGCCACCAGCAATAATTACTTCTTTAGATTTTCCGGTGAACTTTTCAATCAGGCTAACCATTTGTTCAGAGTCCTTTACTAAATGTTCAGTTGCAGCTCTAAAAAGTGCGGCCGGTGAGGCACCTTCATCTAAGTTTGTTACTGAAAGTCCGTGATAATCATTAACAATTTGTAATGTATTTGTAGAGGAATCAACTTTTAAAGCTGCCTCTCCCAAAGCAATCTTTTCTGCGCGAGTTTTTACACCAACTAGGGCACATACTCGCTCCAGTGTTAGGCCAGTAGGAAGTGCTCCCAGTAATGTGTAGTGATCTGGGATTACCGAGCAACTTAATCCAACATTTGCGGCCGCAAGTTCTGCGATTGCCTCCCTCGGTAATGAGGTTTTAAATGTGCGCAGAAGTGCTTCAGCAGTACCCATTGAATCAAAGAGAGTTCCCTCATTAATAGCGCCACTATAAAAAGCAGCGGTAAAGTGATCATGTCCTGCAATTGTTATTATTGCCCCTCGTAAGTTTTCAGGTGCACTTTGATTAACTCGACCAATTACCTCACCGGCTACAACTAATCGAGCAAGGAAATCTTTACCACCACCTACTAATGCAATTGCCTCAAGCCAAGGGGTGCGCGCTTCAACATCAAAGAATCCAGAGCGAGATATTAAAGATAATTCATTAACCATTTCAGCGCCTAAGCAGTAAGCAACCCATTCAGGAGCTGATAGAAAATATTTAGCGCTCCTTGTTTTGGGATACTCTTTATTAAGCCATAGAGTTTTAGAAAGTGAAACAATTTCATTAACCGGGGCACCGGCGCGAGCACGGAATTCAAAATCTCCAAGCTCTTTAATTATTGGCTCAGTTAATCCGCGTGGATCATGCCAAGCAAGGCCTGGGGCAAGTGGGTTTCCGGCATCATCGAGCAAGAAGCCAGTCTCACTAAAACCAGTAAATGCAATTGCAGCTACAACTCCGCCAGCATCTTGGGCAGCTTTCGAGGCCACAGAGATAACTGTCTGCGCGAGTTTGCGAGCATCGATTTCACTAAAATTTTTCTCATGTGTGAAAGGTGTAATCTCTGAATACTCTGCAAGTATTTTTAAACTTGTATCAGTTGCTACAGCTTTAATATTTGATGTACCGATATCTACACCAATGAGTATTTGTTTAGACATATAAACCTAAATCTAGTCTTTCAACCTGGCATTTAATAGACCCTCATTAAAACATTTAATGAGATAGGCAGGAGATTTAGTCGAGAAAAAATGCTTTTCAGGGCTGGTTGAATACTCTGGCATGGCTCTAGAATAAGGGCATAGCTGGTGAAATCACTAGTAAAAATTGGAGTTACCTAATGTCTGATGTATCCATTCGCCTTAAGCGACTTTTTAATAATGGGCGTTGTCTTGATATTGCTATCGATCACGGGTTTTTTGGTGAAGTTACATTTCTTGCTGGTATCGAGGATATGAAAGTAGCAGTAGATACATTAGTAGCAGCCGCACCAGATGCGATTCAATTAACTATTGGACAAGCAAAGTTACTTCAAAATAATCCTTACCCAAATAAACCAGCATTAGTACTTCGAACAGATGTAGCAAATGTATATGGCAAGGTGATTCCAGATCATCTTTTTAGTATTTTATTAGGAGACCCAGTACTGCAAGCAGTTAGATTAGATGCCGCAATAGTTGTTGTGAATTTATTTGACTTACCGGGCCGGCCTGAACTTAAGGATGCTTGTATTAGAAATATTATGACCCTTAAAGCACAGTGTGAGCATTATGGAATGCCTTTAATGGTGGAGCCATTAGTAATGAAGGATGCTTCAGCAGGTGGATACACCTCTGATGGTGATCTAGATAAAATTCTTTCTTTAGTTCGCCAAGCAGTTGAACTCGGCGCCGATGTAATTAAGGCTGATCCAACTGATAATGCTGCCGATTATCACCATGTAGTTAAAATTTCCGGGGCAGTTCCAGTTTTAGTAAGAGGCGGTGGCAGGGTTGGCGATGAGGAACTTTTAAATCGCACCTCTGAAGTTCTAAAGCAAGGTGCGGCAGGAATTGTTTATGGCAGAAACATAATTGCGCACCCAAAACCTGCAAAAATTACAAAAGCCTTGATGGCTATGCTCCATAATCAAACATCAGTTTCTGAGGCACTAAAGATCATTTCTGCCTAACATGTTAACTCAAAAAATCGTTAAGGTTGGAATTATTGGCGGTGGGCTAATGGGGCGTGAACTATTAGTTTTAGCTGGTAGATGGGATGCGTTAATTGAGCATCCAGTTCGACCAGTAATTACTGCAATTGCTGATACATCAGATTCTGCGCGTGAGTTTTTTACCAAAGCAGGAGTTAGTGAGTCTTATTCTGACTATAAACAACTACTTGAAAGTAAAAATGTAGATGTTGTATATATTGCAGTTCCTCATAATCTTCACCAAGAAATCTACTTAGCTGCGATTAATGCAGGTAAAGATTTTTTAGCAGAAAAACCATTTGGGATTGACTTAAACGCTGCTCAATCAATCTCTGATGCTTTGGTTGGTAAAAAAAACTTTGTTCGAGTATCAAGTGAGTTTCCCTTCTATCCAGGTGCTCAAGCAGCTCTAAAAGAGGTTAAGAGCGGGCGATTAGGTGAAATTGTCGAGGTTAGATCTGGGTTGTTACATTCTTCAGATATTGATCCATTGAAATTAATTAATTGGAAGCGACAGAAAAAATTCTGTGGTGAAATCGGCGTCCTCGGAGATCTTGGTATGCATGCCGCTCATATTCCACTGCGCTTAGGTTTTAGGCCTACTAGTGTTTTTGCAATTTTAGATGACATTATTACTCACCGCCCAGATGCTAAGGGTGAATCAATTGTTTGTGACACTTTTGATAATGCAGTTCTAGCATTGCGCGCAAAAAGTTCTGAAAGTATTCGAGAATTTCCAATGTTCTGGGAGATGAAACGAATTGCCCCAGGTGAAATTAATACTTTCTATTTCACTGCGACTGGACTAACTGGTGGGGTTCGCTTTTCTACCCGAAATCCTGCTGTCTATCAAACTTTCACACTTAAAGATGGCAAGCAAATTTGGTCTGAAATACAACCAGGCTATAACACTAATTGGCCGGTAGTTACTGGCCATATTTTTGAGTTTGGTTTTCTTGATGCACTACTTCAAATGTGGGCTTCATTTTTAGCAGAGCGCGAAGGAAGTCTGGGGGATCGATTTGCATGTGCTTCAGTTGCAGAAGTTTTAGATTCCCACAAAGTATTTGCTGCCGCACTTAATTCACATCAGAGCCGCGGGCAAGTATTAATAGCCTAAATTAATACCGAGCTTTCATGTATTTAAGTGCATGAGCAGCTAGATCATCTGAGTCTTCCCATAGGTTTCTCCAAATACATAAAGCATTAGAAAGTGCTGGGTCAACAACTACTGATGAGAATGATTCAAAGGTGATCGGGCCTGAATAATTTATCTTCTTTAATGCTGTGAAGAATGTATCAAAATCTACATTGCCAGACCCTAAGTAACCACGATGGCTTTCACCTATATGAACATATCCAAGAGCGTCACCAGCGTCTAATACTGCCTGTGACATTCCATCCTCTTCGATATTCATATGATAAGTGTCTAAATGCAGATAAGCATTTGGTCTATTTACAGCTTCAAGAAACTTAAGTCCTTCTTTTCCAGTGTTCATAATATTTGTTTCATATCTATTAACTACTTCTAGATTTATATTAATACCCTTATCAGCTGCGTAATCAGCAAGGCGGGCAACTGCCGCAATTGAGTTAGCTCGATTTTCAGCAGAGGCAGGTCCTGGATATTTACCTAAACTGCAGTAAATAACTCCACAAAGTTCAGTTGATCCAATCGCATGTAACTTATCAACAACTTTTCTAAGAAGCTCATCGCCTTTTTTTACAATAGATGGATTTGTACTCGTAACATCTGTCTCAGGGGAAAGTCCCAATGAGGCAGTAGCAAATAATCCATACTCTGATAACACCGCTTTTGTCATTGCCACATCTATTTTGTCTGGCTCGATCATCAACATTTCAATGTAGTCATAACCAGCTTTTTTTGCACTGGCGGCAGCCTTTCGAGCACTTGCCTCCGACCAATCACCGGCCCAAACAAGAGCATGCCCACCAAATTTTAAAGCATTTTTATTAGTCATTTATTTTCCTATCTATTGAATAGCAGACTAAAGGTAATTAGAATCTTAGAGTCTGTTTAACGATATAGGAAGGCTTTTTTAAATAATTATGAAAGCTGTCCTTTTGACTGAAATCGGTAAGTTAGAAGTTAAAGAAATCCCAACTCCAAAACCAGGTAAAGATGAATTAGTTATCAAAATGCTTGCCTGCGGTATTTGTGGAACTGACAGACATATTTTATTAGGTGAGCACCCAGCAGCAATGCATTTAGTTTTAGGTCATGAATTTGGTGGTGAAGTAACTGAAGTAGGTGAAGGTGTTGATTTTAAAGTAGGGGATCTAGTTTCAGTTGATCCAAACATTGTTTGCGGAACATGTGATCACTGCCTTGCAAAGCGAACAGCTCACTGTCGAAATCTTGCTGCCCTTGGCGTCACATTAAATGGCGGATTTGCAGAGTATGTTCTGCTTCCTAAAAGCCAGGCCTATTTAGTTCCTAAGAACTTAAATCCGCTTTACTTAGGTTTAGTAGAGCCACTTGCTTGTTGTATTCGCGGAATGGATTTAGCCCAAGTAAAAGCAGGGGATCGTGTGGCAGTCCTGGGTGGTGGCTCGATGGGAATGTTAATTGTGCAACTAGTTAAATTAGCTGGAGCAAGTGAAATCATATTAATCACAAGACAAAAAGAACGACGCGAAATTGCTATGAAACTAGGTGCAACCAGCACGATTGATCCAGTAGCGGAGGATGTTACAAAGATTCTAAAAGATATTGATGTTTCATTTGAGGTTGCCGGCGTTAGTCAAACCTTTCAGCAAGCATGTGCGATAACTCGATCTGGTGGAACAGTTCTTGTGCTCGGCGTTGCTCCATCGCATGAGACAGTGCAATTTAGTGTTTATGATCTATTAATTAGGGGATTAAAGATAATTGGTTCATATATAAACCCATATACCCAAGGAAGGGCTGCTGAATTAATCTCAAGTGGAAAATTAAACCTTGACCTAATTATTTCAAAGACTGTCTCCTTAGATGAATTACCAGCTGTATTAGCGGCTAATCCTGGTCAAGGTGATATCAAATATATTGTGACAGGAGATAAATAATGACAATTGATCCGATTATGAATAGTGAAAACATCTTAGGGCGATTTTCTTTGCGTGGAAAAGTGGCTTTAGTGACAGGTGCGGGGCAAGGAATTGGAAGGGCTTTTGCACACGCCCTAGCTGATGCTGGCGCAGATGTTGCAGTAATTGATCGAGAAAAAGAAGCATCACAAATCGTAAGTGATGAGATCAAGCGGAGAAATCCAAGTCAAAAATCAATAGCTATTACTGCTGATGTAACTGATGAATCACAAGTTAAAGAAACCATTAAAGAGGTTGTAAGTGAATTAGGGGATTTAACAATTGCCTGTAATAACGTTGGAACTGGGCAATGGATTGATAGCGAAAATATGCCCTACGCTGATTTTCAAGCAATGATGAGAATTAATCTTGATTCAGTTTTTTTATGTGCTCAGAATGAAGCAAAACATATGTTTACGCGTGGTTACGGCAAGATAATAAATACCGCTTCAATGTCAGCACATGTTGCTAATTTCCCGCAAAATCAATCTCATTACAACACTTCAAAAGCTGGCGTGATTTCTCTGACCAGAAGTCTTGGAACTGAATGGGCTGATCGAGGGGTTCGAGTAAATAGCATTTCACCTGGCTACACAAGAACTCCATTAGTGGAGGAATTACTTGAAACAGAAATTGGGAAAAAAATGTGGCCAGTCTGGAAATCAAGAATTCCACAGCAGAAAATGGCTGAAGTAACTGATTTACAAGGCGCCATAGTCTTTCTGGCATCAGCAGTTTCAGACTACATGACTGGTTGCGATTTAGTTATCGATGGCGGGTATACAGCCTGGTAATTAATCAGATCAGAATGTATAAGATTTACTCATGAGCGTTTTAGTCTTTGGTAGCTTAAATTTAGATTTAGTTACCTACGCCGATAAGTTGCCGGCAATTGGTGAAACTATTGTTGGCGAGAAACTACTTAAGTTTCCTGGTGGTAAAGGTTTAAATCAAGCAATCGCAGCAAGAAGAGCTGGTTCTGAAGTTTTAATGATTGGCTCAATCGGAAATGACTTAGATGGTGATTTTTTATTTGATATTTTAAAGAGTGAAAATATCGATCATAAATTTATTACCAAAACTTCAGAGCAAACTGGCATTGCCGTTATTGAAGTATCAAAAAGTGGTGAAAATAGAATAATTATCATCGCTGGAGCTAATTCTAAAACTAAATTTTCAGATGAAGTTTTAACTAGTTCACCTTTAGTAACCGTCTCTTTAGCCCAGCTAGAAACACCAATTATTGAGGTTGCTAAGTTTATTCAAAAGAGTAAAGCGGCTGGAAAAATCACCATCTTAAATCCAGCACCAATTCAAAAACTTGATGAAGCATTACTTCAAGATACCGATTATTTAATTGCCAATGAGACAGAGGCATCATTTTTAGTTGGCAAAGCTGTTGAACACTTAAGTAAAGATGAGGCAGTTATAATTGCAAAACAATTACAAAAAAATGGCGCGAAAAAAGTGATAATTACATTAGGAGCGCAGGGAAGTATTTACTTAGATCAGGAAAAGGATTTATTTACACCTGCCTATAAAGTGAACGCAGTGGATACAACGGCGGCAGGTGATGCATTTTGTGGCGCATTTGCAACTGCTATATCCGAACATAAACCAGTTGAATATGCGCTCAAATTCGCCTCAGCCGCAGGCGCCTTGGCTGCAACTAAAGCGGGGGCGGTGCCATCTCTGCCTAGTCAGCAGGAGATATTGTCAATGATTACATCTTTAGACTAAGTTTTAATCATGATTAAAAATGGAATCCTGCATCCACAGTTAGCCTCACTACTTGCCAGATTTAGGCATGTTAATTCAATAGCAATTGTTGATGGTCCATTTCCATTTTATCCAGGTGTAGAAACAATTGAATTAGCAATTACTATGGGTTGGCCAACAATCCCACAAGTTCTGGATGAAATTTTGCCATTTCTAGATGTAACTTCTTTAGTTTTAGCAAATGAGTTTGAGGAAAAAGTTGATAAGCAGATAGTTGAAAAATATATTAGTCACCATAAAGGTATCCCTACAACAAAGGTTGCACATAGTGAGTTTAAGAAACTAGCAAGTCAATCTTTGGGAGTTATTCATACGGGCGATAGCATTCCGTATAGTTCAGTTATTTTAAGGTCAGGCTTCTAATAGTTATGAAGAAAAAAGCTAGCGATATCTGCGTAGGTATAGTTGGCGCCGGAATTATGGGAAGTGGACACGCACTTTATATTTCAGAGAGTATTAAAGGTGCTCGAGTTGCTGGTATTTATGATGCAAATGCAATTGTTGCAAAGAAAGTAGCTAGTAAAGTTAAAAAAATTAGTAGCTATCCAGTTACCGTATATAACTCAATTGAAAGTTTGCTAGCGTCTAAAGAAATAACTGCAATCATCATTGCATCCCCAGATCAACTTCACGCCGAACACCTCTCAATGGCATTAGCTGCTGGAAAAGATGTGCTTTGCGAAAAACCATTAGCTTCAAATGACTCTGACGCTAAAAAAGTTGCACAAATCGCAAATAAATCTAAGTCAATAGTCGGTATTGGATTTATGCGTAGATTTGATCCAGCATACCTAGAGCTAAAGCGCGTAGTACGCAGTGGAAAGTATGGAAAAGTTTTACAAATTCGCTGTACATCAAGAAATGTTAGTTCACCAACTGCAACTACAGCCATGTTACTTACAAATGTTGCAGTGCACGAGGTTGATGTAATTAGGTGGTTATTAGAGGAAGAGATTAAGTCTGTAAGTGTTAATTTAACTAAGGTTACAGCGAAGGCAAATTCAAAGCTTTTCGACCCAATTTCAGTAAATTGCTATACCTCATCTGGTGTATTAGCCACTATAGATATTTGCGCAAATAGCACCTATGGCTATGAAGTTGGCATGGAGGTAATAATGGAGAGTGCATCCCTTGTTATTGAAAATCTTGGCGATTTAACAATTGTTAAAGATTTTTATCTACCAAAGCGAAAGTCTGGAAAGTTATATAAAGACTGGATGGGTCGGTTTAAACCAGCATATATTGCTGAATTAAATGCATTTGTTGAGTCAATTAAAAAACGTAAGCTTCATCCAAATTTTGCAACAGCAAATGATGGTTTAGCCGCCAGCATTGCATGCGGCCTTGGTGTTAAGAGTTTAAAAGGTTACAAACGCTGATTAGATTTGCCTTCAGTTAAACGTTTATAAGCTTGCTTGATTTCAGAAACTTCACTAATTCCAGAGATTGCAACCTCCCAGAATGCTCCACCTTCGGTCCAAATTTCTGGGTCTGTATCTATTACTAATACCGATACTCCTGGTGACTCCTTTGCTGCCTTAAACTCCGTAGCTAAATTATCAATTGTAACTTTTATAGCATTAGCACCAAGTGATTTAGCATGTGAAACAAAATCAACTTTAAATGGCTTATTTAGATCTGAATCATCAAACATTGTGCGATAGCTCTTAGAACCATTTGAAACCTGTAGCCGCTGAATTACTGCAAACCCTAGGTTGTCGCAAAGAATATAAACCAGAGAGTCACCATTATTTACTGCAGATAATATTTCACTGTTTAACATCAGATAAGAGCCATCACCTAACATTGAAATAACTTTTCCCTTACTTCCAGATTGCTTTAATGCAATAGCTGCACCCCATGCACCTGCTACCTCATAACCCATACATGAGTAGCCATACTCACAATCAAAGGAATCAAGACTTTTACTTAACCAATTATTATTTAGCTCACCAGGTAGTCCACCTGCTGCAGTAAGTACATAATCTTCAGGGGTAGCAGCTTTATTTATTAGCGCAACAACCTGAGCATATGAAGGTAAATCAAGTTTTTTACTGATCCTTTTTTCAATATTGCTCTTAACTAATTGCTGCGTAGTAGAGCGTTTTGCTGACCAACTTGAATCAGATTTATAGCCAGTTAATTTAGTTTGTAAATCCACTATTGTTTCTTTAGCATCACCGATTAACGCAATGGCACTTCGCTTAGTAGCATCAAATCGTGCAGTGTTAATGGATATGATTTTTCGAAAAGGATTTTTAAATATCGTCCAAGATCCGGTTGTGAAGTCTTGCAGTCTGGTGCCGATAGAAATAATTAAATCAGCTTCTTCAGCTAGCTCATTTGCTGGATCACAGCCAGTTACTCCAACTGGACCGCACCAGGATGCATCTGTAGCAAGAAGTGATGATTTACCAGCCACAGTTTCAACAACTGGAATTTCAAAATTTGCTGCGAAATCTGATAACTCTTTATGTGCCTTGCTGTATCGAACACCACCACCGGCAATAATTAAGGGCTTTTTAGATTTCTTTATTTCTTCAACAGCGGTAGCAAGAGAATTTAAATCAACTCTTGGCCTTCTAATTTCATGGATTACTTCCTTGAAAAACTCCTCTGGAAATTCGTAGCTTTCAACCTGAACATCTTGTGGGAATGCAAGAAATACTGGTCCACAATCTGAGGGATCTAATAAAGTTTGAACTGCATTTGGCAGAGTATTAAGTAGTTGTTCTGGCTTAGTTATTCGATCCCAGTATCTTGTAACAGATTTGAAAGAATCATTTACGGTTGTAGTTGGTGAATCAAAGTGCTCCACCTGCTGCAAGACTGGATCAGGTCTACGCGATTGAAACGTATCACCGGATAAAATTAATAGTGGTAATCGATTTGCCATTGCAACGCCTGCGGCCGTAACAACGTTTGTTGCTCCTGGCCCAATTGAAGTGGTAACAATTCCACACTGTGTCCTAAGTTGAGCTTTGCTAAAACCTACCGCAGCTAATGCCATACCTTGTTCATTTTGTCCTTTAATTGTTGGCATATCTTTACGATATCGCTCAAGAGCATCACCAATACCTAATGCATTTCCGTGACCAAAAATTGCAAATGCAAATGGAAAAAAAGGCTTAACCTGACCACCACTTCGAATCTTTTGGGCGCTTAAATACTTAATTAAGGCTTCTGCGGTAGTGTATTTCATATTCCTACTCTATCTAGTAATCCAACTTTGTGAAAGAATACTTATATGAAATCTTTTTATTCAAGAATAGCGTCCGCGCCAATTTCTTGGGGAATATGTGAAGTTCCTGGTTGGGGAAAAATGCTCCCAACTGATCGTGTTTTATCAGAGATGAATAATTTAGGACTTCCAGCAACTGAATTAGGGGCACCAGGATTTCTGCCTAGTGAAGCAAACAAAATTTCTGAAAAATTAGATGAATTTGAGATGAGTTTAATTGGTGGATTCACTCCAGTTGTAGTTCATGATAAAAATCAAAATGAAGAAACCTTAAGACAAGTCAAGAAAGTAGCTGAGCTGTTTAAAAAAACAGGTGCAACACATTTAGTTTCTTCACCGGTTTATACCTGGGATTGGGATGCTCCTAAGCCTTTATCAGCGGATGAGTATAAAAATATGTTTAGTATGTTTTCGCAGATAGATAAAATTTGTGAAGATTTTGGCCTAACTAATGTATTACATCCACATCTTCAAACTACCGTTGAATCTAAGGATGAAATCGAGCGAGTACTCGACGGTTGTGATGTTAAGTGGTGCCTAGATACCGGGCATATGGCAATTGGTGGAGTAGATATTGTTGAGTTCGCAAAAAATGCTGCAGATCGAGTTGGTCATGTGCATCTTAAAGATGTTGATCTTTCAAAGGCTGCGCCAGTTTTAGCTAGACAAGAGTCGATTATGGCTGGCGTGCAAAAAGGTTTATTCACTCCTCTTGGCTCAGGTGATGTTCCTATTGCGCAGGTAATTAACGTACTTGAGGGCGCTGGTTATCAAGGTTGGTATGTGATTGAGCAAGACTGTGCAATTACAGGTGAGCTACCACCAGAGGGCGCCGGACCAGCATTGATGATGAATAAATCTATGGATTACTTAAAATCTTTGGCTATTGGTTAGATAAATTAATAATGTCTGATGAAAATGTAGATGTCATAACCGTTGGGCGTATTAGTTTAGATTTCTATGCAAATGAGTCAAATGTAGGATTTGAAAAAGTAAAAACTTTTACCATGTCGATCGGTGGCAGCCCCACTAATGTGGCAATTGCAGCGGCTAGATTAGGTAATAAAAGCGCGGTAGTTACAAATATCGGTAAAGACTCATTTAGTGACTACATAATTTCAAAGCTAAAAGATTTTAAGGTAAATACGGATTTTGTTGGAATTGATCAAACTGAGTTCACACCTGCCGTTTTTGCTGCAATGGATGATCCATTTGATCCAACAATATTCTTTAATAGAGCAAAAAATGCGCCAGATACTAAGGTAGAAAAGTCTAGATTAAGTGATGAATTAGTAAAGAAGGTTAAGGTTTTTTGGGTATCAGCATGTGCACTATCTCAAGGTGAAACAGGTAATTCACTAAAATCATGGTTAGCTGTTAGAAATAATGCAACCCACACAATATTAGATTTAGATTATCGACCAAGTTTTTGGGAAAGTGAAGCTATTGCTAAGAAAGTTACCCTTGAAGCGATCTCAAAGAGCACAGTCCTAGTCGGTAATCGCCGTGAGTTTGAGGTTGTATCAGGGTTAACAGATCCGAAGAAAATAAGTGAACATTATTTAGGAGATCAGATCTCAACTGTAATTGTTAAGTTAGGTGAGCAGGGAGTTTATTTATCAGCGAAGGGTGAAGAGTATTTACTGCCTCCACTTAAAGTTGATGTTAGATGTGGTCTTGGCGCTGGGGATGGTTTTGGCGGAATGCTTATTCATGGTCTTTTAAATTCATGGTCACTTGAGAAAATCGGAAGTTATGCAAATGTTGCGGGCGCAATAGTTGCATCCAGACTTATGTGTTCAGATGCAATGCCAACCTTAAGTGAAGTTGAGGCGATGGTTAAGGAAAAAATATGAGTTGGTTACGCAGAGGAGAAACTGCAATAACTCCTGAGTCAGCAGGCTGGAAGTACTGCGGAATGCAGATTTTTGATTTTTCAAAAAGTAAAAGTTACTCAATTAAAATGGATCAGAAGGAAGGTGTACTGCTTTCACTTTCTGCGGAAAATATTGAAGTTTTAGTAAATAATGAAAAATTCAAACTTCAGGGACGACCGGGAGTTTTTGCTGGCATATCAGATTGGATATACATTCCAGTTGGTTCTGAATTAAATATTTCAGCTAACTCAGGTTTAGTTGCACTTTCTACCGCCCAAAGCTCAAAACTTTATCCAGTTGCCTATAAGGATAAGAGTCAAGTATCTATTGAACTAAGAGGAAGTGGTTTTGCTACACGGCAGGTGAATAACATTGCAACACCAGATAGCTTTGCAGAGGCTGATCGAATTTTAGTTTGTGAAGTATTAACTCCAGGTGGAAATTGGTCGTCTTGGCCACCGCATCGCCATGACGGAATAGCTGGATGTGAGTTTACTAATGAAGAGATTTACTACTTCCAAATTGGTACAAACGAATCAGATCACGGCGCCGAAGTTGGACATGGTTTCTTTAAAGTTTATTCTTACGATGGTTTAATCGATGAGACTATGACTATTAAAGATAGAGATTTAGTGATCGTTCCTCATGGATATCACGGCCCATCAATTGCAGCACCAGAGTATCCAATGTATTTCTTAAATGTCCTTGCTGGGCCATCAGAAAAAAGAAGTATGGGTTTTTGCGATGATCCAAATCATCATTGGATTAGAGATAGTTGGAAGGATCAAAAACAAGATTCCCGATGCCCGATGACTTCAATTAGTGGAAGAAATACTAAGTAATTCAACTTATAGTAATACTTGCAACGCACTTTCATTAGGATCTGATTAACTAGCCCTATGAAGTTAGATTTTTTCTCTCACAGCCAAATCCTGGCACCATTTTTCTTCCTAATTGGCATGCAACTTCGTAATGAAACAACACATATTAAGCAAGTGCTGCTTCCTAGTTTTGCCGCAGTTGGGGGCATGATTTTTCCAGCGCTAATATTTATATCGCTAAATTCAGATTCAGAAATATCTACTGGCTGGCCACTTGTAATGCCTACTGATATTGCATTAGTAATGTTGGTATTACTTACGTTAGGTAAGCGGGTAAGTGTTGAGCTTAAAACTTTTCTTTTAGCACTTGCTGTAGCAGATGACCTTTTATCTATTTTAGTCTTAGCTGGAAAGTACTCTGGTGCGTTAAAGATCAGTGAGGTATTTGCAAGTATTGGCGCGGTACTACTTGGCGCGGCATTAGGTAAAGTACCGTTTGAGCGAATCTTTATTAATTTTGTTAATTTATTAGTACTGCCTCTTTATGTATTTGCAAATATCTATCCAACAATTACTGAGGGCTTTGAATTTAACTCAACTTTGGGTAATTCAATCATTTTTTCAAGGCTACTTGGAAAGGTGATTGGCATAACTTTGTTTGCGCTAATTTTCAGTAAAATTTTTAAACAACAATTAACTATCAAAAATAGTGAATTATTAGCAGGTGCATCTTTTGCTGGAATGGGACTTGCAGTTTCACTTATGATTGCTAATCTAAGTTATGACTCTGAGATACTGCTTAATCAAGTGAAATCTGGATTACTACTTGCTGCAATAATCTCAGGATTAGTAGGTAGTTTGATTTTAATAATTACTAAACGTACTAATGCTAAATAGGAGATTTTTATGTGCATAAAAGTAACTTGTAAAATATGTAAAAAACCAACCTGGTCTGGTTGTGGTGAACATATTGAAGAGGCATTAGATGGGATTGCAATATCTGATCGCTGCGCTGGCCATGCCGGTGAAGTTAAAAAAGTAGACATATTTAGTAGATTATTTAAACGCTAATTAAATGCAGATTAAGGTTGAAGCAGCGACAGAAGTAGATGCTGACCGCCTTCGCACACTTCGTTTAGCAGCTCTTAGTGATTCACCAGATTCTTTTGGCGCCAAATATGAAGTTGAGAAAGAAAAACCAATAAATTTTTGGCAAAACTCAGCCCGGATTACCAATTGGTGTTTGGTATCTGCAGATGATTCCGACATTGGGTTAGTTGCCGTAGATAAAGCCACCCAGGATAGAACTGCAGATTGCTGGGTTTCAGCATGGTGGATTCAAAAGGAATTCAGGGGTAAGGGAGTAGCAAGGTTGATGATGGATTGGATAGATCAACTAGCTAATAAAAACGATTGGCATCGGATAGGACTTGGCGTGTGGCCTGATAATAAACAGGGGATTAGCGCATATAAAAAGTTAGGATTCATTGCAGGTGGTGAGCTGATGCGAAGTAGATCTATTCCTGGCTTGTTATATCTACCTATGTTTAGAGATATTGGGGGTGAATCACTTGAGCAAGCGTGAGATTGATTCATATATTTCCCAACAGAGTGAGCCAAATAAAAGTAATTTAAAAGTAATGCGCGAAATCATTCTAGAGATTGAACCAACTTTAAAACAAGGTATTTCCTATGGAATACCAGCATTTAAATTAGATGGCGAAGTTGTTTGCGGAATTGCAGCCCGTAAAGGTGGCTGCTCTTACTACCCATTTAGTGGATCAGTACTTGCTGCACTTAAAAATGATTTAGTTACATATAAGCAAACAAAGAGTGCACTTCATTTTAATTCACCACTTCCTAAGACACTTGTGCGTAAATTGATGACCCAGCGCATGGTGCAGATGATGGTCAAAAAGAAACGCAAGTAAAGTTGTAGTATTAGGCTGTGAAGAAGCCTAAGAAATCTAATCAAGACCTTGATATCTCTCAGGCGGAGTTAGATAGGTATGAGAGCCTGGATAGAGAATGGCGAGAGTATGGAATTTCCGCCCCTGCCAGACGAGCATTAGTGGATGCAAAATTATATAAAGTCTCTGATCTTAGAAAGATTTCACAAAGTGACTTAGAGGATTTACATGGCATGGGAAAGAGCGCAGTTGCTAGACTTAAAGTCTTAATGAACGCCAAAAAGATTAAGTTTCTACCATGAAGCGTTTTTTTAATTGGTTTATTGGTTTATTTTCTAATCGTAGAAGTTGGGTACGCCAGATAACTGTTGCAGCTGTTGCCTCAGCTACTGCATGGATAGTCGGTGATAATTTAGTTTTTGAAGGTGGCTTAGTTGCGGCAATTGTTTGCGCACTTAGTATTCGAATCTCTCTTTATAAATCAGTTCGAGAGGGTTTGGGCCAGATTGTTGGAACAGCAATTGGGGCAGGTGTTGCACTCCTCACCGTTCACTACTTTAGCTTTGGCGTAATTGCTATTGGCTTAACTGTGTTTCTCTGCTCAGTAGTGGCCAGAGGCCTTAGGTTAGGTGAAGTAGCATCGGTAAACGTTCCAGTAACAGCCCTTATTGTTATTGGCCCTGGTATCTCAGGCTCTACCGCTGAGCACAGATTAGTTTCAACTTTAATAGGCGCAGCAGTAGCAATAGTCTTTTCTTACTTTTCTCACGCCAGCACACCAGCTGGGCGAACCGTTAATCAAATATCTAGATTAGGTATACGAAGTGCTGAATTAATAAGTGAAATGGCTGAGGGTGTAGCAGCTGGCTTTACCCAAAAACAATCTGGTGCCTGGCTTTCAAAAGCAAGATTATTAGTGGAAGAAATTCCAATACTTAGATCACAAGCCATTGAGGCAAAAAGATATGCCCGCTGGTCACCACTTGCTGAAGTTGATGAAGCAGAATCTTTATATATTCAAGGTATTGCTATTGAACACATGTTGGTACAGATTCGAAGCATGGCTAGAACACTATTTGATGCAACATTAGACCCAGCACGTAAAGACATTGTTGACCGTCAAGTTGCTTACGCATTATCTGCCACAAGCAGTGCGATTACTGAGAAGTTAGAGTTATTAGAGTCAGAAAATCGTGACTCTCAAATAGATAATATTGCAAGAGATTTAAGGCTGGCAGCTGATAATTTAACGGAGGAATTAATTGAAAAAGATGACCAATTACCTAGAAGCCAATTTGTTCGCTGTATATCACTAGTTTCACAGATGAAAATTATTGCTAACTCACTAGATGAAAGCTCACCAGCTTTATATAGTGTTTCAACCCCAGGTGAGCCAAGTTCTGCTCAGGTAATTGCGATTAAACCGGTTAAGTTAAGCACTAAATTAGGAAAAAAGATTAGTAAAAACATTCGTACATTCCTTCACCGCTAGTAGGATGATGTAATGAGCACCCCAGAAATCACAGCCTTAGCCCTTGCATATGAGAGTGCAACAAATAATTTCTTAAAAGCGGTTGAAACCCTAAATAAAGCTGATTTAGATCGCTCAATAAATGGTGGATGGAGTGCCCGCCAAATAATTCATCACTTATCCGATAGTGAGTCTCAATCTTGTGCAAGATTGCGTCGATTAGTTGCTGAGCCTGGAAGTGTGATTCAAAATTTTGATGAGAATATCTATGCTCAGAATACGACTCTTGGATACTCAGAGCTGCCGATTGATACCGCATTAGCGTTATTTAAAGCTGCTAGAGCAGCCTCATTTGAATTAATTAAACGTTTAACACCAGCGCAACTAAGTAACTCAGGCCAGCATAGTGAGCTGGGTAAATACAGTATTTCTGATTGGCTGACTGGATATACAAATCATGCCAATGATCACGCTAAGCAGTTATTAGCCAATTAGTTCGGCGTTTGAATAATTTCGTTGTGGGTGATTACAAATCTCGCTACTCATTCCTTGCGCACACTTAGTACATAATAAACTAAGCGCGTTACACGGAACCTTTGGACAATCATAAAATCTTGTTGCAGGTTCTGAGCAATCTTTACATTGCCCAATAGATTTTGATCTTGCGCTAAATTTAAGCGACATACGATTATCAAATGTGTGAAGAGCGCCCTCCCACAAGCCATCATCACCGATCTCTTTACCATAAGTAACAATTCCACCATCAATTTGATAAACCTCTTTAAATCCTCGAGTTTTCATAACTGCAGATAAGACCTCACACCTAATTCCGCCGGTGCAGTAGGTAACAATTGGTTTATCCTTTAAATGATCATACTTTCCACTTTCAATCTCACTTACAAAATCTCTTGTAGTTGCTGTATCTGGCACGACCGCATTTTTAAATCTGCCAACCTGAGCTTCAAAGGAGTTACGGCCATCAAAGAAAATAACATCATCACCACGTTTTGCTACTAATTCATCTACTTCAAAAGGCTTTAAATGCTTACCGCCGCCGATAACACCATTTTTATCAACCTTAATTTCATTTGGATTTCCAAAACCTACTAACTCAGGCCTAACCTTTACACTTAACTTTGGAAAATCATTGCCGGTGCCATCTGACCATTTAAATTTCATCTTGCTAAAGCCCGCATATGATCTTGTTTGGCGGGTATATTTTTTTAAATCGTCTATATCCCCACCTAATGTGCCATTAATGCCTTGGGGTGAAATGATTATTCGCCCTTTTAAATTTAAACCCTGGCATAAGGTTTTCTGCCACACCTTTATTGCTGCCGGGTCTGGCAGTGGGGTAAAGGTGTAATAAAGGATTACCTTGGGAATGCTCATGACCTGATTTTATCCTGCGGGTATTAAATCTTAAGAGTGGGCCGTAGCGGTAAATTCGCAGATAGGTATGCTGAATCAATTAATTGAGATTGAGCCAGAGCATCTTTAGCATCAGTTTTAATCGGCTTACCAAGATCTATTGCATCAGCAAATGCCATTAATTGGTAGGTGTAAGTGGAAAGAGAAGGAAGATGTTCAACTCGTTTATTTCCAGCAACATCAACAATAACTCTTGGATCCCAACCTGAAACAACAAAATTAGGTAGATGTACGCTTCCTTTACTTCCTGTAACAGTTAAAGGGGCATCAAAGGCGGGTGATTCAAAATCACCCTTAGCTAGTGCTGCAACTCCATTTGGATATTTAAGTTGCACATTTAACTTAGTATCTAGCTTGCCATCTGGGGCATTAGCCTCTGTATTAACAACAGTTGGTTCACCACCTGTGATTAATTGAGAAATCATTCGCTGGCTATGAAGTGCGTAGCAACCAACATCCATAATGGAGCCACCTGCTAGATCAAACTGTAAACGCAGATCAGTCTTATCTGGCATTGGAGTTTGTAAAGCTGATTCAACCTTAATTACTTCACCGATTTCACCTGATTTAATGATCTCAAGTAATCTTTGAAAAACTGGGTGATAGTAATAGTGAAAACCTTCCATAAAAACTTTACCTGATTTACTTGCTGCAGCCGCTACCTCTTTTGCCTCAGCTGCATTACTTGCAGAGGGCTTCTCACTTAAAACATGCTTTCCAGCAGCTAGGGCTCGAATGTTCCATGGTCCATGGGCATTATTAGGAAGTGGGTTATAAATTACATCGATATCTGGGTCATCAATGACCTCTTGATATGAGCCATATACTTTTTCAATCATGTATTGCTTAGCAAACTCACTTGCTCGAACTTTATCTCTAGCGCCAACTGCAACTAATTTATGACCAGTTGCATGGGCTGGGAAAATAATCGCACTTGGAGCAATTCTTGCAGCTCCTAATATGCCAATTCGAAGTGGTTTCCTTGCGTTATCCATATCTCTAATCTACCCCCAAATTACTTTTTGTAGTATCTGGCCATAAACGCATCTTTAAACTCAAAAAATGTACCTTTTTCAATACTTTCTCGCATCTGATCAACTAATCCAACAATAAAGTGTTGATTATGAATGGTTGCTAAGGTGGCAGCCACCATTTCCTTTGCTCTAAATAAATGGCAAAGGTAAGCTCGGGTGTAATTGCGGCAGGTGTAACAGGTGCAATCTTTTTCAATTGGAAAAAACTCATCTTTATGGGGAGCATTTGAAATATTAACTCGGCCATCTTTAGTAAAGACTGAGCTAGTTCTAGCTTGCCTAGATGGAGCTACGCAATCAAAGGTATCTGCGCCATTTTCTACGCCCACAAATAAATCATCAGGTTCACCAATACCTAAAAAGTGACGAGGCTTATCCGCAGGTAGCTCCTCATTTACCCACTTTAAAATATCTCCAAGTGTTTGCTTATCTAGAGCTCCACCAATACCAAATCCATCAAAGCTGATACCACTTTGACTCATCGTTGCTAAATCTTTTGCAGATTTTCTGCGCAGCTCTTCATATTGAGCCCCTTGAATAACCCCAAATAATGCTTGATATGGTTTATCACTTCGAGCCTTAGTTAAGCGATCATGTTCACTTAAGCACCGCTGGGCCCATAATCTGGTTCGCTCTAATGCTTTTTCTTGATAACTTCTTGTGTTGTGAAGAGTTGTGCACTCATCGAAGGCAAAAATGATATCGGCCCCGATGTGATGCTGCACCTGCATAGAAACTTCTGGGGTAAAGCGGTGTAGTGAGCCATCTAGGTGTGATTTAAAGGTAACCCCATCATCATCAACATGAGCAAGGCGCTGCTTATCATCTGCAATCACATCATCGGCTTGAAAGGTGTTCTCATCCATTGCGATAACTTTTTTAAACCCAACCCCAAGGGATAAAACCTGAAAGCCGCCAGAATCAGTAAAAGTTGGCCCATTCCAATTCATAAACTTTGCTAAGCCACCTGCTCTATCAATTAACTCAGATCCAGGTTGTAGATAGAGGTGATAAGCATTTGCTAAAACAGCTTGTGAACCAAGCTCTTTTAGTGATTCAGGAAGAACTGATTTAAGAGTTGCCTTTGTTCCCACTGGGATAAATGCTGGTGTCTTAATTACGCCATGGGGAGTAGATATCTGTCCAGTCCTCCCCAGTCGATTTTTAAGTGAGGTACCGACCTTAAATTTAAACTCACTACCCATATGCGTAGTCAACCATCCTCTGATTATTGGTAAAAAAAGATAAATAACATTATTGATACCGCTACTGAGCCTTATTCACCCCTTTAGACGGCTAGTTATATCCCCGGTAGTTGACTATCTTAGGGCTCATACAGCAATTTTTAAGGAGCCTGTTATAAATGAGCACTGCCGCAATTGCTACTCATTCAGGGATTGAAGGTCGTTCACCTACCCAGATGGCATGGCAGCGTTTAAAAAAAGATCGCTCTGCCAAAATCTCTGGTTCAGTAATCGCATTCTTCTTATTACTAGCCATTACCGCACCAGTCTTTACCTGGATTATGCACACCACTCCAGATGAGTTTCACCCAGAGACATTAGATCCAGAGTTTGCAACTAATCCATTAGGCAAATTTGGGGGCATCTCAGGAACACATTGGTTTGGGGTAGAGCCAAGAACAGGGCGTGATGTTTTCTTACGATTTGTTTATGGTGCTAGAACCTCTTTAACCATTGCATTAGCGGCAACCTTAGTTGCAACAGTAATTGGAATTGTAATTGGTCTGATTTCGGGCTTTTTTGGTGGCAAGACTGATTTAGCTTTATCTCGAACCATGGAAATTACACTTGCGTTTCCATCTATTTTATTTGCATTAGCTATTACGCCAGTCTTAGAAAATGTTTTTGAAGGTTGGGGCTTACCACCTGGAAATGGCACTCGAATTCCAGTAATGATATTTGTTCTGGCTATGTTTGGTTGGCCTTACATCGCACGTATTGTTAGAGGCCAAGTTATTTCGCTGCGTGAGCGCGAGTTTGTGGAAGCAGCCAGAGCACTTGGCGCCTCCAAGTTTCATTTAGTTTTTAATCAAATACTTCCAAACTTATGGGCACCAATTTTGGTAACAGTTGCGCTAAATATTCCAACTATGATTACCGCAGAGGCTGCCTTAACATTTTTAGGTGCAGGGGTAATTGATCCAACCTCAGATTGGGGAGCAATGCTTTTAGCCTCAGTGCCGTTTTATAGTATTAACCCAACCTACACATTTATTCCAGGTTTTGCTTTGTTCCTGCTTGTGCTCTCATTTAGTTTATTAGGTGACAGCATTCGAGACGCACTCGATCCCCGAAGTTCCCGGTAGAACATATGACTACCGGGTTAAAAAAGAAACACCTACTAGGAAGGGTTCAAATGAACCTTAAAAAGAAAGGTCTTGCAGTTGCTGGTGCACTTACACTTGGTGCATCTTTAATTGTTTCGATCACAGCTGCTGAGGCAGCAACCCCAGCTTCTTGGGTTGGACCTGTTCCAGCTAAGACTGGTGCAACAAAAGGTGGAACCGTAACCGTAATTACACAAGCAGATTTTGAGCACTTAGATCCTGCCCGTAACTATGTTGGCGGAACACTTGATTTCTATCGACTGTTTATTCGCACACTTACCCAATATCGCACTGTAAATGGCAAAACTGAACTTGTGCCAGATTTAGCTGCAGATTTGGGTACAACAAATGATGGTGGACTTAGCTGGACATTTAAGCTTCGCCCAAATCTAAAGTATGAAGATGGTTCAAAGATCACCTGTGAAGATTTGAAGTATGGAACTATGAGGTCCTACAACGATGACATCCTTGATGGTGGAACTACTTATGCTAAAGATTTCATTGATAACCCAACTAATTACAAGGGTCCATACACCGATCCAAATGGTGATCTATATGGTGTGCAGTGTTCAGCCAAGGGTGATGAAATCACCTATGTACTAACACAGCCAATCCCATATTTCCCATATGTAACTACATTTGGTTCATTTACAGCTATCCCAAAGGCAAAAGATACAAAACAGAACTACGACAACCGTCCATTCTCATCTGGCCCATACAAAATTGAGTCGTATGATCGTGGTAAGCAGTTGACTTTAGTTCGTAACTCTTATTGGGATACAAAGACAGATCCAATTCGTTGGAACTATCCAGATAAGTTCGTAGTTAAAATGGGTGCTGATCAGAATGTTATTGAGCAATCACTGATTTCTGACTCAGGTGAAGCAAAGACATCTGTGTCAACTGACACAAATATCGTTACTAACTTGTCAAAGGTTCTTGGAAAGCCTGCCTATAAGAATCGCTTATTTAGCTTCCTTTCACCTTACAACCGTTACTACGCAATAAATGTGGATACGGTTAAAGATGTAAATGTGCGCAAGGCGATTCAATGTGCATTTGACTTTAAGACCGTCCTTGCAGCTGCAGGTGGTACAAATTCTGGTCAATATGCAAACTCAACAATTCCGCCTTCAATCAAGACTGGATATCGTAACTTCACCGTGTGTGAGCGCGATGTAATAAAGAATCCAGAGGCGCAGATTGCCAAAGCAAAAGCTTACCTAGCTAAAGCAAGCGATAAGAAGACAACTCTTCGTCTGGCATATCGCGATAAGGGCGTGGAGCCACTACGTGCTGCTGCAGTTGAGCAAGCACTTAAGGCTGCTGGCTTTACTGTGATCATGGATAAGTACCCAGGTTCTGGTTACTACTCTACGGTGTCTAAGCGCGGAGGCGATAAGGAACCAGACATTGTCCAAACCTCTTGGGCATTTGACTGGTCAGCAGCCTCTGGAATTGTTTATGCATTATTTGATGCAAGGACTATGACCAGCACTGATGCAAAGAGCAATTACTCTCGTGGTAATTTTGCCGACTTGCAAAAGTTATTTGCACAAGCTGATCAATCAGCTCCTGCTGCCCAAGAGAAAATTCTTGGAGATATTGAGCAGAAGCTGATTCAAGATAAAGCAGCCCATATATCTATTTACTTTGAGCGAAGCCACATGATGTCGGGCTCAAAGTTGGGTGGCGTACAGATCGATAACGGTTGGGGAGACCTAAGCGTTATTGGTGCTTACGTAAAGAAGTAAAGCAATAACACTTAAGTTGGTCGGTGGTTAAATAATCATCGACCAACTTAAATAATTTAAGGACTATAAATAAATGTTGAAATACATATTAAAGCGCACCTTTATTGGAGTATTTGTGCTTGCTATTGTTTCAGCGGTAGTTTTTGGAATTTTTTATATCTTGCCAGCAGATCCAGCGCGTCTTGCTTGTGGTAAAGCTTGTACACCAGAGTTAATGGATCGAATTCGTCACACACTTGAGTTAGATCAACCATTATCTGTGCAGTATGGCCGCTTTGTTAAAGGCATATTTGCTGGTCGAACCTATTTAGCTGGAACTGAGGCAGAGCTAAATTGTGACGCTCCCTGCCTTGGCTACTCATATCAAAATGATTTACCAGTTACCTCACTTCTTATGGATCGCCTGCCGGCGACATTATCAATTGCATTTGGCGCCTCGATTTTATGGCTATTAGTCGGGCTATCTAGCGGAATTGTTTCAGCACTTCGGCGCGGCACAATGTTAGATAAGTTTTCTCAAGGAATTGCACTCGGTGCCGCAAGTTTGCAGATCTACTTTGTCGGCTTGATCCTACAATTTATATTTGTAGATAAGTTAGCGATACTTCCGATACCTGGCTATACCTCACCATTTGACTCGGTAAGTGATTGGGCTAAACAAATGGCACTTGCCTGGTTTACCTTGGCATTTCTATTATCTGCAATTTATTCGCGCCTAACTAGGGCAGGCATGATTGAGGTAATGAGTGAGGATTATGTAAGAACAGCAAGGGCTAAGGGATTATCTGGACGAAAGATTAATTCAAGGCATGTACTGCGAGGTGCGATTACACCAATTGTCACAGTCTTTGGCTTAGATCTAGGCGCCCTACTTGGGGGTGCGGTAATTACTGAATATGTATTTAATATTCCAGGTCTAGGTAAGTTATCAACTGATGCGGTGGCAAATCTAGATATTCCAGTGGTAACTGGCACAGTTTTATTTTCAGCCTTCTTTGTTGTAACAGCAAATATTGTTGTAGATCTAATCTATTCAGCTTTAGATCCAAAGGTCAGGCTTACGTGAGTAATTTTTTAGAGGTAAAAAATCTTTGTATTAACTTTCCTACCGATGATGGGTTAGTAAAAGCGGTTGATAACCTTTCGTTTTCAGTTGAAAAAGGAAAAACACTAGGACTAGTTGGTGAATCTGGCTCCGGAAAATCTGTAACAAGCCTTGCGATTTTAGGACTTCATAAAGGTAGTCGAGCGCAGGTAAGTGGGCAGATTTTTGTTGGCGGAGTAGAAATTAATGCCGGTAGTGAATCTGATATCCGTAAATTACGAGGTAAGCAGATGGCGATGATCTTTCAAGATTCACTAACTGCCTTAAATCCTTTCTACACAATTGGTGATCAAATAATTGAGGCATATCAAGTTCACAACAATGTCTCAAAAGCAGAGGCTAAAAAACATGCAATAGATATGCTTGATCGAGTTGGAATTGCTGAGCCGCAAAAACGAGCAGATGATTACCCGCACCAATTTTCAGGTGGTATGCGCCAGCGGGCGATGATTGCTATGGCTTTATCTTGTGATCCAAGTTTGTTAATTGCTGATGAACCGACCACAGCATTAGATGTGACAGTTCAGGCACAGATTCTTGAACTTCTTCGCCAGTTACAAAAAGATTTTGGTACTGCAATTATTTTAATTACTCATGATTTAGGAGTTGTTGCTGAAACTACTGATGATGTTTTGCTTATGTATGCGGGTAAAGCAGTTGAATACGGAAGTGTGCGAGATGTACTGGCAAAGCCGCAACACCCATATGGTTGGGGTTTACTAACCTCAATACCTAGATTAACTGGTGACCCAGATAAACGATTAGCTGCAATTAGCGGTATGCCACCTTCAATGATCTCAGTCCCATCAGGTTGTGCTTTTCATCCAAGATGTTCTTATCAAAGCACAGTTGGCCCTGCCTGCTTAGCGAGTGTGCCGCAGCTGCTTCCAGTTTCAGAGGGTGATCATCATTTAGTTAGATGTCATCTGGATGTAAAAACTAGAGTAGATATATTTAATAATCAGGTGGCGCCTAAACTATGAGTGCAATTTTAAAAGTTACCGGGTTAACCAAACATTTTTCTGGTAGTAAGCATGGGTTTTTTGGTAATGCAGATCTTATTCAGGCAGTTGATGGCCTTAATTTTGAAATCACTGCCGGTGAGGCACTTGGCTTAGTAGGTGAGTCTGGCTGTGGTAAATCAACTACTGGAAAGTTAATCACTAGGTTATTAGAGCCAAGTAGAGGAACGATTGAGTATGAGGGCCAAGATATAACTCACTTAACTAGCAAAGAGCTAAAACCAATTCGTCGGCAATTACAGATGATTTTTCAAGATCCATATTCTTCTTTAAATCCACGCCATACCGTTGGAACAATTATTGCTACCCCATTTAAGATCAGTGGTATTACCCCAGAAGGTGGAGTTAAAAAGCGGGTGCAGGAGTTACTTGAGATTGTTGGTTTAAATCCTGAGCACTACAACCGGTATCCACATGAGTTTTCAGGTGGGCAGCGGCAGCGCATTGGTATTGCTAGAGCATTAGCTCTTCGCCCTAAGGTGATAGTTGCAGATGAGCCCGTATCTGCGTTAGATGTTTCAATCCAAGCTCAGGTCATAAACCTCATGAAGGATTTGCAAAAAGATTTTGGCTTAACCTTCATTTTTATTGCCCATGATTTAGCAGTAGTTCGCCACTTTGCCCAGCGAGTAGCGGTGATGTATTTAGGAAAAATTGTTGAAATTGCAGATAGAGATACTCTCTACTCAAATCCAAAACATCCATATACCAAGGCCCTGTTATCTGCAGTTCCAGAGGTGGATCCAGATGCTGTGGGAGCAAGGCAGCGCATCACTTTAACCGGGGATGTTCCAAATCCAATTAATCCACCATCAGGTTGCAGATTTAGAACCAGGTGTTGGAAAGCGCAAGAAGTATGCGCCGATAAGGCACCTGAACTACTTCAAGTTGGCAGGTCAACTGTTGCCTGCCACTTTCCAGAGTAGTTACCAGATCCGCACTCGCTGATCTACTGGCATAAAGTGTTTATCACTTTGGCTAACTGTAAAAGCATCATAGAACTCAGTTAAGTTAGAAACTATCTGATTACATCTAAACTCATCAGGGGAGTGTGGATCAGTTGCAACCCTTCTTCTAACCTCCTCTGGTCGATATTTGCCCCGCCAAGATTGAGCCCAACCCATAAAAAATCTTTGCATCCCGCTATAGCCATCAAGTACTGGCGGCTCCTTTGCATTAAGTGAAATCTCATATGCTTTATAAGCAATTGTTAATCCACCTAGGTCGCCAATATTTTCACCAATTGTTAGTGCGCCATTGACCTTTATATCTGGGGCATTTTCAGGTGATAGCTGGTCATACTGATTAATTAACTTACTAGTTCGTTTTTCAAACTCAGATCTATCTTTATCATTCCACCAGTTAACTAAGTTGCCATCTCCGTCATACTTTGACCCTTGATCATCAAAACCATGGCCAATCTCATGGCCAATTACTGCGCCAATACCACCGTAGTTTGCAGCATCATCATCTGCTAACACATCAAAAAATGGCGGCTGCAAAATAGCAGCAGGAAAGACAATCTCATTCATTCCTGGGTTGTAATAGGCGTTAACCGTTTGCGGGGTCATATACCACTCAAATTTATCAACAGGCTTTCCTATTTTTGAGTACTCATAATCTTGAGAATATTTTGCAATAGCACTCAGGTTGCCAATTAGGTCCCCTGGCTTAATAGACAAGTTTGAGTAATCCCGCCACTTATCTGGATAACCAATCTTTGGCGTGAACTTATCTAACTTAAGGAATGCCTTCTGCTTAGTCTCATCACTCATCCAATCAAGGGCTGCAATATCTACGCGGTATGCCTGAATAAGATTTTTAACTAGATCAACCATTCGCTCCTTAGCCGCTTTACCAAAGTGGCGCTGCACATAGATCTGCCCAACCGCCTCACCTAGGGCGCCTTCAACTAAACCAGTTGCCCGCTTCCACCGCTCTTTTAGTTTTGGTATGCCAGAAAGGGTTGTGCCATAGAAGTTAAAGTTTTCATTTACTAAAGCTGAGTTTAGATATGGGCTAGCACCGGAGAGAATGTGCCAGGTGAGCCAGCACCGCCACTTTATAACCTCAAAGTCACCAAGAAGTTTGGATAACTCTTCAAAGTAGGAGGGCTGCCTAACAACAACGTGGGTGAGCACATGCTCTGGGGTCACCGAACTTTTCATCCAAAGTGGCCAATTAAATGCCGGGCCTAGTTCAGATAGCTGGGTGAAACTCTTTTTGTTATAGGTCAGATCAGCATCTCGATCCTTAACCTGATCCCAGTGACAGGTGGCGATCGCAGTTTCTAATTCCAAAACTGCTAAGGCACTGCTTTGCGCATTTTCAAGTCCTGCTAACTCAAACATATTTTTTATATGGGTAACAAAGGATTGCCTAATCTCTTTATATTCATCCTCACGGTAGTAGGCCTCATCCGGAAGTGATAATCCTGATTGGCCAAGGTAGACGATATTTTTAGAGGCATCTTTATTGTCAGTTGAAACATAGGAATAGAAAAGACCAGACAAACCATCTCTTTCTAGCTCACCTAAAAGCTGTAAAAACTCATCCTTATTATTAAAGCCTTGCGCAGCTGCTAGATCTTTAGCAATTGGGGAAATTCCTAACTGCTCTATTTTTTCCTCATCCATAAATGAGTTATATAAATCGCCAATTTTTTGAGAGGTACTTCCAATTTCTCCTGCACTTTTTGCCTGATCAATAATGATCTGTTTTACCTGTTTTTCAGCCTGTTCATATAGCTGATAAAAAGCGCCATCACTTGCTCTATCTTCTGGAATTTTAGATTCGGCTAACCACTTACCATTCATAAATCTAAAGAGATCATCCTGGGGGCGGATAGCAGGATTTATATGAGTTAGATCTAGACCACTTCGCATAATGGGGTAAGCCTATCTAGGCATTAATTAATTTTGGGCAATAAAAAATCCCGCCATTTAACTGGCGGGATTTTTTAGTTAATAATTTACTTTGAAGCTTTCTTACGACGACGACGCTTTGGGGCAGCCTTTGCTGCTTTCTTACGACGACGACGCTTTGGAGCAGCCTTAGCTGCTTTCTTACGACGACGACGCTTTGGGGCAGCCTTAGCAGCCTTACGACGACGACGCTTTGGAGCAGCTTTTGCTGCTTTCTTACGACGCTTTGCAGCCACGTATTTCTCCTATCAAAGTGGTTCGATCCGTCACCGAACCTGTTTCATGGACAAGCGTGGCACTAAATGGCAAAACTTTCCACTTATTTGGCAATAAATATGTAGCGTGTCGCAACTTTCTTTTTAAGAAATTTTATGCATTTTTTTCTAATTATTAGCAATTATTCTCCCCGCATTTAGCAAAAAACTACTGGTGAGTTAAATATTTGGCCAAATTTTCCAACTTCTAACCAAAATTTGGTAAAAAGTGGGAAAAATCCCAACTTAACCGTTTTTTGCCCCCAATAATGGGAAATATTTAGCTAAAACTTTGATCTTTAGCTGGAAAATCACCATTTGCAACATCACGGGCAAATTCACCGGCTGCATCAGCGATCTCTTTGCGCAAATTTCGGTATGCCTTGGCAAATTTAGGTAATTTTTCAGTTATTCCAACCAAATCTGTCCAAACTAATACCTGGGCATCACAATCATTGCCGGCGCCAATGCCAATTATTGGAACCGATATTGATTTAGTTATTTCAGCAGCTAACGCAGCTGGAATTGCCTCAAGCACAATTGCAAATACCCCAGCCATTTCAAGGGCTTTGGCATCTTTTAGGATTTGTTCACCACTTTCACCGCGCCCCTGCACCTTAAAACCGCCCAGGACATGAACTGATTGTGGGGTAAGACCTAAGTGGCCCATAACTGGAATTCCGGCTGCGACTAATTTTTTAATCTGCGGCACAACCTTGGCGCCGCCCTCTAACTTCACCGCGCCAACCCTTGCCTCTTTAAAAAATCTGACCCCAGTTACCAATGCCTGCTCGGGGGATGATTCATAGGAACCAAATGGAAAATCAACTACTACCATTGCGTTTTTACTGGAGTTAACTACCGCCTTAGCCAAGGGGATTAACTCATCAATGGTTACTGGAATTGTGTTTTCATGTCCTAAAAAATTATTACCAGCAGAATCACCTACTAGTAGAACTGGAATACCTGCTTCATCAAAGATCTGCGCAGTCATTTGTTCATAGCAGGTCAACATCGCCCACTTTTTACCAGCTACTTTCATCGCAGCTAAATCAGTGATTAAAACGCGAGATGTCTGGGCATTACTCATACTTACTCCTTAAGATCAAGGCTGCCTACGCAGTCCCTGTCTTTGCTAGGTAGGTTAACTTTAACTTAACCTGCGCCAGATTGGCTACCTGAGGTACTCTTGAAAAGTGAGTCAATCTGGTCAGATCCGAGTAGCGCTAGCGCAGATCAATCCCACTGTGGGAGATCTGAAAAAAAATGCTGACCTAGTTTCTAAACATGCCTTTGATGCTGCAAATGCAGGAGCTGTAATTGTGGTTTATCCAGAGATGATTTTAACTGGATACCCAGTTGAAGATTTAGCTAACCGAGCATCTTTTAGAGAAGCCTCAATTGCCGCTGTTAGTGAGTTAGCAACTCGAATAAATAATGAGGGAAATGGTGATCTAACTTTATTAGTTGGCTATCTTGGTCAAACCCAAGGGGGTAAGCCGCAGAATTGTGTGGCAGTAATTTATCGAGGAGAAATAGTTGCCACCTATATCAAACACCACCTGCCTAACTACGGCGTCTTTGATGAGTATCGCAACTTCACGCCAGGGGCGCACTCACTAGTAATTAGAGTATGCGGTGTTGATATTGGTATTGCCATTTGTGAGGATATTTGGCAATCAGGTGGACCAGTTGCAGAGCTTGCAAAGCGTGATATCGGATTACTTCTAGTTCCTAATGGCTCCCCATATGAGATAAATAAAAATGATGCCCGGCTCATCCTCGTTAAGCAGCGAGCAATTGAGGTAGGGGCCCCACTTGCCTATGTAAATATGACTGGTGGCCAAGATGATTTGGTCTTTGATGGCGACACAATTGTGGTTTCAAGTAGCGGTGAATTAATTGCCCGCGCCCCACAATTTGAAGATGGCCTTATGGTTATTGATCTTGATGTAAAGCTAGCCTCAAGTGATCCAGATTTAATTATCTCTGCTGCGCCAACTTTAAAGTATAAAAAAATAGTTCCAGGTGTTGCCAGAAGGCTTGGGGATTTAGAGCAGATTTGGCAGGGGTTGGTAATTGGGCTGCGGGATTATGTGGGCAAGAATAATTTTAAGTCAGTAATTCTTGGAATCTCAGGTGGTATTGATTCAGCATTAGTTGCTGCATTAGCAGCCGATGCTATTGGCGCAGATAAGGTCCATGGAATTGCATTGCCAAGTAAGTACTCATCTGAGCACTCACTCTCTGATGCTAAAGAGCTAGCCTCAAATATTGGTTTAAATTATCGAATTATCCAGATCACCCCAATGGTGGCAAACTTAATTGAAAACCTGCGAGTAGATGGCTTAGCTGAGGAGAACCTGCAGGCCAGAGTTCGAGGACTTACTTTGATGGCGCTGTCTAATCAAGAAGGGCATTTAGTTTTAGCAACTGGTAATAAATCAGAGTTAGCAGTTGGCTACTCAACAATGTATGGGGACGCCGTAGGCGGCTTTGCCCCAATTAAAGATCTATATAAAACCCAAGTATGGCAATTAGCTACTTGGCGAAATGAGTTAGCAATGCTGCAGGGGCAAACCCCGCCAATTCCAGAAAATTCAATTAAAAAAGAGCCAAGTGCTGAGCTTGCCCCAAATCAAAAAGACAGTGATTCTCTGCCCGAGTACAAACTCTTGGATCAAATTCTCTCTATATATATAGATGAAGATGGCGGAAGAGCTGCTGCCCTGGCGGCCGGCTTTGATCCACTCCTAGTAGATAAAGTTGTTGGCTTAGTTGATCGGGCTGAGTATAAAAGACGGCAGTATCCACCAGGCACAAAGATCTCTGCTCGCGCATTTGGTAAGGATAGAAGATTGCCTATTACCTCACATTGGCGTGAATCTTAAATATTTAACGCTTAAAAATAAACACGCAAATCATTTGCAATTAGTCTTTAGTTAAATTCTTTCCTAATATTACCCCTATGGCCATTTCAACTAAAGAGCTCATCACAATGAAGCTCTGGTATTTCACCCGCCGCCGGGTAGTTGATTTCGCCCGTGCTACAACCTCTAGCTGCTAACTCACACCCCTCTTATGGGCTTTGCCCTCTGCTTTTGCGTGCTTTAAAAAAATGAATAATCCAAATTACTTAAGGAGATAAAAATGAAGGTCTATAACAATATAACTGAGGTTTATGGCAATACCCCGTTGGTTAAGTTAAATAAAATGATGACTAACTCCACCGCTACCGTTCTAGCAAAGCTTGAGTTTTATAACCCAACTTCAACAGTTAAGGATCGGCTAGCAATTGCGATGGTTGATGCTGCGGAAAAATCAGGTGAGTTAAAGCCAGGTGGCACAATCGTTGAGGCAACTAGTGGAAATACTGGAATTGCACTCGCAATGGTGGGAGCAGCAAGAGGGTATAAAACAATTCTTACAATGCCAGAGTCAATGTCTAGTGAGCGCAAAGCATTACTTAGAGCATTTGGCGCTGAATTAATTTTAACCCCAGCAGCTGAAGGTATGAAAGGTGCGGTGGCTAAGGCAGAGTCATATAAAGAATCTGGCGCAGTGTTAGTTCGCCAATTTGAAAATCAAGCAGGCCCAGAAGTTCACCGTCGCACTACTGGTGAAGAAATTTGGCGAGATACTGATGGCACCGTAGCTGCGGTTGTTTCAGGTATTGGTACCGGTGGCACGATCACTGGTGTTGGCCAATTATTAAAATCTAAGAATCCTGACGTAAAGATATTTGGCGTAGAGCCAGCTGCTTCACCAATTTTAAATGGCGGTGAGCCAGGTAAGCATCCACTGCAGGGAATTGGCGCAAACTTTGTGCCACCTGTTTTAGATAGAAATATCTATGATGAAATTTTTGATGCGCCAGCTGATCTCTCTGTTAAATATGCCAGAGCTGCTGGAACTTCGGAGGGAATCCTTGCTGGTCTCTCAAGTGGTGCAGCCCTTTGGGCCGCTCATCAAGTAGCGCAGCGAGCTGAGTTTGCTGGTAAAACTATTGTGGTAATTATTCCATCATTTGGTGAGCGATATATTTCAACAATACTTTTTGAAGATTTACTGGGCTAAATTGTTTAAATCAATTAAAGAAGATATCGATACCGCACTAAGGCTTGATCCATCTGCCCGTAATCACCTTGAGGTATTTCTTACCTACCCAGGCATTCATGCAGTCTGGGGCTATCGCATCGCGCATTTTCTTTGGAAAGTAAAACTAAAACTATTAGCACGTATTTACTCTAACTGGATAAGAGCTGTAACCGGTATTGAGATTCATCCAGGGGCCCAAATTGGTCGAAGGTTTTTTATTGACCATGGCATGGGCGTGGTAATTGGAGCGACTGCAATAGTTGGCGATGATGTAATGATTTATCATGATGTAACACTGGGTGCTCGCACTAATGAAGCGGGCAAGCGCCATCCAACTGTCGGAAATAATGTAGTAATTGGATCGGGCGCTAAAGTGTTAGGTGACATTTCAATTGGTGATGGGGTAAAGATCAATGCCAATGTTGTAGTGACTAAGAGCGTTCCAGCTAGGACTATGGTTGATTCTTCTGAGTTTTTTGTTATCTAACCCCGCATAAAGGCGGTAAAAATTAGGTAGTTAACATAGCCGTAATCATTAACGGCTTTAATATCCCTATGACCTCCCCAAGTGATTTAGCTAAACAACAAGCATTTGTGCAGCGCACATTAGAAGAGCGCAATATTCGATTCGTCAGACTTTGGTTTACCGATGTTCTAGGTTTTCTAAAATCAGTTGCGATTGCACCCGCTGAGCTTGAAAATGCATTTGCGGAAGGAATTGGTTTTGATGGCTCTGCCATTGAAGGCTTTGCCAGAGTTACTGAATCAGATATGTTGGCAAAACCTGATCCTGCAAGTTTTTCAATTCTGCCATGGCGAACCGAGGCACCAGGTGCTGCTCGAATGTTTTGCGATATCACACTGCCAGATGGTGAACCTGCCTCAGTTGATCCAAGAAGAGTTTTAAAACAAACATTAGAAAAAGCAGCAAAGCTTGGCTACACCTGTTACACACATCCTGAGATTGAATTTTTCCTATTTAAAGATGAACCACAGGTAGGAAAAGAACCAGTTCCAGTTGATTCAGCTGGCTACTTTGATCACACACCATCTGTAGTTGGTCATGATTTTAGAAGGCAAGCAATTACATTACTTGAAGCGATGGGTGTTTCAGTTGAGTTCTCACACCATGAAGGCGCACCAGGACAGCAGGAGATTGATTTGCGTTATGCCGATGCGTTATCAACAGCCGATAACATCATGACATTTAGACATGTAATTAAAGAAGTGGCACTTGATCAAGGTTTCTACGCATCCTTTATGCCAAAGCCATTTACTAATCATCCTGGCTCTGCCATGCATACTCATATCTCTTTATTTGATGGCGAGAAAAATGCATTTTATGAAGAGGGCGCCCCAATGCAATTATCTAAAGTAGGTAGATCATTTATTGCTGGCATTATTAAACATGCTGCTGAGATAACTGCAATTACTAATCAATGGGTTAACTCATATAAAAGATTAAGTGGCGGCGGGGAAGCACCTGCATATGCAACATGGGCACAAAATGATCGAAACGCTATGGTCCGCATTCCAACTTATAAACCAAAGAAGGAGGCCTCAACTCGCATTGAGGTTAGAACTCCAGATTCAGCATGTAATCCATATTTAGCATTTGCTGTAATTATTTCTGCCGGTCTTGCTGGAGTTGAAGGAAAGTATGAATTAAAAGAGAACTCTAATCCTGCCCCGCTGCCAACTGATTTGGCTGAGGCAATTACTGCGATGGAAAAGAGTGAATTAGTTAAGAAAACTTTAGGTGATGATGTATTTGAGTATGTTCTGCTAAATAAGCGAGCTGAATGGGATGAGTATCGCAAGCAGGTTAGTGCCTTTGAATTAAACAGGTATTTACCAGTTCTTTAGTATGCTCAGGGGATGAGCAATCAAATACAAACTGAAATTCATGTTGATTTAGATAATCGAGATAAAAATACCGCCCTTTTTAGAATTTTCTTAGTACTTCCAGCAGCGATATTTATCTCTAGTTTCTCCGAGTTTTCAGGTGATTTTATGGGAGTGATCGGTGGCTTTCTAGTACTACCTGTAGTTCTTTCTTTGCTAGTTAGAAATGTTTACCCTTCATATGTATTAGCGTTTAATAAATCTTTACTTGAGTTAAGTAATCGAATTAATGCTTATGCATTAGTACTTACCGATGATTACCCATCTATTGAATCAAATCCAAAAGTTAGATTAATTTACCCTGATGTAGATGGCGGCAAAAAACTTAGCCCTTGGATGCCATTAGTTAAGTGGTTTCTAGCAATTCCACTTTTCATACTTGGCATTATTTATGCAATCTATGCTCTTGCATTAACAATTATTGCTTGGATTAGCGTAGTTAAAAATGGTATTTACCCAGAGGATAAAGCTGAAGAGGCAGTTAAGGTAATTGCTTACTGGAATCGCTTGTATGGGTACGCCGTGCTGCTGATAACAGATGAATATCCATCTTTTTCACTTAACTAACGCAGCGAAACCTTATTTTTAACCGCACCCTTTGGTCGGTAGGTAGCTCGTGGTTGAGCTTTCGGAAAATCCCCGCTTAATCTAAAGTTCTTGGCAACCATTAATAGAATTAATCTAGCTTCAGCGATAGCAAAGTACTCACCTAAACATTTACGACTGCCACCACCAAATGGAAAGTAGGAACCACGGGGTAGAGATTTTTCAAAGTTGGCGTCTGCCCAGCGAGATGGATCCCATTTTTCTGGTTCTGGAAAAAATCTTGCATTTCTATGTGTTACATATTGGCTAACTAATACATGAGCACCCTTTGGAATCTTAATGCCATCAATTGTGCAATCTTCGGTGGCAATTCTTGGTGCGATCCAAACAGGTGGTGCAAGGCGCATTGTCTCCTGCAAAATAGCTGATGCAACAGGGGATGAATCCTCTAACTCTTGATAGGTAGGTGTGCGATTTTCTTTAATCCAACTTGCCGCATCTGCTTCATCCTCTAACTGTTTTCTTACCTGCGGATTTTTTGAAAGGTATGAGAATGCCCAACTCATAACATTGGCAGTTGTTTCATGCCCACTTAAAATTAAAGTTAAAACCTCATCTCGAATGTGATCAACTGAGATCTCACCCTTCATCTGAAGCAGAATTCCTAGCAGATCATCATTTTTCTCTTCTTTACTTTCAATGCGCTTGCTGATAATCGCTTCGGCAATTTCAACTAGCCGATCAGATGCCACCTCAAACTCTTTGAAGTACTTAATGCCTGATTTATCAAATCTTTCAAGTCCAGGCAGCATGGTTCTTTCAATTCGGTCAATTGCCACCTCCATAGATTCGGCAATTGCCTTGGTGTATTGATGTGAATCCAAGCCAAATAAACATCTTGAAACTATCTCAAGTGTTAGCGCCATCATTTCTGGGGCTAGCTCGATACTTTTTTTATCTTGCCAATCTTTTGTGTGTTCATTTACCAGGTTGTGCATAATCGTCACATATGAATCTAAATTGCCGTGATGAAATGGTGGCTGCATCATTCGGCGATGGGCTAAGTGAATTGGCTCCTCATTAGTTAATAAACCTTCACCTAATACTTTGCGCATTCTGGCAAAACCAACACCTTTAACAAATTTATGTTGCTGAGCAACTGTGACCTCATGAACTGCGGAGGCAGAGAAGAGTCCAATGAATAATCTTCTAGATAAAAAGAAAGAGCAACTATCTCCATATTTTTTCTGCATTTTATGCATGAACCTTGGCGTATTAATCATGAATGTTGCTGTTATAAAATCTGCAAATATTGGATTTGGACCTGGAAGATTTGAATCACCAAACCAATTTTTTCGTCTTATCGGATCTGGAATTTGCGCATACTCAGGTGGCCGTGGGGCAAAGTAGGGCTTAGATGCTGCAATTGTCATGGTCAAACGATAGGCAATTTGATACTCAAAGAGAATGGTCTTTGCTAGGTAATTTGGTTAATTTCTCAAAGGTAAGTTAACCTTGAGCCATGTTAATTACAGGCTTCACATCTTCACGTAACTCATTACGCCTGTCATCACTCCTTCTTACCTGCCGCGGCGGGGCCAAGTAACCGGTCCCCTCGTCGCGGAGGTTGGTCACACCGGTAGACCACTTTTAACCGACGAGGAGAAGAAATAAATGAATAACTTTCCAGAACAAAGTAACTCAGATATGCCGATATCGCGTTATGCCCCATTTAATCCATTTCCAAATAATGGTTCATTAACTGATCGCACCTGGCCATCTAAAGCAATGAAGGTGGCACCTAAGTGGTGTTCAGTTGATTTGCGAGATGGCAATCAAGCATTAATTGATCCAATGGATGCTAATCGAAAACTTGCCATGTTTAAGTTGCTTGTAAAAATGGGATACAAAGAGATTGAAGTTGGCTTTCCAGCAGCTAGTCAGACCGATTTTGATTTCATTCGCAAAATTATTGATGAGAAGTTAATTCCAGATGATGTGATTATTCAGGTTTTAACTCAGGCCCGTAAGCCGTTAATTGAGCGCACCTTTGAATCAATTAAAGGATCAAAGCAGGCGATTGTGCATTTATATAACTCAACTTCAACCTTACAAAGACGAGTTGTCTTTAATCAAGATAAGGCTGGTATTGAAAAGATTGCAACTGATGGCGCCCAGATCTGTTTAGATCTTGTTAAAACTGTGCCCGGCACCTTGGTCTCATTTGAGTACTCACCTGAGTCATACACAGGAACTGAACTTGAGTTTGCTGTGCAAGTTTGTAACGCAGTTAATGATATTTGGAAACCAACACCGGCTTGGAAAACAATTATGAATCTACCAGCCACAGTTGAGATGGCAACACCAAATATTTATGCAGATTCAATTGAATGGATGCATCGCAACCTTAAATATCGCGACAGCGTGGTCTTAAGTTTGCATCCACACAATGATCGCGGCACAGGCGTTGCAGCAGCTGAGCTTGCCTATCTTGCAGGTGCTGATCGAATTGAGGGGACATTATTTGGCAACGGTGAGCGAACTGGAAATGTTTGCTTAATTACCTTAGGGCTTAATTTACTAAGCCATGGTATTGATCCAATGATTGATTTCTCAGATATTGATGAGATTAGGCGAACAGTTGAGTATTGCAATCAACTAAGAGTGCCTGAGCGTCATCCATATGGTGGGGACTTAGTCTTTACCGCTTTTTCTGGATCACATCAGGATGCAATTAAAAAAGGCTTTGATCACTTAGAAAAAGATGCCAAGGCTGCTGGAGTTGATAAGGATAAGTTCACTTGGGCAATTCCTTATCTACCAATTGATCCAAAAGATATTGGCAGATCATATGAGGCGGTAATTAGAGTAAATAGCCAATCTGGTAAGGGTGGCGTTGCATATTTAATGAAGCATGAACATCAATTAGATCTTCCACGCAGATTACAAATTGAGTTCAGCCAAGTAATTCAAGTGCTAACAGATAGTGAAGGTGGTGAGGTTTCACCTGAGGCTATGTGGCGCACCTTTGAGGATGAGTATCTACCAGCTAAAGATAATCAGTGGGGACGCTTTAAATTAGCCGCACTTTCTCAAAGCTCACAGATGGATCAAGATGTTGATCTTTCAATTGAGTTAATTGATAAAAAAGAAAGCAAAAAGTTATCCGGAAAAGGTAATGGCCCAATTGCAGCCTTTGTTGCAATCTTAAATACATATGAGCCAACACTTTCACTTCGTGTATTAGATTATTACGAGCACGCTTTATCAGCAGGTGGCGATGCAAAGGCAGCGGCATACCTTGAATGTGAGATTGCCGGAAAGATTTTCTGGGGTGTAGGAATTGATCCCAGCACAACCACAGCTGCGCTTAAGGCCGTAATCTCATCTATTAATCGCGCAGTTCGTTAACTAACTCTGCCTTACTCCTCTAGTAACTTAGGGGCATGCCGCTATACCGTGATCAGGGAATAGTTCTTCGCACCCAAAAACTTGGTGAGGCTGATCGAATAATTACATTATTCACAAAGGAACATGGCCGAATTAAAGCGGTAGCAAAGGGTGTGCGGCGAACAAAATCTAGGTTTGGTGCAAGGCTTGAACCTGCAAGTTATGTTGATTTACAACTTTATACCGGGCGAACCTTTGACACTATTACGCAGGTTGTAAGCATTGAAAATTATGGCGATGTTTTATCTAGTGACTATCAAAGCTGGACAGTAGCGAGTGCCATATTAGAAGCAGCTGAGCGATTTACTCAAGCAGAACATGAACCCTATCTTCAACAATACTTATTAGTTACTGGCTCACTTAAAGTGTTAGCAGAGCGCAGATATGATGCTTCATTAATCTTAGATGCATATTTACTACGTTCACTTTCAGTTGCCGGATACGCCCCATCATTAACTGATTGCTCAAGATGTGATGCACCAGGTCCGCATAAGTTTTTCTCACTACAAGGCGGTGGGTGTGTATGTGTTAGCTGTAAACCATCTGCATCTGCAACACCAACTGCTGCCACTTTAGAGCTAATGGCAAATTTGTTAACAGGTAATTGGGATAGCGCATCTAAAAGTGAGAGTAAGAATAGAAATGAGGCATCAGGCTTAATCGCTGCCTACCTACAATGGCACTTAGAACGGGGTTTACGTTCCCTGCCATTAGTTGAGAGAATTAGCCGTGGCTAAAAAAGTAAAGCAACCAAGTGCGCACCGTAATGGGATTAAGCCGCCTAAATTAGAGCGCAAGCAAATTCCAAATCATGTAGCAATTGTGATGGATGGCAATGGCAGGTGGGCAAAGAGTCAGGGACTTCCTAGAACTGCCGGACATGAAGCGGGTGAGAAAGCATTAGTAGATATTGTTAATGGCGCAATTGAAATTGGTATTAAAGAGTTAAGCGTTTACGCCTTTTCAACAGAGAACTGGAAGAGATCCCCACAGGAGGTTAAATTCCTAATGGGATTTAATCGAGATGTTATACATAGTAGGCGGGATGAATTAAATGATCTTGGCGTAAAGATTCGCTGGGTAGGACGGGAAAAAAGACTTTGGAAAACTGTAGTAGATGAGTTAGAGCAGGCCGAGTCTTTAACAAAAAATAATAAAGTTTTAACCTTAAATATGTGTATTAACTATGGTGGCAGGGCTGAAATATTAGATGCAGCAGTTGCTATTGCAAAAGATGCGATGCGTAAGAAGATTAAGCCAGATGCTTTAACTGAAAAATCAATTACTAAATACCTTTACGCACCTTTAATGAGTGATGTTGATTTATTCATTCGCTCATCCGGTGAGCAGAGAACCAGTAATTTTTTGATGTGGCAGTCAGCATATGCTGAGATGGTATTTCTAGATGTGCTCTGGCCAGATGCTGATAGGCGAACTCTTTGGAAAGCGATTGAGATATATGCCGAACGTGAGCGAAGGTTTGGTAAGGCTTAATTAAAGATTTGCAACAACTGCCCACATAATTACCACACCAGTTAATGTGGCAATCATTGTGACTCTAGAAGGATGTTTAGAGTGAGCTTCTGGCAAAATGTGTGATGTAGCAAGATAGATAACAATTCCAGAAAAAGCAGCAAGATATATAGCCAGATTGCTATCACTGATAGTTAAGGATGAGCCGATAAATGCACCAGAAATTCTTGCTATTGCATCAATCCCAAGTAAATACTTTCCTCTAGTGCGCCATTGACCAGTCTTTATCAGCAAAGAAACTGTATTTAAGCCATCACTAAAAGCGTGAACTAGCATTGCAATAAAAACTGCAAAACCTAACGCATCACTTACTTTAAAAGCTAAGGCAAGGGCAACGCCATCTAAAAATATATGACCTGCCATTGCAATTGCGCCAACTGTTCCAGCAATTTCAGCTTTATGTTTATGCTCATGTCCATAATCTGATTCAGCTGGTTCGTGTGAACCTGCAAATTGTTCAATAAAGTGAAGAGCTAGAAAGCCTGCAATTAAAGCAACTGAGGCGGTTCTTACGCCAACTAAATTATTATCACTCATTTCAAATACTTCAGGTAAGAGATCAAAACCAACTAAACCCAGCAGCAGTCCAGCAGAGAGACCTAGTACTAAGTGGAAGCGATCTTTAGCGCGAAGTGCCAACATTCCACCAAAAAATGTAGCTAATACGGTGGTGGCAGCGAGAGCGATAACTAACATTTGCTAAATCTAGCGTAAAGTAATCCCATAAGAGCAAGCCGCCGACAGCCAGCCGGATGGAGATTAAATGGCGCAAGATCGTCTCGAGACAATTGTTTCATTGGCCAAACGTCGTGGCTTTGTTTATCCCTCATCAGAAATTTATGGTGGACTTCGTGCTTCCTGGGATTACGGTCCATTAGGTGTTGAATTAAAAAATAATATTAAGCGCCAATGGTGGAAATCAATGGTGCAGGGCAGAGATGATGTAGTTGGTTTAGATTCCTGCGTAATTTTAGCCCGCGAAGTTTGGCAAGCATCTGGCCATGTTGAAACTTTTTCTGATCCATTAACTGAGTGCACTAGTTGTCATAAAAGATACCGCGCAGATCATTTAGAAGAGGCTTATGAGAATAAGCATAAGAAAAAGCCTGAATCACTAGCTGAAGTAAATTGCCCAAACTGTGGCACTAAAGGAAAGTTTACAACTCCTAAACAATTTTCTGGCCTTTTAAAAACTTATTTAGGGCCAGTTGAGGATGAATCAGGCCTTGCCTATTTACGCCCAGAGACAGCGCAAGGAATATTTATTAACTTTGATAATGTGGCATCAACTTCTAGAAAAAAACCACCATTTGGTATTGGCCAGATTGGTAAATCATTTAGAAATGAAATTACTCCTGGAAACTTTATCTTTAGAACCCGTGAGTTTGAGCAGATGGAAATGGAGTTTTTCGTAGTTCCAGGAACTGATGAAACTTGGCATCAGTATTGGATCGACACCAGACTTGCTTGGTATAAAGATTTAGGAATTAATCCAGATCGCCTTCGAATTTTTGAACATCCAAAGGAAAAACTTTCCCACTACTCAAAGCGCACCGCAGATATTGAATACAAGTTTGAGTTCACTGGAACTGAGTGGGGTGAGCTTGAAGGTATTGCCAATCGAACTGATTATGATTTGAAATCACATTCAAGAGTATCTGGTGAAAATCTAACTTGGTTTGATCAAGAAAAAAATGAACGCTGGACACCTTATGTAATTGAACCAGCAGCTGGAGTAGATAGATGCGCTTTAACATTTATGATGGATGCATATACTGAAGATGAAGCGCCAAACTCAAAAGGTGAGATGGAAAAGCGGGCGCTGATGAAATTAGATTACCGATTAGCACCAGTAAAAATTGGTGTCCTGCCGCTATCTAGAAATGCTGATTTATCACCTAAAGCTAAAGATTTAGCAGATCAACTTCGAAAGAATTGGAATGTTGATTTTGATGATGCTGGCGCAATTGGGCGACGTTATCGCCGGCAGGATGAGATCGGCACACCATTTTGTATCACTATTGATTTTGAAACCTTAGATGATCAAGCAGTGACAATTCGTGAGCGCGATTCAATGGCGCAATCTCGAATCGCTATTGATCAAGTTCAAAGTTATTTAGCAACTAAATTATTAGGCTGCTAATTGTTAACACAGCTCAAGCCTCTTCGTCTGCCAATTTCTAATGGTAACTTTGAAAATAATGAGGTAATACTTAATACCCCAGTAGTTCTAGCGCCTATGGCTGGAATTACTAACGCCGCTTTTAGAAGATTATGCAGGGAACAAGGCGCTGGTTTATTTGTTTCAGAGATGGTTACCGCCCGGGCGTTAATAGAGAGGCGCGAGGAAACATTTAGATTAATTAAGCCAGGAGTAGGAGAGACACCTAGATCAATTCAACTATATGCAGTTGATCCAGTTGTTTTAGGTAAGGCAGTTGATTTATTGGGGAGTGAAAACTTAGCTGATCACATTGATTTAAATTTTGGTTGCCCGGTTCCAAAAGTTACCAGGCGCGGTGGCGGGGCAGCCTTGCCATTTAAGCGCAGATTATTTTCAGCAATTGTTGAATCAGCAGTTAGCGCAGCTAGTAAGTATGGAATACCGGTAACGGTAAAGATGCGAGTTGGAATTGATTCAGATCATCAAACTTTTCTAGAGTCAGCAAAGTCTGCAGCTGATTTAGGAGTTACCTGGGTAGCACTACATGCTAGAACTGCAGCGCAGTTATATGAAGGTAGATCTGATTGGAATAAAATTACAGAGTTAGTTGAGCATCTTGCACCAACTGGTGTGCCAGTACTTGGTAACGGTGATATTTGGTCAGGAAAAGATGCGCTAGCAATGATGCAGCAAACAGGATGTGCAGGCGTAGTTGTTGGCAGGGGTTGCCTAGGACGGCCCTGGTTATTTGCAGATTTAGTTAGTGCTTTAAATGGTGAAGATAAAAGGGTTAATCCAACTCTGTTTGAAGTTCGCCAGATCATGCTGCGCCATGGTCAGTTACTAGTTGAGTACTTTGAAAATGAAGATCGGGCTATGCGAGATATTAGAAAACATATGGCTTGGTACTTAAAAGGCTTCTCAGTTCCACGAGAGATTAGAGCAAACCTTGGCATGGTCAATTCATTAGAGCATATGCAGCAATTACTTTCTAACATAGTTGATCAACCATATCCGCAAGAAATTGGCGATAGCCCAAGAGGTAGAACTAGCCATGGGCGGCAAGTAAAACTGCCTGATGGTTGGCTAGATGATCCAGATGAGTTTGCTACGATTTCAATTGATGATGCAATCTCTGGCGGTTAAGTAATTGTTTATATTTAGATTAATTAGAAGAGTTATCTCATTTATACTTCTACTAATAATTGCTATTCCACTCTATATTGCTGGAAGTATTTGGTATAGCGCAAGAAATAGTGAGCCAGTTAAATCTGACGTAATTTTAGTAATGGGGGCTGCTCAATTTGATGGCCGTCCTAGTGATGTTTTACTTGCCAGACTTAAGCAAACTAAAATAATTTTTAATGAAAAGCTTGCGCCTAAAATATACACAATCGGAGCAGGTGCACCAGGGGATAGAACAACTGAGGCAGCGGCAAGTAGGACTTGGTTAGTAAGTAATGGAATTAAAAAATCTAATATCTTAGCTATCACAAAAGGGCGTGACACTTTAAGTAGTACAAAGGCATATGCAGCTCAGATGAAAAAAGCTAATCTTTCTTCAGTAGTTATTGTTACCGATCCTTATCACTGCTATCGAGTAATTAAAATGGCAAAGGATTTAGGAGTAACTCCTACCTGCTCACCGGTTAAAAGTGGGGTAGCAGCAGTTGAAAATTCAAGTTTTAAGTATCTAGCAAGAGAAACTGGCGCCTACCTTGCATATGTAACTGTTGGCAGGCTTGGGATTAAATTAAGTGATCGCAGTTAATTTAACCCCCACTAGGATTAGAAAATGGTAATTAGGCAAGCTAGTGAACATTCTGGCTATAGCAGCGCAGACCGCGCAAGATTTTTAGATGAACCAGCAAAGCGTCCTGGTAGAACTGAGTTTGCTAGAGATCGCGCAAGAATTATTCATTCATTTGCACTAAGACGTCTGGCTGCTAAAACACAGGTTGCAGTGCCATGGGCAACTGATTTTCCAAGAACAAGACTTTCCCACTCACTTGAGTGCGCCCAAGTTGGTAGAGAGTTAGGAGCAGCCCTCGGTGCTGATCCTGATTTAATGGAGGGAGCTTGTCTTGCTCATGACATAGGCCATCCACCTTTTGGACATAACGGTGAAGAGGTTTTAAATCAATTAGCCCAAACATGTGGCGGCTTTGAAGGAAATGCGCAAAGTATTAGGTTATTAATTAGGCTTGAAGCTAAAACAGTTTTACCAGATGGTAAATCAATTGGTTTAAATTTAACTAGAGCATCCCTGGACGCTGCTACTAAATATCCGTGGAGTAGGGTTGAAAACGCTAAGAAGTTTGGTGTTTATGAAGATGATCTTGAGATATTTAATTGGTATCGCCAAGGTGCTAAATCTGGTGAAATTTCTATGGAAGCACAGATAATGGATTGGTCAGATGATGTTGCCTATAGCGTTCATGATCTAGAGGATTCACTCGTTTCAGGTCAGGTGAAACTTGATCAATTAAGTAATGATTTACCAAAATTATTTAAAGTTGCCCAGCAGATGTATTTAGCAGATATTACGCAGGCTGAAATGGAAAAAGCCTTAGCCTCACTTCAACAATTATCTTGTTGGCCTCGTTACTACGATGGCACACACCGATCTTTAGCCAGATTAAAAGATCTAGCTAGCCAATTAATTGGCCGCTTTGCACAAGCTGCTGAAGTTGCAACTGGGGAAAAATATGGTGATGGGGATTTAACTAGATATAACGCAAATTTAGTAGTACCGAGGGAGCAACGAGTAGAAGTTGCATTACTTAAATCAATGGCCGGTCATTATGTTATTAACGCCGATGATTCACAGATTAGATACGCCGGGCAACAAAAGCTGCTGACCGAGTTAGTAGAGGCGATATTAGAGACTGCCCCTAATAGCCTTGAGAGTTTTTTCCTGCAAGATTGGCAGCGGGCACAAAATGATCAGCAACGGCTTCGGGTAGTAATTGACCAGGTGGCCTCTCTGACTGATCCTGGCGCCCTTTCCCTGCACGAGCGCTTAGTTAACAGGAAGTAATTTAAAAAGTTAAATAGGAAACTAGAATAGGAAGTATGGCCGGTCGAATTAAAGATGAGGATGTCACCCACATCCGTGATCACTCACCAATTGATGATGTCGTTGGTGATTATGTTCAATTAAAAAATGCTGGTGGTGGCCAGAAAAAAGGATTGTGTCCATTTCATGATGAGAAGAGTCCATCTTTTCATGTAACACCAAGTAAAGGATATTTTCACTGCTTTGGTTGCCAGGTAGGCGGTGATGTAATTGCATTTATTATGAAATTAGAACACTTAACATTTATGGAGACGATTGAAAGATTAGCCGATCGAATTGGTTACACACTTCGATATGAGAACACAGGTGTTAATACTGGACCATCAATTAATCGATCAAGATTAGTGGCGGCAAATACAGCTGCCTCTATTTTTTATCAAGAGCAACTACAACTTCCAATAGCGCAAATTGGTCGAGATTTTTTAACTAAACGTGGCTTTGATCGCGATGCTGCAAAAAACTTTAATGTTGGCTACGCCCCTGATGAATGGGATGGGCTATATAAACATCTAAAAGGATCAGGTTTTAGTGATGAAGAATTAAACCTTGCTGGCTTAGTTAAAGAGGGAAGTAAGGGCATGATTGATCGATATCGAAATCGATTGATCTGGCCAGTTAAAGATATTTCAGGTGATGTAGTTGGCTTTGGCGCAAGGAAATTAGCAAGTGATGAGGTTGATACTGGACCAAAGTATTTAAATTCACCAGAGACGCCGGTATATAAAAAGAATCAAATTTTATACGGCCTTGATATGGCAAAAAAAGAGATTGCAAAAAATCGCCAAGTAGTAATTGTTGAAGGTTACACAGATGTAATGGCTGCACACCTTGCGGGGATAAGCACTGCAGTTGCTACTTGTGGCACAGCCTTCGGTGATGAACACATCAGAATTATTCGAAGATTACTTATGGATGCAGATGCTTTTCGTGGTGAGGTTATCTTTACATTTGATGGCGATGCTGCGGGCCAAAAAGCTGCGCTACGTGCTTTTGAAGATGATCAAAAATTTGTTGCTCAAACATTTGTTGCCGTTGAACCAAATGGCATGGATCCATGTGAACTACGACAAGCCCATGGTGATGACGCTGTTCGAAACCTAGTTGCAAGAAGAGTTCCACTATTTGAGTTCGCCATTAAATCAGTGATTGCAAATTATGATATTACTGCAGCTGAGGGAAGAGTTAATGCTTTAAATCAGGTTGCGCCATTAATTGGCAAGATTAGAGATGCTTCACTAAGGCCTGAGTATGTAAGGCTTCTTGCTGGCTGGCTTGGTATGGAAGTAGATATTGTTTCATCCGCTGTTAAGAAAATTGGTAAAGCTAGTGAAGGATTAAGTGAGAAAAGGGTTAATTTAACTGATCCAGTTTTGGTATTAGAGCGTGAAGTATTAAAAGTTAAATTACAACTACCAGAACTTGCCCATGGCTGGGTTGACTTAGAATCAAGCGCCTTCTCATTTCCATTGTATTCATCCCTTCGAACATTAATTGATAACCAAAAAGAATTTGATACCCAAGAGCTAATTAATAAGTGTGACAGCGATGAACTTAAGTCATTAGTTACTGAATTAATTGTTGAACCAATTAGAACTGATGGTGAGGTTTCAGAACGCTACATCACTAGTATTTTTGCTCGCCTGCGTGAGGTTGCACTTAGTAGATCTATTGCTGAGATTAAGTCCACTTTGCAGCGTTTAAATCCAGTAGAGAATGATGCGCAGTACCAAGAGATATTTGGCCAACTAGTTGGCATGGAGGCAGCAAGGCGGGTTCAAAAAGAGTTGGCGCTGGGGGAGAGCTAGAGTAAAACTGCGCAGGATTTGAGCACGACCTTTTATTAGATAGTATTTGCCCACAACAAGGAATCAAAAAGTAAGTTGTATTCCCTGATAGCTCAATTGGCAGAGCAGCCGGCTGTTAACCGGCAGGTTCTTGGTTCGAGTCCAAGTCAGGGAGCATGGCGCTATACCGAGTACAGGTTGCATTACCTGACCGACCAGGTTCACTTGGTGCGGTCGCATCTGCAATTGGTTTTGCAGGAGGAGATATTCGCGGTCTAGTTGTTTTAAGAAGTGAAGATGGTCGCGGTATTGATGACATCACAATCGCAGTTCCAGGAAGTGATCCAACTGATTTAGTTAATGTTTTAAAGGCAATCGGTGGTGTTGAAGTTATTTCAATTACGCCAGTAAATTAAAGCTTAACTGCGCTAAGTTGCTGAGCTGATTGTTCTGGCTCTAAATCCATAATAAATGCACCCATTGCCGATTCAGATCCAGATAGGTACTTAAGTTTTCCAGGTTGACGCCTTACTGAAACTATTTGCCAATGCAGGCGCATACTATCTTTGCCAGAATTTACAGGTGCCTGATACCAAGAGGCGATATAAGCCATTTCAATTCCAAATACACCATCTAATCTACTTAAAACCTCTTTAGCTATTGGAGCAAATGCAGCTGATTGCTTTTCATCTAAGCCGCTCATATTCGATACACCTCGCAATGGTGCTATATGAATTTCAAATGGGTATCTAGCAGCGTATGGAACATAGGCAATCCATTCACTATTTTGAGAAATAATTCGCTTTTCATCTTTTATCTCACGCTTAATTACCTCATCAAGTAAGACTTTACCTGTCTTTGCTAAGTGATCATTTGCTACTTGTAGCATCTTTTCAATTTTAGGTGGCAGAAATGAGTAGGCATAGATCTGCCCATGTGGGTGAGAAAGTGTCACACCAACTTCCTCGCCTCGATTTTCAAATATATAAACCTGCTCAATGAACGGTAATTTAGAAAGTGCGCTATCTCTATCTTTCCAAGCCTCTAATACTGCTCTGATTTGTTTCTCACTTAGTTTTGCAAAACTTGAACTGTGATCTGAGGTGTAGCAAACAACCTCACAAGCACCAGCTGCATCAACATCAGGAGTTGTTAGTCCAGAGAACTGCGCAAGTTTGAAATTACCTTTTGGAGTAGTAAGTGCGGGAGCGCGATTGCCAAAAACTGCAACCTCATAATCTTTATCTGGAATTTCAGTTAATTTATCATCGGTACTTGCACATAATGGACACAATTCTTTAGGGGGTAAGAAAACTCGATGCTGGCGATGAGATGCAATTACTACCCATTCATCAACTAATGGATCAAGTCGTAAATGGCCGATTCCAGGTTGGGCTTCTTCATTTCTCTTATCTGCTGCAGATCTATTTTTCTCACTGCTATCGTAGTAAGAGATATCTCTACCGTCTGCAAGTTTTAAATCACTGCGATAAATATCGCCAGGTAATTTTTGAACCATAATGGGTTAAGAGTAGTGCAAAGAATCAGTGCTTTATTTGTTTAGAGCAGCCGTCGGTTGGTTTTTTAGTAGTCGTTGGCTTTGGAGTTGGTGAGGGTTTAGGAAGATCTACCCCTTGTGCCAAGGTAATTGGCAGAAGTAATTCGATATCAGCATGAGTTTTGGATATGTCAACATAATTTAGTGTTCCTTCGGTAATTCCAGCTGGCAGCCCTTCAATTGTTAATTCCCATCTACCACTGGCAGATCGAACTGGCGTTTGTTTTTTAATTTTAATATTTTTATCTGTTGGACGAAAAACTACTGTGCCAGTGACAACTGGAGTTCCAATACTTCTAAATACCTCAACATTTATTTCAACAGGCTTATTAGTATCTGTTGCAGCCACCGAAATAAGATTCATTTTAGTGGCTTCATTTATTGGCATTAAATCAACTGTTTCTGGTTGCCATTTACCTTTAACAAGAGATAGAAATTGATCAGGAGTTCCCCTGAAAACATTTAAATCAAGACGTGCACTTGGTACGCCATATTTTTCACCGATTCCACATGATGAGTACTGCCAAATTTGCCATTGAGATGAACAGTTTGCAGTACTCCAAGAGTGAACAAAGCAACCAATAGGCAGCCTTTGACCAGGTTGAGCAATCGGATCTGCGGGATTAATTGTGTAGTGCGCAAGCCAAAGTGGATATTGACGCAATATCTCACTACGTGATGTAGCACTTTCTAGAAATTGTGAATAAGAGTATAAAAATGGTTTACGTCCAGTTTTTTCTTCAACAGTTTGTAACCAGGTCTCTGCCCATAAGGTAACTAAACTTCTAGGTAAAGTTTTTATGCATGCTCCTGAACTATTTTTCTTTACACAATTATTTTCCAAATCAAGGGCCAGTGGTAAATCTCGTTCGTTATACCCACCCAGGGAGGCTAGGCGCCAAATAACTTTTTGTGCCTGTGCTTTGGCATCTCTTATTACATATGCCTCATCAGTGCTGTTTGGCAGGTAAGCAAAGTGATACATCCCGGTATAAAGCCCGGCAGCTTGGGCAGCATTTCTATCGCCAACTAACCACTTCATTGTTTCAATATCTGCTTTTTCTTGTGCATCAGATGCCTTAATTAACACAAAGCGCATGCCAGCATCAAACTTCTTTTTAAAATCTATCGGTTTATCATATGGATGCTGCCACCTACTTATATCTGAGCCTTGAATTCGCCCACCAGTTAACTTACTTGTCTCTGGGGTAATAAATAAAGCATTTGTATCTATGAAAGTTTTAGAATTATCAACTGTAAAATTGGCAGATTTTGTTGTCAGTTTCTTCTTACCCACCGTAACAGTTGCTCGATACTTTCCCTCCGCTTTAATTGCAGTTGCAACAGTGGTAATTCGCCAGGATCCACTACTTGATGAGTTTGTTTTAAGTGGCGTAACTTTCCATACTTGTCCATCAAATGAACTTATTGAAATACTTGCCTTACCAGCAGGTTTAACTTGCCCATAGAAAGTAACTAAAGATTCACCAGCATTTGGTGTGCTTTGAACATAAAAAGTTGCAGAAGTTTTTGCAGTCGCACTATGAGAGGCAGGAGTAAGTCCTGAAAAAGTGACTAGCAGTACTAAAAAGGAGCTAAGTCTTTTCACCGCTCTATTATTGTGGGTGTAATACCTAAAACTGATTTAATTGCGCTGATTAATGACTGAGTGTGGTCTGAATTACGAGTTTTTTTAAAATCATGAGGGTTTGCAAACTTCTGGCTATCAGAAAAATCTAAGGTTAGCTCATTATTTTCAAAGGAAACCAATCTGGCATCAAAAAATGCAATCCAAGCAACTCGATTCTGATCTAGTAGTGAGTCTAGAACTTCATTCCAACTAGATTTAATTTGATCAAGATCCATGTATTAAATGATGAAGCTATAAGCAATTAAAATTACAAAGGCAGCTAATGAGATTAATTTAGTTACCCTTTTCAATAAGATATTAGAAATTTTAGGAATAAAGGTTAATCCAAGGATTACTGCGCCAATAAAGATTAAAACTGAGCTTTTAGAAAGATTTCCCTCTGAACCTGTTTGATACATAAGGTTAATCAAGCCTGTAGCTAATAAAGCATAGGCAGCAAATCTATAATTATTTAGCGGATTCATTATTTGGCTAAATCTGACTTAGCTACAACCCGTAAGGCTTGGGCGGCAATAGTTAATGCTGGATTTACCGAAGCAGATGATGGGAAAAAACCACCATCAATTAAATACAAATTTTCGACGTCATGAGTTTTACAGTACTGATCTACAACTGATTTTTTTGGATCATTTCCAGAAACGGTTGTACCGCATTGGTGGGCATTCATTGATAAATCAAATGGTTGTTTAAAAATTGCTTGATATCCAGATTTTCTCATAACCTTTAAGGTTTTCTTCATAAGTTTCTTATGTGTACGCATACCAACTGGTTTGCGGGTAATTTTCACCTGATTCTTTTCATCAATTGTAACTCTATTTTCTTTACTAGGTAGATCCTCATTCATCACAAGAAATTCAACACTTCGGTTCGCAATATAGTTAAGAATTGGTAGTGGTACTTTTGTAGCATAACTTTTCATCATAATTCCTTGAACTTTACCAATTAACTGGATAATTCCAAGTGGATAGCCTTTTCCGCCATCAAAATACCAATCTGAAAAGGATAAAGTCTTTTGAAAAGTCACATTATTTTTACGTTTGAAATCAAAGGCAGCAATATGAGTATTAACATGCATCATAAAATTACGCCCCACCATATCTGAAGAATTTGCCACTCCATTTGGTGCTTTCACTGATTTGGATCTAAGAAGTAGGGCTGAAGTTAATACAGCACCACATGAGAGCACGAACTTCTTTCCGCGAACCTTATATTCACCATTTGGACCCTTAACCAGCAAATAATCAACTCTTTTACCATCATCGGTTAGTTCAATTTTAATTACTTCTGCTGAGGTTTGTAGTTTTACTTTTCCAGTAAGTAGGGCTGGATTTATTGCATTTATCTCTGCATCACTCTTTGCGCCAACACGGCAAGCAAATCCATCACATGTTCTACACACAATACATTTTCCATCATCACCATAATCAATACCCATCGAATTAGAGTGCGGTGTTACTCCAGCTTTTTTAAGTCGTGTAGCTAATGCAGATATGTATGGATCATGCGGAAGTGCGGGATAGGGGAATGGTTCACTTCTAGGTGGTTCAGTTGGATTCTCGCCAACATTGTTATGCACCTTATACATTTTTTCAGCTTCAACATAAAAGGGTTCAATATCCCAATAAGTAAATGGCCATGCAGGAGATTTGCCTTCTAAATGTTGTAGCTCCTCAAAATCTTTCTCACGAAGGCGAGGTAGGGATGCTCCATACATTTTCGTATTACCACCTACATAAAAATGAACACCAGCCTCAAATTTTTTACCCTTGCTATCTACCCATACTTCTTTTGATTTATATCGTTTATTTAAAAATACCTCTTTTGGATCCCAATTCTGTTTCTCACTAGGCAATCTTTCACCGCGCTCTAAAACCAATACGTTCACACCTTTTTTAGCAAGTGCGTATGCAGTCGTTCCACCACCCATACCGGAACCGACAATTACTACATCACTTTCTAGATCAGGATTGCTCAAGTTTTTCACTCCTTAGTAGTAATGCGCAATTTAATCAGATATGGCAGTAGTTGCCAATAGCGTCATCTCAGTTAGTCACTTCCATAATCAACTGATTTTACCTATGATTGCTAAATGAATTTTCTAAGCAAAATTACCGGCAGCTTTTCAACTCCATCTGCTGCAAATCCAACTGTTGCAATGGTGGAGGCTGCATATAAGCACCACGGACTTGATTTTAGATATTTAAATTGTGAGGTTTTGCCAAAAGATTTAGAGGCAGCAGTTAAGGGTGCTAGAGCGATGAACTGGGTGGGGTTTAATTGTTCCCTTCCTCACAAAGTTGAGGTAATTAAATTCTTAGATGGTCTTGGTGAATCAGCAAAATTAATGGGCGCCGTAAATTGTGTTGTATTAAGGGATGGTAAATATATTGGAGAAAATACTGATGGTAAGGGTTTTCTAAAATCTCTTAAATCAATTATTGATCCAGCAGGTAAAAGTATTGCCATTTTAGGAGCAGGTGGGGCAGCTAGAGCAATAGCAGTTGAGTTAGCACTAGAGAATGCCAGCAGAATTACTGTTGTAAATCGTGATCAAAATAAAGGTAAAGACTTAGTAGATCTAATTAATAATAAAACTAAGTGTAAGTCTGAATTTAAAGATTGGAGCACTAAATTTGAAGTACCTGATCACGTTCAAATACTGGTAAATGCAACCTCAATTGGAATGTCACCAGATATTGACGCCCGAATTAATATTAATCCAGATTCATTTAGGGCAGACTTAGTTGTAGCAGATGTAATTGTTAACCCGCCAATGACCAACCTTTTAAAGGATGCCAAGGCAAAAGGATGCCAAATCGTTGATGGCTTGGGCATGGTTATCAACCAGGCCGTACTAGGAATTAAGTTCTGGACTGGGGAAGATGTTGATCCAGAGGTAATGCGTAAAAAACTTCTAGAAGTTCTTTAGTTAACTGGTCCTAGGGTTTGATCTTTAGGATCAACCTTTGTTGCACCAGTCATCACAGCTACAACCTCATTCATCGTGTGGGTCTTAGGAGTAACTACCGCTACTCGCTTACCAAGACGTTGAATGTGAATACGGTCTGCGATTTCAAATACCTGCGGCATATTGTGGCTAATTAAAATAACCGATAAACCTTTTTCGCGAAGGTTTAGAATCATCTTTAATACTTGCCCTGATTCTTTAACACCGAGTGCTGCGGTAGGTTCATCTAAAATAATAACCTTTTGCCCAAAAGCAGCCGCACGTGCAACTGAAACTGCTTGGCGCTGACCACCAGATAAAGTTTCAACCGCTTGCCCCATATTTTGAATAGTTCCAATACCTAGAGCTGCCATATGCTCCTTAGAACTTTTCTTCATGCCTGGGTTATCTAGCATTCTAAATATTGATCCAAGTGGTCCTTTTTTGCGAACCTCACGGCCCAGGTAAAGATTTGCTGCAATATCAAGTGCGGGTGAAACGGCTAAAGTTTGATAAACAGTTTCAATACCTGCATCTCTACTATCTTTCTGGCGACGAAAAGTTATCGGTTTTCCATCTATCTCCATAGTTCCGCCATCTGGTAACTCAGCTCCGGATAGACACTTAATCATCGTTGATTTACCAGCTCCGTTATCTCCAACTACAGCTAAAATCTCACCAGGGAAAAGTTGTAAATCCGCACCATCAATTGCGATTACGCGACCATAGGTTTTAACCAGACTTTTTGCTTCAAGTACTGGCGACTTTGATTTACTCATACTCTTGCCTTTCTAATCCATTGATCGATTGAAACAGCTGTGATGATTAATAATCCGACGGCAAATGTTTGGTAGTAAAGATCTACTCCAGCAAGAGTAAGTCCATTTCTAAATACACCAACGATTACCGCTCCGATTAATGAACCAAATATCGCACCCCGTCCACCAAACAAGCTTGTTCCACCGATTACAACCGCTGTGATTGAATCTAGGTTCAAGTTTGAACCGGAGTTAGGGCTTGCAGCTCCTACGCGTCCGATAATGATCCAAGAGGTGATTGCAAAAATAAATCCAGCGCTAACATAAACGCTCATAAGTACACGCTTTACCTGAATACCAGCTAATCGAGCAGCTTCAATATCATCGCCAACTGCATAAACGTGGCGGCCCCAAGCTGTATATCGAAGTGCGAAAGCCAAAATAATATACATAAAGATTACGAGTAATACTCCGTAAGTAATTCTAAAGTTACTAAATAAGGTGATCGGCTCACCTAGGTAGAGGAACATTGGCGATAGCTCTTTATCCATAATTGTTCGACCAGTTGCGTAGAAAAGAGTTAAGGCAGAAAAGACGTTAAATGTTCCCAGAGTTACGATAAATGGTGGCAAGTCGACCTTGGTAATTAACCAACCATTAAATGCACCAGCACCAGTTCCAACTGCAATTCCTAATAGGAATGCTGCCCAGCCTGGCCAGCCATTAACGAAGGCAGTCTTTGCCATTACCATCGAAGCAAAAATTGCAATAGCGCCACAGGATAAATCAATACCCGCGGTTAAAATAATTAGAGTCTGACCTGCTGCAATTGCGCCAATTACCGCAGTCTGTTGCAGGATAAGGGAAAGGTTGTTAGTAGTTAAAAAATTCTCATTACCAAAATTAAATACGAATACTGCAGCAATTAATACTGCTGCTGAGCTTAACCAGGGATAGTTATGTAGTGTAGTTTGCACCTTTTGTTTAGTTGTTGCACGATCTTTAAATGTTTCAGCTGCATCTATCGCCGTGTTCTCTTTACTCACTATTTTCCCTCTCGCTACTTTTTTGTAGTTTATTAACTGTAGGTCAAATTGTAAATAGTGGGGCGGCTGAATTTATCAGCCGCCCCACTTACTTCTTAACTATTAGTTTTAACTAATAGATCTGGGTTTAACCCCAGGCGTTATCTAGACCGTATTGAACTGACTCTGATGGAACTCCCTCTTGTGGGTCATCAGTAATCAACTTAACTCCGGTATCAAAGAAATCTAGACCATCAGTTGTAGAAGGCTTTGTGCCAGTCTTGATGATGTCATAGATTGCTTGTACGCCAAGGTCAGCCATTAATAGTGGATACTGTTGTGAAGTAGCACCAATAACGCCAGCCTTAACATTCTCAACACCTGCGCGGCCACCGTCTACAGAGACGATAACTACACCCTTCTCTTTTCCTGCAGCCTTAAGCGCAGCGAATGCACCAGCAGCAGCTGGCTCATTTAGAGTGTAAACAAGGTTGATGTTTGGATTCTTAGCAAGTAATTGCTCCATGCCAGTACGTCCACCATCTTCAGCGCCAAGAGTAGCTACGTTACCAACGATCTGGTATGAACCGCCCTTACCACCTGTGTACTTACCAGTCTTTGGCTCATCAGCAAGCTTCTTAGGATCTCCTAGTGGAATTCCCATGCCCTTTAAGAAACCATTATCACGGCAGTAATCTGTTGGTACGTTCTTGTCATTGAAAATATCTAGAAGAGCGATAATAGCTTTCTTTCCGCCCATCTTTGCAGCTGCCCACTGACCGATTAACTCGCCAGCTTTGCAGTTGTCTGTTGCAAAAGTAATGTCAACAATGTCTGCAGGATCTGTTGGTGTATCAAGTGCGATTACATATAGACCAGCTTCGCGAGCCTTAGTAATTGCAGCATAAACTCCACCTGAAATAGGTGTAATTAAAATACCAGCATCCTTCTTTGAGATTGCGTTTTCAATTGCAGCAATCTGTGCAGCATCATCAGTCTCATCTTTTCCGGATGCAACGCTTAGGTCTACGCCAAGTTCGGCTGCCTTAGCTTTTGCTCCAGCAATCATTGCGACGAAGAATGGGTTTGTATCATTCTTAGTGATAAGCGATACGCCTACCTTGTCGCCACCAGCATCATCAGAAGATGATGAGCAAGCGGTTAGTATTAACGACGAAGCACCAATTACTGCGAATGCAGCTAAGGTGCGACGTGAGAAGAGTTTCTTCATACTTGTTCCTCCTATAGGGTTGAACTGCATGGACATGTCTACTCTTTTACCCTAATTTAGGCAACAAATTTGATGTTAAATGCTGAAAATTACGCAAATGTTATATTCAAATACCTTTAATACAGGTCTATACCCTTGCCCCAGCCATCTACCCCCAAACTTTAAATAAATAGCGCATAAGGGCAGATTTTCCTTTGCTCTATAGTTCAGTAATTAAGAATCCAGGGATGGGAAGATAATGAGTATTGGTCGCCAGGTAAGGCTTAAGCGGATCTTCTCAAACCCTTCTACTAATTTATTCGGCGTAGCGGTGGACCACTTTGTTGGTTACGGCAACGCAGTCTCTGGCGGCTTAGCTTCTCTACCAAAAGCACTGGCAGCAACAATGGCGGGAAAGCCTGACTCAGTAACAATTCAAGCAGGAACTGCTAAAAACTTATGGGTCCCATATGCAGGTAAGGCAGCATTAATTGTGCAAGGTGGTTGCTTCACTGTTGATGATCGAATCTCTGAATTAATTGCCACACCGCTTGATGCAATCAGACTTGGCGCTGACGCGCTCGCTGTTGCAATTCCAGTAAGAGGTAAAACTGAGGGTAAGTATTTAAAGTGGCTAACTGATTCAGTTCGCGAGGCAAATGAATTTAATATTCCAATCATTGCTCATATCTATCCACGAGATTATTCAAAGAATAAAGATGGTGAAATTACTTTCACACCAGATGAAATTGCCTGGGCAGTTAGATGCGGTATTGAAACTGGCGTTGATGTAATTAAGGTTGGTTACCCAGGAGATAAGAAAGCATTTGCCCAAATTGTTGAATCTTGTCCAGTGCCAATTGTTATTGCAGGTGGACCAAAGGAGCCAACACTAGGTGCGGCGCTGGCTAGTACAAGGGACGCCCTCGATGCTGGCGCAAAAGGTGCGGTAGTTGGTCGAAACGCTTGGGGTGCTAAAGATGTTTCAAAAGCATCACGTGCTTATTACACAGTAATTCACGATGGGTTAAATGCCCAGGATGCACTTAAAGCTGCAGGCCTGTCGGCAGATGAGTAAGTAAATTACTTTAAGTAATGATTATTGGATTAGGTTGTATAGCTTTTGACCAAATTTTAGCTACTAATGCAAAATGGAAAGATGAAAAAGGCAAGATAGTAAGGCGTGAATTTCGCTTTGGCGGCAATGTTAGAAACTCATTAGTTGCAGTCGCAGCACTTGGAGTTAAAGCGGCCTACATCGGCACGATGAGTGGTGAAGTGAAATGGAAATCAGCACTAGATGACTTTAAAGAAAACGGTGTTAGTACCGAGTTTGTAGATTTTTCAGATAAATCACACCCAGCTGAGGCAACAATAGTTATAACCGGTGATGGTGAGCGCTTTATTGTTTATGACGATACCCCGCTGCACCACTTAGGACTTCCTAGTGAAGAAAAACTAGCAAAGGCTTTAGCTGGAGCTGATCTTTTGTTAGTAGATGCTGGAATTTGCCCACCTGGCACACTAGATGTAATTAAAAGGTGTGCTGACTTAAAGATACCTATTATTTTAGATGCTGAGCAGTTCTTTGTTAAAAAAGAGATTATTTTAGAGATGATCACTCTTTCAACAGATTTAATTTTGCCACTTAATTTTGCCCGCTTACTCACTGATAAAGATGACATAAGTGAGGTAATTGATACTTTGTGGAATGATTCTAAAAACTTAGTGGTAATTACTGAAGGATCAAAAGGTTGTTATTTGCGCGAAAAAGGTGACTCAGTTAAGAAACATATGTCCGCCTATGAAATTAACGCAGTTGATACCAATGGCACTGGCGATATTTTCCATGGTGCTTACGCATACGGGTTATTAAATGGAATGAAAACTATTGAAAATTTAGAGTTTGCAAGCGCCGCTGCAGCATCCGTTGCCAGCTTGCCTCATGGATCGGTTCGAAAACCTACTCTTTCTTCAATTAAAGAGTTCATGTCCACCAGGCCAGCACTTAAGTGTTCTAATATTTAAGTTATTACTCTATAATTTTTTAAAATACTCTGATTAGATCTAGTAATGGTTTCAACCTTTAGCCTAGAAGAGCTTGTCGAAAAGGCGAGGTCGCTAGCTGAAACTGGGCAGCGAAAGATTCTAGGAATTGCTGGCGCCCCCGGTAGTGGGAAAACAACAATTAGCCAAGCAATTCTTAATGGCTTAACACCAGGAAGTGTTGTAGTTGCTCCAATGGATGGATTTCACTTTTCTAATGCAACGCTAATTAATTGGCAAAGGCGGGATCGAAAAGGAGCCTGGGACACCTTTGACGCAGATGGTTATGTAAACCTGCTGCAGCGTATTAAAGGACAGAAAGATTTAGTAATTCATGCACCAGATTTTGATCGAGATATTGATGAATCAATTGGTAGCGCCATACCTATTTATCCCACAACATCACTGGTAATTGCAGAAGGAACATTTCTTTTATCGCAGCAGGGTAATTGGCCCCAAGTACTGCCTCTACTTGATCAGAGTTGGTTTGTTCATTTAGAAGATGAGAGCCGGCATGAGCGTTTAATTAAGCGTCATAATAAACATGGAATGAGTATTGAAGAAGCTAAAAGTTGGACCTTAAATACTGATGAAAAAAATGCGCAGATGGTTAAATCAGACCATGCGCGAGCTACATTATCTTTTAAGGTTATCTAAAGGTAGTGATTTATCTTTAACATTGCGGTGTTGATCTAATACAAATTCAGATGGTTTTTCTGAGTAAGAAATAACATCAGGTATTGCCCAATCTGGCACATTTTTTAATAATGCCCAAGCAGCTTGCCTAGCCGCACCATCTGCAACAAACTCACGTGGAGGAAAAGTTAAAACTTGCCTGCCAAGAATTGCAGAAGCAATTGGGCCAACTCCTGGATTTTTTGCAGCCCCACCAATAACTAAAACTCTTTCAATTTTAGCTCCCGTTGATTTCAGGTTATCAAATGAATCAATTAAGGCACATAAAATAGATTCAATAGCAGCTCGTGAAATATTTTCCTTTGTTAAATTATGGTTATTAATTCCAGCAAGTAAACCTTGCGCGTTTGGTCGATTTGGTGTGCGCTCACCTTCAAAATAAGGAAGCAGAGTTAATCCTTCAGCTCCAGGCTTTGCAGCCAGTGCTAGCTTTCCAATCTCATCATGGGAAACACCAAGTAATTTTGAAACAGTATCTAAAACTCTGGCCGCGTTTAGGGTGCAAACTAATGGCAAAAATCTGCCAGTTAAATCTGCAAAGCCAGCGACTGCACCAGATGGATCATGTGTTGGCGTATCTGAAACAAAAAAAGCAGTTCCACTTGTGCCGAGTGAGATAACTAAATCACCACTTTTAGCGCCAACTCCAAATGCTGCGCCAGCATTATCACCAGCACCTGGCGCAATCGGAATTCCATCTGTTGTAGTTGCTGCAAATTGATCAAAGGCTGCAATTTTCGGTAAGGCAATCTCGCGCTTATCTCGCAGTGCAATTGCTAATAAATCTCTTTGATACTCATTTGATGTGGCGGAGAAATAACCAGTACCAGAGGCATCACTTCTATCGGTAAATAACTTATTAAAATCAACACCGCCTTGCAGCTGCCATGAGATCCAATCATGGGGCAGTGCTATAGCTGCTAGTTTTTTTGCATTTTCTTTTTCATTATCAACCATCCACCTCAGCTTTGAAACTGTAAAGGATGCAACAAGTAAGGAACCAACCGCCTTTGCAGTTTTCTCAGCACCACCAAATTCAGTATTTAATTCAGAGGCCGCATTAGCTGAGCGCAGATCATTCCAAAGTAAGGCATTTCGAATTACATTACCTTTTTCATCTAGTGCAATAAAGCCATGTTGTTGTGCGCCAATTGAAATTGCTGCAACATCTGATAAGCCACCTGCTGCTTCAAAAGCTTTTTTAAGCGCACTCATCCACTCTGCTGGATTTACCTCAGTGCCTTCTGGGTGGGCAGCTTTACCTTCTCGTACTAAATCACCAGTATCGGCATCTCTTATTACTACTTTGACTGATTGGGTTGAGGAGTCAACACCTGCTACTAGTTTTCTACCCATTACTACCTAGCGTTACTAACCTTATTAATCCAAGTTTTTCATTACAGTAATGCTTTCACCAAAGACATACTCTGGTGCAACCTTTTGCCAGGCTTTGCTACTTTCATTAACCATATGTGCATCCCAAGCTGGGCGATCACTCCATATTTCCCAAACATTTAACACATCTTCTTTTTGGGTATTACGGTAAACCTCAAGAAACTCACACCCAGCCTCTGTACGGATAACTGCGCCGTGAGCCTTAACTTTGTTTATAAACTCATCCATTTTTCCAGGCTTAACATTTACTTCTACGAATAAAAATACTTTGCTCATGCGGTAAAGATATCTTTAATTACTCTTTATTACTACAGTGAATTCAAACTTTCATGGTGGGGCGGGTAGGGCTGCCAGCTATGAGGATTAGATTATGAGTTTCTAGGGCACGCTGGCTAACTAGTGAGAGCTTTGAAGTTGGCCGAGCATTTTCTGAACCGATAGTGATGTTTCTAGTGGGAGAACCCAACTCACTTGATCGTGAATTTTTTTACCAAAATTTTCAATCATCAGCATGTATGGGTCCACCGCTTCAAACTCTTCAACTTGCTCACCTAATCGCAAGCTACTTGCAGAGTGCCATGAGGTAAATGCTTGTGTCCCAATAAGTTCGGCAGAGCTCTTCTCACCACGGATGATCAAACTTTGGTTCTCGGGCATTTCAAATGAAGCCAAGCCAGAAGCGGTGATCAAATCATTAATGCTCATCGTCCATCTACTTGTCAGATCAATTCCCGTAGGTCCAATTTTTACATCACAACTTTTAATTACTGTATTTGCATCATCACCGATTAGAGCTGTGATCGCATGGAGTGGATAAATACCGACATCAAAAAGTGCACCCCCTCCCATGGCTGGTGAGAGTCGAGAATTTCCTTCAAGAGAGGCAGGGAAAGTAAATGATGAATCAATAGAAACTAGTTCGCCAATATTTCCAGCTTTTACGTAATCAACTACCCGCTTCATCCTTGGATGCCACATGGCACTAACTGCCTCAACTAGTAATCGATCATTATCACGTGCTGCGCGGGCCATGGATTCAACCTCTGCAACGTTCATCGCAAATGGTTTTTCACACAAAACATGTTTGCCGGCGTTAAGAGCCTTAATACTCCACTCACAATGTAAGTGATTAGGAAGGCTGATATAAACCGCATCAACTAATGGATCATTTATCAGTGCTTCATAACTATTGTGAATAGTAATTGGGTTAAGCAGTTGTGCACGTTTGAGATCACTACTAGCTACCCCTTGAACTATCGCGTTAGGTTGTGCATGCATCGCTGGCGCGATTGCTTTGGTTGCAATCCAGCCTGCACCAATTAATCCCCAACGAGTGGTGTTCATTTAATCAGTAAAGGTATTACCGAACGACCATTAGATAGCGCAGACTCTTCCGCTGCTTGCATTATTGCAACTACATCACGAGATTGACGAGTTGTTACATTCATTGGAGTTTTATGATTTAGATATGCAACCACGCTTTGGTGAAATGAATAAGGAGTAGCTGGTGAGTTTGGTATTACTTCATCAGTTCCGTCTGATCGATGCACCGTAAGGATTGCCGGTAAATCAGCTGGTGCTGAAGCAGCTGCTGGGTCCCAATTACCAGTTATCGCACCGGTTGTTCCTAGAATATAAAATTTAGGTTTACGCGCCGCCGCAAGATCTGAATTAGTAAATGATGCCCGAGCACCATTTGAAAATGTGATTAAAACATCTGCATGATCAGCATTTGTAACATGCTTCCAAACACGCTTCTGATTAATTGCACTCACTGTATCTACTTCACTTGGAATTATTGCCAGAATCTGATCGATAAAGTGGCTACCCCAATCAAAAATAGCACCACCAGAGACTTGCGCATCTGAATGCCAGTATGAACATGGTTTGGAGTATCCGCCAACAAAACTCTCATAGGAGAAGACTTCACCGATAACTCCTTCATCAATTAATTTTTTTATTGTTATGAAATCGGCATCAAAGCGCCGATTTTGATAGACAACTAGAAGAAGATTTTTTGAAGCAGCCAGCGCCATTAACTCATCACAATGCTCAACTGAAAGCGCCATTGGTTTTTCTAGGATCACATTAAGACCCCGATTTAAAGATTCTTTTGCCCACAGGTAATGACTATTTGGGGGAGTTGAGATGACTACCAGCTGAATTAATCCAGAATCTAACATCTGTAAGGAATCAGTAAATGTTGTTATATCTGGCGCCAAATCTTTTGCAGCCGATAACCTATCTGGATTTGTGTCAGCTACCGCGGTAAGTCTTAGGCCATTAACTGCAGTAATTGCCCGACTGTGTTCATCACCGATTGCCCCGTATGCAAGTAAGCCGACATTAATTTCTTTTACACTTTCAGACACTCAAACCCCTTAAATTTATTTACCTTCAATATTTGAACAATTCTAGTCAATGAATTGAAACTACGTGGGGCGGGTAGGGCTCGAACCTACGACGACCGGATTATGAGTCCGGGGCTCTAACCAACTGAGCTACCGCCCCGCTATTTACGGAGTTAGTGTCATACCTTACATCTAACCCAACACTAAGTATTAATTGCCATTATTCACATGCTCACGTTGGATAATCAAAGTATGAAAATTAAGGTGGCAATACTTACTACAGCTTTTATGTTCGTGGTTTTAACAACTGCCACAGCCGCCCCCATCTACACCTTCCCAATTGCAGGCTGCACCGTTAAGTATGGAAAGTATCACCATGATTATCCAGCCACAGATATTGACGCTAAAAAAGGTTGCGCATTTGTTGCACCTATTGCTGGCGTAGTTGATGAGGTAAACACAGAAGATAAGTGGAGTGGTAAAACAAATAAAGGCGCAGACCGTGGTGGGTTATCAATTTCAATAATTGGCGATGATGGAAATAGATATTACGGCAGCCATCTTTCTAAGATTGAAGCCAATATTGTGCCAGGATATAAAGTTGTAACTGGTGAAAAGTTAGGTGAGATTGGAACTAGCGGAAGTGCTAAAGGCACAAAGCCTCATCTGCACTTTGGAATCTCATATCCAACTGATAAAGGTGTTTGGTGGATAAGAAGAGGTGTTGGATTAGAAAAAGGTAAAACATCACCCTGGAAGTATTTACAAGCATGGCAGGTAGGTAAGGATTTAAAACCTAAGGTTGTAATACCTGCAGTTATTCCAGCTGAGCCAAAGTAAATAGGTGAAAAAAATAAGGCCTGCTATTTCTAGCAGACCTTAAATCTTTTTCGAGACTAGCTCGAAAGGTTAATGGTTATTTAAGCAGGATTTACAGCGTCAGCCTGAGGACCTTTTGGACCTTGGACTACTTCGAATGTAACTGCTTGACCCTCTTCAAGAGATTTGTAACCGTTTCCTTGGATTGCTGAGTAGTGAACGAAAACATCTTGTCCGCCACCATCAACTGCAATGAAACCGAAACCCTTTTCAGAGTTGAACCACTTAACTGTACCTGTTGCCATTTAGCTTTTTTCCTTTGGTTATGTTGGACGCTAGTAAATTTAACAAGCGCCGGTCTTTCTTCTTATACAGCTAGACCCAATCAACAAACCGTAGAGCGGGTACTGCCAAGCGTCGGACTAGTGCAAAGTTTACCCTGCTATTGGCTAATTGCGAAAAGAGATGTATAAATCTCTTACTGCATAAGCACTGGTGGGCTGGGGAAGGTCACACCGAGTGATCTGAAGGCAGGTACTAGTGAGTAAATCTTCTAATTACGCTGGGCGGATACTTATTTATTCAGCCCCAGCTGCCCTACAAGAACATATTACGTGGGCGATAGAGCAAGGACTTGGGCAGGTAATTAAATTGCCCTGGCAAAATCAACCATTAAACCCAGCTACTAAAGCGCTGCAGCTTGAGTACAAACACCACATGCCAATTGCTGCAAAACTTGCTACCGCTCTTAAAGCTTGGCACTACATCAGATTTGAAATTAGAGAAGTAAATAAAAATACTCAAGATGCAACTTATTACCGCGCCACCCCGGATCTAGGACTTCATCAGGCACAACTTGCTTCAAATGGTGATGTAGTTTTAAATGAAAATCAGGTTAATAGCATCTTAAAAAACTCTTTGAGTTATGAAAAACTCCAAGCAAATCTTGAGAACGCACTGGGTATTAGTTGGGACCTTGAACTTGAGCCATACCGGCTCGCACTGGCAACTCCAATATTAGATACGGTAAGTAAAAGTGGATAAGATTAAGAGTATGAATTTTGAAGCAAGTGATCGAATTAAATTTGCTGCATCAGTACTAGCGGCTGCAATTTTATCCTCTGGCTTAACACTTGGTCTTTATAAAGTAGGCGGCGGTTTAGCAGCGCGCGCAGGAAATGCCATTACCGTTACAGGAACTGCTTCTGAGAACGCCACTGCAGATAATGCAGTATGGACACTTAATTTAAATGAGTCACAAAAAACCTTAGCTGCATCGGTAAGCACAATCGATGCAAGTGCTAGTGCATTAAAGAAGTACTTATTAACTGGTGGTATCACTGAAGATCAGATTGAACTTGGCCCTATTAATAGCAACGCCATTATGGAGTATGTAAATGGTAATCAGACTGGGCGAATCTTGTCTTATCAGGCATATCGCTCTGTAACTGTTAGAACTAAAGATGTGCAACTTGTAGCTAAATTAAGTAATAACATCGGCACACTTCTTGCAACCGGAGTAAATGTTGGTAACTACGGTCCTGCTTATTACCTTTCAACCTTAGATAAAATGCGAGCTAAGTTATTAGCTTCAGCCATGAAGGATGCCAAGGAGCGAGCAACTGCGATTACTGAAGCGGTGGGTGGAAAAGTTGGCGCACTAGTATCTGTTTCAGGTGGACCAACTCAGGTAACAACTAAGAACTCACTAGATCGAGCAGCCGGTGGTATCTATGATGTTTCAACGATAGAGAAGACGGTTAATGTGACCTTGTCTGCGAGCTTTAAAACTAAGTAAGTTTTTAGCTAGCCTTTAATATTTCAAGTTTTACCGGATCAGATTCAATCTTTGATAAAAAAGATAATTCAGCTGATTTTCTAGCTGGTGAAATCTTTTCAAGAAGTACGCGGGCAAACTCAAAGAACATTAAAATAATCGCAGCCGGCAGAAGGTCAACACTTCGCTTTAAAAACCAGGGTGTGCCATTGCGCAGCATCCACTTAACTTTTTCCGCCCTACTCTTTCTAGTAATTGATAATTGATATGGCATTGAGATAGCCCAACCACGGCGGCGTAGTTGATCGGCGATATTGCGGGCTAACATAAAATGACCAGCAGGGCCTGGGTGCATCCGATCAATATGCCAATTTCCTAAATTATGCACATCATTAATTGCTCTAGTTTTAACGGTAATTATTTCAAACTCCGCCGCTACTTTTCGATAAACCGCATTAACAGCAGTAACTCTTCGATTTAATACTCTTCGCATAAGAACAGGTAATTTAAGTAATTTATTTGGGTCATGTAGTTCAACCATAATTACCTCACTACCCATTGCTAATAATTGCTGACAGCAGTTTCGCAGATTGTTATATAGCAAAACTGGATCAAAGCCATTACGAAGCATGTCATTGCCTCCAACTATCACCGCGCAAATATCTGGTTTCTCTCGTAGCGCTTTTGGTAGTTGTTTTTCTAAGACTTCAGTTGATTTAGCACCGGGCCTTGAAAAATTAAAGTAATCACAACCATCTTGAAATGCTTCAGCAATAAAGCCTGCCCAACCACGAAACTTCCCAGTACTTACTTCATCTCCAGTACCAAATGCTGCGCTATCACCTAAAACTACAAATGTTGGATGGGGACGAATCGCATCCATATTAGGCAACCTTTAACCGCCGTTTAGTAGTAATCATTGGTTGCTTAGCGCCATGAACATCTAACATCGCATCAACTGTATTGGCCCAAGAGAATTTTTCAGCTTGCTCGCGCGCAACTTTGCGTAGTCTGCCTTTATTTAGCAACTGCTTAATCGCTATTGCAAAGTCTGCGCCATTATCACTTGCAACAGCTCCAGCAGGTCTTATTGAATTAATATTTAAAATTTCACCAACCGCACTTGATTTAGATGCAACAACTGGTGTGCCACTGGCGAGTGATTCAAGGGCTGATAAGCAAAATGTTTCTAGTGGGCCGGGTGCGATAGCAATATCTGCGGCCGCTAAGTAGCCTGCCACTTTTTCGCGGCTAGCCACATAACCTAACATCTCAATAGGTAGCCCTAAACTTTGTTTTCTAATCTTGTTCCAAAGTGGTCCACCGCCAACAATAATTAATCGCACGTTAACACCAGCTTTTACTAACTCACTAACCGCCTGCACGCTTCTAGCCGGCTCTTTTTCTGGTGACATTCGCCCGCAATGAACTAGTAGGTATTCAGCACCCTTTAGTAACTCTTTACGTAATTTATGGTCACGGTTTTCCGGTTTAAAACCTTGAAGATCAACACCTAGTGCAACCTTGCGCAGGTTAGTAGTTTTTATCCGCACAAACTCTGCAGCGGCAAATTCAGTAGTAGCAATTACGGTGTCAAAGCTTGCTGCTAATTTGCGGTTATGCCAATTAACAAATCTATTTCTAAATGAGACAGGTATTAATGGTGCATACTTTTTAACTAGGCCATTTAAGGTTTCATGAGAGAAAACTAATGAGGCCACTTTATGTTGCTTTGCCCATCTGCCGACCTTAAGTAAGGTAAAGCGATCTGAAACCTCAATACGATCTGGGTTTAAAAACTCTAAAAGATTTAATAACTGCTTATTACTTCGAATGATCTGATACCCACCACTTGCCGGCAAGGTGAAGCTAGGTAGAGTTATTTTTAAACCAAAAGGTGTTTGCTCTTTAATGTACCTAGGCCCAGGGACGATATAGATAAATTCATGGCCATACTTTAAGTAACCACGGCCTAACTCGTGCAGGGTAGTTTTAATTCCACCTGAGCTTGGGCCATAAAAATTAGCTACATGGACAATTCTCATGCCACACCGATTTCTGATAACCCTGAAATTTTTCTTTGATCAATTACTGCTTGATAATGTTCTTTAAGCTCTTCATTAATTCGATTCCAAGTTCGCATACTTACGCTATCTCTGGCTGCAATTCTCATCTGTTTACGATCAGTTCTGGCATGATGAAGATTTACAGTTTGATTTAATTTAATTGGATCAGCAATATTAATTACATATCCAGTTCGTCCATGGGCTACCAAATCTGCTGGTCCACCAGTTAAGGGAACAATTGCTGGAATTCCAGAGGAGAGCGCTTCTTGAACCGCTTGGCAAAAAGTTTCATTTGGTCCTGGGTGGATAAACAAATCAAAGCTAGCATATATTTGCGCAAGCTCTTCTCCTGCTTTAAATCCTAAGAAAATTGCCTCAGGCAATTGCTGTTTAAGTTTATTTCGGTGCGGGCCATCTCCAACAATTACTAACTTTATATTTGGATTACTTTGCAGCACTTTAAGATCTGCTACTCGCTTTTCTAGGGCAAGGCGGCCAACAAAGCCAACAATAATTTTATCTGGCTCGCCATTTTTCCAAGTAGCCCTTAATGTTTGACATCTTTTGCTTGGATTAAATAATTCAGTATTAACCCCGCGCCTCCACAAATAGACCTCAGGAACTTTGGCTAAATGAAGATCAAGGCAAGCAGCGGTGGAAGGAGCAAGAGTTCGATCTGTTTGTGAGTGAATTTTATATAAAATCTTTTGCAATGAGTGTTGGGCAATTCCAAAACCATATTGCTTAGCAAATCCACCCAGATCAGTTTGATAAATAGAAATAGTTGGAATATTTAACTGCTTAGCAACTTTGTTAGCGTATGAACCGAGGGCAAATGGTGAGGCAAGGTGAATTACATCGGGTGCAAAACCATCTAATAGATGCTTTATTCGTTTTTGCGGTAAACCCATCGGCATTCCGGTGGGTAAAAAGTTTTGAGCATTTATAACTGGCACAGTTTTAACTGGGTGCCCAGCATAGGAAGTTGGAGTTTGTGCAGCGGCGGGTGCTATTACTAAAGCTTGATCACCAGAGTTTGAAAGTTGTTCAAGGATGCGAAGTACAGAGTTCGTTACCCCATTGATGTTAGGTAAGAAAGACTCTGTGACTATCGCTACTCTCATATGAGTAGGGTGCGTAATTTAGAAAGCCTAAAGTAGCCCTTGAGGTTAAGTGTTGGTAAAGAGTAGGTTAAGCCTTATACCGCCGAGTAATATATGAGCATGAAAATCGCGATCTGCATCAAACAAGTACCTGATTCTTGGGCTGAGAAAAAAATGGCTGCTGGTGTATTAGACCGCGCAAATGTTGATGCAGTTTTAAATGATTTAGATGAATACGCCGTTGAAGAAGGATTACGAATAGTTGAGGCGAACTCACCAACTAAAGAAGCTGGTGAAGGCAGTGGTCACAGTATTACTTTAATTTCAATGGGACCTGAGCGAGCTACTGAGGCAATTAGAAAAGCGCTTTCAATGGGGGCTGATGATGCAATTCTTATTAGCGATGCCGCCCTGGCAGGTTCTGACGCACTTTCCACCTCATTAGTTTTAGCTGAAGTAATTAAAAAAGGAAATTATGATTTAGTAATTTGTGGAACAGAGAGCACAGATGCTCGAATGAGTGTGGTGCCGGCGATGATTGCAGAGCGGCTAAATTGGGCGCAATTAACTTTTGCAGGCAAAGTTAAGGTTGATCCAGCAGCAGCCAGTGTTGAAATTGAGCGAGTAACTGAGTTTGGTAATCAAGTAATGAATGCAAAATTTCCAGTAGTTCTTTCGGTAGTTGAAAAGATTAATGAGCCAAGGTATCCATCATTTAAAGGAATTATGGCGGCAAAGAAGAAAGTAATTACCACTATGTCACTTTCTGATACTGGCTTAGCTGCAACTGCAGTTGGCGCATCTGCTGCATGGAGTGCGGTTAAAGATGCACTACCAAGGCCAGCTAGAGGAGCCGGCGTTAAGTTAACTGATGAGGGTAGTGGCGGGGAAAAATTATTTGATTTCTTAGTTGAGAAGAGACTGGCATGAGTAGCGTAATATTTTTAGTAGATCACTCTGCTGGCAAAGTTGCTAAGGCAACTGCTGAGTTAGCCACCTTTGCTAAATCAATTGGTGAATCTGTTGCGGTAGTTTTTGCATCTAATCCTGCTGAGATCATTACTCAATTAAGTACTTTTCCAATTGATAAGGTGATTACGGTAAGTGGTGATTGGGATAAGAATGGACCAGCTGTAATTGCAGATGGGCTTGCTCAAATTATTGCAAGTAAGAAACCAAGTGCGGTATTAATAACATCATCGGCCTCTGGCAAAGAGATTGCCGGCCGAGTTGCTGTAAAAACTGGCTCAGGCATTATTACTGATGCTATTGGTGTTGATAAGGATTTAATTACTACTCAATCTGTATTTGGTGGCTCAACAACTGTTCATGCCAGTGTTACAACTGGTACACCAATTATCACTTTACGTGCTAACTCAATTGAGCCAGTAGCAGCAACATCTTCTGCAGTTGCTGAAGAATTTGTAATAACACTTTCTGATTCATCAAAACTTGCAACTATTACAAGTGCAACACCGGTTGTTAAAGGTGGGCGTCCTGATTTAACTGAAGCATCTGTTGTGATCTCAGGTGGACGTGGCACAAATGGAGATTTCAAACCAGTTGAAGCATTAGCTGATGCACTAGGCGCGGCAGTTGGTGCATCTAGGGCTGCAACTGATGCTGGCTGGTATCCACACTCACATCAAGTAGGACAGACTGGTAAAACTGTTTCACCACAACTCTATGTTGCAGCTGGAATTTCAGGGGCTATTCAACACCGCGCTGGCATGCAAACTTCTAAGACAATTGTGGCGATTAATAAAGATCCAGAGGCGCCTATTCTTGAGATCGCAGATTTTGCTGTAATTGGTGATCTCTTTAATGTTTTGCCACAGGCAACTGAAAAAATCATCGCTCGTAAAGGGTAATTCTGCCGGTATCAGGGGCAACCTTTAGACTTAGCAAGTGAGTATCTACTTTGATCATGCTGCCACCACACCAATGGTGGAGTCATCAATTCTTGTCTTAAATAAGCAAATAAAAAAACTTGGTAATGCCTCATCCCTGCACTCTGCCGGAAGATCAGTTAGAAAAGATTTAGAGACAGCACGGGAGGAGTTAGCGGCAGCTGTTGGCTGTGATGCTAGTGAGATTATCTTTACTGCAACTGGCACTGAGGCAAATAATTTGGCGATTAAAGGTTTATTTTGGAAAGGTGCTAAAGCTAATAAGAAAGTAATTATTACCTCAACCTTTGAGCATCATGCAGTAATGGATCCAATCGTTTGGCTTACCGAGCATGAAGGTGCTCAAGTTGTTGGTATTAGTGTTGATCGTAAAGGTTTTATTGATTTAGCAGAGTTAGAAGAAGTAATTGAGAAATACCATGATGAAATTTCATTTATTTCGATTATGCACTCCAATAATGAGGTTGGCACCTTGCAAGATATTGCCCAAGTTGTGAAGATGGCTAGAGATATTCCAGTTCACTCAGATTGCGTGCAAAGCTTTGGCAAGGTTGATCTTTCCTTTAAAAAGTTAGGTTTAACGGCGGCAACAATTAGCGCCCACAAAATTGGTGGACCATTAGGTGTTGCAGCTTTAATATTAAAAAAAGGATTAGATATTGAGCCAATTCTTCATGGCGGTGGGCAAGAGCGAGATATTAGAAGTGGCACATTTAATACCCCAGGTATTACCGCCTTTGCAGCTGCTGCAACTGATGCAGTTGAAAATAGGAAAGAGCGAGAATTAAAAGTTAGAGAGTTAAAAAAAGAACTAATACAAACAATTAAGAAAAATGTTTCAGATATTGTCGTAAATGCTGATCAGGAGAAATCACTTCCTGGGATTTTATCTATTACCTTTCCTAAGACAGATTCAGAAGGACTACTTCTTTTATTAGACGCAGAAGGTATTGCCTGCTCAACCGGATCTGCTTGTAGTGCTGGCGTGCAGCGGCCAAGTCATGTTCTACTTGCGATGGGATTAAGTGAGGATGAGACCACATCGACTTTAAGATTCTCACTTAGTTACACAAATACAATAAATGAGATTGCAAGGCTTGGATCAGTTATTTCATCCGTTGTGGCTAGATCAAAGAGTGCGTCAGGGAAAAAATGAAAAAATTAAAGGTAATAGCGGCAATGAGTGGCGGCGTTGATTCTGCTGTTGCAGCAGCCCGCGCAGTAGATGCAGGGCATGAGGTTGTTGGTGTTCACTTAGCGTTATCTTCTAATCCGCAAAAGTATCGCTCAGGTGCTCGTGGTTGCTGCACAATTGAAGATTCACATGACGCGCGAAGAGCAGCAGATGTAATTGGTATTCCTTTTTATATCTGGGATATGGCCGAAGAATTTCATAAGGGTGTAGTTGAAAACTTTTTATCTGAATACCAATCAGGTAGAACTCCTAATCCATGTCTTAGATGTAATGAGAAGATTAAGTTTGAGGCAGTACTAGATAGAGCTAAGGCACTTGGCTTTGATGGAGTTGTAACTGGGCATTACGCAATTACTAAAGAGAATGCTGCTGGAAAAACTCTGCACAGAGCAGCCGATCCTGAAAAAGATCAGTCATATGTACTTGCAGTACTTAGAACTGATCAAATAGAGGGCGCAATATTTCCACTAGGAGATACAGTTAAAACAGATACTCGCAAAGAAGCAAAAGAGCGCGGCTTATTTGTTGCTAACAAACCAGATTCACATGACATCTGCTTTGTGCCATCAGGTGATAATGCAGGTTGGTTACGTGAGCGATTAGGTTCTGAAACTGGTGACATTGTTGATCAAGCGGGCACCAAACTTGGTGAACATAAAGGTGCTTACACATACACAATCGGACAACGCCGTGGACTTAATCTAACTGTGCCAGATAAATCTGGTGAACCAAGATATGTATTAAAGATTGAGCCAAAGAGCAACACAGTTGTTGTGGGAACTCATGAAGAGTTAGCGATTAACACAATTATTGCAACCCCTCCTACCTGGTGTGGACCTGCGCTAGAGTTAAATAAAGAATTACGTGGGTTTGCCCAAGTGCGCGCCCATGGCGCACCACTTGCTACAAATTATAAATTTGATGGTACTAACTTGATTGCTAATTTAGATGAACCAGTATTTGGACTTGCCACCGGTCAAGCATTAGTTATTTATGATAATGATCGTGTAGTTGGCTCTGCCACAATATGTGAAACAATTTAAAATGAGTGCGCAAATCCGGCATAAAATTCAGGAATTATCAGAGGATATTAGAGATCATCAATTCAAATACTATGTTTTAGATGCACCAACTATTACCGATGCTGCTTTTGATAAGTTATGGAATCAATTATTAGCACTTGAAAGTGAGTATCCACAATATAAATTAGAGAGCTCACCAACTCTTGAAGTTGGCGGCGGTTTTGCTACTGCTTTTACTCAACATGATCATATTCAGAAGATGATGAGTTTAGATAACGTATTTGATAGTGATGAGTTAACAACCTGGTTTGAGCGAATTGAAAAAGCTGGGGTTAAAAATAACTGGCTATGTGAAGTAAAAGTGGATGGCCTTGCAATTAACTTACTTTATGAGAATGGCAGATTAACTAGGGCGCTTACTCGTGGTAACGGCGTAACTGGTGAGGATGTAACACTAAATATTAAAACAATTAAATCAATTCCAACTGAGCTAACTGGTAAAGAAATACCAGCCCTTCTTGAAGTTAGGGGAGAGGTTTTCTTTCCACTTAAATCCTTTGATGAATTAAATGATTCATTAGAGGAGGCTGGTAAGCCAAGATTTGCTAATCCAAGAAATGCTGCCGCTGGCTCACTTAGACAAAAAGATCCAAAGATCACAGCGAGTAGGCCGCTCGATGTTGTAGTCCATGGCATTGGCGCTGTGACTGGCGTTAATTTTAATTTGCAGTCAAATGCTTATGAATTATTAAAAGGCTGGGGTCTTCCTACTAGTAGTAGATATAAAGTGGTGGCAAATCGTAAAGAGGTATTAACTTTCATTGATGAGTATGAGAAAAATCGCCACAATGTTGAGCATGAAATTGATGGCGTAGTAATTAAAGTAAATGAGCTAGATGTACAAAATACTTTAGGTTTCACCTCGCGCGCTCCTAAGTGGGCGATTGCTTATAAGTATCCGCCGGAGGAAGTCAGTACAAAATTATTAGATATAAAGGTAAGCGTTGGTAGAACAGGACGGGTAACACCATTTGCTTACATGCAGCCAGTTAAAGTTGCAGGCTCTACCGTTACTAATGCCACGCTACATAACGCCCAAGAGATCATCCGCAAAGGAATATTAATTGGCGATACTGTATTAATTAGAAAAGCAGGAGATGTAATTCCGGAAGTTTTAGCCCCAGTAATTGAAAAGCGCGATGGATCAGAAAAAGCTTTTGTTATGCCAAGTAAATGCCCAAATTGTGGTAGCAAGTTAAGAGCAATGAGTGAAGGCGATGTTGATATTCGCTGCCCTAACTCGCAAAGTTGTCCTGCTCAAGTTGTAGAGCGTTTATTTTATATTGGCTCACGCTCTGCATTAGATATTGATGTCTTAGGTTATGAAGCAGCTACTGCGTTATTAGCAGATAAGTTAGTAACTGATGAGGGTGATTTATTTGCGCTAACACTTAAAGATTTCGGTAAGTCAGATTTCTTTACTAAAAAAGATGGCTCCCGAAGCGTAATTGCTGATCGATTTATTACCGGATTAGAACTTGCAAAGACTCGCCCGCTATGGCGGATTTTAGTTGCACTTTCTATCAGGCATGTCGGGCCAACTAGCGCACAAGCGCTTGCTAACAAGTTTGGTTCAATCACAAATATTCAAAAGGCTAGTGCGCAGGAATTAGCGGATATCGATGGTGTTGGCGCGGTAATTGCTGATGCAATAGTTGAATGGTTTGATATTGATTGGCATAAGCAAATCATTAAGAAGTGGGAAAAAGCTGGTGTCTCCTTAGTTGATGCGCCGAAGGCTAATATAAAACAAACGCTAGCTGGTCTAACGATTGTTGTGACTGGATCACTTAATGACTTTAAACGAGATGAGATTACTGAAGCGATTACTTCACGGGGTGGGAAAGCATCGGCTTCTGTATCTAGTAAGACTGATTTTGTTGTGGCAGGTGAGGCGGCCGGCTCTAAGTTAGATAAAGCACAAGAGCTTGGAATTACTATATTAGATGAGGCAGGATTTAAAGTATTACTTGAGAAAGGGATAAACTAACACTATGAATTTACTTGAGGAGACCACACGGGAATTACCAGCTCCACCTTTAGCATTTGGTCTTATTGCATTTGGGATTTTATCTTTACTTCTTTACTTAACCCTTCGAATTGATCGAGATTAATTATTTCTGCAGTAAATAAAGAGTTTGCAATATTTGGCGGAACCTTTGATCCAATTCACTTAGGACACATTCACCTTATAAAAGAGGTATCTAATAGATTTGAAAAGGTTTTAGTAATTCCCTCAAGGACTCCATGGCTTAAAGAGAATCAACCAGTAGCAACAGCTGAGCAGAGATTTCAAATGGCAGATCTAGCTGTAACGGCTATGGGCCTTAGCCCACAAGTTGAGGTTCTACCAGTAGAGACAAGACGAGAAGGAAATAGTTACACAATAGATACAGTTGAAGAGTTAACTAAAATGTATCCAGGCAATAATTTCACATTAGTTTTAGGATCGGATGCGGCAAATAATCTAAGTAAATGGCATAGATCTGAAGAATTACTCAAAATGGTTGCAGTTTTAGTTGTTAAAAGGCCAGGAGCAAAACCAAGTGATTATGATGAAATACCAATTAAAGCATTAGACATATCATCATCTAAGGTTAGGGCGGCAATTGCAAAGCGCGAAAATGTCAGTAATTTACTTCCCGCAAAGGTAGTTACATTTATTAGAGAGTTTGGGTTATATGGCAGTCGCTAAGGCAACTATTGAATTAACCAAGATCGCCGCTGCAGCTCTCGCCGATAAATTAGGTGATGAAATCATTGCTATTGATCTTTCTGAACAATTAGTTTTAAACCAAGTCTTCTTACTTGTCACCGGAAATAATGAACCTCAACTACAAGCATTAGCGGAAGAGGTTATGAAAAAGCTGGCTGAAGTTGGTGAGAAACCAGTGCGTAAAGAGGGAAGTGGATCTTGGATTCTCCTTGATTACTCCGACTTAGTAATTCATATTCAAAGTGTTGAGCTTCGTAATTACTACATGCTTGATCGACTTTGGAATGATTGCCCTAAAATTGAACTAGATTTAGCAAAGGCGCAAAGATAATGGTAAATATCGAATCACTAATCAGAGTTGTACTTTGGCGACATGGACAAACAGATTGGAATGTTCAAAATCGATTTCAAGGCCACTCAGATATTCCATTAAATAAAGTAGGCCAATATCAGGCGACTGAGGCAGCTAAAGTTTTAGCAGCGCTTCGGCCTAATCGAATAATTTCAAGTGATCTAATTCGTGCGCAGCAAACAGCGGCTCCACTTGCGCAGTTAACTGATATTAAAGTTGAAATTAATCCTGGAATTAGGGAAACAGATGGCGGTCTATGGGAAGGCAAACTTGCATCAGAGAATAGAGAATCTCATGGTGAATTATTTGCTAGTTGGTATGAAGGCGGAGATGAGCCAGCAGGTGTAACTGGTGAGAGAAGAAGTGATGTTGCAAAGCGCGCTGTATCAGTAATTGAAAAAGAGACTGCAAATTTTTCTGGAACAATTGTATTTGTTACCCATGGTGGCACAGTACGAAGTGTTTTAGGTTCAATACTTAATTTACCAATTTCTAAATGGGGCGTAATTGGTGGATTATCAAATGCATGTTGGTCAGTGTTGGAATTAACTAAACATCACACTGGCAGTAAATGGTATTTAGCAGAACACAATGCTGGCTCACTACCTGAGCCTGTCTTTGGAGATGATGCGGTTAATTAGATAAGGTTGGCACTCGTTTGAAATAGCGGGGCTGTGGCGCAGCTGGTAGCGCACTTGCATGGCATGCAAGGGGTCAGGGGTTCAAATCCCCTCAGCTCCACTTAAAAACTATTTAAAATTAAGGAGCATCGGTGTCAAATGCAATAGCAATTCCAGATAACTGGACTGCCACTGATATCCCAGATTTAACTGGAAAAAGATTTCTAATAACAGGTGCAACTTCAGGTATTGGCTTAGCTGCTGCATCTGAGTTAGCAAGGCGAAATGCTCAGGTAGTAATAACAGCGCGAAGTGTTGAAAAAGCTCGCGAAGCCATTAAAAAGATAGGCCCAGGATTAGTTGATTATTTATTGATGGATTTAACTGATTTAGATTCAGTAAGAAAAGCAGCAGCTAGAGTAGATAGAGCATTTGATGTTGTAGTTTTAAATGCTGGCGTAATGGCTACTCCATTTATGAAAACAACAGATGGTTTTGAGCTTCAGATGGGCACAAATCACTTAGGTCATTTTGCTTTTGCTGGACTAATTAAAAATCAAATTAAAGATCGACTAGTTGTAGTCTCAAGCTTTGCCCATAAAATGGGAAATTTTGGTGATAACAGTATTGATAGCATTAATAATATGTGTCTTGGAATTGGTAAGTATCAAAAATGGCCAGTATATGGTTCAACTAAATTAGCCAATCTTTTATTTGTTGCAGAACTTGAGCGGCTTAGAATTACAAATAAGTGGTCATTTATTCCTATTGCAGTCCACCCTGGTTACTCAGATACCAATTTGCAAGCAGTTGCTTCACAGATGCGTGGTGCTGCGATGGAAGAAAAAGTAACAATGGCAATTAATAAGGTATTAGCCCAGCCTGCAAAGCAAGGGGCGCTACCAACTCTGGCCGCCTGTGTTTACCCAGGGTTAATTGGCGCTAGTTTTATTGGACCAAATGGATTTCTTGAGATGCGCGGAACTCCAAAGCTAACTCGGGCTAGGGCGCTTGCTTATGATCAAGTATTAGCGAAGAATTTATGGACGGTAAGTGAAGAATTAACCAAAGTTAGTTGGAATTAAATTATGGCGCAGGCTTATGATTTTAAGGCGGTTCAAGATAAATGGCTGCCGATTTGGGACAAACTAGAACCATTTAAATCAGGTAAGACAGATGATAATCGTCCTAAAAAATATATTTTAGATATGTTTCCTTATCCATCAGGGGATTTACATATGGGCCATGCTGAGGCATATGCATTAGGGGATGTCATAGCAAGGTATTGGATTCAAAAAGGTTTTAACGTAATGCATCCAATTGGTTGGGACGCATTTGGTTTGCCAGCCGAAAATGCTGCAATTAAACGAGATGCTGATCCAAGAGCTTGGACCTATGAAAATATTGATGTGCAAAAAGCATCCATGCGCAGATATGCCTGCTCATTTGATTGGGATCGAGTTCTTCACACATGTGATCCTGAGTATTACAAATGGAATCAATGGTTATTTCTTCAGATGTTTGAAAAGGGTTTGGCCTATCGCAAAGATTCAGCAGTTAACTGGTGTCCTGATTGCCAAACTGTATTAGCGAATGAACAGGTAGTTGCAGGTCTATGTGAGAGATGCGATAGCGCGGTAACAAAGAAGAAGCTTAATCAATGGTATTTAAAGATTACTGATTACGCAGACCGCTTACTTGATGACATGGAGCAGCTAGAAGGTGCTTGGCCTGAAAAAGTATTACTTATGCAAAGAAACTGGATTGGTAGATCAACTGGTGCGCAGGTGGAGTTCGCAGTTGATGAAATGGATCAAAAAATAACTGTTTACACCACAAGGCCTGACACTTTATATGGCGCAACCTTTATGGTCGTTGCTGCAGATTCTGAGTTAGCAGCAAAATTAGTAGCAGGAACACCAGTTGAAACCGAGTTTAAAAAGTATTTAGAAACTGTTAAGGCAGCGAGTGATATTGACCGACTTGCTACTGATCGAGTGAAAACTGGCGTATTTTTAAATCGCTATGCAATTAATCCAGTAAATAACGAGAAGATTCAAATCTGGGCATCAGATTATGTATTAGCTGATTATGGAACTGGCGCCATTATGGCTGTTCCAGCACATGATCAAAGAGATTTAGATTTTGCTAAAGCGATGAAGCTACCAGTACGCGTAGTAATTAATACCGGCCAAGAGGATCCAAATACATCAGGTATTGCAACATCTGGAGATGGTGAAGTTATTAACTCTGGATCAATCTCGGGACTTGGCAAAGATGAAGCGATTGCAAAAATTATTAAAGAAATTGAGAGTAAAAAGATTGGCAAAGCAACTAAAAATTATCGACTACGTGATTGGTTAATCTCTCGTCAACGTTTTTGGGGAACACCAATTCCAATTGTGCACTGCGATAAGTGCGGACTAGTACCTGTACCGCAAGATCAACTACCGGTGGCATTACCGGATGTAAAGGGATTAGATCTAAAACCAAAGGGATCATCTCCACTAGGAGCAGCATCTGATTGGGTAAATGTTAAATGTCCAAAATGTAATGCTCCTGCTAAGCGAGATGCGGACACGATGGATACATTCATGGATTCATCTTGGTACTTCCTTCGTTACACATCAATTAACAATCATGATGTTGCATTTGATCAAAAAGCAGTTGAGACCTGGCTTCCAGTTGATCAATATGTTGGTGGAGTAACTCATGCAATCTTGCACCTTTTATATTCACGCTTTTTCACAAAAGTATTACATGATCTTGGCATGCTCTCATTTACTGAACCATTTACTAGGTTATTAAATCAAGGCATGGTCTTAAAAGATGGCTCAGCAATGAGTAAGAGCCGGGGAAATTTAGTTAAGTTATCTGATGAGTTAGATAAGCATGGTGTGGACGCAATTCGGGTTTCATTAGTATTTGCTGGTCCACCTGAAGATGACATTGATTGGTCAGATGTTTCACCCACTGGTTCATTAAAGTTTTTAAATCGTGCTTGGCGAATTAGCCAGGATGTAACTAGTAAACCTGGAATAGATTTTAAAAAGGGTGATCTTGAGCTTAGAAAAGTAACTCATAAAGCGATTGCAGATATTGAATTAGCAGTTGAATCATTTAGATTTAATGTTGTAATTGCCAGAATTATGGAGTTAGTAAATGCCACAAGAAAAGTAATTGATTCAGGTGCTGGTCCAGGTGATGCAGCAGTGCGTGAGGCAGCAGAGGCAATCGCGTTATCACTATCCCTAGTTGCTCCATACACAGCTGAGGAAATGTGGGAGTTCCTTGGACATAAACCAGCAATCGCTAATGCTGGTTGGCCAGTCGTAGATAAATCATTGCTTGGCGCAGATAATGTAATTGCAATCTTGCAGGTAAATGGCAAGATTAAAGATCGTATTGAGGTCTCACCTAATATCTCTCAGGATGAGCTAGAAAAGCTTGCAACAGATAATTCTCAGATTAAAGCTGCCTTAATGGGTATGCAGGTTAAAAAAGTGATCACAGTTACACCAAAGCTCGTAAATTTTGTAATCTAAGAAGTGTAAAATTTACCTATGCGCCTAACTTTAATTATCACTCTACTTCTTGCACTTACTCCTTCTGCTAATGCTGCAAATACTGGAGGTGGATCCGCCCCGGCCCCAGCTCCGGTAGCAACTCCAACACCTACGCCAACCCCAACACCAACTCAAGTTGCGCCGACTCCAACACCGGCAGCTGTTAAGACAGTAAATGCTGAGTTAGCTAAGGTAACAACTTTGCTTAATGCAAATAATTTTAAGCAAGCACTCTCAGATCTAAAAGTAATTGATTCTGAATTTAAAAATAATGCTGATGTTAATAACCTGCTTGGATACAGTTCTAGAAAACTTAAGCAATACAAACCAGCTGCTACATACTATGAAAAAGCATTAAAGATAAACCCAAATCATCTTGGCGCCCTTGAGTACCAAGGTGAGTTATTTGTATTAACCAATAAAGTATCTGCTGCAAAAAAGAATCTAGTAAAGTTGGAAAAACTTTGTGGATTAAAATGCGGTGAGTACTTGGATTTAAAGAAAGCTATTGGCAAGAAGTAATTTGCTAGCTTTACTTAAAGCTTCACATTTTGGCCCCACCATTGCAGTCACCACAGTTTCATACCTACTTACCACCTCACTTTGGTGGGAAGGACCAGCATTTGTAATAGCCATTGGGGTATTTCTTGGTCAATTACTAGTTGGCTTTACCAATGATTTAATTGATTACTCAGATGATCTAAAACATAATCGATTATCTAAACCACTAGTTAGTGGTGAACTTACGACAACTAAACTACGCAGAGCTATAAAAGTTGTTATACCTTTCACTATTTTGTTAAATATTTTTGGCCCACTTGGTATTAAGGGCGGGCTGATTTATTTATTTGGTGTTGGTATGGGAGTTAGCTATAACTTTTACTTTAAATCCACACTGCTCTCACCAATTCCATACGCTCTTGCCTTTGCTGCCTTAGTTTCATCCATAATAGTTTCAACAGATCGCACGCCACCGCTTTGGTTTATCACCGCAGCAGCATCCCTTGGTGTTGCTGCCCACTTTGCTAATGTGCTTAAGGATATTGATCAAGATTTAGCATCAAAAATTAAAGGCTTACCTCAGCGGATTGGTAAGAAGGGCTCAAGAATAATAACTAGCCTCTTACTAGTTACAGCTACATTAATTCTTCATAACGCTAATCCAAATATGCCACTACTTATAGTTGGACTAGTTTTTGCAATTATCACCTCATTTGCGCCTAATAGGATCATCTTTAAGTCACTAATGATCACAGCAGTAGTTGATGTAATCATGTTTATAAATGCCACTGATCAAACTCTCGGTAGTTTTACAGTATAAATACTTGCTTTAAGTAAGCATTACTAAGAGTATTACTAGATGAGACGGATAGTTGTATTAGCCCTACTACTTACAACTCTGCCACTTTCAAATACTGCCCAGGCTGATCAAGATGCTCTGATGGTTTTAAACTCTCTTGAGGTTAAGGGCAGAGCAGCAAAGACTGGTTATGCCAGATCCCAATTTCCACACTGGTCAGATCCAGACCGAAATGGCTGTGATGCTAGAAATGACACCCTAAAACGCGACTTAACTCAGATTAGTTTTAAAGGCGGAACTCGTGATTGCAAAGTATTAACTGGTCAATTATTAGATCCATTTAGTGGCAAGGTAATTGCATTTAGTAGTACAAAATCAATGATCGATATTGATCATGTGGTGGCCTTATCTAATGCATGGCAAACAGGGGCGGCCTACTTTGATAAAACGAAACGAGCAGCAATTGCCAATGATCCACTTAACTTAATTGCAGTTGATGCTAAGTTAAATCGACAAAAAGGTGATGGTGATGCTGCTACATGGCTACCACCACTTAAGAGTTACCGATGCGATTATGTTGCAAGGCAAATTGCAGTTAAAGCGAAGTATGGCCTTTGGGTAACACAGCCAGAAAAGGGTGCAATCATTAAATTGCTAGAAAAGTGTGAAGGGCAGAAGATTTCAAATTAAAAAACATCCCCAGCCAGTGGAAGGGTACCGGCTAGGGATGTTATTAGTTAGACAGAGATCTTATGAATAGATTTCTGTCCAATTATTTACCTTCATCACATACCACTGACCACCCTCTACGGCATTTTCAATTCCGAAAGGAGTTGGTGATAAGTCTGGTCGTGACTTTGCTGGGGTTGCATGGATCTGCGCAACTAGCATGTAGTACTTAGCTTTATCACTACTGCCACTCTTTAAATACTTAGTGACATCGATAATTCCACTTGATTCCTCATCTTGAGTAATAAAAGCGGTAGCACCAGTAGTGAAGTATTCAGACTTGAATTGAGCAACAGTTGCTAACTTGCCATCTGAGATTCGGTAGGAAACTACTCGAGCAATCGCTGCGTTATTACCTGGATCCTCCTGGATTAAAATGTTTCCAAGATCATCAACAACAATATTATCTGGCTTAGATAGATATGGTGCCTCTGAGCCATCTAATAACATCGTTAATGTGCCACCCTTAAGTGGATCATTAACATCCTTAAGACGCAGACGCCATAGCGCTCCACCATCACGAGAAACAGTTGGTGTTGCTGGGTTTGGCGCAGTTGCCTTTGGATCCTTATTTGATTCAGTAGTTACAAAGTAGTAATCATTTGGCTTCTTTGGATCAAAGTGGCCGTCTTCAACGCGGGCTAGCTCCATACCAAGCTTATTAGCCTGAGCATTTTGAGTCTTGCCGTTTACTTTCCAATCAATGCTTTCAAATGAGATTGGTGCGCCTTTGCCCTTGCCATACTTTGCACGGAACTCATTGTCATTAGCAACATCAGTTGCTAAAACATAGAGTGAACCATTTGCAAGTCCAGCCTGCTCATACCAGCTACCATCTTTTTGCTTATTGCCTTTATACATCCAAAGTTGGCTATCAATTGCAGAGCCATCCTCATTACCAAAGACCACTGTGCTCTTTGTTGTAGTTGGTGCTGGCACAAATGTTTCCCAAGCAGAAAGTCCAAATCTTGGCATCTGCGCAAAATCTCCCTCTTCATTACCAGCAAAGCCACGGGACTCATCTCCGCCCTCTTCACCAGTTAGATAAACTGCACCTTTGTAACCAATACCGGCGCTCTTGCTATAAAAAGTGCCAGCATCTGCAAGTGTTGATGAACAGAAACGATTCATTAGAGTTGCGTGATTAATGCTGCCGTATTGATCTTTTGCTTCAGCACCCTTCGGAGCAGTTGGCTCATAGGTGTAGTCAAGTGCTTTGTAATCAAACCACTCAACAAACTGCATGAAATCCTTGCCAGCAACAATCTCTTTTTTACTTAAGTCATAATGCATTTCACTAACATATGAACCATTAGTTAAGCCAGCACTTGAAGCTCTTGCAGCTGCAACAGCATTGCTGTTACTCCACTCATGATTTGTTACTACTCTTAATTTATTTCCACTTTGAATAACGCCCATACCATCTGGGATACCACCAATTAGGTAATTACCAATTCGATCACCTGCGGTGGCAAATGGGGTAAGTGTGACGGAAGCATTTGCCCCTTGCATATATGTAATTCCAGCTGCTGCATTCGCCGGAACAGTTGAGCTAATTAAAGCGGCAACCAAAGCGGCTAGCAGTAAATTAGATTTTTTTACTTTAAGCATTTAGCTATATCTCCTTTAGAAGTTATTTATGGCGAGGAAGTTGAGGGTATTTAATAATTTTTTAGTTAATAGATGATTACTTAACGCCAACTGGAGGCTAACAAATATGAAATTTTTAGATAGATTCAATTACTTAGTTAACCCATTGTGAACAAAGGGTTAACTAATTTCTGAAAATATTGATTAAATCTCGCCCTTTTCCAACCCCGCTAAAACCTTAGCTGCTCGCTGCCTAACCTCTGGCATATCTTTAAGTCTGCCGATTCCAAATAATTGCTGACTCATTCGGTGATTGCCTTTAAACTCTTCTAAATTTCTATCTAGAAAGTCCCAATATAAAGTTGTAAATGGGCAGGCATTATCACCAACTCTAAGCTTTGGATCATAAAAACAACCTTTGCAGTAATTACTCATCTTTGAGATGTAAGCCCCACCTGCTGCATATGGCTTAGTCATCAACACGCCATTATCTGCGTGCACACCCATCCCAATTACATTTGGCACCATCACCCAATCACTAGCATCAATAAATACCTGCCTCATCCACTGCAGAAATTGCTGCGGATTAGTTCCAGTAATTAAAGCTAAATTACTAAGCAGCATGAGACGGGGGATATGGGCAACCCAAGCACGCTCATTAATATCTGACACGGTAGTTTTAATGCAATTCATTTTGGTTTTATCTGGATCAGTAAATAGAGGCAAGAGATCACGCTTTGCATTTAAATGATTACCTTCTTTGTAATCCTGCCCTAAATACCAATACATTCCATTTACATACTCACGCCAGCCAATAATCTGGCGGATAAAACCTTCAGCTGATGCAATTGGAATATCACCTTTTTCAAACCTTTTAACGGCTGCATCTATCACTTCACTTGGATGAAGTAGGCCGTTATTTATATAAGGACTAAGCAGTGAATGATGAAGTGCCCAGTTATCACTAGTCATGGCATCCTCATAAGGACCAAAGCTTTTAAAGTGATTATCTAGGAAGTTTTTTAATACTTTTTTAGCACCAGCTCTGTTTGTTGCCCAGGTAGTACTAGTTTTAATACCTAATTCCTTTGCAACTTGAATATCAATCTCATCTGGTTTGTGATCTAAATATGGCGGAAATTTGTAGCCCTTAGGAAGTGGTGAGCGATTTTCTTTATCAAAGTTCCAAGCACCACCTACTGGCTTACCTTTTTCTACCAAAATATTTAGCCGCACCCGTTGGTTTCTATAAAAGGATTCCATTAGATAACTTTTTTGATTATCTGCCCACTCTTTAAATAATGATTTAGGTGTTAAAAAGAAATCACTTTCAACAAATTTAACGCCAAAATCAGATAATGATTTGTGTAATCTAAATGATGAGGGCGCACAGGCTGTGATTGGCAGATTCTTATACTTACCTTGCACTATTTTTAATCCATCAACAGTCGTGCCAGCTTTTTGATAGATAACTGTAAAACCAGCATCTTTTAGCTCTTCGGCAAAGTGAAGAGCACTTGAGATAAGAAAATAGAGTCGTATTTTGTTCCAATGATCACCAGTGACCATTCGATCACTTTGAACTAAAACAATTAGATCATTTTTTGGATCAGCGTTTTTAAGAGCACCGTACTTTGTATTTAATTGATCATGACTGACATAGATTATTTGCTTCATTTCTTACCCGAACACCGTTTACTACAGTACTTAACCTGCTCCCAATTCTTTGCCCATTTTTTTCGCCACTCAAAAGCGAGGCCACATGTGACACATACTTTTGGCTCAAAGCCATTTTTAATCTTTGCCCGCATAGGGCAATTCTAGGCGTCTGCCTTAATTTCTTATTAGATTTACTAGGTATGAGATAGAAAAGCCAAAGCCGATAATTGCATAAGCGATCGCAAATGGGGTTAATTCATTCGGTATAAAGATAGTTAAAAAGCCAAGGCCAGCTGCTGCGATGAACATCACTTTTGCAACAAAGCCTAATGATGAAGCATTATTTAACTTTGAGTTCTGCCACATATTTCCAGCCAGAGCAAATAAAGTTATTGCAATCATTCGCATCGCCCAGATCATAGAATTTGAATCATCAGCGCCGAGTAGATCTAAAAATAAGGCGGGTGCGATTAGAAGAAATAGCGCAGATGCACCAAAGACTATTGAGCCAGCTTTAAGTGTGTTCTTAATCCCGTGCTGATACATGAAATAAGGCTAGACCTCTATAAATATGAATAACAAGAGGGCGTGGGGGAAAATCTGAAGATTTCTAACCAATTTTTAAGTTCCATATGCTTAAATCACCAAATGAAAAAGTTGGCATTTGCTTCACTAGTGACTGCATTCTCACTATTTAATACTGGCTTAGCTACTGCTCATCAGCCAGTTGAACTAGGTTTGAAAAACACAAGAGCTACTCAGGGACCGATTTTAGTAGATGGCACAATCTCATTTGCACTACGAGCAGAGTTCACCAAAGCAAATCAAGAGCGAGGCTTTAGAGCATCGCTTAAGCAAGGTGAGTTACTAAATTTTGAATACTTGATAATTGATAAAGCACCTGAGAATAAAATGGCCCTTAATAAATTACCTACCGTCACAATTACAGCACCAGATGGCGCAAAGAGTGTTGTTAAATTTACTGAGCGAACAAAGTTTTATGAACCCTATGGGCGAACAAATTATTTGTACTTAGCTAGATTTTCTAGTGCCGCACTCGATGGTATCTATAACTTCTCAATTAAATCAAAGGCTAAAGCAAGTATTACGGTATCAACTGGAAGTAAAGAAACTTTTGGGCAAGTTTTTCAGCCTAGTATTTGTCCAACTATTGAGCAACAGCAAACACCTACAGTTACCAATGCCCAAGCAGCCACATTAATTGGAATGAAAAAAGATGCTGCCACCTCTTGTGCAGCTAAATTAGGCTGGGGATATCGAGTAGGCCAAGAAGATGATCAGTTATTTGCTTTAACTAAAGATTACCGACTAGATAGGGTTACGGTAGTTATAAAGAAAGGGATAGTTACTGAGTCAGTAGTTGGTTAAGTTGTAAGAGCAGTTGATTGCTCAGCTAAATTAGCAGCCTCAACTCCAAGTTTCTCATCAACTGTAGATAACCTATAAGAAAGATCTATTTTTCCATTACTTGAATTAACGGTGACCTCTTGAAAAATTTTGTCCTCTTTTATCTCACACCCACCAAAAGTTATACCTTGATTATCTATCAAGAATGAATATGAGTCAGTGATGATCACTTCAAATGATGTGAGATCAATCGAGTCTTGAAATGATTTAGCAGCAAAGCTATAGGCAAGTGGCCAATCTTGTTTAGATATTGCAGATATTTGAGAGCTAATGTGATCATCAACTAACTGCTTTTGCTCACCACTACAGGCACCTGCTGTAAGTGATTTAAAAGGTGAGCTAGTAGAACATGCAGATAGCAGAACTAAAGCTAGGCAAGTTGATATCAGTTTTTTTAACTTCATTAGGTGCTCAGTTTAACTCAAAACCCTCACGCCCTTGATGCTTGGTATATTCAATAGAAGTTGACTTAATTAGTATATAATTTGTGTATGGCTGAAATTAAGAAAAGTAAAGACGAGCAAAAGAGTCAATCTGGATTTGAAACCTCAGTAATACCGGTTAAGTATGTGGATTTAATTGAGGATGCATTTCATGCGATCCTAGCGATTGCCCTACTTGCTATTGGTGTCGGAGCTTTCTTCTTTAGCATCAAGCGGCTCATCCAAACAGCACCCTTCTTTCCTAATGGAATGATTCAGGGAGTTAATGACATTTTATTTATTGTTATTATTTTAGAAATTCTACGTACAGTAATCTCACGCTTTACTGATGGTGTTTATCAACTAGATAAGTTTTTAATTATCGGTGTGATTGCAGCTGTTCGACACATATTAACTGTGGGTGCATCCCTTACTCTTGAATCCGGTAAAAGTGATGAGGCGTTTAGACGGGCAATTTATGAGATGGGGCTTAATGCCGGCATTGTGGTTGCTTTAGTATTTGCTTTCTTCTTATCTAAATCAGCCCTTAGAGGTTCTAAAAAATAGATTAGCTTTCAAAGTCACCGCCCCGGCCTGTTAGCCGAGGGCGGTTTCTTTTTTTGTTTGACTCATAACGAAAGATCAGAGTTAGTACAGATGCTGCAAAAAGTGCAATTAGTACAAACCCGATTTCCATATTTAACCTAGTACTGCCCAAACTACTAATGCGAATATTGCCACACCGCTACCAACGATTGCGATTGCAGATAGTGATAGTAGGCCGCGAGATTCAGCAATCTTCTTTCCTAATGCTGATTTACTTGCAATCTTACTAAGATCTTCAACTAATGCTTCACCTTCGCGCACTGCTGCGTATTGGCTAATTATTGCCAAGATACCAGTTACTGCCGCAACACCAACTGCTAGGTATTTAGCGCCATCTGATGCGGTTGCAAACTTATCAAATCCTGCTAAAACAAATACACCGATTAACATCAAGGTCGGAGCAATCTGAGCAGTGATGATTTGGGAACGTTTTTCATTCCAAAGTTTAATTAGGTCTTTCTCGTTCATTTATTTTCTCCAATTTCAGGTTGCAAAGTTTGCTACCTTGTGTTTCTAATATACACGGCAAATAAATGTCTGAGGTTATTGGGCAATTAAATTCTGGCAAATTATGATGAAATACACCACCTTTTTACCCCACCTAGGTGTGGTGGCTAAACTACTCAGATGAATGATCTGACCTTGGCCCAACAGTTGGCAGATATCGCCGATCAGGTATCACTTGCAAGATTTAGAGCTAATGATTTGGTAATTGATTCAAAACCTGATTTAACTCCAGTATCTGATGCTGATAAAAAAATTGAACAATTAATCCGCGAGCACCTACTTAAGTTAAGTCCTGAAGATGGCGTAATTGGGGAAGAGTTTGAAAATAAGGTATCAACTAATAATCGAGAATGGATTTTAGATCCAATTGATGGCACTAAAAATTATATTAGAGGTGTTCCAATCTGGGCTACCTTAATTGCTCTTCGCCAAAATAATGAGATCACCTGCACAGTTGTCTCAGCCCCAGCAATAAATCGACGTTGGTATGCCAGCAAGGGTGAGGGTGCCTACGTTTTAGAAAATATTTTAGGAAAAGAAGAGAAGAGAAAGTTAAAAGTAAGTGCGGTCAGTAAAATAAGTGATGCTAGCTTTGCATTTGCTGAAGTGATTAAAAAGGATCATTGGGAAGATTATTACGATAAGTTTTTAAAGTTAACAAATGATGTTTGGCGAAGCCGCGGCTTTGGAGATTTTTGGGGTCATATGTTGGTAGCTGAGGGCGCAGTTGATATAGCCATTGAACCAAAGCTTGCACTCTGGGATATGGCCGCCCTTTATTTGATTATCAAAGAGGCGGGTGGCTCCTTTACTAATCTAAAGGGAGTAGATGGAGTAGGTGGTCCGGGTGCGATCTCATCAAATACTCTGCTACATAATGAACTACTTACTCGTTTTAAATAGCCAGCACTAATTTGGTTATTTAAATATTGATTAAATAATATAGTTAAGTGATGAAAATATGGTTGGTAAGAACAAAATCTTTAAAAGTTAATAACCAGATCAGGCTGGGCTTGGTTTATCGAAGGATTGAGTAAGTAATTTATGAAAGCTTTAGAGATACTGCCAGCAATTGATGTTAAAGATGGCGTTGCAATCAGGCTTGCTAAGGGTGAGCTTGATAAGCAAAGTGAATATGGCGACCCACTTGAAGTTGCCGCTGAGTTCACATCTTCTGGTGTTAGCTGGATTCACTTAGTAGATCTTGATGCCGCCTTTGGATTGGGCAATAACTTTGAAATAATAGATTCAGTAATTAAAAGTGTTGATATTAAAATTCAGTTATCAGGTGGGATTAAAGATGGTGAAAGTTTAAATAGAGCCCTTTCTACTGGCGCTCACCGGATTAATTTAGGAACTTCTGCGTTAGATAATCCAGAGTGGGTTGAATCGGTGATAAAAAAGCATGGCAATAAAATCGCGGTTTCACTAGATGTGATGGGAAGAGTTTTATCCGCTAGAGGTGGCACAAAAAGTAGTGGTGATTTATTTCAGATGATCACTCGATTAGATAAGGCAGGCTGTGCCAGGTATGTATTAACTGATGTAGATCGTGATGGCACATTAACTGGTCCAAATCTAGAGTTACTTAAAGAGGTAACTAGCTTTACTAAAACACCAATTGTGGCAAGTGGTGGCATTTCATCCTTAAGTGATGTTAAAGCGCTCATGCAACTAACTGATCAAGGAGTAGAGGCTGTGATTATTGGTAAAGCGCTCTACACCGGTGCTTTCACGTTAGCGCAAGTTATCGCAGCAGCTAAGGGTGAATAAGTAACAAATCTTGCCAGCTTTAAGATTTTTGTGTAACTGTATTTAATGCGTTTTTAAACTCAACTGACTTAAAATCTTTCATCGCAACCTCATACTTTTGCATTCCCCAATCCCAAAAATTAAAATCAATATCGGAGACTGAGTTTTGAATAGATGCCCATAATGTCCAGCCATAGCGGGCAAGGAGGGCGTATAGCCAAGCTCTAGCTACTTTTTCAGGTCGGTGTTTGCCGTAGTAACTATCTACTAACTCAATTAGTTGATCATAAGAAAGATTAGATTCACTATATATATTGCCAAGCTCAAAGCAGGCGTCATTATTACCAGAGTACTCATAATCTATTAGCCAGATTTTCTGGCCATCATCAATAAAGTTTGCTGCTAATAGATCATTATTACATGCCACTTTGCCCTCATCTAAGATGGCAAGCGCCTTTTTCATCTGATTAACTGAATCTGCATAATCTAAGTAATTATCAGGCATTTTAAAACCACGCTCACTTACAATCTTTAAGTAATTTTGCTGAATTACAAACATATCAAAATCACTAACAAATGCTTTTGCGCTATGTAGTTGCTTAACACTTTTGGCAACTCTTCCCAGGTTATTTGCCACATCATGGCTATTAAATGTTTTCCCAGGTAGATAACCAATTACTAACAAACCTGACTGGGGCAGAAAGTCATAGACAGGGGCGCCAATACCGATATCAGCAGCAATCTTTGAGTTTTCATACTCAGCATTTCGATCAATTGATAACAGAGCTGATTTATTACTTGAGATGCGGGCAACAAAATCACCATTTGGGGTAGTGATCTTTAAGTTTCGATTAGTTAGGCCACCAGATAACTCATCTACTGAACTTCGAGTAAGCAGCCTTGGTACTTGGTTTAGTAGATCACTAAAATCATTACTAGAGGAGCTCACAGAGAAAGGATACAGTTGGATGATGAGCACACAAGTGTTACCTACTAGGGCCAAAATTGTTGTAATAGGTGGTGGCGTTGGTGGCACATCAGTTGCATATCACCTGGCTAAGTTTGGTGAAAAAGATGTGGTCTTACTTGATCGCTCTGATCTAACTAGTGGCTCAACTTTTCACTCAGCAGGTTTAGTTGGACAACTACGTGCTGATCCAACCCTTACAAAAATGAATATGTACTCAGTTGAGTTATACCGAGAGTTAGAAAAAAGTGAAACGCCAGCCTCATGGCGAGAGTGTGGTTCAATTAAAATTGCATCTAGTAATGAGCGGATGGCTGAGATCAGGCGCCAAATTGGCTGGGCTAAAACATTTGGCTTAGATCTAGTTGAGATATCTAATGATCAGATTAAAGATTTATTTCCACTAATTAATTTAGATGGGGTAGTTGGTGGTTGCTATATGGCCTCTGATGGTCAAGTGGATCCATCTTCATTAACTGGCGCACTAGCAGCAGGGGCTAGGCGTGGTGGGGTTAAAATCTTTACCCACACCAGAGTGCTATCAATTAATACCAAAGATAATCGCATTGCCTCAGTAACAACAGATAAAGGTGAGATCCAGTGTGAGATTGTTATAAATTGTGGCGGAATGTTTGCCGCAGAGATTGGCCGATTAGTAGATGTTCGAATTCCAATTATTCCAATGAGTCATCAATACTTAATTACTGAAAACTTTATCCCAGATGAGGTGAAGTTTTTGCCCTCACTTCGGGACCCCGATAATTTAATCTACTTCCGCCAAGAGGTTAAAGGTTTAGTTATGGGTGGATATGAACGTAATTCAAAACCTTTCACAGCATCTGCCAACTCATTTGATCAAATTCCAGCAGATTTTAACTCTAAGTTACTACCGGATGAGTGGGATCGCTTTGAAGAGATTGCTGAAAATGCAGCTAAGCGTGTGCCAGTTATGGGTGAGGTGGGACTTAAAAACTTTATTAATGGACCAGAGGGCTTCACACCAGATAATGAGTTTTGTTTAGGTGAAACATCAGTTGGTGGTTTTTATGTTGCAGCCGGATTTTGTGCTCATGGAATTGCCGGAGCTGGCGGGATTGGCAAGGTAGTTGCTGAATGGGTAATAGCTGGTGAGCCAACGATGGATCTTTGGCATATGGATATTAAAAGATTCTCAGATGCTTATAAATCACCTAAGTTCACATTAGAGCGTGTTAAAGAAAACTATGAGGCTTATTACGATATTCATTATCCAGGGGAGGAGCGCGCTAGCGCTCGCGGTGAGAATAAATCTCCAATTTATAATTGGCATAAAGAAAATGGCGCCATCTTTGGTGAGAAAGCTGCCTGGGAGAGAGTTAATTACTATTTAAAGGCAACTGAGAAAGATTTAGATCAAAGCCTTCAGCCAAATGGTTGGGTTGGAAAGCATTGGAGCGCAGCTGTTGCATTAGAACACCATGCCACTAGAAATAGCGCAGGCCTATTTGATGAATCAAGCTTTGCCAAGATAAAGGTAAGGGGCGCGCGAGCAGGTGAGTTTTTAAATCTAATTTGTGCAAATAATGTTGTAAAAGGTGTTGATAAGACTACCTATACCCAAGTACTTAATAAAAAAGGTGGCATAGTCTCTGACTACACCATTACACAAGTAGCAGATAGTGAGTTTCTAATTATTACCGGCACCGCCTTTTTAAATCATGATAAGGGCTGGCTTGAAAAGCAGATGCGTGAGAATAACTTTGATCAAGTAGAGATAAGTGATATCACCAAAGAGTTAGCATGTTTTGGAATTTGGGGACCAAATGCTAGAAAGATATTACAGAAAGTAACAGATTTTGATCTATCAAATCAGGCCTTTGGTTTTATGAACTCCAAGATGATAAAAATAAAAGATATTTCATTACGGGCAACTCGAATTACCTATGTTGGTGAGTTAGGTTGGGAGTTATATATTCCAGTAAAAGATGGTTTAAGCATTTGGCTCGCACTACTTGATGCTGGTCGTGATTTAGGCATTAGGCCATGTGGTTATCGAGCTATTGAATCACTACGACTTGAGAAGGGCTATCGCGCGTGGGCTGGTGAGATAAATACTGAAACAAATCCTTATGAGGCAGGCCTTGGCTTTGCGGTCTCATCTAAAAAAGATAATTTTATTGGTAAGGCTAGTTTAGATGCGATCAAAGATAAGTTAAGTAGAAAATTAACCGCACTTACCTTCACTGATATCAAAGATGTGGCAATGGGTAATGAGCCAATCTTTATTAACAACAAAGTAGTCGGCAGAGTTAAATCAGCTGGTCAGGGTTACACCTTAAATAAAGCAATTGCCTACGCATACTTGCCGACAGAACACACCAGCCCCGGTACATCTGTTGAGGTTGAGATGTTTGGGGTTAAAAAAGTAGCAATAATTATGGCCGAGCCACTCTTTGATCCAACTGGGGAGCGGATTAAGAGTTAGTAGCGCTTATATTTATGCTTTTTCTATAACTTTTATGTAATTTAGCCTTAGCTGTGCCTTTCCATTAAATATCTAAGCGAGTAGTTTAGGCTCAACCAAATCAGCGGCGCCGACAAAGGGGTCAATTCTTGAGCACAGGTTTAGTTTCACTTCGCGGCGTAAATAAGTTCTTTGATGAAGTCCATGCTGTCGCTAATTTAGATTTAGATGTTAATGCTGGCGAATTTTTCTCAATGCTTGGCCCATCTGGTTCTGGCAAGACAACAGTTCTTAGATTAATCGCAGGTTTTGAAAATGCTAGCTCGGGAAAAATTATGATCGAGTCACAAGATGTCACAGATTTAGCGCCCTTTGATCGCCCAGTAAATACAGTTTTTCAAGATTACGCATTATTTCCTCATATGAGCATTCAAGAAAATGTTGAGTATGGCCTTCGCACTAGAAAAGTTGCAAAGCCTGAGCGAGCAAAGCAAGCACTTGCAGCAATTGATTCCGTAAAACTTTCACATCTATCTCAGCGATTACCACACCAATTATCAGGTGGGCAGCGCCAACGTATTGCATTAGCAAGAGCTTTAGTTCTTAGGCCAAAGGTATTACTTCTAGATGAACCACTTGGCGCCTTAGATAAGCAGCTGCGTGAGGAAATGCAGGTTGAGTTAAAGCGTATTCAGCGTGAAGCCGGAATTACTTTTATTTTTGTTACCCATGATCAAGAAGAGGCAATGCGGATGAGTGATCGGATTGCAGTCTTTAATGAAGGATCAATTGAGCAAGTTGGCACACCAGCAGAGGTTTATGAAAGACCGCAAACAAAGTTTGTGGCAAGTTTCTTAGGTGTTTCAAATATATTTTCAGGCGATGATGCCAAAGTAATCTTTGGCAGCTCAACTATGGTCAACATCAGGCCAGAGCGAATTAAACTAGTTCCAGCAGATACCAAGTTAAAAGTGGGTGAAAGCGGAGTAGTAGGAAGCATTATTGAGTCCTCTTATATTGGGGCAACCACAATTTACTTAATCCAAACACAATCTGGGCAGAGAGTAATTGCCACCAGATTAAATGAAGAATTGCCAGATCAGATCAATCGATTTGAAACTGGCGATCGGGTTGGTGCCGTTTGGAAAAGCGACCACTCGGCAGTAATACCAACCTAATAAGACTAAAAATAGTCGAGTGAAAGGAATCTAAATGAAGGGTAAGAAACTCTCAGTACTTAGCCTATTGGCGGTATCGGCGATGATTCTCACTAGTTGTTCATCAAGTAATGATGCATCCGGTGTGAAGATTGAAGTGCCAGATATTCCTATGCATGAATCGATGGGCGATTTCGAAGGTGAATTAAATATTGTTAACTGGGCTGGCTTTGTTGATCCAAAGTGGACCAATAAGTTTGAAGCAGATACTGGTTGCAAGGTTAAGCCACGCGTAGCTGGAACAAGTGATGAAATGGTTACCTTGATGCGAACAGGTCAATATGACATTGTTTCAGCTTCAGGTGATGCCGCACTACGTTTAATCGTAGGTGGAGATGTTCAACCACTTAATGTTGAATTAATTCCAAACTTTGGTGATGAGATTGCAACAGGAATGCGCAATAACATCTATGACACTGTAAATGGCAAGCCATACGGTGTACCAATTGGTAGAGGTGCAAATCTTCTTCAGTACAACGATGACATAACTAAGGGAGCACCTGCTAGCTGGGATGTTGTTTGGGAGACAGATAGCCCATACAAAGGCAAGATCACAGCATATGACGCACCAATTTACATCGCAGATGCTGCTGTGTACTTGATGCATCACAATCCTGAGCTAGGAATTAAGAATCCTTATGCTCTAGATAAGACTCAATTAGATGCAGCAATTGCATTGCTTAAGCAACAAAATACGATTATTGGCGAGTACTGGTCAGATGCAGTAGCGCAAATAACCTCATTTGTTGGCGGCAATACAGTTGTCGGCACATCTTGGGAAATTCTTCGTAAGTTTGCTGGCAAGCCAAACATTAAGACCACACTTCCAATAGAAGGTTCAACTGGTTGGTATGACTCTTGGTTGGTTAGCTCAAAGACTAAGAACACTAACTGTGCATATGCATGGATGGATTACACCAGCACATCTTCAGTTAACGGCGCTATTGCCATGAACTTTGGTATGGCACCAGCGAACGTTGCATTCTGTAAGTCCAGTCCAACTGCGCAAGCTCACTGTGATGAGTTTGCTGCTGAGGATGAGGAGTTCTTCAAGAAGGTATGGCCTTGGACAACTCCAATTGAAACCTGTGTTGATGGTCGCAAAGATGTTAAGTGCACCAGCTTCCAGGAATGGACCAATGCTTGGTTAACGGTAAAAGGTTAATCAGTAGGTATAACAAGTAAGTAAAGAATGAGGGGATTTAAGAAATTAATCCCCTCATTCTTTTATAAATAGTTAGGTAGAGATGAGCACAATTACAAGCAAAGCTGGCAGTAGGCCAATCTCTGCTTATTTATATAAACGTGCCAAACTCAGATTATTTTCCCTTCTCGCCCTGCCAATGTTTTGGATTGTGGGCGTATATATCCTCTCCTTATTTTTATTATTAATAACCGCCTTTTGGTTTGTTGATCCCTTTACCTCAAAGGTAATTGTTGGCTTTACCTTAGAAAATTTTGTTTCAATCTTTACCGTTCCAGCTTATATTTCAACTTCAATTAGAACTTTATTAATAGCACTAGCTGTTACAGCCTTATCAGTTTTATTTGCAATACCTCTTGGAATTTATATGGCAAAAATTGCGCGCCCTTGGGTGAGAAACGCCTTGGCTGTGGCAATTACCTTGCCGTTATGGGCTGGTTACTTAGTTAAAATTATTGCGATGCGCTTGGTATTTACTGAGCAAGGATTTTTTAATTGGGCACTTGCACCATTTGGTTTATCTGGTCCAACTTTTTCGATACCAATTGTGATTTTAACTCTTACCTATCTTTGGTTTCCCTATATGGCGCTCCCTGTCTTTACTGCTATTAGGCAAATTCCACCTAATCTTTTTGATGCATCAAGTGATATGGGTGCTAAGGGCTTCACCACGATCTATCGAGTAGTTCTACCGTTAATCGTGCCAGCAGTAATTGCCGGCTCAGTTTTCACATTTTCCCTAAGTTTAGGAGATTACATAGCAGCTAAATTTACTGGGGGCTCTACCCAGATGATTGGTTCAATAATTGCAGCTAATATCAATTTAAATCCACCTGTGGCAGCAGCCTTTTCAATGGTGCCAATCGCATTTGTAGTTATCTACCTCATGGTTGCTCGTCGCACCGGATCATTAGAGCGGATGTAATTATGCTGCGACTATCTGCTTTAAGTAGAGGAATTTTAATTGCATTAGTTGGTTTTATTTTAATCTTTATGTATGTGCCACTTTTAGTACTGGTCTTAAACTCATTTAATCAATCAAACATCTCAAGTTGGCCAATTCAAGGCTTCTCTTTTAAGTGGTGGGAGTTTGCATCTACCTATGAACCAATACGCACCGCACTATTAAACTCACTAGTAGTTGCAACCGGCTCAATGATTATTGCCTCTATCTTGGGCACATTAGTAGCCTTTGCTTTAAAGGGCTTTGATTTTTTTGGTAAGGGCACAGTTAACCTTTTAGTAGTACTACCAATCGCACTCCCTGGTGTTGTAACAGGTGTGGCATTTAGTAATACCTACAATACTTTTTTATCTCCAGCCGGTTTTAATATTGGCTACTTTGGCATGATTGTTGCTCATGCTACCTTTTGTATTGTGATGGTATTTAATAATGTATTTGCAAGATTAAAGCGCATGAATCCCTCACTACAAGAGGCTTCAGCAGATTTAGGTGCTGGGCTATGGCAAACATTTAGATTAGTTACCTTTCCTCAATTTAGAACTGCATTTGTTGCAGGTGCTTTACTTGCCTTTGCGCTCAGCTTTGATGAGGTAGTAGTAACAATCTTTACCGCACCTCCTGGTGTTGACACCTTGCCACTTTGGATCTTAAAAGAGATGTCACGTCCTAATCAGGCGAGTGTGGTTAATGTTGTAGCAACAGTTGTCATCTTAATTTCACTAATCCCTGTTTACATCTCACAGCGATTAAGCCGGGCTCAAGATGAAGTTAAGTAAGTAGCTGGGCTTATTCTTTTAAGTTAAGAATTAACAACTTTCCACTATCGGTTGTAGCAACTAATTGCCCAGAATTTAAAACTTCAAGATCTCTAATCCGCTCACCAATATCAAAGTTTTGTGTATCAGTAATTGTTAAATTATCAGTTAGTGAGATGAAAACTAGGACCTGCTCCTTAAGTGATCCTGAAACTAATTGATTACTCCACGCTGCCCAACCACTCTTAGGTAGTTGCACCAACTCAGTTATTGCAATTGATGGCACCCAATATTTAAGTGGCTCTTCATATCCAATATGCGTGCCAGATTTTGTCGGCTTAACATAATCACCTGAGCCATAAGGCTGTCCGTAGCTAACAAATGGCCAGCCGTAATCAGCTCCGGCTTTAATTAAATTAAGTTCATCCCCACCACGTGGGCCCTGCTCAGTGGCTAATAAATCTTTACCGTTATATAAAAGAATTCCTTGCGCATTTCTATGACCCTGAGAGATTTTAGTTATCGAATTACTACTTAATTTAAAGATTGATCCTAAATCTCCTCGCTTACTTCGATTTGATATTTGTGGATAACCTAAATCACCAATAGTCACATAAGCAGATTTTTTATCAATCACTGCAAATCTACCGGAGGTGTGTTGCACAGCTGAGATTGGCACACATGGCTTTGTAACTAACCAATTCTTAACTCGCTTAATTTTTTGATTAACTCGATCATAATTTATATTTTCAACAACAATTTCAACACAATTTTTCTGTGAACCCAGTCGTGGGTAGGAAACAAGTAGATTTGCACTGCTCTGCGTTTCAGATAAGACTGCAATATCATTGATAGCAAATCTTGAGTCATCATTTCTTCTGTTCGCAGCAATTACTGCGCCTAACTTAGTTAGCTGTTTAGTTGCTAAATTATATAAAAATAACTCACCACCTGTCTTACCACCACCTAGAAGTAGATCATCATTTGCTAACACAGCAAGTGCGGGTCCGCGCATATTCCCACCTGAGGTGGTAGCTGTTTTAATCTCATCTGATCTAATTTGTAGATTAGGCAGGGGCGCACTATTTGCGGTGGCAGCAGATAAAATTGAGGTAAGTAGTGAGATTAAAAGCAGGTAGATCATCTGCGTAGTCTAGAACAGATGACCTACCTTATAAGTGTTAGTTAAATTACTTTAAGCAACTACTAAGCAGTTTAAGTAGGTGAATTTTCCGCTCAGCTTTGATGAAGTAGTGGTAACAATCTTTACCGCACCTGCTGGTGTTGATATTTTCCACTTGGATCTTAAAAGAGATGCCACGTCCTAATCAGGCAAGTGTGGTTAATGTGGTGGCAACAGTTGTCATCTTAATTTTACTAATCCCTGTTTACATCTCACAGCGATAAGCCGGGCTCAAGATGAGGTTAAGTAGCTAACTAAAGATTATTTAAGTGCCTCAAATACAACTGCAATTACATTTGCACCCGCATCTTCAATACCTTTAGCACGTTCACCAATCCAACCGGCTCGGCCATGTTTTGGCATCATATTTGCAGTTGCAGTTGCACCAGATCTTGCGGCAATTGCGGCTTGAGATAAACCAGATTTTAAATCTTTAGCAGAATTTAAAGCTTCAATTGCAGGATGAAGTGCGTCAAGTAATGTTCGTTCGCCAAGTGCGGCCTTACCTCTTGCTGAGATTCCATCAAAAGCTGCTTGAAAAGATTTTCGAGTATTAGTTAACGCATCATCATCGACAGAAACAGCAGCGGATGCTCTAATAAAACCGGTAGCAAATAAAGTACCAAATGTTGAGGATGCAAATTTAGAGATTTCCTTACCAACCAACATTAAATCAGATTTTAAATCTCCAGTCAGTAAGCCATTCGCTGCTCTTATTCCTTCTGCAATCTTTCTGGCAGTGATGCCAAGATCAGCATCTCCTGCAGCGGCATCTAGATCTTCAAATTTTTTTGAATTTAATTCAAGGGCTACCGCCACTTTTTCTAAGGCAGTTGAAAGTTCACTCATGCCTGAGTAAAAAATGGTGTGTGGGCAGGTGCGTTGATATAACTGAGTAGCTCATCATCTACACGAATTATTGAAATAGAAGCACCAGCCATCTCAAGTGATGTTGCAAACTCACCAACATGCACTCTTGCCACATTAACACCATACCCAGTTAATACTTTCTTAGCATGTCGATACATAATATAAAGTTCTTCAGGTGGTGTAGCGCCAAGACTATTCACTAAGACACAAACTTTGTCACCAGACTTTAAATCTAAATCATCTTTAATCGCTGAAACTAGTTGTTCAGTTATCTGATCAGCACTTTCTAACTTAGTTTTCTTTATTCCAGGCTCACCATGAATACCCATGCCAATTTCCATCTCACCAGGCTTAACCTCAAAAGTTGGGTGCCCAACAGTTGGCAGAGTTACTGGGCTTAGTGCAACTCCCATAGTTCTAGTTTGGGCAGCAGCCTTTCTTGTAACAGCTACGACCTCATCTAAAGATTTACCAGCTGCTGCAGCAGCGCCTGCAACTTTGTATAAAAAGAATATTCCAGCAATACCTCGTCGGCGAGACTCCTCACCTTTTGGAGCTGACGCAACATCATCTGCACCAAGTATTGTCTCAACTCTAATTCCTTCAGCTGCTGCCATCTCAGCTGCAAAGTCAAAGTTCATTACATCTCCGCCGTAGTTTCCGTAAATATAAAGAACACCGGCTCCTGAATTAACTTGCTTAGTTACTGCCAACATTTGCTCGGCGGTAGGACTTTGAAAAACATCACCAACCGCAACACCATCTAATAAACCTTTACCAACATAGCCAAGAAATAGTGGCAAGTGCCCTGATCCTCCACCAGTAGTAATGCCAACTTTCTTTGCAACCGGTGCATCAGCTCGCACTAAAGCATGCGTATCACCCTCTACAGACTTTAGTTGGGTGGGGTAAGCCTGGAGAATTCCATCCAGCATCTCATTTACGAACTCTTTCGGAGTGTTAATGATTTTCTGCATATATTTAGCCTTTCCCTAGGTCAAACAAGAGTTTATAACAAAATTGTCACATTAAATTTATGCAATTTAATGGACTATTGACCAATACCCTATCAAACAAATATATTCTCTTCACCTATGGAGGTCAATTTCTGATCCCCATTAAAGGAACGAAAAACCGAGGAGAACAATGAAAAAATCAAAGCTGATTGCAATTGTTGCAGCGACTGCAGCACTTGCCCTCACAGTAAGTGGTTGCTCATCATCTGGCGATAGTGCATCAGATAAGCGCTACGTAGTATCCGTTAAGTTGATCGGCGTTGGCTGGTTCGACAATATGGAAAAGGGAATTTTAGAGTGGTCTGGCGAAAATGAAATTGATGCCAGCATGACTGGTGCAACAGATGCTTCACCTGAAAAACAATCAAAGATGGTTGAAGATTTAATTGCACAAAAAGTTACTGGCATTGGAATTGTTCCAAATGACGTTGCATCTATTGATGGTGTAATTCAAAAGGCTAAAGATGCTGGAATTTTTGTTGTTACTCACGAAGCAGGCGGAACTAAAAATGCTGATGCAAACATCGAAGCATTTGAGAACGCTGCATACGGTGCAGTAATAATGGATAACCTAGCTACCTGTATGGGATCTGCTGGTAAGTACGTAGCATTTGTTGGTACTTTGACAAACGGAAGCCATAACGAGTGGGTTGCCGGCGCAAAGGCTCAACTAGATGCTAAGTATCCAAATATTAAGCGCGTAGAGAATCCAATTGAGTCTAAAGAAGATGCAGATGTTGCATACAATAAGACTAAGGAACTATTGAAGAAATACCCTGACCTAAAGGGCTTCCAAGGATCATCAGCAAATGATGTAGTTGGAATTGGCCGCGCAGTTGAAGAGCTTGGTCTAAATGACAAGGTCTGCGTAATGGGAACTTCAATTCCTTCTATGACAACTAAGTTGCTTGACACCGGAGCGATCGACAAGATCTTCTTCTGGGATTCAGCACTTGCAGGCAAAGCGATGCTAAATATGCTTGAAATTCTAGGCAAGGGCGAGAAGATCACTGCAGGTATGGATCTTGGCGTACCAGGCTATGAAGCAATCACTGTTAGCGCTACAAATCCAAAGAGCTTCAATGGAGCTGCTTGGGTAATTGTCGATAAAGATAACGCAAGCCAATATAATATATAAAATATTGGACATTCCCATTGGGAAGAAAGTGGGGCACGGTTTCCGTGCCCCACTTTCGTTAATAAGGTATTAACAATTTGTTAAAGTAGTAATAATATTGAATTATATTTAACTAACTTATTAGAGGGGTTTATTTACTAAATGGTTAGTACAGAAAGCCTTAACTACAGCGTTAAAAATATTACAAAAAGTTTTGGTGGGGCTAAAGCGCTCTCAAATGTTTCGATGTCAGTTTCAAGCAGTGAAGTCCACTGCCTCGCTGGTGAAAACGGCTCAGGCAAATCAACATTAATTAAGATTATGTCAGGTGTCCACGCCCCCGATTCTGGTTTAATCCGCTTAGATAGAAAAGAATTTAATCAACTTTCACCAAGGCAAGCAGTGCAAGAGGGAGTACAGGTAATATTTCAAGATTTTTCATTACTACCAAATCTGACTGCGGCTGAAAATATAGCCTTACCAACATTTATATATGAGAATTCAAAATTTATAAGTAAGCGTGAAACTAAGAAAATTGCTCAGAGCGCACTTGAACTAATTGGCGTAGATATTGATTTTAATCTTCCAGTTTCTGATATCTCAATAGCCTCAAAGCAGTTAATTGCAATTGCCAGAGCTACTAATCTAGGCGTAAAAATGTTGTTTATGGATGAACCAACAACGGCTTTAACAAGAAAAGAAATTACCCGTTTATTTGAGGTTATTAATCAAATAAAAGCACGTGGAGTAGCAACCGTTTTTGTAAGTCATAAGATTGATGAGATCCAAGAAATTTGCAATACGATTACGGTTCTTCGAAATGGTGAAGTAGTAGCAGATGGACCTATGAAAGACTTTGGAGCAAGAGAAATTTCACAAGCAATGACAGGTCATGATGTTTTAACAACTCGAATTGCGCCAGATCTTAAAATAAGTGAGCAAAAAGTGGTTGAGGTATCTCATCTGACTGCTAAGCCAACATTTTCTGATATCTCATTTTCAGTTGCGCCAGGAGAAATTTTAGGTATTACTGGTTTGCTTGGATCTGGTCGTACAGAGTTAGCTGAGGCAATATTTGGGAAGTATCTTGTTGATTCAGGGGAGATAGCAGTTAATGGAGTTAAGTTAAGCATAAATTCCGCTAAAGCGGCTCTAGATGCTGGAATTGGATACGTTCCTCCAGATCGTTTAACACAAGGGTTATTTTTAGAGCAATCGATATTAAGAAACTTAGTTGCCGTTGGTATTGATAGATATAAGAGTAACTGGGGTTCATTACCTAAAAAAAATCTAACCGCAATTGGTAATAAGTGGGTTTCAGATCTTAAAATTAAAACTAAAAATCCATCAAATCCAGTGACTTCCTTATCTGGAGGAAATCAACAGCGAGTGGTGTTAGCAAAATGGTTTGCCATGAATCCACATTTAATGATTCTAAATGGTCCAACAGTAGGTGTTGACGTCGGGTCAAAGCGGGAGATATTAGAAATTATTAGGGATAGAGCAAAAAATGGAATGTCATTCTTGGTAGTTTCAGATGATATTCCTGAACTTATCCAAATTTGCCATCGAGTACTGGTAATTAAGAATGGGAAAATATCTAAAGAATTTCTAGAATCAGAGCTTGATGAAGCTTCTTTATATAAGGAGTTGAATTGATATGAACTTTAGAAAATTATTACGGCGCAATGAAACTGTATTAATATTTGCAATAATAGTTTTTTCACTGGTAATCGGCTCAAAAAGTCCAGAATTCTTTACGATAGCAAACCTTTTTGACATCTTACGATCTTCCTTTGTTCAACTTATTTTTGCGCTAGGTGTATTAATTGTAATTATTAGTGGTGGTATAGATGTTTCATTTCCAATAGTTGGTATCTTCGCTGGCTATACCGCAGTTGTAATAATGCGCAAGTTTGAATTAAACGAAGAGAGTGTATTGGTGCCAATTGCACTTGCAATTCTAATCGGCATTATTTTAGGCGGTTTAAATGCAATAGCAATTGCTGGCTTTGAAATTCCAACCCTAATTGCCACTTTGGGAACTGCTGGTATTTTTCGCGGATTTATGCTTTCATTTATTGGTGCATCATTTATTAGTGATATTCCACTTGGATTAGATAAATTTTCTACAGCTGACCTAATTAAATTTGAATCTGAAGCGGGGACATTAGTAAGACTACATGTCTTAGTAATTCCAGTAGCACTAATTACTCTGGCAGTATCACTGCTATTAAATAGGACAATTTTTGGTAGATCGGTGTATGCACTAGGTGGGGGAGTTGAATCAACTAGAAGACTTGGTATCTCAGTTAAGCGCACACAAGCAAAAATTTATATGTTAGTTGGAGGATTATCCGGATTAGCTGGAATTTTATATGTTTCTTTGCAACGAAAAGCTAACCCATATGACTTGGCTGGTTCAGAACTCGATGTAATTGCTGCAGTAGTACTAGGTGGTGCCAGCATTATGGGTGGATACGGCACCGTGTTTGGAACAGTTCTTGGCGTACTATTTATTAATATGATAAAAAATAACTTAGTTTTACTCGGTGTTAGCAGTTCATGGCAGCGAGCTGCAGTAGGAGTTTTGTTAATAATTGGTATAACTATTCAAGCAATAGGTGAAAATCAAAAGCAAAAAAGACAGCGATCTGCTACTAACAAAGAGGCGGAGTAGTTATGAACGAGCGCCTACAACGATTCAGCACTGCGGGATTATTAGCTGATCGTAAAGTTACCCAATTAATGGGGTTTACTACTTTTACCCTAATTTTTTTCACAGTTTTTTCATTTAACATTTTCTTTACCCCAGAAAATTTCCGGTCAATGGCATATCAAGTGCCTGAAATTGCGATCTTATCAATTGCCGTTATGTTATCTATGCTAACTGGTGGTATTGATCTTTCAATAGTAGGTATATCAAATGCAGCTGCACTAGTTTCGGCTTACATAATGACTCAGAAAATGACTGAAGGTGGAGATATTTCTACCATGTGGATCATTGCAGCTTGCTTAGCAGGAATCTTAATCGGATTGATATGTGGAGCAATTAATTCAATACTAATTGCAATTCTAAATGTGACGCCAATTTTAGCTACCTTAGCAACTATGACATTATTTAATGGAATTGCCATAGGAATTACTAATGGAGTTTCTGTTTCAGATTTGCCAAAGCAATTTATGCGAGTTGGCAATGGTACATTCCTTGGTATACCCACACCATTTGTACTAATGGTTGTTATTGCAATTTTTGTTGGTTACTTAATTAACCGTACTTCACTAGGTTTAAAGGTGTTGCTAATTGGAACTAATAGAAAGGCTGCCCAGTACAGCGTGATGGGAGACCGTAAAGTCATCGCATGGACTTATATAATTTCTGGACTACTCTCTTCATTAGCCGGTTTAATTATTGCTTCTCGTACCTCAGCAGCTAGTCCAGATTTTGGTAATTCCTATATTCTGCTAGCTATTGTTGTTGTAGTTTTGGGTGGAATTAACCCGATGGGTGGATTTGGCACTGTTACCGGAGTAGTTCTAGCTACGATCGTATTACAGATGGTCTCATCTGGCTTTAATGCTCTAAGATTTAGTCAGTTCTTCTATTTGTTAGCACAGGGCGGAGTTTTAGTGTTGGTTATGATCCTAAACACTGTGTTTGAAAAGCGTCGAATAAATAGATCTATCAATAAATCATTGGATTCTTAATGTCATTAATTGAGCGTTTAGAAAAATACTGCCTAACTCCTGCAATGTCAGGGTTTGAAGATGAAATGATTAAGAAGCTTAAGGCTGACTTAACTGAATATGTTGATGAAATTAGAGTAGATGTACTCGGAAATGTTATTGCCACTATTAAGGGTAGTAAATCTGACTCATCTGACTTAATGGTTTTTGCTCATACAGATTCTTTAGGAATGATTGTTAAAAAAGTTGAAGAAAATGGCTTTATTAGAATAGAAAGAGTGGGCGGAGTACCAGAGCGAATATTGGCCGCATCAAATGTCGTACTACAAGCAGAAGGTGGCAAGATTGTTAATGGCTTAATTGGTTTTGTTTCTCACCATTTAACTCCACCAGAGGATAAGTACAAAGTTAAGCCAATAAATGAATGTTACGTAGATATTGGTGCTAATAGTGCACAAGAGGTAGCAGATGCTGGGGTCCGTATCGGAACACCCGTAATTTATCGACCAAGCTTTGAAAAGTTACTTAATAATAGAGTTGCTGCCACATCTATTGATGATCGAGCAGGTTGCGCATTACTAGTCGAATTAGCTGCACACTTTAAAAAGAATCGTCCAAATATCACTTTACATTTAGTGGGAACAGTGCAGGAGGAGTTTAATCTTCGTGGAGCTATGGTTGCTGCCCAGCAAATTAAACCAACTGCTGCAATTAGCATTGATTTAGTTGCAGCCTCAGATACCCCAGATATTAAAGATTCAAATTCAGTTGCAGTTGGTAAGGGCCCTATTGTTGGTACTTATACATTTCATGGCCGTGGCACTTTAAATGGTCTCATTCCAAATCCAAAATTATTAGCACTTGTTGATCAAGCAGCTCTTAGCTCTAAAGTTAATCTTCAACGCCATGCCACAATGGGATTACTTACAGATGCCTCCTATGTTCAGTTAGTAGGAGATGGTGTTGCTTGTGTTGATCTTGCTTGGCCAACTAGATATACCCACTCTGGTGTGGAGAGTTGCTCACTTGATGATTTAAATGATCTTCGTAAGTTATTAATTGAAGTTATTAGTAAATTTCCCTCCGAAGAAAAGTTTTTGCGCGGTTAATAGCAACTTTAGGTAATGGGAAGTGGTGAGTAATGGGACAAGATCTTCTTTTAGGAGTTGATATTGGTACCTATGAATCAAAGGGAGTATTAACAACAACAAAGGGTGAGGTAGTTGCTCAAACTTCAATTGCACACAAACTTCTATTTCCCAGAGCCGGATGGGCCGAGCATGACCCAGAATTAACTTGGTGGGGAGATTTTTGTAATATTTCAAAGAAATTACTCACAACCCAAGGGGTTTCTGCCAGTGATATTAAAGGCGTGGGTGTGAGCGCTATTGGTCCTGATGTCCTACCAATTGATGAGAATTTTAATCCATTGCGAATGGGAATTTTATATGGTGTTGATACTAGAGCCGTTAAGGAAATTGATGAACTAAATGCTCAATTTGGTGAGGATACAATTTTTAATGCAACGGCTAACTGTTTATCATCTCAATCAACAGGTCCAAAGATCTTATGGATAAAGAAAAATGAACCTGAGGTTTATAAGAAAGCTCGCTGGTTTGTTGATGCCACAACTTTTATTGTGGCTAGATTAACTAATCGGGTAGTAATTGATCACTTCTCAGCAGGCTGTATGGTCCCTCTGTATGACCCATGGACAAGTAAGTGGAGTGATAAGTATTGCAAAGAGTATATAAATCTTGATCAATTGCCGGAGATTTTATGGAGTAATGAGTTAGCTGGCACTATAACTGAAAGTGCGTCTAAGCAAACTGGATTAGCAGTTGGCACACCAGTCTCAGTTGGCACTATTGATGCTGGCGCTGAAGCACTTAGCGTTAGTGTTACTAAGCCAGGTGAAATGATGATGATGTATGGCTCTACTATATTTATGATTCAAGTTACTGATAACAATCAAGCTAGAGAAAAGCGGTTATGGGCAGGTCCATATTTGTTTCCAAATACTTGGTGCTTATTAGCTGGAATGGCAACTAGTGGATCACTTACCAGGTGGTTTAAAGATAACTTTGCAAAGGATTTAATAAGTAAAGAAGAGGCTGGTGGAGATAATGCATACGCAGAGTTAGTAAATGAGGCAGGTGCAACTCCAGCAGGTGCTGAAGGAGTCATAGTTTTACCTTACTTTAGCGGTGAGCGAACACCAGTAATGGATCCAAGGGCAAAGGGAATGATCTTTGGTTTAAGTCTTACTCATACTCGTGGGCATTTATTCCGGGCAGTTTTGGAAGGTATGGGACATGGAATTAAGCAGCATGTTGATCTCTTCACTGCAATTGGGGCAAGGCCACACACAATTAAATCTGTTGGTGGTGGCACAAAAAATAAGGTTTGGTTACAGGCAGTAAGTGATATCTCAGGTGTTCCACAAGAGGTTGCACCTCTAACTTTTGGCGCCTCCTATGGTGATGCCTTACTTGCAGGTGTTGCTACTGGATTAGTTGCCTCCGCTGAAGAGATAAGAGTTTGGCAGGGCCCACCAACTGTAGTTAAACCAAATGATGAGTTGGCTAAAACTTATGCTCCATTAAGTGAGATTTATGCTCAACTTTATGATGCAACTAAAAATCAGATGCACAAACTACATGAGCTTGATTACTAATTAAGGATTAAGCATTACCCGATAGCTAGGTGTTGAGGTTGCTTGCTCAAAAGCATCAGATGCTTGTTCTAATGGATATGAGTTATCGATTAAGGCAGATAGATCTATTTGATTATTTGCAATCATTTCAGTTGCTACTGCGTGATCACGCCGATCAGCACTAACAACGCCTACCGCCGATGTTTCTTTGTTATGCATAAGATTTGGGTCAATTGCAAATGGCGTAACTGGGTGAGCTGAGGCAAATAAGCAGATCTTGCCACGATTATTTAATACATCTAAGCCATCTTGATTAACTTCATCACTGCCATAAGCAGTAATTGCAAAATCAACGCCACCAAGAAAAGCCTCTTTAATTCGCTCTCTAATGCCAGCACCAGTTTTAAAAACTAAATCAGCTCCAATTGCCTTAGCTTTTTCAAGCCGCTCTTCATTGATATCAACTACTGCAACTCTAAGTCCTGATTTCTTAAGCACTAATGTGTTCATTAATCCCATTGTGCCGGCACCAAATACAACTGCAGTGTCACCTAATCGTGCATTAATTAGTCGAGCAGCATGGATGGCGCAAGATAATGGCTCTGCAAGTGCTGCCTGATCCCAATTAGCGTTACCGACTGGAAAAACGCCATCACTGCGATGCACTTTATATTGCGCAAATCCACCTGGACCATATTGCCCACCTTTAAGTGAGAAATTTAAAAAGTGATCCACGCATCCTTTATCTTCACCTCTAAGACAGGCTCGGCAACTACCACATGAGGATGAACCCATCGTGACTCGATCTCCAACCTTTACATTAGTTACTAGATCACCAATTGCTGAGATCTCACCAGCATTTTCATGCCCACCTAAAAAAGGATAATCAGCTTTAGTTTGGCCGGTATAGATACGTTGTTCCCAAGTGCACAGTCCAGCTGATTTAATCTTTAGTAAAACATCTCGTGGACCAATAATTGGCATAGGTACATCAATAACTTCAATTTTTTTAACACCAGTAATAACTGCAGCCTTCATTTTTTCAGCCATCTAGTTATTTATCCAAAATCTTCATGGCTTCATCAACAGTTGCATCTTGATGCACAATTGCACGTATTGATTTAATAAATTTAGCTGGGTTTGCATGCTGCACTACATTTCGGCCATAAACAACACCAGAGGCACCGCTATCAATAGCAATTCTTGTTCGTTCAATTAACTCACGGGGTGTTACTTGGCCACCACCTCGAACTAGTACTGGCACGCCAGAGGCAATTTCAACTACCTGATGAAAATCACTCATTGGGGTAGTGGCATCGACTTTAATAATATCGGCTCCAAGCTCAACTGCTTGGCGCACTAGAGATGCAATCTTATTTACATCACCAACTGAGGCAGAACCTGCTCCAGCTTTTGCTGTCATTACTAACGGTTCAACCATTAATGGAATTGCTGCTTTCTTACACTTTGCTACAGCTAACTGAATATTTTGAATACATTGTTCTTGTAATCTAGAGTTTTCATCTAAATTAAGAAGATTTAGAACTACACAGGCAACATTCTTATCATTTGCAAGATCTAGGCTTGCAATATTGGCGGTATCCCAAGCGTAATCAATATCCCGTGCCTCATATACATTTGTGACATCAAGGCGAAGGGCAATTGCTACATTAGTTTTTAACTTTAATTTGTTAAATATCTTTAATCCACCTGGATTTAATTGAATAACATCAGGCTTTCCAGCCAAAATTTGGGGTAGGGCAGTGGCTAAGTTTTCAATACCTTTTGCAAAAGATCGATCACCAAAAACACCTAGATCTAGAGCAATATTTATACATTTTTTTGATTTAGGGTCAAACATTTTACTTCTTGAATTACTCAACGAGATCAACTCCTGCTCGCTTAGATATTACCTTGACAATTGCAGAGGCATTTAATTCACCAAGACCAGCGTCAACACCCTCTTTGGCTAACTCTTCGGTAGTACTAGCAATAGTTACAGGAGAGTTAAAACGCTTAGCAAAAGCTTGAATTAATCGGGCATCCTTTAACATAAGTTTTAGCGGGAAGTTAACCTCATAATCACCCTTAATAACACCAGCACCAACACCAGCGTAGATAGGTGTTTTAAAATCCGCTACTGCAGCTACTTCAAGAACTTTGCGAAGATCTAGACCAGCATTTTTTGCAAGAGATAGCGCTTCACCAATTGAAACTATTTGAGATGCTACAAGTAGATTTCCTACTAATTTCATTTTGGCACCATTACCAGATTTACCCATGTAATGAGTGGTTTCACTTATTGGTTTAAGTACAGACAAACTCTTATTAAATACAGTTTCATCTCCACCAATTACTATCCAAAGACCACCATCTCGGGCCTCACCTTTAGTACCAAAGACTGGCGCGTCAAGGAAGGCAACCCTATTTTTCTCATAGATCACTCGCTCTTCATCACTAGTTTGTGGATCAATAGTTGATAGATCAATTGCAATAGTTCCTGGCTTAACTTTGGCTGCTAAATTATGTCCACCGGTAATTACATCTTTAATGGCAGCATCATCTGCTAGGCAGTACATGAAGAAATCAGCATCTTTAAGCAAGTCAGCTGGATCTGAAACGGTTTTAGCACCGATCTTCTCAATCTCTTTTAACTTAGCAGCGGTTCGATTCCATACAGTTACATCATGGCCAGCCTTTACTAAATTTCCCACCATGCCAGTGCCCATGATGCCAAGTCCAATAAAGCTAACCTTTGCCATGCCAGTTACCTCTCAGAAGTTATCTAGATTTATTTGCTGCTTGTACTAATTCAATTACTCGCTTTGGATCAACTGGATTAAAGGTTTTGCCATCAATTTTCATAGCACTGCCTGAAATCACACCATCTGCCATCTCTAAAGTTTTAGCAACTGTTTGAGCATTCACTCCAGTATTTGCAAAAATAGGTATGTTTTTAGCAGCACTCTTTGCTTCTAATAGGTCAGCTTCACTAAATGCCACACCAGCTACTGGGCCAGAAATTAATATTGCATCAAATCCAAAGTACTCAGCCGCCTTAGCCCGTTGGGCAACAGTTCGGCCTTCAAGTGCTGAAGCAAACTCAGGAACAATATTGGTAAATAGTGCAATTTGATCTGCCTTTAATCTTGTGCGAGCTTGTGCAACTAAGGCTGGATCTGGACTTAGTACACCCATCTCACTGGCAAAGGAACCACACATAACTTCGCGCACAAATGAGGCGCCACAACCAGCAGCAGCTTCAATTGAAGCAATTGGATCCCATAACAGGTTTACGCCATAGGGAATTTTAATTTGATCATAAACTGCACCAACTAAAAATGTTGTCCAAGCCCCAACTTCAGAACTTAATTTTGTGGTGTACGGAAGATCTGACTCATTACAAAATAAGAGTCCATCAATTCCACCATCTTGTAACGCTTTAATATCTGCCTTAACTGCAGTGATAATTGATTTTAAATCTGGGTTTGATTTTGCTTGCGGCTGTCCGGGTGAGGCAGGTAGGTGCACCATGCCAATAATGGGTTTTTTTGCTTTAAATATCTTATCTAGTGGGATAGCCATCAATTACCTTTCAGTGAAAGAGAATTATAACATGAAAAATTAGTTCAAATTTACAACAGTTATGCTAAAACATTTTGGATTAGCAAGTGAAATCTAGTAATACTTCTACTAAATTTAAATACTTGATTTTGCGTTTTCACCACCAAATAGCGCACTGCCTTGGTAAACAGTTAATGGATTAGCTAAGAGATCATCTAGCATCCCTAAAAATGCTTTCACATGAGCTGTTTCAAGATGTGATTTAAATGCTGCTTCATTCTCATACACTTCAATATTCATAAATACACCAGGACGATCAATTAACTCATGAACGGCGTAACTTTTCACACCAGACTCCTGCCAAGAAGCACTAGCACCATTATGTAGTTGTTTGCGTAACTCATCTGCTTTGCCTGCCTTGGCCTCAAATATCGCAGTTACTATCATGATTCTCCTATCAAGTTTAATTTACCCTAATTAAGTTAAAGTCTTTCACTTAATTAGCAGAAATTCAATACTTTATTAACGCTTACTTGCAATATTTAGTCGATCAACCTGCTCTTTAGACAAATTAACAATTTGAATAATCTCATCTAGCTGCTCAACTGTTCTAGCACTTGCAATTGGTGTGCTAATGGCGTTATTTGACCTTAGCCATGCTAAGGCAATTGCAGCTACTGCAGCTTTATGTTCTTTGGCAATTTCATCTAAGACAGTTAGGGTTGAAAGGCCAACCTGATCTAAATATTCACTTGCTGAGGTTGATCTAACTGAGTTAACTGTGTTCACACCTCGATATTTTCCAGTCAAAAATCCTTTAGCCAAACCATAAAAAGGTAGCGCTGAGAGATTATGTTTTATCACAACCTGTGCTTGCTCTGATTCAAATGGATCTCTCACCATCAGGTTGTAGTGATCTTGTAGCGCAATGTAGGAGGCTAAGTTATTTCGCTTAGATATCAAGAGCGCTTGTTCAAATCTATCTGCTTTATGTTGAGAGGCAGCAATGTATCTAATTTTTCCCTCTTTAATTAATTCAGTGTAAGTAACTAATGTATCTATCGTTGGAACTACCAGGTCATCTTCGTGTGAGTAGTAGATATCAATATAATCAGTTTGAAGTCTTGAAAGTGAATCATTTAGTGCCGCCTTAATGTTATCTGGTGATAATCCACGCCTAGTTGATAGTTTGGCAACTTTTGTAGCTAAGACAATTTTGTCTCTATTACCTCGCGCCTTCATCCAGTTACCAATTATGGTCTCAGATTCACCGCCAGTATTACCTTCCTTCCACTGCGAATAATTATCTGCTGTATCAAGAAAATTACCACCATGGGTGACGTATGCATCTAGGACTTTAAAAGATTGCTCCTGATCAGCGCTCCAACCAAACACATTTGTGCCCAAACACAATGGGTACACAGATAAGTTGGTCTGAGCAAGGGTAATCATTGAGAGATATACCTAAACTCTAAGACTTAGGCAGGTGGTATTAATGTGTTTGCAAAGATCTGCCATGCAAGTGCTGACTTTGCAACCAAAGATAGGGTGATATAGGTAGCCTCACCACGAAGGTAATCACTCCATTTACCCACCTTTTTATATTGCAGAAATTGCACAAGTGCAAATGAGTTAAAGAATAAGAAGATAGTAAATACAATTACATAAACAAATGCTGGAGCCTTTGTTTCTCCGGCGCCACCTATGCCAAAGACATAAAAACAAAGCGCAATCCAGGGCACAAGCCCGGTAATACAACCAAAGATGTATGGAAGCCAACCACCGTTTCCTGGGCTCTCATACTTCTCTTGCAACCAGCCAAATAAAATCATTGAAGCATTAACGCCAAAGATAGAGATGATTGCAGTTATATCTGCAACACCAGTAACTTGCGCAATTAAAACAATCATTACCGATGAGCTAATTGAGTACTCAACCCAACGGAAATAATTACGTTTTAACGCCAAGCCTGCTGCATATCTTGGATAAAACTTGCCACTTGCAACTAAGAAGTGGAAAAAGGCCGAAAGACCTAAAAAGATTGCAACTGTTAAACCAATTGGTGTTTCAAATAATGTTACTGGGGGAGCATATGTGCTTCCTGGTGGGCCAGACATATAGGTAGCATTTATTGGAAGTGAGAAGTCACTACTTAGGGCAAGTACTGCTGCCATTTGAGCTAGGTGTAATACACCAGCGTAGATATTAGTTTTACGTAATCTTTCAGCCGTTAATGGTTTACTCATAGTTTAAAGATAGCCTAAATAAGAAAATATCGGCTTTACTTACCCCATGGCGTTAATAAAAACTCTTGCCCAACTAGGCCTCGGTGCATTTCTGCTATCAGCTGGCATCAGCCACCTTGAATCAAATAGAACAGAGTTCTTAGCCCAGGTACCAACCTGGCTGCCACTTGATCCTGACTTTGTAGTCATCGCATCCGGCTTAGTTGAAATTACTCTAGGTGTACTACTTATTACTACCGCATTAATATTTAAAAAGTATCGCGGGGTAATTGGCATAAGTACTGCAGTATTTTTTATTCTTATTTTTCCTGGCAATATTAATCAGTATGTAAATCAAATAGATGCCTTTGGCTTAGATACAGATACCAAGCGATTAATTCGCCTCTTCTTTCAACCACCATTAGTTATCTGGGCGCTTTGGTGTAGTAATGCATTTAGATTGATAAAAAAGTTTAGGTAAATAATCTCTATAAAAGAGTGTAACCACCATCAATTGATAAAATTTGACCTGTAATATAATCAGAAGCAGGTACAGAGAAAAAAAGAACTCCTTGACTAATATCAGTCACCTCAGCCATATGGCCAGCCGGAGTTAATTCATTAATTTTTTTACCTATTTTAATCCCATCGGGAGATAAAAGAAGGTCTGTCAGCATTTTTGTTGCTGTATACCCAGGTGTAATGCAATTTACTCTAACGCCAGACTTTATCCACTCAACGGCCAGGCCTCTAGTTAGGTGGATTAATCCAGCTTTGCTTGTTAGGTAATGCACATGACTATGTTCACTATTTACAATCAATCCAGATATCGATGAAATATTTACAATTTTGCCGTACTTATTATCAATCATCATCTTGCCAAACTGTTGTGAGAGTTGGAAAGCTGATGAAAGATTAGTCTTTATCATCAAGTCCCAATCTTCAGTAGTAATATCAAGAGCAGATTTCCATTGACCTATACCTGCATTATTAATCAAAATGTCAGCTCTTTTGTACTTCTTTGCTACATAATCTTGTAATGCTTTAATCTCCACTGTATTAACTAAATCTGCAACAAAATAACTGGACTGTCCTTTTTTATTTAACTCTGTAGACACCGCATTTAAATTATCTTCATTTCTCCCAACAATAATTACATTAGCACCTGCTTCAACTAATGCGTGTGCACAAGATTCTCCAATTCCTTGTCCACCACCAGTTACTATGGCAATTTTTCCGTCAATCCTATATTGATCTAAATGTGACTTGTGCTTCCAATTTTCTGCCATGGTATTTTATTATTACTTGTCCATGTCAATATGTATTTTGATACCGTTCGGAGGCATATTTTTTGCAAAATCAAAAGCTGCGATACTTTCGCTAAAGCCAAAATGATGAGTTATCAATGGTTTTACATTTAATTTACCGCTGCTCATTAAGTCGAGAGCTTTTGGATAAACATGTGCGTATCTAAATACGCTTTCAATTCTCGCTTCTTTTACGATCGCAGCTGCTAGATCCCACGACACATTTTCAAGTGGAATTCCAATATGAACTACGGTTCCACCTGGTCTTAAATGTGTAACCACAGCGGCTGCGACTTTTTCATTTCCAGAGCACTCAAAAACTATATCTACCCCTCGACCTCGAGTAGCTTTTGCAATTACTGATGTTAAGTCTTCATTAACTGTATTAACAGGGAATACACCCGGAATTGTTCCTGCAATTTCTAATTTAGGTTGCTGTATATCTGTAATTATTACCTTGCTGCATCCTCCTGCTAGAGCAGACATAGCTGTTACCAGACCAATTGGTCCTGCTCCGAAAACTAAAGCTATGTCACCAGGTTTGATTCCAGCCCTAGTTGCAGCCATCATCCCTACGGCAACTGGTTCGACCATTGCTCCCTCTGCAAGTGAGACACCTTCAGGCAATTTAAATGTGAATTGTTCGGGATGAATTACTTCAGGACGTAAGCAACCGTGAAAGGGTGGCGTAGCCCAAAAACTAATTTCTGGGTCTAAGTTGTATCTTCCAATCATTAACTCTGGGCTATGTGGATTTGGTACGCCCGGTTCCATGCAAACTAAGTCACCAATTTTTAAGGATTTTACTTCAGAACCAATTTCAATTATTTCTCCAGCACCTTCATGACCAAGAATCATGGGTGCTTTTACAACAAACTTACCAATGTAACCATGGGTGTAGTAGTGAACATCGCTGCCACAAATTCCCACTGTTCGCATTCGAATTCGAACATCATTTGGGCCTAATTTTTCATCGATTGGAAAGTCACGAAGATTTAATTCATTTTTGCGCTCTAAAACTAGTGCCAACATACCCAACCACCCTTAAGTTAGAGCAAGTAAGTAATTTCCCTGCCATTTGTATTCTAAGGCGCATTCCTCGCTAGGAATAGTGACAAAGTAAAAATCACATTTTTGTTATAAATCTGCGCAAGCCCTATTAATCTTGTGTAAACCATAACCCCAAATTCACCCATAAGCCCCCTAGTAAATCGGGGTGACGGGGATTACCATCCCTTGAGGCTCTGATACACAGGGCACAAGAGAGGTACGCAATGCAAAAGTTAAAAAAAGTATATGCAGCAACAACTGCAACGCTTTTAGCTTTGTCGTTGACTGTTGGTAATGTTTCAAGTGCAAATGCTGCTTGGGATGTTAAAACAGCTGCAGCCCCTTACAAGGGAACAACAATTAATTTACCATTCCTTGATCGCCCAGGATATAAAGCTGCTATCAAAATGATTCCAGCTTTTGAAAAAGCAACTGGTATTAAGGTTAAGTATGACATCATTCCTTACGAGAGTACGCTGTCAAAGCTAACACTAGATTTCACTGGTGGAAAAGCTGCTTATGATGGTGTTCTTGCCGATGTTGTATGGATTGGAAACTTCGGAGCATCTGGTTGGATGGTTCCATTGAAGAAGTTTTACAACGATAAGAAACTTGCAGATCCAGCATTGAATCTAAAAGGTTTCTTCCCAATTCTTCTTGACTCTTTTGGTACTTGGAACAAGACTGTTTACGGACTGCCATTTGATAACTACGCAGGCGTAATGTTCTATAACAAGTGCATGCTAAAAGATGCAGGTTTCTCTGGACCAGCAAAAACTTATCAAGAAATTATTGATACATACGGTCCAAAGATTTCCAAGGATGGAAAATATGCCTATGCATTACAATCAGCTAGAGGTGAAACTCAATCAGCTGACTCATTTATGCGTATGGTCTGGGCTGGCGGAGGTTCATTATTAGACTCTTCATTCAAGCCAAATCTTTCATCTGCTAAGTCAATTGCTGGATTACAATTACGCCAGGATTTGATGAAGTTCATGCCAGCAAGCATCGTTGCTGATGATCACTCTGAAGTTGTAAATGCATTTGCTGCCGGAAAAGTAGCAATGATTACTGAGTGGAGTGCGTTTAACGCAACAATTACTGATCCAGCTACCTCTAAGGTAACTCCAGAATGTCTTGGATATGGATTAGAGCCTTCTGGTCCAGTAGGTAAGCCAATGCCAGCACTAGGTGGATTCTCACTAGGAGTTAGCACAAAGACATCTGCAAAGAAGCAAGCTGCTACTTGGCTCTTCATTCAGTGGGTAACTTCAGAGGCTAATGCCAAGACTTACGTCAAGAATGGCGGAGTTTCTGGTCGTCAAGCTGTTTACAAAGATGCTGAAGTTGCTAAGTCAGGACTATTCGGACCAATGGTTCAAACTTGGGAGAAATACGGAAACGCAGTGTTCCGTCCTCGCTTCCCAGAGTGGCCAGCAATGTCTGAAGAAATTGCCGCAGTAGGTACTGATATCCAATCAGGTAAGACTTCTGTAAAAGATGGAGCTGCAAAGCTTGATGCATCATTACTGAAGATCCTTACAGACGGTGGCTATTACTCTGGCAAGAAGCCAAAGCTTCAATAGTAATAGACACAAAGGTTTGATTAGGTGATTACACAGGGGGATCAAGATTCTCCTGTAAACCTAATCAAAAAAGCTATACAGGAAGTAGAGGGTGTATTTACACCCTCTACTTTCTTGAATTTAAATCAGTTGTGTGAATCCCTTGCCACGGCAAAAAATATAATTTGTTACGGGGTAGGGCGCGAGGGCTTAATGATGAAATCATTAACAATGCGATTAACACATTTAGGGCTTAATGCATATTTTGTAGGGGACATGAATGTTCCACCTGCAACAAAAGAGGATCTACTGCTTGTAAGTGCAGGACCAGGCTTTTTTTCAACTGTCGATGCGTTAGTTGGTGTTGCTACCAAGACAGATTGCAAAGCCATAGTATTTACAGCAAGGCCGGATAGACTCAATGAGCATACCTACCATCAAGTTGTCCATATCCCTGCACAAACCATGGCTGATGACTTGAAAAATCCAAATGGTGTTTTGCCAATGGGTAGTCTTTATGAAGCAGCTCTGTTTCTTTTTTTCGAAATAGTTATAATCACACTACGTGAAGTACTCCAAGAAAGTGCCGAGTCCATGAGGGCAAGACACACCAACTTAGAATAGGCAATATTAAAATGAAGTTGAAAAAAGCTAAACAGCCTAAGTTGCCTACTGCTGCACGTTTATTACTTTATCCGTCGGTTATTACTCTATTTATTATTGGAATTTTTCCATTACTTTTCGCAGTTTGGGTGAGTACTCGTCAGTATCAACTTTCGAAGGCCTATGAGCCAAAAACTTTTTTAGGACTTGATAATTACGTAACTGTCTTAACTAGCCCTGAATTTTGGGAAGCTTTGAGAATTACATTTACGTTTTTGATTATTGCTTTACCCCTGCAATTAATTATGGGAACTTTAATCGCAGTGTATATATACAACCTAAAATCGCCTTCGCTTTCATCTTTACTAAGGGTAATTCTAGTTCTACCGATTGCAGTTACTCCTACTATTACCGGGCTATTAGGTAGGCTAATTTTTAATAGTGAGTTCGGAATTATTAATTATGTTCTTTCATTTATTGGAATTGAACCTGTCCAATGGCTAGCGGATCAGAGAGCAGCATTTATTGCCATAATCATTTTAGATACGTGGCAGTGGACACCGTTTGCTGCGCTGGTATTAATTGCTAGTTTGATGGTTATTCCTGCTCAAGTTCTTGAAGCTGGCAAATTAGATGCTGGCACAGGATTTAATCTATTTAGATATATGCAATTACCATTTTTGCTACCTGGGTTTACTGCTTTATTAATTTTAAGAACTGCTGACATACTAAAAATGTATGACACTGTTTATGCATTCTCAAAGGGAGGCCCTGGAGTTGCAACTGAATTAGTTAGTTTGTACATAAATAGAATTGGTTTTGGAAAAACCTTTGATATTGGCTTAGGATCTGCCCAAGCAATTTTGCTTTTGTTTATTTGTATTGGACTTTCTCGAGCATATATTAAGATCTTCTATAGAGAGATCCAGGTATAGTCATGAAAATAAATCTAAGAAGTTCTCGTAAGCGTTCGAAGGTAAAAGTTTGGGAGATAGTTGTTGGTGGCGGTATTGCTACCACTATTGTGTTCCCTATTTATTGGATGATAATTACGGGTTTACGCCCCCAAACGGAAACTTTTTCTTCAACACCTAAATTAATACCAACAATAACCCTTGACCATTACAAAGAAGTTCTTGAAGAAGGTACCGTGTTACAAGGTCTTTGGAACTCAATAGTTGTTGCCACCTCATCGACATTACTCGCTTTGATTCTTGGAGTTCCTGCTGCGTATGTGCTTGCCAGATGGGAATTTAAACGTAAATCTGATTTATGGTTTTGGATTATTTCTAACCGTTTTATATCTCCAATTGTAGTAGTTTTACCATTTTTCCTTATTGCAATTAACTTACAACTAGTTGATACATATTGGGTAATGATCATTATTTATCAAACTTTCGCAATTCCTTTTGTTGTCTGGCTATCGATTGATCAATTCAGAGCAATCCCAAAAGAGATAGATGAAGCTGCTGCGGTAGATGGTGCATCAATAATAAAAACTTTTCTTAAAATAGACCTTCCTTTAGTTTTCCCTAGTCTTTCGGTTAGCGCAGTTCTTATTTTTGTAAGTTGTTGGAATGAATTGTTATTTGCTCAAATCTTAACTAGATCTGATGCTATTACTGGACCTGTTGTTGCGCTGGGTTACATGTCTGGCTATGACATACGCTGGGGTCCAATGATGGCTACTTCCACATTAGTTGTGCTTCCAATTATTTTATTCACTGCTGCACTGTCGCGTAATCTTGTTCGAGGGCTTGCAATGGGAGCAATAAAGTAAGAGGTTTGGTAAATTTTATAGGACAAATAACCGTTTATTACTAATTGCTAGTTAAAGGGGATGTTTTCAACCACCGCTGGTTATTTGGGCATTATGGAGTACAAATGTTATTAGGCTCACAAAAAAATCAGTCAAGGGCTAACTTTTCTCTCAGCAAGAAATGGTACTTTTACCTTTATGAAAATTAGCAAAAATGCTGCCGCAGTACTCGCCGTAGTCTTAGTAGTTACTTCTGGCTTTTTTGCATACGCATTGCTTAATCCAAATGAATCAAATCAATCAAAGCAAGTGGACTCGATGGATCATGGCGGCTCGCACTCAACTATGAAAGGTGAAAATCTTTCAGCAGATGATGCAATGTTTCTGCAAATGATGATTCCACATCATAGCCAAGCAGTGATTATTGCTGAGTACGCACTTACAAACTCAAAAAATGAGCAGATTCTAAAAATTGCAAAGCAAATAAAAGCAGATCAAGCAGGTGAGATCGCGCAGATGAAGAAGTGGCTTAGCGATGATGGCTTAGGTGAAGATGCTGGACATTCAATGAGTGCTATGGATGGCATGTTAAGTTCAGATCAACTAGCTACTCTAAAAAACAGTAAGGCCACCGCCTTTGATAAGTTATTTCTAAATAGCATGATTGAACACCACCAAGGCGCGCTGAAAATGGTCTCTATGATTGAAAATAGTAAAGTGGCAGACCTTCGTGATTTTGCCGCAACTATCGCTGTGGCCCAGCAAGCTGAGATAGATCAAATGAGGAAAATTTTAGGAAATTAACAGCTTTAAACTCGCACTCATCTGATCAATACTTAACTTATCTTTATCCTTAAAACTACTACTGCAAATAACGCAGCGTATGTGCCACTGCCACCAAGAGATATCGTCATAACCTAATTTATAGGTAGTTACAAAAACCTTTGCTGGCAAGATTCTACAAAATTGACATCTACTTGGAGTGATTAACTCATTTACTACCTGTGTTTCAGCCCGATAGCCTCTGGCATATTTAAATCCAACCCCATATAGATCAACATCTAATAAAAAAGCACCTGGGTTAATTGAGCGCTCAAACTTAGCCTCGATCAGATCACTGTATGCATAAAAGCCGCATTCACAATCTGCCACCGGTGGTACATGCTCTTTGTTAATTGTGCACTTAGCAGAGGCATCAGAAAGATATGCATCCCCTGTTAATCCCGTAAGAGATGGTGGGCGGGCGGTGATTAAAGCTAATTTATAACCATGCATCACCTCACTGGGCAAATCAAAAGCTTGGTTGTAATTTAATTTACTATGCATATTGTTTTTAAGACCAGCCTTATCACTAGCTTTACCAACTGCAATAAATCCAATAATAAACATAAGCGGCACTACGCCTACAAATAAATACAAAGCGGTAATAACTACATCTTGTGAAATTATTGGATTTTCCCGATTACTAAAACCACCTAGTAAATAGGCAAGAGCTAGAACTGCCAGAGCAATTAAGGGATAGATGCGAATTAATCTAATTAACCTGCGACGATTTTGGGCATAATCCATAAAAGTAATTAAACACCTACTTATCCCAGTTAGGCAGGTGATCTAGATCTACCTAGCACCTCATTTACATAGGCAAATCTAGGACGTAAGGTTTAGGCACTAGGTGAGGATTTAATATGGCTGAAATTGGTGAACCAGATCGCGTGGTGCGGCGTGAGCGCGAGCCGTTAATCTCACCAGCACTTCCTGTGCCAACACCAGAGCTTGAGCCAGCTAAGTAATTCTTTTAATAAATCTAGATAAGCCCCTAACAAATAATGATTGCCTATTTGTGGCAATTAATTTGTAGCCAAGGGCTCCAATTGGTCCAGAAGCTTTAAGAATAAAGGCGCTTACTTTATTACCACGGGCGTTAAGTAAAAAGATAACTGCGCTAACTCCGGCGTATTGCTTCTCACCCACTACGGCATAGACCTGCTTCTCACACTGCGCTCTAGTTAGATTAAAGCTTGCTAGATCCCCACTTTGAAAAGTTATTGGCGTGAAAGTTAAGCCCTTACTTAGCCAATTAATTGAGTTCTCACACAACTGGCAATCACCATCATAGATAACAGTTATTTCCCTCATCTGTGGCTGACCTCATACCTTTTCACATTAAAAGCCTATCTTAAGCATCACTACGCCCACGCTTACTAAATAATCTCATCTACAATTAGCAACAGAGAGTGGGGCTATTTTGAAGAATTTAGGCGATATTAAAAACTTTAACCTTAAAGAGTTTGATACTTTACTGATCAACTATTTAAGTAAAATATCACTGCCAGTACTGCGAGTATCACTAGGCATAATATTTATTTGGTTTGGCGCTCTTAAGCCTTTTGGTGATTCACCAGCAAATGATGTAATAACTAAAACTATCTACTGGTTTGATCCAGATATCTTTATTCCTATCCTTGGTTACTGGGAGATGATTATTGGTATCTGCCTTCTCTACACCCCTCTGATTCGAATTGGACTGTTCTTACTAGCACTACAAATGCCAGGCACCTTTCTGCCGCTAGTCCTTCGCCCAGAGATCTGCTTTATTGATTTCCCATTTAATCTCACTCTTGAAGGTCAATACATCATTAAGAACCTAGTATTAATTGGCGCCGCCATGGTGGTGGGCAGCAAGCTGGTGCCGATATTAGAAAAAGATAAATAATGGCGCCCATTATTTTTGCCCTTGGCGTTGTATTTGGCACAATACTTTTAATTATCTTTACTGAGGTTTTAGAGAAGCCAGTACTAGGTGAGATTAAGCGGATTAAATACGGAAGTGAGTCTTCTAAGGCATTACCTAAGGGCTGGATTAGAAGTTTTCACACAACAATTGCCCTTACCAGCTACTTACTTGGGATGGGTATTTCCTACTTCGCTTTATCTGTTTTATAAATCTACCAACTACTCTCACACTTAACACACTTATATATTGGGTCCCGGCCTGTAACACAGCAGCCACCAACCTCAAAGCGATCAAAGTCAAAGTTATCAAAATCAGGAAAGCCATAGGCAATCTTTTTCACCTCAAAGCTGCCACAATCTGGGCAGATTAGTTTCACCTTCATAACTAAAAGAATATATATAGCCACTGACAGTGAGTGGGTCTATATTTACGCTATGGAAAACAAAGTAATGCTTATGATCGATGCTTTAAAAGATGGCTTTAATAGGTTTGCAGATTTCTCTGGTGTCTCAACTAGATCCCAGTACTGGTACTTCATCCTAGGCACAAGCATTGCCTCAGTAATTGCTCAAGTAGCCTTTGGTGACTTAGGTGGCAACTTAGTATCACTTATTACGCTAATTCCAACCATTGCAGTTGCAGTTAGAAGAATGCATGATGTTGGCAAAAGTGGTTGGTTTATCTTAGTTCCAATATATAACTTGGTTTTAGTACTCACACCTTCTAAGGGTCCTACATATAACTAAGAGTTAATAGAGCCTAACTAACTACTCATTAAGAAAGCCACCCCTTTTTCAGGAGTGGCTTTCTTCTTTTACTTCTTTTGTTTATTTACTTCTTTTTTACTTCTTAAGAAGTGATGAAACCTTTACATCCTTTGGCAGGATTACTGCGTCGATGGCATGGATTACGCCATTATCTGCCATTACATCGGCGATAACTACCTTTGCCTTGTTCACAGTTACGCCACCCATTGTGGAGAGCTTTACAGTTGAACCTTCAACTGTTGCAACATCGCCATCTTTAACATCTGCTGCCATGACCATACCTGAGACAACATGGTAGGTAAGGATCTTTGCCAGAGTTGCTACGTTCTCAGGAAGGAGAAGTGCATCAAGAACACCAGCTGGTAGGGCTGCAAATGCTTCATTAGTTGGTGCAAATACTGTGAATGGACCAGCACCTTGCAGTGTGGTTACTAGATCAGCAGCTGTTAGGGCTGCTACTAATGTAGAGAAATCTGGGTTGCCAACAGCAACATCAACGATTGTGTTTGTAACAACTGCCTCTTCAGCAGGTGCTGACTCAGTTGCCTCATCGCTGCTACATGCTGAGAGTGTTAATAATAAAACAGCAGCAAGTGCTGCGATTGAGCCTTTACGTAGTACCTTCATTTAGATCTCATTGATTGTTAGTGTGATTAAGAGCAAACGAATTTTAAATTACCCGCAGGCCAAGATCTGCCATGGGAGTTAGTAGTTGGTAATGAGGTAGGTCATAGATGGATTAAATAGGCGTAAAGATTTATAACCATTTGCTGTGAAATCAGTGAAAAGTGATGGTGACCACAGGTTATATTGGCGCTGATTAATTTTCAAAGGTAGGCGCATCTGAGAGAATTCTCTTATGGGAAAAAGTAACTCAGTAATGTGCAAGTTATTATCACTAACAGTAATTTTCTCATTTATAAATCTACAAAGTGCCACAGCCGCCTCCTTAGGGGAGTTAAGCCATATTCATAATATAAGAGTGCATCAAAATAAAATTTTTCTTGGCACCCATGAAGGTTTATATCAATACTTTTCCCCGACAAAGGTTGTAAAAATTAAGCCAGATAGCTTTGATGTGATGGGCCTGGCCACAAACCAAAGCACACTTTTTGCCAGTGGTCACCCAGGAGTTAATTCAAAGTTTGCCCAACCAGTTGGTGTGCTCTCATCTGCTGATAATGGTGTTACTTGGAAGCAGGTGAGTTTAAAAGGTGAGGTTGATTTTCACATGCTAGAGGTGGGTAAGACAGATATGTATGGGGTGGATTCAGGTAAGGGTGATCTGATGTACTCAGCAAATCTAGGTAAGAGTTGGTCTAATCAAGGAGTGAATACTTACGGTGATATTGCAATTGATTCTAGTAAGGCTGGCTTAGCCTTTGGTCTTAAAAAAGGGCAGATATATAAAAGCACAGACGCATTTAAGAGTGAGAAAGTAATTAAAAGTAAGTTAGCTTTCTCAGCTATTGAGTTAGTTGGTAAGCGCCTTTATGCAGTGAGTGGAAATAATTTATATCTAAGTACCAATGGCGCAGCCTCATGGGCCACCCTTTCTACCTTTGATAAGAGTATTGGAGCAATTAGTACATCAGAGAGCATGCTTTTAGTAGCAGCCGGGGATAAAATATTGATCTCAAAGGATCTTGGTAAGAGTTTTAAGTAGTACTTACCTATTACCTTTTCTTATCTGAGCAAGTGCGATTGATTAGTTCTTTATCTAATTAAGAGTTAAAGCTTTTTACTTCCAAAGTCTTTGCGAGAAACCTTCATAGATGGATCCTTCTTTGTGGCAAAGGCAAAGACGGCAAGGCCAGTTACAAGAGCCCCGGCGCCAACGCCAAAGGCGATCACATCTTGGGAACGATTGATATCAACAAATACTCCAACAAAGATCACCGCAATAATTGCAACAACTACGCCAATTAACTTTGACTTTAAATCATCAAGGTCATGAACCTGCAGCCACACCGGCACTTTAAGATCCTCATCAATAAATAGCTCATATAGGCCATAACCAATAACTAGTAATACTGTGCCAAGTAATATGGCATCGACTGCAGTTAAAACATCAACAATAGTTATTTTTAACTTTGTGCCATTTAAAGCAGCATCGATAATTACCTGAATCATCTCAATTGAGCCCTGCACCATAAGCAAGAGTGCGCCAAGGATTGAGGCAATGGCTGGAACAACGACTGCATATCTAGTGGCAGCTAAGATGCGATTCATAGCGATAATGGTAGTGCCTGAGTGCTAGGGAGTGGCTGAACTCTTAGGCACGGTGATTACTAGATCAGTAAGTTATTCAAAACTTCCAACTTCTCCTTCCCCGCAACCCTCCCCACCACCAACACATTCCCATTCGGGATTTCATCCCACCCATCTTGATTCCAACCGGATGAGGCCACCACAACCTGGCCATCACGTTTGGTGTATTTAAGGTGGTAGTAATCAGTATCGTCTTTAAACTTTTGTGGGATTTTATCTTGGTTATATATGCAAGCTGCCATAAAAGTTGTCTCGTTAATAATCATCATGTTTATGGATGAGAATGCGCAGTTAGCCTTGATATATGTAAGGCCTGCCTTAACACCTTCGATAAAGCCATGTTTTTCTATCTGGGTTAGTAGGTAGAGGAAGTAACGCTCTGAGTCTGTGTTTCCTTTTGCTAACTCTAGGTACTTCTTATCTATTAGAGGATCAAGACAATTAAAAGGTGAGATAGAGCCGTTATGGATAAAAGTAATGTCTTCATATGTGAAGGGATGGGTGTTGTTCTCATTAACAGCCATGCCCTCTGTGGCCCACCTAAGGTGAAGAAGTGCTGCATTTGATTTATGAGTTGCTAGCTCCTCTTTTAAATGAGCGCTCTTATTAGCAGCAACTGGCTCTTTATATAAAGAGGCCTTCTTGTTTTGGGTAGTTGCAATACCCCAACCATCACAGTGATCAGTAGATAGGTTTATAAACTCATCAAAGTTAGCACCGACAACATCAGTGAAGGTGGTGGCGGTGGGGGCGGTGTAACCAAGTAGGCGGCACATATTAAGGCTAAGGCTATCTCTACTTTAATTTCTTTGCGATCACCTTAGCAATCTTTCTAGCATCTTTTGCACATTTATCTGCTGCTTTTATTGGTAAAACTAAATTACCAACAGCGTAAATCATAGGTTTTGCTAACTGCCCATCACTATTTGTAATCGGTGATTTATACTTTTTATCCATCTCAAAGCCAGCTTTTCTAGCTAGCTCATGGTCTGGGATCCAATCACCTGTAAATACGATAGTGTCACAATTAATCACAGACTGCCTACCAGCTATCTCAATTCTGATACCAGTAACTGTTTTATCACCTAACACTTCAATAATTTGGGCAGATTTAATCAACCTAAATCGATACCAAAGTTGTAATAGCCGTGGCAGTACTGGCACAGTCTCATGTTTTCTTTTATCAGTAATTACAGCAACACACTTAACGCCAGCATGAGCTAAGGTGATAATTGCCGAGAAACTAACATGTTCTGTACCAACGACTACTGCTTTACTACCAATACTTAAATTCTCTAGATATGTTGCCTGTTGTAGTGCTCCAGTGGTGTAAATACCAGCTGGACGCTTTCCAGCAACTACTCGATTTGATCTACTTCGCTCTCTAGCACCGGTTGCCAGAATGATTGATTTTGCGCTCACCGCTTCCAGGCCAGCTGGGGATGTTAGTTGCAATGTGTAATCAGAAATCCAATTTGTGGCTGTGGTGTTGGTATTTATCTCAACTCCGGCCGATAATGCTTTTTTAATATAAGTATTTGCATACTTAGGACCTGAGATAAATCTTTTTAAATCCCTTACGCCATAGCCAGGATGAAATGAATGCCTAGGCACACCGCCAGCAACATTTTCTCTTTCAACTACTCGGACTGTATTAATGCCTTGCTTCTTTAACTCGATGGCAGCGGCAAGACCTGCTGGGCCTGCGCCAATGATTAAGACATCAACCTTTGTTTGTTTCACCTTACTTTTCCAGTAATTTTCTTAGCTCAGAGTGACAATAAAAGCCGGCACATCTGCCAATACCTGCTCTAGTTCGCCTGCCTAAGCCACCTAAGGTAGCTGGTGGCAGAGTTGAAGTGAGTGCATCGACTATTTCTTGGTAGGTGGACTTTTCACAGTGACAAATAACTTTGCCATAATCACTATTTGCAGCAATCTTTTGTTCATCTTGATATGGCCTAAGAGATGCCTCACCAATATTATTCATTTTAATATCTGCTAATTGTTTTTTATTGCCAAGTTGTAAACCACTTTTAGTTAGTAACTCAAATACATACTCCGCAATAGCAAGAGATGCCGTTAGTCCAGTTGATCTAATTCCACCAACGGTAAGATAATTATTTGGATGCAATTTGATCTGATAATCACTACTTTCTGTAGCGGAGCGAAGCCCGGCATAGGTAGCTGTTATCTCCTCATCTAGTAACTTAGGTGCAATCTTTGCTCCCTTTTCCATCAGGGATTTAAGGCCTATATTGCTAGACCCAGTAGCGGTTTTATCATCTAGGTTTTCAGCAGTTGGGCCAAGCATGATGTTGCCAAAAACAGTAGGTGAGATTAATACCCCTTTGCCCATCGCAGATGGCACCGGCAAAATAACATGATTTATTAAAGTTCTAGCTAACTTATCAAAGACTATTAATTCACCTCGTCTTGGCGTAATTGTGAAGTTTTTAATACCAAGAAGATTATCGATTTCATCGGCATATAGCCCAGCTGAATTAATTAGGTAGGAGGTGCAGATTATCTCGCTCTGGTTAGTAATAGTATTACTGGTAGTAATATTAAAACTTGAATCGGTGTTTTTGATATCAACTACCTTGGTATTTAAGGAGATTTCAACCCCTGCTAATTTTGCCTGGGTTGCATAGGCAACAATTGGATTCCAAGGATCAATAATCCATTCGCCTGGCACAGTAAGTGCGCCAAGTGCGCCCTGGCCTAAATTTGGCTCTAATTCATATAGCTGTGCTGGAGTAATAATTTCACACTCTAAGTAGCCATTTTCGATAGCTTTTTGTTTTAACTTTGGCAGATTCTCTAACTGCTCATCACTCCAGGCGACAAGTAAGCCACCTAATTTTTCAACCGCAATATTGTGATCAGTAGCGTATTTATAAAGCAGATGGTAACCAGATGAGACTAATTTTGATTCTAATGATCCTGGAGTCATATCAAAGCCAGTATGTAAAATTGCAGTATTAGCTTTTGAAGTTCCCTCACCAACATCAGATGCGGCATCAATTAAAACTGTTGTTAAATTATACTTAGCAGCTTCCCTAGCAATTGCGCAGCCGATAACACCGGCGCCAATAATTGCTAGATCATACTTTTTGTTCACCACGTAAGGCTATCTCCAATTTAGGTTAGATCTGATGTTACTAATTGTAGTTTGCGCCACTGCTTCAGGTAATTATTTGCTTGATCAGTGCTCCATTTAGGTGAGAAGTTTTTAGCACCTTTACTCGCAGGTTTTAAATCAGCAAGAGTTAGCGTTGGATTAATTGCAAGTGTGGCAAGATTTGCTACCCCAATTGCAGTTGCATCAGGGTGGGGATATAACTCAACATCTATCTGTGCTAGATCTGCCACCATTTGCATCAAAGTATTTGACTGAGTTAGTCCACCATCAACTTTAAGCGTGCTCACACTCACGCCATCTTGAGTAATTGCTGTTAATAAATCCGCCACTTGGGCTGCAATACCATTTACAACTGATCTGGCAATATGACTTTTAGTGTGGTGTAGTCCAAGACCTGCAATGGCGGCTTTTGCATTTGGCTTCCAAAGGGGGGCGCCATAGCCAGCAAAGCCGGGTGCGGTAATTACCGAGTCAGCATCGGGAAGAGAGTCAATTTGATTAGCATTTGTAATAAATTGATTATCTACCAACCAAGCAATTGCAGTTGCTGCAGTGAAAACTTGTCCATCTAAGTAATAAGCAGAACTTACGGTTGATTTTAAATTAATTTGCCAAGCTAGTGAGGTGGCTAAGCCGTTTTTAGATATCTTTGGTTTATCACCAATATTTACTAATAAAAATGCCCCAGTACCAAAGGTGCACTTTGCACTACCCTGGGTAAAACATTCCTCAGCCAGTAATGCAGCAGGTTGGTCAACAATGGCTGCGGCCAAGGGGATATTCTTTAAAAACAAAAGATCTGGATGATTAATCTCACCGATTATCTGATTATTATTAATTAGCGTAGGTAGATTAGCTATATCTAACTGCCAAATATTTGCTAACTCTTGACTCCAATCCTTAGTGTGTAGATCAAATAGCAGAGTGCGGCTAGCGGTTGCGCGATCTGTCACATAAGCGCCAGTAAGGCGACTAATTAGCCAGGTGTCCGTAGTTGTAATCACAGCTTGACTAGAAAGATTAGGCAGAAACTCTTTCAACCAAAGAATCTTTGGCGCTACAAAGTATGGATCAATTGCTAGTCCACTTTTGCTAAGTACCAAATCAGATTTATCCTGACGCTTTGTGCAGTACTCACTACTTCTTGAGTCTTGCCAGATTATTACTTCAGATAAAGCTGTCCCAGTTTTTTTATCCCAGGCTAGAATTGACTCACCCTGATTTGCAAGCCCTACTGCAGATATTTTTTGTTTACTTTTTTTAAAACCATCGCTATCTATCGCAGCCTTTGCAGCTGTGATGATTGACTGCCACATATCCTCAGCTTTTGCAGTACTAGCCCCGACTTGGCTATGCGATATTTCTAGAGGGGCGCTGGCGCTAGCTATTACTTGACCATCATCGCCAACTATTAAAGCCTTGGTGGCTGAGGTGCCTTGATCTAATGCCAAAATGGCCATGACTTACTTTAACTACCAATTAGGCACACGCCTAAGGGGTAGGAAAAAAAAGAAAATAATCATGAAATGCCCCAGAATACCCTTCCGTAATCTGGGTCACAGGAGTAGAAAAGGGGCAAGGCTTTTCACAGAAAGCCACTAAAAGAGGGGTGCTGAAAATATGTCAATGACTAATGACGAGCGAAAGCTCGCAGAACTTGGCTATAAACAGGAGCTAGATCGATCATGGAGTGGGTTCTCAAACTTTGCGATCTCATTTTCGATCATCTCAATCCTGGCTGGATGCTTCACCACATTTGGTCAAGCATGGAATAACGGTGGACCGATTGCAATATCAATTGGTTGGCCACTGATCTCCCTATTTATTTTGATTATTGGTTTTTGTATGTCCGAGTTGGTATCTGCTTATCCAACTAGCGGTGGTATTTATTGGTGGGCGTCAAAGATGGGTGGAGCCAAAGCTGGCTTCTATACAGGCTGGCTAAATCTGCTTGGATTATTTGGTTGCGTGGCATCAGTTGCTTATGGTTGCGCTACTTTCTTTGATCTCTCCTTTTCTTCATTTAGTAAGGGTTGGGCAGAAGGGTACTCATTACGAAGAGTATTTGTAATGTTCCTAGTTATCTTGATAATTATCGCCGCCTTAAACATTGGTAGCGGACATTTCATGGCAACACTAAATAACATTTCAGTGTGGTGGCACGTGGCCGGCGCTGCATTTATTGTGGGTGCCTTAATTATCCTTCCAGAAAATCACATGTCTGTTTATGACATGTTTAGCATGCGAGTTAATAACTCAGCAGGGCTAGCTGGTGGAGAAACTAGTGGAACTGCCTTTTGGTTCTATGTTCTACCTCTTGGCTTCCTACTAACTCAGTACACAATTACTGGCTTTGATGCTTGTGCTCATATGTCAGAGGAGACAAAGGGTGCTGAACATGCTGCTGCTAAAGGTTTGTGGCAGGCAATTTTCTACTCAGCAATTGGTGGATGGATTTTGCTTCTGTCATTTCTATATGCAGTTCAAGATGCTGATGCAGTCACTGCCGGCGGTGGCGGCGTGGCAGTTATCTTTGCGCAGGCATTAAGCGCTAAGTGGGCTGGATTAGTTTTATTAATCGCAAGCTTTGGTCAGCTATTCTGCTGCACCTCAGCATTAACTAGCGCATCTCGTATGATGTTTGCATTTAGTCGTGATGGCGCAGTACCTGGATCAAAAATGTGGTCTAAGGTTGATAAAAATAAGGTGCCAAAAAATGCGGTTATTGCATGTGCTGTAGTAGCACTTGCAATTACATTGCCAGCATTAGTTGAGGTAAACATCGGATCAGCTGATGCACCAATTGTTGTACCAACTGCATTTTATGCAGTGGTATCAATTACGGTTATTGGTCTATATCTTGCATTCTTAATTCCAATTTATCAGCGCTGGCGGATGGGTGATGCATTCAAACCAGGAAGTTGGACATTAGGTAATAAATATAAGTGGATGGCACCAATTGCCGTTGTTGAGATAGTTATTATCTGTTTCTACTTCATATTACCAACTACACCAATGGGCTGGCCAAGTAACGAGGGCTTTGATATCAAGTTCGTTAACTACGCACCGATATTAGTAGGTACAAGTTTACTTGTGCTTTGGCTCTGGTGGCACGCATCAGTTAAAAAGTGGTTTAAGGGTCCAAAGACTACGGTCTAACCTGAACTCTTTTCACTAGTAATACTAAAAGGAACACCTTGCCTTTAAATGCAAGGTGTTCCTTTTTTATTTTCAAAAAAGCTGAAGTTGTAATACCCTTATCCCCATGTTCCCCCTAACCATAGATCAGCTGCGCAAAGATGTGGCAGATAAGAAGATCGACACAGTTGTTGTGGCAATGACTGATATGCAAGGACGCCTGGTTGGAAAAAGATTAGATGCCAAATACTTTTTATCAGATGTTTTAAAACATGGCACTGAAGGCTGTAATTACCTGTTAGCAGTTGATGTGGACATGAATACCGTGCCAGGTTATGCGATGAGCTCTTGGGAAAAAGGTTACTCAGATCTTGCAATGATTCCTGATACAAATACTCTGCGTTATATCCCTTGGCAGGATGGGGCAGCATTAATGCTGGCTGATGTGCAGTGGCTAGATCACAGCGACGTTGTTGCTTCACCTCGTCAGATACTTAAGAAGCAGATTAAAGCTTTATCTGATGCTGGCATGAAGGCAATGGTTGGAACAGAGCTTGAGTTTGTGGTTTATAACAACACATATGAGCAAGCATTTACTAAAGGTTATAAGGATCTGACTCCAAGTAATCAATACAATGTTGATTATTCAATTCTTGGTGGTTCTCGCATTGAGCCATTACTTCGCGCCATTAGATTAGGTATGACAGGTGCTGGCATGAATGTTGAGTCGGTAAAGGGTGAGTGCAACTTTGGTCAACATGAGATCGCTTTTAAATACTCTGATGCTTTAAATGCTTGTGATAATCATGTGATTTATAAGAATGGTGCTAAAGAGATTGCAGCAGCAACAGGGTATGCGCTGACATTTATGGCTAAGCCAAATCAAAAAGAGGGTAACTCATCCCACATCCACCTCTCCTTTAGAGGTCTTAAGGATGAGATGGTTATGGCCGATGAAAAAGATAAAGAGCACGGTTTATCTGATGTTGGTAGAAGCTTTATTGCAGGACAAATTAAACATCTTCGAGAGCTTTCACTGTTATTTGCGCCAAACATTAATTCTTATAAGAGATATGTGCCAGGCAGCTTTGCGCCAACTGCAATTAGGTGGGGACGAGATAACAGGACCTGTGCTCTGCGCCTAGTTGGACATGGACAATCATTGCGCCTTGAAAACCGTGTGCCAGGTGGAGATGTGAATCCATACTTAGCCGTTGCAGGAATTATTGCAGCAGGCCTTGATGGTGTTAAAAATAACTTAAAGTTAGAGCCTGCATACACAACTAATGCCTATGACTCAGATTCACCAAGAGTTCCAGCAACCATGCTTGAAGCACAAACATTATGGGCGGGCTCTGCTTGGGTAAAAGAGGTATTTGGTAGTGAGGTTCAAGCTCATTACGCCAATATGGCTCAGGTTGAATTAGATGCTTATGGCAAAGCGGTAACTGACTGGGAGTTATTTAGAAACTTTGAAAGGTTTTAATAAGTAAATGTCTGCTGTGTATGAAGTAATTAACCCTGCCAACGAGCAAAGTGTTAAGAAGGTTGACCTAGCAGATTTAGCGGCGACGGATGCGGTAATTGAAAAAGCAGCTAAGGCATTTGAATCTTGGAAGAAAATAGCACCCTCTGATCGCGCAAAACTACTGCGCGCATTTGCGCAAGTAGTAAGTGATCATCGTGAGGAGTTAGCAAAACTTGAGGTAACAAACTCTGGTCACACCATAGGAAATGCTTTATGGGAGGCCGATAACGTTGCTAATGTTTTAAATTACTACTCAGCAGCTCCTGAGCGTTTATTTGGAAGACAAATTCCGGTAGCAAATGGTATTGATATTACATTTAAGGAACCACTTGGCGTAGTTGGCGTTATTGTGCCTTGGAATTTTCCAATGCCAATTGCAGGTTGGGGATTCGCACCCGCCCTTGCTGCCGGAAATACTGTTGTATTAAAACCTGCTGAATACACGCCTCTCACTGCAGTTAGGTTAGGTGAGTTAGCACTTAAGGCTGGAATCCCAGAAGGTGTATTTAATGTAATAGTTGGTAAGGGATCTATTGTTGGAAATAGATTTGTCACTCATCCTAAGGTTAGAAAAATTGTATTTACTGGCTCTACCGAGGTTGGTAAGGGAATCATGGCAGGGTGCGCTGATCAAGTTAAGCGAGTAACACTTGAATTAGGTGGCAAGAGCGCCAATGTTATTTTTGCAGATAGCGATATTGAAAAGGCTGCGGCGGCTGCGCCAGGGGCGGTATTTGATAACGCAGGACAAGATTGTTGTGCGAGATCTCGAATACTTGTTGAAAAAAGCGCCTTTGATAAATTTATGTCTGCCTTTGAGACAGCGGTTAAAAAATTTAGAGTAGAAGAACCTTCCCTTGCAACAGCTGAGATGGGGCCGCTTATAAGTAAGAAGCAATTAGATGCTGTGCAGGCTTATTTGAATGAGCCAGTTGCCTTTACAGGAAGTGCGCCAACGGGGGCCGGATATTGGATGGCGCCAACCGTATTACTTCCTAAGGATACAAAGGCTAAGTCTTGGAATGAAGAAATCTTTGGACCAGTTGTTTCCGTTATGACATTTGATGATGAAGCGGACGCTATTAAAAAAGCTAATGACACTGAGTTTGGTTTATCTGGCTCGATCTGGACAAATAATTCAGGAAAAGCTATTCGGGTAGCAAGGGCTGTTGAAAGCGGAAATCTTTCAGTTAACTCAAACTCATCCGTTCGCTACTGGACGCCATTTGGTGGATATAAGCAATCAGGCTTAGGACGTGAGCTAGGACCTGATGCGCTAGATTCATTTACTGAAGTAAAAAATGTTTTTATTGCAACTGATAACTAATAACTAAAGGGGATAAGTAATGAGTAAAAGACTAGAGGGCAGAGTCGCAGTTATTACCGGTGCAGGAAGTGGTATTGGTTATGCCACAGCCGTTCGCTTAGCGGCAGAGGGCGCCAAGGTTGTCGTTGCAGATACAAATGAAGAAAGTGGAAATAAAGTAGCTAAAGAAGTTGGCGGCCTATTTGTTAAGTGTGATGTCACCAATGAGGCTGCTGTAGCTAATCTTTATAAAGTTGCCTTTGATACATATAACCGAATTGATATTGCTTTTAATAATGCTGGTATTTCACCGCCTGATGATGATTCAATTTTAATTACTGGCCTTGATGCTTGGGAGCGAGTACTTAAGGTGAACACAACAAGTGTGTTCCTATGTTGTAAAGCGGTTATTCCTTATATGCAAAAGGCTGGTAAAGGTTCAATTATTAATACCGCATCCTTTGTGGCAACAATGGGAGCTGCAACATCACAGATTGCATACACCGCATCTAAAGGTGGCGTACTTGCTATGAGCCGCGAACTTGGTGTGCAGTTTGCAAGAGAAGGTATTCGTGTGAATGCGTTATCACCTGGCCCAGTTAACACTCCGTTACTGCAAGAGTTATTTGCTAAAGATAAAGAGCGCGCAGCTCGCCGCCTTGTTCATATTCCAATGGGTAGATTTGCAGATGCTAGTGAGATCGCAGGAGCTGTTGCATTTTTAGCCTCTGATGATTCAAGCTTTATTACTGCCGCTAACTTCTTAGTAGATGGTGGTATCTCAGGAGCTTACGTAACACCTTTGGATAATTAGTAGTAGTAAGCAAAAAAACTGGCGGGCTTTTTAATTAAAGCCCGCCAGTTTTGTTTTAATGCAGATTACTTAGAGTTAGCTAACTCTTCTCTAAGTTTCTTACCTCCTACATAACCAGCAATGCTGATTAATATAACTACCAACATTGTGCCGGCAGTAAATAGTTGAACATCAGCTCTTGCCATGCCCCAGATCTCTTGGAAGTTATACTCAATACCAAAGACTGACTCAAGTGTTCCTGGGAATACAACCCCGATAGAGCCAATGCAGATATAGAAAAATAGGATTGAACCAATTACTTGGAATCCTCTAACTCCACCTGGCACCTCATATGGGCGAACAACATCACGTCTTGTGCGATTTAGCTTCATTACTGAAGGAATGATGATGATGTATGAAACAAGTAAGGTTGAGATTGCGCATACTAAAACCACAGTAAAGATTGAGGCTGCATCTCCGTTAACTAAGGTCATAGCAGCAATCAAAAATGTGGAAGACATAGCACCTGATAAAAGGTTTACTCGTACTGGTGTTCCAAACTTAGCGCTGAACTCACCAAACCAACCGCTGAAAAAAGCGCCATCAGCTGCTGCAATTGCTTGGATACGATCTGTTGCCATCATCCAGGCACTTCCAAGTGAGAGAAGTCCAAAGATAAATAGCAAGGCAGTTAGGCCAACTAAGAAATCAGCAGCCCCACCATAAACTGTGTATACCTCTTTAATTGCTCCTAGAAATCCAGTTAATCCTTCAACTTGATCATTTGGCACAATTAAAATAATTGCAAGAACAGGAAGAATATAAGCAAGAGTTGCAATAAAACTTCCGCGCCTAATAGCAGGAGCAGTGTCTTTCTTTGCATCAAACATCTCACCGGAGGCGGCGTTTGGTGCTTCAAAGCCAACGTATGAGAAGAGAATAACTGGCGCTATTGCGATAAAGCCGCCCAGTGTTGGAGTTAAACCATCAAAATCAAATGGTTGAAAACCATTCTTTATTCCATAAATAGCAGTTGTGATAACCAGTGAGCTAATAACAATTACTTTAGCTATCGCACCTGCGCCAATAAACTTCTTACCTAGCTTTAGGTTGATAATCGCAAGATAAATTGCAGTCCAGATAAAGGCTAATTTAAAGATCCACTCACCAATTGATCCACCTTTTATCTCAATTACGTAACCACTGAAGGCATCAAATGCGATAAAACAGAGTGAGCCACCTAGCCAAAGAGGGTTGGTGATCCAATATAAAACTGAGGCAATTCCTGCAGGTAATCTGCCGTAGGCATATTTAACCCATTGATAAAGGCCGCCCTCTTCTGCGAATGCAGAACCAGTCTCTGCCATAATCATAGAAATTGGAATTAAAAAAGTAAGGGCTACAAATACTGCCCAAAATAATGATTGGGATCCACCTTTTGCGATTGTGGCAATAGTGTCGAGTGAAATAATCGCTGCGACAATAAATAAGGTGATATCAATTCGAGCAAGTGATTTAATAAATCGCTTCTCTTGAGATTTTGCCAGTGCTGTTGATTGGGTATTTATGTTTTTCGCCATGGGTTATTTTAAAACAACTTTAAGTTACTCCCAAGTCACAAAGGCGCTATTTCTCAAATCTTATGGATATCGCCGCCCCGTGAGCGGGCAGATCTTCAGCATTGGCCAAGGTAATTACATCATTTGCCACCTTGTTAAAGGCGGCCTGATCATAGGTAATCACAGAGATATTTCGCATAAATGTATTTACTGATAACCCACTTGAGTGGCAGGCACATCCACCAGTTGGAAGCACATGATTTGAACCAGCTGCGTAATCACCTAGTGAAACAGGGGAGAAGCGATCTAAAAATATTGCACCCGCATTCCTTATCTTCGCTGATACCTGCTTAGAGTTTTTAACAATAATCTCAAGGTGCTCTGGGGCGTAAGCATTAATGACATCTACGCCTTGATCAATTGAATCAACTAAAACTATTGCAGATTGCATCCCAGATAGCGCAGCTTTAATTCTTTCCTGATGTTTAGTTTTGCCAAGTTGAATCTCAAGTTGGGCGTGAACTTTAGTAATTAAATCTTTAGAGTCAGTTACTAAAAGCGCAGCTGCCATCTCATCATGTTCTGCCTGGCTAATTAAATCAGCGGCCACATCAGATGCGATTGCGCTCTCATCGGCTAATACTGCAATCTCAGTTGGACCTGCCTCTGAGTCAATCCCAATTAAGCCGCGCAGTGATCGCTTGGCAGCTGCTACATAAATATTACCTGGCCCAGTTACTAAATCAACACTTTCACAAAGATCCTTAACACCGTAGGCAAACATTGCAATCGCTTGCGCTCCGCCAACGGCGTAGACCTCATTAATACCAAGTAGTTCACAGGTTGCAAGGATTATTGAGTTTGGTAATCCATTATTTTCTTTTTGTGGTGGTGAGGCGAGAGCAATACTGCTAACACCGGCAATTTGTGCGGGCACGACATTCATAATTACCGAGCTTGGGTAAGAAGCGATTCCACCTGGCACATAAAGACCGACGCGATCTACTGCTCTAAATGTTCGATCAATATTACCGCCAGCAATCACTGAAGTTGAGGTATCTGCTGGTACTTGAGTTAGGTGATATTTTTTAACTTGTTCTATTGCAACTTCAAGTGATTTTCTAATCTGCGGATCTAATTTGGTTAAGGCATTTTTTAATTCAGCAGGGCTTATTGCAATAAACTTAGGTGTAACACCATCAAATTCAGTTGCTAATTTAATTAGCTCAGCTTGTCCGCCATCTTTAACCCGCTTTAGAATTGGCGCAATTTCCTCCATGGCAGATTCAATTGAGTGATTAGCCCTTGGAACTAGCTTTTTATACTCAGCCTTGGTTAACTTTTTACCAATTAAATCAAGCTCTCTAATTAACATGGGAGTAGTTTAACCCTTTACTTTAATCAACCTTTTCTACATCAGAGGTAGCTACTCTGCGCAGGAAGGTGTTAACTAAATCAAAGGCACGTTTATCTGAGGCAATTTTTTCTTTTTTAGTCTGTGCTCGTAGTTGATCAACTACAACTCCTTCACCCTCAACTTCGGCGCACCCACCATCCATAGCTAGCCATTCTTCAAGAACCTCTGGATCAATCTCAGGATGAAACTGCAAACCTAATGTTCTACCCATAACAAATGCTTGGCTAGCAATCTCAGTTCTAGCAATTTCAAGGGCGCCTTTAGGTAGTGTCCATCTATCCCAGTGGTATTCAAACCAGGGACCAGTGGGGATTAAAGTTTTATCATCAGATTCAATCTCATGCCAACCAAGTTCTGCCTTCGGACTTCTTGCAACTGAGCCACCTAATGCCCGCGCCATTAATTGACCGCCAAAGCAAATACCAAAGATAGGAATACCATCATTATGAGCCGCTTTTAACTTAGCTAACTCTGGCAGCAGCCACTTACCAATTCGATCATCCTCATATGCTCCATAAGGGGCGCCCATTGGCACAATCACATCAAAGTCAGAGAAGTTTGGGAAAGCGGCCTCAATATTTGGCGCTGCGTAATCTTTTTCAGGAACAACTAGAAATCTTTCAATCTCATAGCCATGTTTTTCAAAGGCACGCCAGATTGGGCCGCCCTTAGAGACATGATCATGTTCAATAAATAATGCGCGCATTTATGACTGCTGATTCATCGACCAAAGAGTCCAGATAAAAGTTCTAACTGTCTTTGGTTGTTTTAGGATATAAAGAATTTGTTGGGCAACATCTTCAGGTCTCAGATAGGTGGCAAGTTTTTCCATTCCAGGAGTACGTCCTGTTCCCATTGCAAACTCTGTATCAACTCCGGCCGGGCAAACTAATGCAACTCTTATGCCCTTCTCGCGCAGCTCTCGATCAAGGGCAGCTGCAATTCCAACTTGGGCATGTTTTGTTCCTGAGTAAATCGCTTGATTTGCAGCTGCTTGAAAGCCGGCAACGGATGCGGTAATAACTATGTCACCAGTTGCAGCCTTAATCATTGCAGGCAGGGCTGCTCTAATAATATGAATTGTTGCATCTATATTTGTTCGAAGCATCAAAGTAATTTGTTCATCACTGTAATCAAGAATTGAGCCATACATTCCAATGCCAGCATTGGGGATTACGGCGTCAATTTTGCCAAATTTCTTAAGAGCAGTTGCTGCTATCTCGCGTGCTACATCTGCCTCTGCGCAATCACCGGCTAGGTAGGTGGCGTTTTCATCACCTAACTCTTTTACTAACTCAGCTAGTTTTTCTTTAGTTCTTGCATTTAAAACTACCTTACAACCTGCAGCAACTGCTGCATAAGCCGTTTGCCTACCAATACCTGAGGTGGCGCCAGTGATAATTAAAACCTCACCAGTTAGATCTCGTAATTTATATTCACCGGATTTATCTGCGCTGCTCATGCTTAAAATATACAGGCAATCGGTGAAAGCCTTAAATCACACTTCCAATTATTAAACGTGAAAGATAGGGTATTGGTATGAAACTTTTTGGCGTAAGCGGTGATCGAGAAAAATTTAGAAAATTAACCTCTCATCCACAACAAGTACTTGGATGTGAGTTATTTGAAGCATTAGATGGTGATATGCGCGGTCAGCGCATGCTTCGAATTAGAAATGGTGAGATTGAAATTGAAGTATTAGTTGATCGCGGTTTTGATATCGGTAGAGTTTTATATCAAGGTATTCCAACGCAATGGGTTTCACCAGCTGGCTTTCGCCACGCTCACACCTTTACACCCTCTGCAATTGAGCCAGATGGTTGGGGATGGCTGCGCACATGGCAAGGTGGATTTTTATCAACTATTGGAATTGATCATGTTGGTGGTCCTAAGAGCACACCGAATCGTCACTTACATCCTGGAATAACTGCAGAACGTAGATTTACTGGCGGCTTTATCTCACTCTCACCAACCACACTTGAAAAGGTTGATGTTAATTGGAATAAGGGAACTATTGAGGTGGTGGCAAAGGTTAGACAAGCTGCCGCTTTTGCTGAGCATTTAGTTCTTACGCGCAAGATCAGTATGAACTTTGGAGAATCAACATTTAAATTATCTGATTCAATTCAAAATGATGGCTATATCGAGGAGCCAGTGCAATTGCTGTATCACATCAATTTAGGTTGGCCATTTCTAGCACCTGGGACAACACTTAAAACTTCATGTAATGAGATGTTAGGTTGCATTGATTCAGCAAAGGGTGCTGATCCATCTGTTATGCCGGAGCCAACACCAAAAGATATTGAACAAGTTTGGGACTTTAACGCTCCTACTGGTTTGCAATGGGCACAGATGCGAAATGAAAATGCAGCCGGACGTGGCCCACTTAGTATGAAAATTGAATGGGATGGAAAACAACTTCCACACTTTATGCAGTGGCGAAATGCTTGTGAGGCGCTTTATGTGCAGGGCCTTGAGCCATCAACTACTGGTCTTAAAGGACGAGAGGCAGATGACTCACATGCTGGTCCTTCGCCAATGCTTGAGCCGGGTGATAGCCGTGACTTTGATTTAAACTTTATCTTTGAAAGCGGAAAGTAATTGGCAAAAGCTTATTTTGTAGCTGGCTTAGCAGGCTCTGGTAAGAGCTATTACTCCAGAAAGATTGCTAAGGAGTTAGAACTTAAGATAATTGATTTTGATGATAATTTTAATGAGTTTATAAAGGCTCATAAAGATGAGTATGAAGCGCTAGGTAGTGAGAAGTTTTTAGCAAATTATGCCAGTACCCGCTACACAGATTTAATTAATCGCGCAGTACTTGAATTAGCTAAAGATATCTCAGTAGTAATTGCTGCGCCTTTTTCAAAGCAGTTGCAAGATCAAACACTTTGGGATGAATTAACTTTGCCAATTAAAAAATTTGATTCAAATCCAACTCTTTACTGGGTAGTAATATCAGATGAGCTAAGAAAAAAACGTTTGATAACTCGAGGTGAAATGAGGGATGCTGAGAAGATAAAGAAAATTGATGAGTACATCAAGTTCTCACCTGCTAAAACGCCGGTAGTTGACCACGTTTTAGTCCAGGGGGATCAAAAGTAACGTTTGGATAAAGATTGCAGTTTTTAGCCTAAAAATATTGACCGAATTAGGCAGTTACTGTTGAATTTGATCGCCCGATAAGCCAAACCCACTACTTACAACTGCCTCAAAGATAGGAATATAAATCTATGAGTTATGTGCTTGAGGCGAAAAAAATTATTCGCCACTATGGCCAAGTTGAAGCACTTCGCGGTTGTGATTTTAATGTTAAAGCTGGTGAGGTAACTGCGTTAATTGGTGACAACGGAGCCGGTAAAAGCACACTGGTTCGAATTCTCTCTGGTACTGAACAACCAGATATGGGCGAAATTATTATTGATGGCAAGGTGGCAACTTTTAATACACCAGCCGATGCGCGTGAGGCTGGTATTGAAACTGTTTTCCAAGATTTAGCGCTGTGTCCACATTTAAATGCTGTACAAAATATGTACTTAGGTAGAGAGATCTCTCGTGGCGGATTGCTCGGAAAATTAGGTTTCTTAAATAACAAACAGATGAGTACTGGTAGTGAAGAAGCATTCCGTGATCTTGGCGCAACTGTTCGATCACTTAAAGCAAGTGTTGGATCTATGTCAGGTGGTCAGAGACAAAGTATTGCTGTTGCTAGATCTGCTGCCTGGGCAAGTAAAGTTTTATTCTTTGATGAGCCAACTGCAGCGCTGGGTGTTGTGCAGAAGAAAAATGTTTTAAATCTTGTCAGGCGTGTTAGAGATAAAGGTATTGGCATCGTATTTATTAGCCACTCAATGCCAGAGGTTTTAGAGATCGCAGATCGTATTCAGGTTATGCGCCACGGCAAGGTAATTGCAGATTACAAATCATCTGCCACAAATCTTGAAGAGCTAGTTGGAGCTATGACTGGCCGATTAGATGAGGTGAATAAATAATGTCTATTAATGGCAATCCAGTCAGTGATTTTGGTTTATTAGATGAGCGCCAAAGTTTTTGGCAAAAACTGCGCAAAACTCAAACCGCTCAGATCATGTTGGTTTTGGTAGTAATTACTGCCATATTTAGTCTTTTAGCACCAGATACATTTTTTACCCTCTTTAACCTTAGAAACATCTTTATCAACATTGCTATGTTTGCCATCTTAGGTATTGGTATGACATTTGTGATTATTACCGCTGGTATTGATCTATCTATCGGAAGCATGTTGGTTTTTAGTAGCGTAATTGGTTGTAAGGCAATAGTTGCATCCGGTGGTCAAGGCTGGGGATCAACCATTGCTGGTTTATTTGCTTGCCTTATCTTAGCTACCCTTTTAGGCGCGATAAATGGTTGGTTAGTTGCAGTTGCTAATGTGCCAGCATTTATTGTGACTCTAGGTTCATTTAGTACCGTCTTAGGTCTTGCACAGATAACTACCGGCGGAATTGATCTAAGTGATGCAACTGATGTAATGGTAGATAAAATTGGTTTTGGTAATGTGATTGGCCAGATTCCTGCCCTTGGTGTGATCGCATTAGTTTGCGTAATTTTCGGTGGTATTTTGTTACACAAAACTAAGTTTGGTCTTACAACCTATGCAATTGGTTCAAATATTGAAGGTTGCCGCAGAGTTGGTATCAACGTTAATCGCCACCTAGTTTTGGTTTATGCATTAATGGGTTTTTGTGCTGGAATAGCAGGATTCTTAAGTCTTGCACTTTATCAACAGACCACAATTGCTGGTCAATCTAATACAGCCCTTACGGTTATCGCAGGTGTGGTAATCGGTGGAACTAGCCTATTTGGTGGGTATGGTTCCATGTTCGGTACGATGATCGGCTTACTAATACCAATAGTTCTCCAGACTGGCTTCATCATCATCGGCGTTGTGCCTTTTTGGCAAAATGTTGTGGTTGGAGTCTTTTTGGTTGCAGCTGTATACGTCGACAATGCTCGACGCGCAGCTGCTGAAGGAGGCGGAAGAAGCCTAAAAAAACGCTCTTCAAAAGAGAGCAACTTAAACGCGAAGGGGAATAAATGAAGAAGAATCGCAAGTTAGCTGCGGTTGCTGCAGTATCTGCTGTTGCTCTTGTTTTCACAGGAGTAGGAGCATCATCTGCTAACGCAGCAGGAGAAAAAATCACGTTCATTCAGGGTGTAGCAGGCGATGCTTTCTACATCACTATGGGTTGCGGTATTGCTGAGGCAGCTGCTAAAGCTGGCGCAGTAGTTACAACTCAAGGTGGCGCAAAGTGGGATGCAACAGTTCAAAAGCCAGTGCTAGATAGCGTAATTGCATCAAAGCCACAGGCAATCCTGATTGCAGCTAATGATAAAACAGTTATGCAAAAGCCAATTGAGGCAGCAATTGCAGCCGGAATTAAGGTTGTTCTAGTTGATACCACAATTGATGATCCATCAACTGCAGTTTCTGAGATTGCATCAGATAACTACGGCGGCGGAAAAGCAGCATTTGATGCTGTTAAGCAATTACAACCAAAGGGTGGAAAAGTTCTTGTAGTAAGCACATCTCCTGGAGTTAGCTCTGTAGATGCTCGCGTACTTGGCTTTGCTGATAAGGCAAACGCTGACAAGAAGTTCAACTACCTTGGCGTGCAGTACTCAAACAATGAGCCTGCAGTTGCACAACGTATTGTTACTGCAGCACTAGCTAAGAACAGAGATATCGTTGCAGTATTTGCAACTAACCTATTCTCAGCACAAGGTGTAGCAGCTGGAATCAAGCAAGCTGGTAGAGCTGGCAAGGTTACAGTTGTTGGATTCGATGCAGGTTCTGATCAGGTTAAGGCGCTTAAGGCTGGAACAGTTCAAGCTCTTATCGCACAACAACCAGGAACAATCGGATCAAAGGGTATTGAAGCAGCTGTAGCAGCGATCGCAGGAAAAGCTCCTGAGGCAAAGAAGATTGCTACTGGCTTCACAATCTTGACAAAGAAGAATATCGATACTGCTGCTGGTAAGAAGGCACAGTACCGCGATTCATGCAGCTAAGATTTAATTAACTGCAGAAATTAAAGACCTCACCGGTTCTTATGAACTGGTGAGGTCTTTTTAATTGATTTAATTTTATTTTACTCGCATTTATTTCATAATATTGACGCAGATGATTTTGATAAATAGAATTAGTGCAATGAGAGCGATGACATATTCATGTTAATCCTCACTCCTAATCCTTGTCTTGATGTAACTCTTTGGGTAAATAGGCTCTCACTAGGCTCAGTTCACCGGGCTAGCAAAAATGAAACAACAGCAGGTGGTAAAGGAATTAACGTTGCAAGAGCTAGCGCCTCACTAGGTGCCCCCGGACATTTAATTTTGATGCTGCCAACTGTTCAGGCAGATCTATATAAGCAGCGATTAGAAGCTGAGAAGATAAAGGTTTCCTATCTAGATATCCCAGGTGAGGTTAGAAAAGCAATAATTATTAATCAAAATGAGGGCACAGAGATCACCGTTGTAAATGGGGCCGGCCCTGATATCACCGCAAGTGATTGGGATAAATACTGTGACCTAGTTATTAAAAACACCAGTAAAGATGAGCTAGTACTTTTGATGGGAAGTATGCCAAGTGCATCACCACAGGATGCAATTGAAAAGCTTTCAAAGAAAATACATGCAGTGGGGGCACAATTATTAGTTGACACCGCACCAGCCTCACTTAAATCTAGGAAATCTGAAATATTAGATTTTATTACCCCAAATCTTGAAGAGGCAGAGGCTTTAATCTCAGGAGATGATGGTTCTTTATTTGTAGTAAATAATGAAAATATCGAAGAACGTGCGATGATTGTTGCCCAGAAATTACAAGGCGTAGTTGCAAAGCAGGTATTTATAACAGTTGGTGAGCATGGCTGCGCCTTTAATAATGGAAGTGAAAAGTGGTTCTTGCCAGCCTTTAAGCTAAATCCCAATCTTTATAAGAGCGCAGTTGGGGCTGGTGATTCATTTGTTGCAGGCCTTGCTAATTATCTTAATCAAAACAGCGCAAATATAGATTGGAAAGAGTGCGCAAAATTTGCCATGGCAACCGCTGCTGCCTCATGTGAGAGCTATCTTGCAGGTGGGGTTGATAAAGAGCGGGCGCTTTTAATATTGGCAGGTAAATCATGAGCCAGAGCGTCTATTTTGGCGTAGATCTTGGTACTACTAATACCAAGGTGATCGCAGTAAAAGAAAGTGGTGAGTTCATTGCATCCGCCAGGCGTGCAACAGATTGGATTGTGTTGCCAAATGGGCGAATCGAGGCAGATGCAGATCTACTCTATAAAAAAGTTGTTGATTGTATTAATGAATTAGTTACAAGCACCGCTGGGATTCTTGGCCAGTTTAAAGTTGCTGGTATTGGTATTACTGGCATGGCTGAGAGTGGAGTAATACTAGATAAAGATAATAAAATTTTAAGTCAACCAGTTGCTTGGTTTGATAGTAGGGGTGAGGCTGAGATGAATAGCCTTGGGGAGGAGTTTAGAAAAGAGTATCAGGCAAAGACTGGCTTGGTATTTAAACCAGAGTCATCTCTTTCATCACTTCTTTCAATGAAGAGTGAAGGCTTTGATTTTAAGCAAAAAGGAATCGTCTGGCTTAATTTATTAGAGTATGTGGCATTCCTCTTTACTGGGACTAAAGCTACTGAGCCATCCCTTGCCTCCCGCACCGCACTCCTTGACCAATCTAATTTAAAGTTTTGGCAGCGGGCTAAGGATCTTTTATCAGTTGATGAATCATTTATTCCAGAGCAGAGATTTTGTGGACAAAGTTGGGGGCCATTAAATACTAAATCAGTTCCAGATCAATTACAGGGGGCTCAGGTAACTGTTACTGGCCATGATCATTCAGTTGGGGCAATAGGTTCTGGTGCTACTGGAGTTGATCAGATATTTAATTCAGCTGGAACTGCTGATGTGATTTATCGAAGCGTGCCGGGCACATTAAGTGATGAACAAAGATTTGCGCTAACTGAGTTAGGTGTTTCAGCAGGAAGGCATGCTCTGCAAGATGCCACATCACTAATTGGTGGTTCCCGCGGTGGCCTAGTTTTGCGAAGAGCGCTGGATTTATTAGGAGCAAGAGATGGGCAGAAGTTACTTGAAATTGATAATGCTTGGAGCCCCGCGCATAAATTTAAAGATGTAATTGATATGTCTCAAGGTAAATCGATATCAAATGATATAAAAATCGTTCTAACTGGGGATGCTGGCCCAAATGATCTATGGTCAGCCGCCCTTGATTACATGAGCAGTGAGAATAAAAAAATGCTAAATGGAATTTCAGCAGTTGTCGGTGAGCATAAAACCGCTCTTGGCTCTGGTGGATGGCTAAAATTGCGAAGTGTTCGCGAAATTAAATCTAGTGTCATAGCAAATCTCACCTTTTCATCAATTGATGAGCCAGGTGCCTTTGGCGCTGCATTTATTGCTTCTTGGACTGCTCAGGGTGGAGATAGTTCATTGGTAGATCATGTAGGTAAGTTGGTTGCAAAACTAAATTCGGAATACCGGATATAGCTAAGAGAAACGGAAGAATATGACAAAGGTAGTAACAAGAGCACTAAATGGCTTATCAAGTATTTCCAACAGTGAGGGGATTTTCTCAATTGTTGCAATGGATCAACGCAACACATTAAAGAAAATGTTCACAGCAGTTGGTGTTACCGCAACTGATGAAGACATGTTCACAGCTAAAATCGCAGTTGCATCCGCTCTTTCTAAGGCAGCATCTGGCATTTTGCTAGATCCAACTTGGGGAGTACCTGCGGTAAATGAGAATGATGTTTTGCCTACTACTTGCGGCTTATTAGTTGCAGCCGAAAACCCAGATCGCGGTAACTTTAATGGCGAGCCACGTCCAACAAAAATGATTGGCCAAGATGCTGCTTGGGTTAAATCACAAGGTGGTCAGGCGGTTAAGGTGCTGGTAAGTATGCACCCAGGACGGCCAATGAAGGCGGGAGAGCCTGATTTAACTAGTGAAACAGTTGAATTAGTTAGAGCCATCGTTGCAGATTGCAAAGCCCAAGGCATTCCATCTGTAATTGAAAACCTAATATACGCACTTCCTAATGCAGAGCCATTAACTGATGAGCAGAAGGAAAACTTAATTGTTGAATCTGCGATTTTACTTAATGAGACAAAGCCTGATCTACTAAAGCTTGAGTTTCCTATGAGTGAGCGTGGCTGCAAACGCCTTGCTGATTCATTAACTGTGCCATGGGCAGTACTTTCTGCCGGTGTGGCATTTGATCAATTTAAAAAAGTGATCACCATTTCATGTGATGCAGGGGGCGCCTCTGGTTTCATCGCAGGCCGATCAATCTGGAAAGAGGCAATCGGAATGAATAAGGCTGATCAAGAGAAGTTCTTAAACTCAACTGCAATCGCTCGCCTGGAAGAGTTAAATGCAACAGTTGTTGGCAGAGCTGTTCCTTGGCAGAAGGCAATTAAATAATAAAATAAAGTAATAAAAAATCCGGCTGATAAATTAATCAGCCGGATTTTTTATTTAAACTTAAATTAAACAGAGCGAAGTACCGCAGTTACCTTACCTAGGATCTGAGCATCATCAGCTGGAATTGGCGCATAATCATTATTTGCTGGCAGTAGCCAATAGTGGCCATCTTTTTTAGACCAGGTTTTAACAGTTGCTTCGCCATCAATCATCGCTGCCACGATCTCACCTTTTTGCGCATCCTTCTGGCTTCTAATAACAACATAATCACCATCACAGATTGCAAGATCAATCATGGAATCACCTTTTACCTGCAACATAAACAAGTCACCTTTGCCAACAAGTGATTCTGGAAGTGGTAATACTTCTTCAACCTCTTGCTCAGCCAGGATTGGATTACCGGCGGCAATCTTTCCGACCAAAGGAATTAAGCGAGTCTTACCTTGCGGGGCAGCCTGACCATCTTGACCAGGCAGGGTTATCTCAATGGCCCGTCCTCTGGAGGCATCCCTTCGGATCCAGCTCTTTTCTTCAAGAATCTGCAGTTGATAGGTGACTGATGCGGTGGAGGATAGGCCGGCCTTCTCGCCTATCTCGCGCATAGAGGGTGGATAGCCCTGGTTCTCAACTGCGGTTTTGATGACGGATAAAATCTTTAACTGCCTTGGGGTCAGGCCATTGTCATCGGCTGGGCCATCAGGAAGCTCTGAAATCTGCTTTTTACTCGGGGTTTTAGCCATACCTAAAGGGTAGCAGGGGAGGAGAAAAAAATCAAACATTTGTTCGGTTTTAACTAGACAATGTCAGTGGCGTAGTGTTTAATTCTCTATAGAACAGGTGTTCGAATCCCCTCGAACCCGGTTATCAGGAGAAGAAAATGAAAGCAAGACAGGCCAAGCGATTGGCAAGAACAGGTTTATCAATATCGCTATTAGTATTGATTGGCGCTGGTTTTAGCACCATTTCATCAGCTAGTGATAAAAGTAATTCAGCTATTTCAAATAGTGAAAGTAAGTATGTGCAGGTCGTGGTAACACCAGGTGAGAGCCTTTGGTCAATCGCTGCAATGGTGGCTGGTAACTCCCAGATCCAATCTGTAGTCGCCGATATCGTTGAGGTTAATAAGCTAAAGAGCGCTGATGTGCCAGCGGGGACAAGGCTGCTAGTTCCTACCTTCTAGAAAGATTGATCAGCTAGCGAAGAACTTCTCTATTTGGCGTGGGCAAAGTAAAGATTTCACCAAACACGCCGATTCAGGTGCTTTTAAACTCTAAAGGGCGGGTCTATGGTTCACCCAACATATAGGGGTGATTACGCTTATGGCTTCCATAAGTAGTAGTTTTCCGCTAATGTGCACTTCCCCCACTTAGCTAAAAAGGAGAAGCCCCTCGTGATCTGCCCATTCTGTCGCTTTGATGATTCAAGAGTGATTGATTCACGTCCAACGGATGAGGGAAATCAGATCCGCCGCCGGCGCGAGTGCACCAGCTGCGGAAGGCGTTTTAACACCGCAGAGAGCTCCATCCTTTTAGTTATTAAACGATCAGGTGCAACTGAGCCTTTCTCTCGCGAGAAGGTAATCAGCGGCGTTCGTAAGGCTTGCCAAGGCAGACCAGTAAGTGATGATGATTTAGCTCTACTTGCGCAACGAGTAGAAGAGACCCTTCGCTTAGATGGCGCTGCAGAAATTGAGGCCCAAGAGATTGGCCTGGCCCTGCTTGCACCACTACGTGAACTCGATGAGGTCGCCTACCTACGTTATGCCTCGGTATACCGTAACTTCGCCTCCTTAGAGGATTTTGAAGCTGAGATCGCACTATTGCGCGCTGAGCCTTCTAGAAATTTTAAAGTACCAAAAGATTCTCGAAATCAAGCATTAATTAAGTAGCCCCTTAAGTAGATAAGAAGATAAGAAAAGTAAGTAAGAAAAGCTAGGCAGTAAAGATTTAAATTTAGGAATTTAGTAACAACTAGAGTTAAGGGGCAACAGAATGTCAGTCGTAAATAAGGGCGCAGTGGCAAAGACTGATACCAAAAAAGGTCTAACCATAGAACGTATCTACACAACCGCTGGTGTTCACCCTTATGACAGTGTTAAGTGGGAAAGACGTGATGTAGTTCAGACCAACTGGAAATCCGGTGAGGTTATCTTTGAACAAAAAAGTGTTGAATACCCTGATTTCTGGTCAGTAAATGCCTCAACTATTGTTACCACAAAATACTTCAGAGGAGCCCTTGGCGCTGAAAACAGAGAGTACTCACTTAAGCAGGTTATTGATCGCGTAGTTTTAACTTATACAAAAGCTGGTAAAGATAATGGTTATTTTGCCAGCGATGAAGATGCGCTAGTTTTTGAACATGAATTAACTTATATGTTAATGAATCAAATATTTTCTTATAACTCACCAGTTTGGTTTAATGTTGGCACAGCTGCCCCACAACAAGTCTCTGCTTGTTTTATTCTTTCAGTTGATGACACGATGGAATCAATTCTTAATTGGTATAAAGAAGAGGGCTTTATTTTCAAAGGTGGATCAGGAGCTGGTCTTAATCTTTCAAGAATTCGCTCATCTAAAGAGCTTTTAAAATCAGGTGGCACAGCCTCAGGCCCAGTTTCATTTATGCGAGGTGCTGATTCTTCCGCCGGCACAATTAAATCAGGGGGCGCAACAAGACGCGCTGCCAAGATGGTTGTACTAGATGTTGATCATCCAGATATTGAAGAATTCATTGAGACAAAGATAAGAGAAGAAGAGAAGATCAGGGCACTGCGGGACGCCGGCTTTGATATGGATCTTGGCGGAAAAGACATTATTTCTGTGCAGTATCAAAATGCGAATAACTCAGTTCGGGTATCGGACGCTTTCATGCGTGCATATGAAGCTGGTGAATCTTTTGGTTTAACAGCTCGCTCAACTGGTGAGGTTATTGAATCAGTGGATGCTAAAAAATTATTCCGTAAGATGGCAGAGGCAGCTTGGGCATGTGCTGATCCTGGAATTCAATACGATGACACGATTAATGAGTGGCACACCAACCCAGAGACTGGCCGCATTAATGCATCTAATCCATGTTCTGAGTACATGTCATTAGATAACTCATCATGTAACTTGGCATCTTTAAACTTAATGAAGTTTCTAAAAGCTGATGGTTCATTTGATGTTAAAAACTTTGTGAAGGTAACTGAGTTAGTTATTACCTCAATGGATATATCAATTTGCTTTGCAGATTTTCCAACCGAGGCAATTGGTCAAACCACAAGAGATTTTCGTCAATTAGGAATTGGTTATGCAAACCTTGGAGCCCTTCTTATGGCATCAGGTTTGGCATATGACTCAGAGGGCGGGCGCGCGTTAGCTGGAGCGATTACCTCAGTATTAACTGGTGTTTCATATCGAAGGAGCGCAGAACTTGCCGGCATTGTTGGTGCGTATAACGGATATGCTCGAAATGCAGCGGCTCATACAAAAGTAATGCGCAAGCACCAGAATGCAACTGAGTCTGCTAAATCTGTTTCAACTTTAGATAAAGATGTTTGGGCAGAGGCAATTAAGCAATGGGCGAGTGGTAACGCGTTAGGTGAGAAAAACGGTTGGCGAAACGCGCAAGCATCCGTTCTAGCACCAACTGGAACTATTGGCTTAATGATGGATTGTGATACCACCGGTATTGAGCCAGATCTAGCACTTGTTAAGTTTAAGAAGATGGTCGGCGGCGGTTCGATGCAGATCGTTAATCAGACTGTGCCACTTGCACTTAAAAAACTTGGTTATACAGATGAAACAATTGAAGCAATCATTGAATACATCTCAGAGCATGGAAATATTATTGATGCTCCAGGATTAAAGCCTGAGCACTACACCGTATTTGATTGCGCAATGGGAGTTAGATCAATTAGCGCGATGGGCCATGTTCATATGATGGCGGCTTGTCAGCCATTTTTATCAGGTGCGATATCTAAGACAGTTAACTTGCCAGCGGATGCTAGCGTTGAAGAAATTGAAGAGGTTTACTACCAAGGTTGGAAGTTAGGTATTAAGGCACTTGCTGTATATCGTGATAATTGCAAGGTTGGTCAACCACTATCTGATTCAAAGGGTAAAAAAGCTGAAATAGTAGTTGATACACAACCAACTGCAGTTCGACGTCGTCTTCCAAAATCAAGGCCGGCGCAAACTACTTCATTCTCAGTAGCAGGGGCAGAGGGTTATATGACCGCTGGTGCTTACGCTGATGGCGCACTAGCTGAAGTTTTCCTAAAACTTGGTAAGCAAGGTTCAACTCTTGCTGGTGTGATGGATGCGTTTTCAATTGCAGTATCAGTTGGATTGCAATATGGCGTTCCACTTGAAACATATGTAGAAAAATTTGCTAACCAAAGATTTGAGCCAGCAGGTATGACTGATGATGCTGATATCAGAATGGCGCAATCAGTAATGGATTACATCTTCCGCAGATTAGCACTGGATTATTTACCATTTGATGCACGTTCTGCTCTTGGAATTTACTCAGCAGCTGAGCGCGCTCGCGCCCTTGAAACTGGTGATTACACACCGGATGAGAAGGAATCAATTGGTGAGAGTGTAAAAAATTCTCAATCAGTAAAGATTGAAAAGGCGCCTTTGGATAACTCACCAGTTGGTTCATCAATGGAGCTCTTTGAAAAGATGGCTGGAGTTAAATCAGATGCACCACTTTGTATGACATGTGGTGTGAAGATGAGAATGGCTGGCTCATGTTTCGTCTGTGAGGGTTGCGGAAACACCTCAGGCTGTTCTTAATAAATTAAAGTATCAGGGCTCGCAGTTAAAACTGCGGGCCCTTACTTTTTTCCAATAACCTGCGCTAGTGAGTGAGTATTCAAAAAAGGTTAGATCAGCCCTTGATGTTGCAGTTACTGCAATTGGTGGGGAGCCCAGAGCGGGCCAAATTGAGATGGCAGAGGCGGTTGCTAACGCGTTATCTGATCGCCATCACCTTTTAGTTCAAGCTGGAACTGGCACTGGTAAATCACTCGCTTACTTAGTACCAGCATTAGTACATGGCAAAAAAGTATTAGTAGCAACCGCCACCTTAGCTTTGCAGCGGCAATTAATTGAGCGAGATTTACCAAAGATAAAAGCAGCGCTCGATAAAGAATTAAAGCGAGATATTTCATTCGCTATCTATAAAGGCGTTGGTAATTACATTTGCTTGCAGAAAATGAATAACGCAGCAAATGATCCTGAGGGTGAAATGATTTTAGAGATCTCATCCCTTGAGGCGGATGCAAAAAGATTAAGAGCGTGGGCGCAGTCACCTGGTGCAAGTGGAGATAGAGATGATGCCCCTGAGGTTGATAGGCGGGTGTGGGCGGCTAATTCAGTATCAGGGCGGGAGTGCATAGGAGCTGATGATTGCCCATCAGGTTCTAGATGTTTTGCTGCCCTTGCAAAAGCTAAAGCGCAAACAGCAGATATTGTTGTTACAAACCATACATTGCTAGCAATTGAAATTGTTGACTCTCATCCAATTTTGCCAGAGCGGGATGCAATTATTTTAGATGAGGCACATGAGTTTATGGATCGCACAACTCAAGCTGTTACCGAGGAGTTAACTGCTGCCAGAGTTTCACGCGCTGCTAATATGGCAAGAAAACATATGCCAGGTAAAGGCAGTGATGCTTTAAATAAGGCGGCTGAAAAATTTGCCGCGGCCATTAATGATTACGCAAATGATTTAAAAACAGATCCGCAAAAAGCTGGCAGGTTAGATAAATTACCATCCTCACTTGAAGCACCACTTAGGGCAGTAAAAGAAGCGGTCTCTGCTGTAACAGCGATGATTTCAGCCGATGCTGAAATTATTGATCCAAACACAATGGCTGAACGGGCAAGAGTAAAAGGAGCGCTAAATGAGATTAGCCAAACCTGTACTAAGTTATTAAAACCTGGCCACACACATGTGCTCTGGTTTGAGCCAACTTATTCAACTTTATACCTAGCACCTTTGGCAGTCTCTGATGTGTTGCGCGGTAATTTGCTGACTCAAACTCCAGTTATTGCAACTAGTGCGACTTTAACCGTTGGTAAATCATTTGATGCGATTGCTAAAAATATTGGCTTTGTAATTGCAGGTAAAAATGATGAGGAAAATGATGAAGAAAGTGAGGATGATGAAAAAAGCTTGATGGATCCAGCAAATCTGCAGATCCTAGATGTTGGTTCTCCATTTGATTTCACTAATCAAGGAATGCTTTATTTGCCAAAGGATTTGCCAGAGCCAGGCAGAGATGGACCATCAAAGGAAGTTCTTACTGAATTAGGTGAGTTAATTCAGGCAGCAGGTGGGCGCACACTAGCTTTATTCTCATCTTGGCGTGGTGTTGAGATGGCTGATGAACATTTAAGAGATGTTTTAGCAGAGCTTAAAATTCCAATAATTACTCAACGCCGAGGTGATTCAGTTGGGCCACTAGTTGATAAGTTTGCAAAAGATGAACGATCAATTTTACTTGGCACAATTTCGCTATGGCAGGGCATTGATGTGCCAGGAGGGGCCTGCACATTAGTTGTAATAGATCGCATTCCATTTCCAAGACCTGATGAACCAGTTTTATCTGCCAGAGCAGCAGAAGCTGACGCTGCAGGTGGCTCAGGCTTTATGCAGATATCACTGCCTAGAGCTGCCTTACTACTTGCCCAAGGAACTGGGCGATTAATTAGATCATTAGATGATCGAGGCGTTGTGGCAATCTTAGATTCTCGAATTGTTAATAAAAGATATGGCTCAATACTTTTAAACTCAATGCCGCCATTTTGGCGCACCAATGATGGTGAAGTTATAAAAGATGCACTGCGCAGATTAGATGCGCAGTATTTAGAGAGAAAAGATTAAAGCGCTTTTAATTTAGCAAGGAGCGTGGGCCAAGTATTTGCAAAGCTTGGGTGAAGATATTTATTTATAACCTCATCAAAGGCTATCCAGGCCACCTCTTTAGATTCATCATTTGCTTCATGAGCTACTAATTCAGGGTGTGCTTTAGCAATTACAGTGTGATAACTCCAGATTCCATGGTCATCCATAAATATCTCACCCGCTGTTAACTGATCTGCGCTAATTCCAATCTCTTCATGAGCTTCTCTAATTGCTGCCTCAATTACGCTCTCATGTGAGTCACGAGCACCACCTGGAATACCCCAAGTGTCGCCATTGTGAACCCAAGGCGCACGATGTTGCATAAGAATTGCGCCATCTCTTACTAACAGTAATCCGGCTGCGCCATTTAAACCCCAATGTTTGCCACCACAATTACACTCAATCCATCCATCGCCATCACGGTGCGCCATGAGAGTAGTTTTACACACAACTACTTAATTCACAGCCAGGTGAATTAACTCCCAACGGAATCAAAATTTATAATGAATCTTTCGCCAAAAGGTTATATCGCACCCGTTGCCTGCATCTTTGCTGCTTGTGCTTATGAATCAGGGGAGTCTGATTTGGCCCATAACGGCATCTTAAGTGCGCTAGCTGATTGCCCAAATTACCCGCTAGCACTTCTACTTCGCAGAGTTTTCACAGCCGCCTGGCCAGCTGATAGTTTTGCAATGATGCGCGCCGAGCTTCATCCAAAGATTTGTAGTTCACTTTTTGGCAGTAGTATTTAATTACTAAGCAGCGTTGCTTAGTAGAGCGGTGCTTAATGATTATTGGTATTCCTAAAGAGCTCAAGAATAATGAGTTTAGAGTCGCAGCCACTCCATCTGGTGTACACGCATATGTAGTAGCCGGACACACAGTTTTAGTTGAAAAAAATGCTGGCACAGGCTCTGCTATTTCAGATGCTGATTACATTGCAGCTGGCGCAAGCATTATTGACTCTGCCGATGAGATCTGGCAAAAAGCTGATTTAATTCAAAAAGTAAAAGAACCAATTGAAATTGAGTATAAAAGAATGCGCAAAGGACAAATTCTTTTTACATATCTGCATCTTGCCGCAAACAAATTATGCACGCAGGCGATTATTGACTCTGGCATAACAGCTATTGCATATGAAACAGTTGAAGTTGATGGGCAATTACCGCTACTAGCGCCAATGAGTGAGGTGGCTGGTCGAATGAGTATTCAAGTAGGAGCAGCAGCACTTGAGGCAAGTAAGGGAGGCCGGGGTGTATTACTTGGCGGAGTTCCTGGGGTAAGACCTGGCAAGGTAGTTGTAATTGGCGCAGGAGTAGTAGGCGTTGCTGCTGCAACTATTGCCCATGGCATGAGAGCTGATGTGACGGTAATGGATTTAGATTTAAAACGTCTGGCCCAGATTGATCAAATATTTGCCGGAAATGTTAAAACATTAGCCTCTAGTGCGTATGAAATTGAAAAAGAGGTAACCCAGGCTGATTTAGTAATAGGTGCGGTATTAGTTCATGGCGCTAAAGCTCCAAAGCTTGTAAGTAATGATCTTGTGAAAAAAATGAAGCCAGGATCAGTATTAGTTGATGTGGCAATTGATCAAGGTGGCTGCTTCACTGATTCAAAGGCAACTACTCATCAAGAGCCAACATTTAAGGTTCATAACTCAATCTTTTATTGTGTGGCAAATATGCCAGGGGCAGTTCCTGCTACCTCAACATACGCGCTCGCTAATGCCACAATTAAATATGGTTTAGCCCTGGCTAATAAGGGGTGGGAAAAGGCGCTCGCCGATGATGAACACCTTGCTAAGGGGCTTAATGCGCACGAGGGAAAGATTATGTACGCCGCAGTTGCAAAGGCGCACAATCTCTAGTATTTTTCGCGTAGGTCATGAGTCTTAGTGCATAGCCCCGGCTAACTAAGCGGCAACCCTCCACCACGGTGGGGTGCTCCGGGTGAAGACCAGGTCGATAGCAAGGTGCAATCGGCAAGAGTGGTTCGCTAAAAAGATTTAGGGGTAATCCCTAATAATTTTTTATCGCCACCTTTAATTGGGAGGTTACTTTGTCATATTCATTTGAAACCCAACAAGTTCATGCTGGTCAAGTGCCAGATCCAACAACGGGCGCTCGCGCACTTCCGCTTTATCAAACAACTGCTTATCAATTCCGTGATACCAAACATGCTGCTGACCTATTTGGTTTAGCAGAAATGGGAAATATCTACACCCGCATTATGAATCCAACACAGGATGTGGTTGAGCAAAGAATTGCTGCACTAGAAGGTGGCGTTGCCGCTCTTCTTGTCGCCTCAGGATCGGCTGCAACCGCATATTCAATTATGAATGTGGCTCAAGCCGGTGATCATGTGGTTTCATCACCTTCACTTTATGGTGGTACTTACAACTTATTTCATTACACATTGCCAAAATATGGCATTGAGGTTACTTTCGTAGAGAATCCAGATGATTTAGATTCTTGGCGCAAGGCAATAAAGCCAAATACCAAGGCATTTTTTGGTGAGACGATTGCTAATCCAAAAAATGATGTATTAGACATCGAGGGTGTGGCAAAAATTGCTCATGAATTTGGTGCTCCATTAATAGTTGATAACACCGTTGCTACGCCATATCTCATTCGCCCAATTGAGTGGGGTGCTGATGTAGTTGTGCACTCAGCAACTAAGTTCCTATCCGGTCATGGAAATGCGATCGTGGGAGCAATTGTTGACTCTGGAAAGTTTGATTATGCTAAATATCCAGAGCGGTTTAAGGGATTTAATGAGCCTGATCAGTCATATCATGGTCTTGTTTACGGCCAAGCACTAGGTGTTGGTTCAGCTTTTGGTGCCAACCTTTCTTATATCTTTAAGATCAGATTACAACTTCTTCGCGATATCGGAGCTGCAGTTTCACCATTTAATGCCTGGCTGCTTTCACATGGTCTTGAGACATTATCACTTCGCATGGAGCGTCATATTGAAAATGCAAAACAAGTTTCAACATGGCTGGAGAAGCACCCTCAGGTTGAAAAGGTTAACTATGCATCTTTGCCATCATCAAAGTGGAATAAGTTAGCTAACAAGTACTGTCCTAAGGGCAGTAGCTCTGTTCTATCCTTTGAAATTAAAGGTGGAGTTGAAGCTGGTAAGAAGTTTATTGAGGGACTAAATCTGCACTCACATGTAGCAAACATCGGAGATGTTAGAAGCTTGGCAATTCACCCAGCTTCAACTACGCATTCCCAATTAACACCAGCAGAGCAGTTAACTGCAGGTGTTACTCCAGGATTAGTTCGTTTATCTGTTGGTATTGAAAATATCAAAGATATTCAAGCCGATCTTGAAAAAGCATTTGCTGCTGCTAAATAATAACAGCAAGTAAAAGTAATGAGTGGTTTTAACCCAGCAGTTACCGGGGCATGGCTAGAAAGTCATGACCCCGGTGATCGCCAATTTCTAAAGATTGGTGATTTGGCGCTGGAGTCAGGTGAGGTTTTAGCTGATATAACAATTGCTTATCAAAGTTGGGGTAAATTAAATTCTGCTGGTGATAATGCAATATTAGTAAATCATGCACTGACTGGCTGGGCAGATGTTGATGGTTGGTGGCCACAAATGGTTGGCCCAGGCTTACCATTTGATTCTGATAAGTATTTTATTGTTTGCCCAAATGTAATTGGTGGCTGCCAAGGTTCAACTGGGCCATCATCTATCGCTTCCGATGGAAAAAGATGGGGATCTAGATTTCCTGCCCTAACAATTAGAGACATGGTTGAGGCTGAATTAGCTTTTACAAATAAAATTGGCGTTAAGAAATACCAATTAGCGGTTGGTCCATCCCTTGGCGGCATGCGAAGCCTGGAGTGGGCAATTACCTATCCAGAGTTAGTTAGCGCGATCTGCACAATTGGATCTTGCGCGGTGACAACTGGGGATCAAATAGGCACTGCTTCAATACAAATCAGAGCAATTAAATCTGATCCAAACTTTAATAATGGTGATTACTATGAACAAGAGATTGGCCCAATTGAGGGAATGGGAATTGCTCGCAGAATTGCACATTTAACCTATCGAACTGAGTCTGAGATGGATGTCAGGTTTGGGCGCGAGTTACAAGGAGATGAAACTGGTCGATACGCGGTTGAGTCTTATTTAGATCATCAAGCGCAAAAACTTGCTAAAAGATTTGATGCAAATACTTATATTGCATTAACGGAGGCAATGAACTCTCATGATGTTGGCCGCGATCGTGGTGGCGTAGCTGCGGTACTTTCAAAAATAAAGATCCCACTTCATATAGTTGGAATTGATACTGACCGACTTTTCCCACCTCGCTTGCAACAGGAGATCGCTGAACTGACCCCGCAGGTGAGTACCCTTCACAGCATTTCATCTCCATTCGGCCATGATGGCTTCTTAATTGAGGTGGAATCGGTGGGTGCAATCATCAAAAACGCGCTTAATCTGCAAAAAATCTCAAATTAGCCAAAATGGATGTGCATAAAGGGCTGTGGACAATTTATAATATAGTCAAGGGTTGGGCGGTTTAAATAAAACCGCAAAAGTTTAAAGACCTTAAAACAAAGGATGAATTGTGGCTGTAACTCGTGCGCCCAAAAAAGGCGCTAAAGCAGGTAAGGGTAAGAAAAAACCTGTAACAAAAAAGAGTTCAGTTAAAAAACCCGTTGCTAAAAAAGTAAAACCTGCGAAGAAAGTTGTAAAGATTCCGCAGAAGGCAGTTTTAGATGCTAAAGACATCGCCCAGATTATTAAGATAAAAGAGTTAGTAATTCAACAAAAGAATGTACTAGCTGAACTACAAGGCCGCGGCATCGATAATATTCATAGAATTGTTAAAAAAGCAGATCAAGATTTAGTTTTAATTGCCCGCGAATTAGAGTTAACTGTTCCTAAGCAAGTAGAGAAGCTTCGCAAGTTAGGTCTTTCACCATTTAGAATGCTTAAGAAGAGTGAGTTGGCGTTAATTACCCCAGTTGCGCCAAAGCCAACTGCTACCCAAAAAGATGGCAAAATCGCAAAGGTTAAAATTGATGGCGAAGAGGTTGAGTTAGAAGAGGTTGAAATTGAAGACCTTGAGTCATTAATTGAAGATAAAGAAGAGGCGGCTACTGAGGACGGCACTCCTGAAATAAGAGTTGTAAATGTTGCTGAGGAATCGCAAAATGAAGCAAACTCATTTGTACTTAAAGATTCTGAAGAGGATGACGCACCAGCACAAACAGTATTAACTGCGGGCGCGACGGCTGATCCAGTTAAAGATTATCTGAAGTTAATTGGACGAGTTCCGCTATTAAATGCTGAGCTTGAGGTTTCCCTTGCTCAATCAGTTGAGGCTGGCTTATTTGCTGAAGAGCGGTTAGCAAAAGATAAGAAGATGGATAAGAAATTAAAGCGTGAGTATCAACAAATTGTGCTTCATGGCCGCCGGGATAAGAATCATCTACTAGAAGCAAACCTTCGTTTAGTAGTTTCTCTCGCAAAGCGTTATACCGGACGAGGAATGTTATTCCTGGATTTAATTCAAGAAGGAAACCTAGGTTTAATTAGAGCAGTTGAAAAGTTTGATTACACAAAAGGTTATAAGTTCTCAACCTATGCCACCTGGTGGATTAGGCAGGCGATCACTAGAGCGATGGCAGATCAGGCTAGAACAATTCGTATTCCAGTACACATGGTTGAAGTTATTAATAAGTTGGCCAGAGTGCAGCGCCAGATGCTTCAGGATCTGGGAAGAGAACCCACACCTGAGGAGTTAGCTAAAGAATTAGATATGACACCTGAAAAAGTTGTTGAGGTGCAAAAGTATGGCCGTGAGCCAATCTCACTTCACACCCCACTTGGTGAAGAGGGTGATTCTGAGTTTGGTGATTTAATCGAAGATTCAGAGGCGATCGTGCCAGCTGATGCGGTTTCCTTCACATTATTACAAGAGCAACTTCATTCAGTTCTTGATACATTATCTGAGCGAGAAGCAGGAGTAGTAGCAATGCGATTTGGTTTAACTGATGGACAACCAAAAACACTGGATGAAATTGGCAAGGTTTACGGGGTAACTCGTGAACGTATTCGCCAAATTGAGTCTAAGACCATGTCAAAGCTTCGCCATCCATCTCGTTCTCAAGTACTACGCGATTACCTAGATTAAGGAAGAGTGAAAAAATGAGTGATAAAGTAAAAATGCAGTTTAAGAAAGATGCGTCAATTAGAGTTACTGGAACTGTAGATTTTGTTGATGCAGATGGAAATGTTGTTGAAACTAAGACAGATTTCTCACTATGCAGATGCGGTGCATCAAAGGAAAAGCCATTTTGCGATGGTAGTCACCGCGATGCTGGATTTGCTAGCGAGTAATTATTTAGCTGCTTGATTAGCTAATTTCTGGGTTTCATCCTGGATTACAGCCGCTACTGGCTTTAATCCTTCGGCATAAGATTTAGCGTGGTGTGAACAAAATAGTAATTGACCACCGGAGATAAGGATTGCGCGCACATAAGCTTGCGCACCACAACGGTCACAACGGTCTAATGAATTTAATGGAGTTTGTTCCATCGTGATCTGGTTAGTCATCGCCTGCTCCGTTTCTTCTTCCCTAGGGGAACATCAAACCATGAATACTTTATTCCCCGCTTGATATTTGGTTTCAATTAAGTAAATTTTTGCGCTTAAATGCTGTGAATATGTGTAAATAATCTCATTTTGATATCGATTAGCAATAAATATGGGTCAATCGCGGCGAGGGTTAACTATATGTGGTATCACCGCCGATAACCTTTGCACCCGTGGCGACTAAGAGTGTGAAACCTGAAGATGGCACCTCTGCGGCAATTATTAGCAGCTACACCGCCAAAGATTTATCTGTCCTTGAAGGATTAGATGCTGTTAGAAAACGCCCCGGTATGTATATCGGTACTACGGATTCACGTGGCCTTATGCATTGCCTTTGGGAAATAATTGATAACGCAGTTGATGAAGCTTTAGCAGGTCATTGCAAAACAATTGAAATTAATTTAGAAGCAGATGGTTCAGTTGAAGTCCACGATGATGGTCGTGGTATTCCAGTAGATAAAGAACCAAAGACTGGACTTACTGGTGTTGAAGTTGTTATGACAAAACTTCATGCCGGTGGAAAGTTTGGTGGTGGCTCCTACGCTGCCTCTGGCGGATTACATGGAGTTGGTGCATCAGTTGTTAACGCACTTGCCTCTCGCCTTGATGTTGAAGTTGATCGAGATAGCAAAATTTATTGGATGTCATTTAAACGCGGCCATGCTGGTATTTTTGAAGGAGATGGACCGAATGCTAGTTTTAGTGAAAAATCAGGACTTAGAGTTATTGGAAAAGTATCGGCCAAAGTAACTGGCACAAGAATTAAGTGGTGGTTTGATAAGCAGATCTTCTTAAAAGAGGCAGAGTTAGAAATTCAAGATATTTATGCAAGAGCTAGGCAAACCTCTTACTTAGTACCTGGAATTACCTTGGTGGTTAATGATCGGCGAACTAAAACAAAAACTACTGAAACTTTTTTCCATAAAGGTGGTATCTCAGAGTTTTGTACATTCCTGCGACCTGATGACCCGGTCGGTGAGGTAATTAGAATTTCTGGGCAAGGAGCTTATAGTGAAAATGTTCCAGTATTAGATGAGAAGGGTCATATGACCCCAACAGAAGTTGAGCGCGAGATGGGCGTTGATATTGCAATGCAGTGGGGTAATGGTTATGAAGCAACTATTCCCTCTTTTGTAAATATTATTTCTACCCCAAAAGGTGGCACACATGTTGCAGGTTTTGAAAAATCAATTACTAAAGCAGTAAATGATGCACTGCGGGCTACAAAAACTTTAAAAAATAATGAAGCTGATGTAATTAAAGATGATGTTCAAGAGGGCTTAACCGCTGTCGTAACTGTGCGTATGTCTGAGCCGCAATTTGAGGGACAGACTAAAGAAGTATTAGGAACAGCTGCTGCTGCCAAAATTGTTGGACAGGTAGTAGCTGATGAAATGAAAGCGTTTTTTAATACGACTAAGAGAATTGATAAAGCAACTGGGCGTTTGATATTAGAGAAGATTGCAAATGCCTCAAGAACTAGAATTTCAGCAAGGGCGCATAAGGATCTACAACGGCGAAAGAATGCGCTAGAGAGTTCATCTCTGCCAACAAAATTATCTGATTGCAGATCTGATGAGGCAGCTAGGACTGAATTATTTATCGTTGAGGGAGATTCCGCTCTTGGCACAACTAAGGCCGCTAGAAACTCTGAGTTTCAAGCAATCTTGCCAATTAGAGGAAAGATTTTAAATGTACAAAAAGCATCACTATCGCAGATGCTTGAAAACAATGAGTGTGCATCAATTATTCAAGTCATTGGTGCTGGTAGTGGAAAGTCCTTTGATATTAATGACGCTAGATATGGCCGAGTTATTTTGATGTCAGATGCTGATGTTGATGGTGCCCATATTCGTTGCTTACTCCTTACTTTATTTAACTCATATATGAGACCACTTGTTGAAGCGGGCAGAGTATTTGCAGCTATTCCACCACTTCACCGAATTGATGTTATTGGTGGCAAGAAAGGGGAGGTTCACTACACCTACTCAGATGATGAGATGAAGAAAGTTATCGCAGGATTAAAGAAAGATGGCAAGAGATGGAAGGAACCAATTCAGCGTTATAAAGGATTAGGTGAGATGGATGCGGATCAATTACGTGAGACCACAATGGATCCAGAACATCGAACTCTTCGAAGAATTACTATGAAGGATGTTACAAAGGCTGAGGCAATGTTTGAATTATTAATGGGTAATGAAGTGGCGCCCCGTAAGGACTTTATTTCATCAGCTGATATTGATCGAGAGCGGATTGACGCTTAATCAATACTGATTAGATCAAAATAATCTTCTTTCCATAAATCTTCATCACCATCTGGCAACAAAATCACTCGCTCTGGTTTTAATGCAGCTACTGCGCCTTCATCATGAGATACCAAAATTACTGCGCCTTGATATTCACTTAACGCCGCCAAAATCTCATCACGAGATGCTGGATCTAAGTTATTTGTTGGCTCATCCAATAGAAGCACATTTGCAGCGCTTACTACCAGAGTGGCAAGTGCTAACCTGGTTCGCTCCCCACCGCTTAAAACCTTAACTAGTTTATGTACATCATCACCGACAAACAAAAAAGATCCAAGCACATTACGAGCTTCAGGTTCTCTAATATCTGCAGTAGCTGACATCATGTTTTCCAGGACTGATCTTTCAAAATCAAGTGATTCATGCTCCTGGGCGTAGTAACCGATTTTTAAACCATGACCACCAACTACTTCACCAGTATCTGATTCAAGCTCGCCAGCTAAAATTCGAAGTAGCGTTGTTTTACCGGCGCCATTTAATCCTAAAATTACTACTCTGGAACCTTTATCAATAATTACGCCAACATCAGTAAAGATTTCAAGTGAGCCATAAGATTTTGATAAGTCATGAGCAGAGATTGGCGTCTTCCCACATGGTGATGGAGTTGGAAAGCGAAGCTTTGCCACCTTATCTTTAACTCGCACATCATCTAAGCTACTGCGCAGTTTTTCAGCGCGACGAAGCATTCCTTGCGCTGCAGTTGCTTTAGATGCTTTAGCTCGCATCTTCTCACCCTGTTTCTGCAAGATTTCAGCTTTCTTCTCAGCATTTGCGCGCTCTCGCTTACGGCGATGCTCATCCTGCTCACGTTGTAGTAAGTATTGCTTCCAGCCCATGTTATAGACATCAATTACATTTCTATTTCCATCGATATAAAAAACCTTATTAACTACTGTTTCAATCAGGTTTACATCGTGGGAGATAATTACTAAACCACCTGCATATTTAAATAAGTACTCCCGCAGCCAAATAATAGAATCAGCATCTAAATGGTTAGTTGGTTCATCTAGAAGCAAAGTTTCTGCCCCAGAAAATAAAATCCTGGCAAGCTCAATTCTTCTGCGTTGTCCACCAGATAGGGCGTTTAGTTCTTGATCAAAAAGATTATTTGGAACACCTAAGGATGAGGCAATTGCTTCTGCTTCAGCAGATGCTGCATAGCCACCCGCTGCTGAAAAATCATGTTCAACTCTGGTGTAGCGCTCCATTGCTTTTTCAAGTTCCGCACCTTGCGAGGTTGCCATTTCTTCTTCAACTGCGCGCATACGTTTAGCAATCTGATCTAATTCACGAACTGAAAGAATTCGATCGATCACAGTTCCTTGATCTTCACCAGTTCTTGGATCCTGCGGCAAGTAACCAATTTTTCCACTTCGGTTTACAACACCACCAGCAGGCATAACTTCACCCGCTAAAACCTTTGCCAGAGTTGATTTACCAGCGCCATTTCTACCAACAAATCCAATTCGATCACCACGGTTAATTCTTACCGTTACATCTTTGACCAGAAGTCTTGCGGCAGCGCGAAGTTCTAGGGCGTTAGTTGATATCAAAGTTGCTTAGGCAACAAGGCGGGTGCGGCGAGGAGAGGCATACTTTTTCTCAATTTCAGATAGCTCCTCAGACACTTTAGCTTTGATGCTCTCCTCAGTTTTTAGGATTGCAGTTAAGGAGGAGATTGTAGCCTTTAATTCTTTGGCTTCAGATTCAAGTTCAATTTTGCTCATCTTGGTCAATCTACGCAGTGGCATATCTAAAATATAGGTAACTTGTTCATCACTTAACTTAAATGTTTTGATCAGGCCTGCCTTAGCAATGGTGGCATCCTCACTTGCTCTAATTATTTTAATTACCTTATCAATATCAACAATTGCCTTCAGTAAGCCATCAACCAGATTTAATCTAGATTGTGCTTTAGCCTTTCTAAAAGCTGAGCGGCGCTTTACTACCTCAATGCGATGATCAATAAATACCTGCAAAAGATCCTTAAGACCAAGGGTCAGCGGTTTACCATCAACTAAGGCAACTGCATTTATTGAGAATGCATCCTCCATTGGAGTTAAGCGATAGAGATTTTCTAATACTTCAGCTGGCTCATAACCATTTTTAATTTCAACGACAACTTTTGTGCCAGATTGGCCATCGGATAAATCAACGATATCTGAGATTCCCTGCACTTTCTTAGCCTTAACGAGATCAGCAATTTTTTCAACAATTTTCTCAGGACCTATATTATATGGAAGTTCAGTAATAATGATTCCCTGCTTACGAGATGAAATCTTCTCAAACACAGTTGTTGCTCGCACCTTAAATGAGCCGCGGCCATTGGCATAAGCATCAGATATTCCCTCAGTTGCAACTAGGTAACCACCAGTTGGAAAATCAGGACCTGGAACTAACTTCATCAATTGTTTTAATGTTGCTTTGGGATTTTCCATTAACAATTTAGCCGCAGCAATAACTTCACCTAGATTATGGGGCGCCATATTTGTGGCCATACCAACTGCAATACCAGTTGCACCATTTACCAAAAGGTTAGGAAAGGCGGCAGGTAGTACTTGTGGCTCAAGTATCTGACCGTCATAGTTTGAACCAAAATTAACCGTATCTTCATCTGATTCATCAACCATCATCATTGCCGATAGTGCAAGGCGTGATTCGGTGTAACGCATAGCAGCTGGGCCTGAATCTAATGAACCAAAATTTCCATGACCATCAATTAATGGCAACCGCATTGAAAAGGATTGCGCCATTCGAACCATTGCATCATAAATTGCGCCATCACCATGGGGGTGAAGCTTTCCCATTACATCTCCAACAACTCTTGCACATTTCACATGACCCTTATCAGGACGAAGTCCCATCTCATTCATCTGATGCAAAATACGGCGTTGTACTGGCTTTAAACCATCACGAGCATCTGGAAGAGCTCGAGAATAAATTACTGAGTATGCATACTCTAAAAATGATTCTGACATCTCAGAGGCAACATCGATATCAATTATTCGGCCAGGATTTTCCCCTGCTTTAGGTGCAACTACTTTAGGTGTTTTGGCCATGCGCCTATCTTGCCAATATTTCCTCACTTTCTTGTCAGCGACAAGCCCATTACTTACTAATTTCTTAAGATAGGTATCCTTGCGCTATGAATAGTGGGAAAATTAATCAACAATTTGGTTTATCCCACCTTACTAACTCGATATTTTCCGCATTAAATGTTGCCGATACAACTGATTATTTAGCACTTAAGCAAGCAAATATGCGAGAGTGCTTGATACTAATTGATGGCATGGGTCAAGATGCAGTAAATAAATATGGTGATCAATTCCCAATCTTTGAAGAGTTAAAGAATGTGAGAACAATTTATACAAATTTTCCATCAACTACCGCAACAAGTCTTTCAACTTTAGGAACTGGGGTACTTCCTGGTGTTCACGGCATGCTTGGTTACACAGTCAGAGTTCCTAGAAGTGATAATCGATTATTAAACGCCCTTAAATGGGATGAGCGAGTAGATCCAGTAATGTGGCAAAAAGTTCCTACTTTATTTGAACGCGCGGTTTTAGCAGGTGTATCTGTTACACATGTGGCAGCTAAAAGGTATGAAGGAAGTGGTTTTACACAAGCAGCACTACGTGGTGCTAAATATGTTGGAGCAAATGGTATTGATGAAATGGTTACAGCAGTTAGCAATGCATTAGTGCCACAACCATCATTTGTTTATACATATTTAAATACCTTAGATTCAGCCGGACACAGTGATGGAGTTGGCTCTGATAAATGGCTAACTGCACTTGCTCAAATAAGTGAATTTATAACAAAAGTTAAAGAATCTGTGCCTACTGGAACTCGCATTTGGATTACATCAGATCATGGAATGGTAAATAGCACCAAGCAGATTATTTTAGGTCAGGATAATGATTTATTAGAGAATGTCTTATTAATTGGTGGTGAGCCAAGAGCAAGGCATATTTATATTAATGAAGGTGCTCAGGAAGAAACCGTTGCCAAGTGGCGAGAATTTTTAGGTGATAGTACGAAAGTTTTTAGTAAATCAGAGGCAATTGCTGATGGATTATTTGGCCCAGTTGTAAGTGAAGATGCATCTGATCGAATGGGAGATTTAATTGCCATTGCAAATGATGATTTAATTATTATTGATCCAGCTAGAGTAAAAGAGGAGAGTTCAATGGTGGGCCACCATGGTGGTATTACTGATATCGAAGTGGAAATCCCGCTCTTACTTACTTAGTCTTCATCTTTTTTACCAAACATAATGTCATCCCATGATGGAATTTTAATTCTTCTAGTCACACCATCACGCTTTGCTTCATCATCAACCTCATTAACTTCATCAACTGAAGCTAATTTAGTTGGTGCATATGGTGTTACATCCTCTTTAATTGAAACTAATCTTGGGGCATCAGTTTGTGGAATATTTCCATACGTTTGAACTGGTGGCTTAACCTTTGCCTCGCCACCAATCCATCTAGCGCCATCATCATGTGCTGATAGTGCACGTCGACCTAAATTAAATAACCAAACTGCTTCACCTTTGGTATCACTTGGTGAATCATCGCGAAGTGGATAATAAAGTGTTAAGTTCCAATTTCCATCAGGTTGGCGAAATGTGTTCCACTCAACTGAATTCATATCAACACCTCTAGGAGTTAGTTGATTAGCAACAGCTGTTTCAAGGTATGGTGCATGAGGTTCACGGCGTATTTGAGTGGCGAGAGCTTGAGAAATAATAAAAGCTCGTTCCTGCAAGATTGGACCTGCGTAATTTTCAATCTTCTCAATCGACCAATCAGTGGTGCGAGAGATGGCATCGATACTCTCACCAGATCTTAATCTTGCCTGCACCTCTTTAACTGATGTGGTAATTACTTCTTCAATATTTGAAACTGCAGAAAGTCTTGGTTGGCTTATATTTGCTCGCAAAGTATCGCTAATTCTTAAGTTAAATTGATTTCCATCTAAATCTACTAATTCCAACTCACTGCCATCGGCGGAACGCCCGATTAAGCGTAGATCAGTTGGTTCACTCATGAGAGTAGATTGCCACAAGTAATCAGCGGGTTAAATCTGCCACACACGAAACTGGCTTTACTTTTCATGCTTAGATAACCCGGTGAGCACAGAATTGTTGAAGTTAGCACATACGGTGGCAAAGTTGGCCGGTTCTCATTTAATGAACCGTCCTAGCAGCTTTACCTTTACTGAGAAAAGCTCGGCAGTTGATTTTGCCACTCAAATGGATCAGCAAGCTGAGGAGTTAATTGTTAGAGAAATTCTCAACTCTCGCCCAGATGATGGAATCATCGCCGAAGAGGGAGCAGCAAGGGCAAGTAAATCTGGAATAACTTGGGTAATTGATCCATTAGATGGCACAGTGAATTATCTATATGGCCTACCAGGTTGGAATGTTTCAATTGCAGCAAAAGACAAAGACGGCGTATTAGTTGGTGTGGTTTACGCACCCAGCATTAATGGATTATGGAGTGCGGTTAGAGGCGGTGATGCAACTTATAACGGAGAAAAAATTAAATGTAATGATCCAGTTACATTAGATAAAGCATTACTTTCTACCGGCTTTGCATATGATTTAGATCTAAGAAGTACACAAGGACAAGTGATATCAAATCTCTTGCCACGAATTCGTGATTTGCGAAGAAACGGGGCAGCAGCAGTTGATCTTTGTTATGTAGCAATGGGATCCCTTGATGGATTTTTTGAAGCATCATTAAATGAATGGGATCATGCAGCTGGTGGTTTGATTGCAACACAGGCCGGCGCTGTAATCTCAGGCCGGGCAGGTGGGCCGGCAAATAAGGATCTAGTTGTATGCGCAGGTCCAGCCCTGCACGCACAACTTTTACCTCTAATTTGATCTAATCACCCCTAGCGTGGCAAGATACGGGTTCATTCAAAATAATTGATTGACATAAATTTAGCGATTAGGACAAATAATGAACGTGTTAGATGCTGTTGATGCCGCCTCACTTCGCACAGACATCCCATCTTTTCGTTCCGGCGATGAGCTGAAGGTTCACGTTCGAGTTATTGAAGGAAGCAAAAGTCGTATTCAGATTTTCCAAGGTGTAGTCATCGCACGTTCTGGTGCTGGAATTCGTGAGTCATTTACTATTCGTAAGATTTCATACGGTGTTGGTGTTGAGCGAACATTCCCAGTTCACACTCCAGTTATTGAAAGAATTGAAATTGTTCGGCATGGTTCAGCACGTAGAGCAAAGCTTTACTACCTACGTAAATTAACTGGTAAAGCAACCAAGATTAAAGAGCGTCGTGGCGCTGATGGTGAAATTATTGTTGAGCCAGCATATGTACCACCAGTAGTTTCGAAAAAGGTTGCAGTTCCTGAAGTTGGCGAAGCTGTTGCCAGTGCTCAAGTTGTGGCTGCAGTAGTTGAAGCAGCTCCTGAGGTTGTAGAGCAAGCACCTGCTGCGAAGGCTGATGAGGTGCCAACTGATGCACCTGCAAAAGAGTAATAATGATTGATGAAGCATTAGAGCATTTAGTAAAAGGAATTGTTGATAATCCTGCTGAGGTTGTAATTACTGAAAAAAGTTCTCGCGGCGGAACAACTCTTGAAGTTCGTGTTCACCCAGAAGATATTGGCAAAGTAATTGGCCGCAATGGTCGCACTGCAAAAGCACTTCGCACTGTAGTCAGCGCAATCGCTGGTCGCTCAGTTCGAGTTGATCTAATTGAGGCAGACGAGGTTCGTTAATTTGCAACTTGTCGTAGGTCGTATTGGCCGCGCACATGGAGTTTTAGGTGAAGCCACAATCGAGGTTAGAACCGATGATGCAGATCAAAGATTTTCAATCGGAAATAAATTAACTCTCGATAACGGTAAAGAACTAGAGATCAAATCATCTCGTTGGCATAATCAAGTTTTACTTCTTTCATTCATCGGAATTAATGATCGTAATCAAATAGAAGAATTACGTGATCAATTAATGTCGGCTGATGTTGATATTAATCAGCTAGCACCAGGGGAGTATCACTACCAACAACTAATTGGGTGTGAAGTATTTTTAGAAAAAGGTGATTTAGTAGGAGTAGTTACTGAGATTGTTAAACTACCTGGGCAAGATCTTTTATCAATTGAGCGTAATGGCAAAGAGGTATTAGTTCCCATGGTGGCTGCGATAATTATTTCAATAGATGTGGAAAAGAAAAAGATTGTGATTAATCCACCGGAGGGGCTATTAGATGTTGCGCTTTGATCTAATTTCAATCTTTCCAGAGTATTTACAACCTCTTAAATTATCCCTATTGGGTAAGGCAGCTGATAAAGGCTTACTGTCAATTAATATTCATGATCTTAGGGATCAGACAACTGATGTTCACCACAGCGTAGATGACACTCCATATGGTGGTGGGGCTGGCATGGTGATGCTTGCTGATCCATGGGCAGATGCTATTGATGCTATTGCTGATGATAAATCTGAGGTTGATTTAATTATTCTTACACCAGCAGGTAAAAAATTTGATCAAAAGATGGCCACTCTTTTTTCATCGAAAAAACAATTAATCTTTGCTTGCGGTAGGTATGAAGGAATCGATGCAAGAGTCGGTGAGTACTATCGTGCTAAATCAAATTTTAAAGTTCATGAGGTTTCAATTGGTGATTATGTTTTAGGTGGTGGTGAGGTTGCGGCAATGGTAATTATTGAAGCAACTGCTCGATTACTACCTGGTGTGTTAGGAAATCCTGACTCATTAAAAGAGGAATCACATTCAATCTCTGGTAATAATGATGAACAATTAGTTGAATATCCAAACTACACAAAGCCTGCAATTTGGCGGGGATTAGAAGTTCCACCAGTTTTGTTATCTGGAAACCATGGTGAGATCGCAAAATGGCGAAAAGCTGAGGCTGAGCGTCGTACTCGTCAGTTAAATCAGGAATAATTCCGACACGCCTACTGTTAATTAGGTACAACTATCACTTTTAGGGGATTATCCGCCCAGTTGGAGTAATTAATACTCTAGTAAAGAAGATAGAAAGATTTACTTATTTAGAAGGAGGTGACTGATGGCAACTGATTACGACACCCCCAGAAAAACCGATGAAGAGTTACATGAAGAATCACTTGAAGAGTTAAAAGCACAACGAGCTGATGCTCAATCTGGCCAAGTTGATATTGATGAAGCAGAGGCTGCTGAAAATCTAGAACTTCCTGGCGCTGATTTATCTGGTGAAGAGCTATCGGTAAAGGTTGTTCCTAAGCAAGAGGATGAATTTACTTGTAGTCGTTGCTTTTTAGTTAAACATGTTAATCAACGAGTTCGCGGTGAGGGTCCTAAAGCAGTATGTCGAGATTGCGATTAATTAAGACAAGCAGCTAACGCTTTCCCTTTACGGCTAGAGATTAACCAATATGGAGTTGGATCTGATTTATCCATAATTTCAACCTTAACACCGGTGGATACCCAAAACCTAGTTGCATTAAAACAGGCTGGATCTGCCTGCACACCACGTAACTTAAGGTAAGCATTTTTATCAAGAGCTGTAGCTTTTTTAATATATTTACTTTCAATTTTAGCGTTTCCAACATAAAGCCAATTATTAATTACCACTATATCTAATCGTGTTTTTTGGCTGCTATAGATAATAGCGAAAGTAGCGAGTAGGCAAATAATTACCGCAGTCATAGTATTAAATGGTGCCCAGATAGTCAGGTAAAGTGAGGCGATCATCATGGCGATAAATAGCCAAAGCCAGATCGGCCAATTAATTCGCTCAGCGAACTCAGATTTAGAATTAGATCTTGCCATGAGATAAAGGATACGCTCTGCCAATGACCAGAATTGCCAGTACCGTTGCCCCACCTGATGCAGTTATGCCAGAGCGACATCTAAAGGCGCCGGCTGCTAAATCACAAATTCCATCTCACTTCGGTCACTGCTTTGGTTGTGGTGAGTTGCATATAACAGGTCTGCACTTCACAGCTATTGCTGGTGAAAATTTAGATTTGACTGGAAATTTTACGGTAACTGTAAATCATCAAGGTGCTCCTGGTCTTGCTCATGGCGGATTATTATCGCTAGCTTTTGATGAAGCATTAGGAAAATTGATGTGGTTAATTAGAACTCCTGCAGTGACCGGCAGATTAGAAACCGATTTCTTATTACCTGTGCCAATGGGTCGAACACTTTATATTGATGCCAGAATTACTGGACAAGCAGGTCGAAAGATCTATACTCAAGCAGAAGGAAGGTTAGATTCACCTACCGGTGAAATAGCCGTAAAAGCAGCAGCGTTATTTATTTCAGTACCAATGGAGCACTTTATTAAAAATCTTACTGAGCAATATAAAGATCATCTAACGCAGCATCCAGAGTTAATGGCATTTGTTGACCCAGATTTTGACATAAACCCATGACTAAAATCTTAATTAAGCGCTTAGATCCAACTGTGCCACTGCCTTCATATGCAAAGGCGGGCGATGCTGGAGCAGATTTGGCCACTCGAATTGATTTCACAATTAATCCAGGGGAGCGGATGTTAGTTCCAACTGGCATAAGCATTGCTCTACCAAATGGCTATGTTGCCTTAGTACACCCAAGATCTGGACTTGCAATTAAGCATGGAATTTCTATGGTTAATACGCCAGGCACCGTTGATGCTGGATACCGCGGTGAATTACAGGTTATTTTAATTAATCATGATTTAACACAACCTGTCTCATTTAAAAAGGGTGATCGAATTGCGCAATTAGTTATTCAAAAAGTTGAGCGAGCAGATTTTGTTGAAGTTAGTGATTTACCTGGCTCAGATAGATCAAGTGGCGGGTTTGGATCAACTGGTTCATGAGTTATCAGGGAAATAATGAGGATAAAGATAAGGTTGTTTCAGCACTCGGTGGCAAGCGCGGATTAATTGATTCAGGATTACCTGCCTTATTTTTTCTAATAGTTTTTAACGTATCTGGCAGAAATACAAATGCTGCAATTTGGGCAGCAGTCACGCTTTCAATTATTTTAACAATTCTTAGATTAGTAAAGCGGGAGACAATCCAGCACGCATTTTCAGGCTTGGTAGGAGTTGGGATCTGCGCTCTATTTTCAAAGCGAAGTGGTAATGCTGCTGACTTTTATTTACCTGGTTTATATATAAATGCTGGCTATGGACTTTTATATGCGCTAACAAATTTAGCAAAATGGCCAATCTTAGGTTTAATGCTCGGGCCAATTCTGGGTGAGAATTTAATGTGGCGAAAAGATCCAGCTCGACTTAAAGCATATATAAATGCTGGTTGGCTTTGGGTGGCAATGTTTACCGCCAGATTACTTATTCAATACCCACTTTATAAGAGTGGAAATATAAACGCCCTTGGAAGTGCTCGAATAATTATGGGCTATCCATTATTTCTTGCAACCGCCTGGGGTACATGGCAGATTTTAAGAAAGACACCGACTACTAAAGTAGTTTAAATAAAGCAGGACTTTAATTTTTCTTCAGCAACTGAAGATGCTACAAATAACAGCTCATCACCGGCTGTGAAAACATCATGATCTTTTGGTGTGATTACATGAGTATCGCGAACGATCGCAGCAAGTGCGGCATTTTCAGGTAGTTCAACTTCACCAACAGTTTTGCCACAACAAGATGCGGTATCTGGCAAAGTAATTTCAACCAAGTTTGCTTCACCCTTTCGGAATGAAAATAACCTAACAACATCACCAATACTGACCGCTTCTTCAACTAAAGCAGAGATTATTCGAGGTGTTGATACTGAAACATCTATTCCCCAAGAAGAATCAAACATCCACTCATTTTTTGGGTGATTTACCCGAGCGACAACTCTTGGAACGCCATACTCAGTTTTTCCAAGCAGTGAAGCGACTAAATTAACCTTGTCATCACCAGTTGCAGCTACTAATACCTGACAGCCATCTAATTTGGCTTGATCTAGTGCAGCAATTTCACAGGCATCTGCAAGTAACCATTCTGCATTTGGAACAGAGTCTAGTTTTAAGGCTTTTGGGTCTTTATCGATTAGTAAAACTTGATGACCGTTTCCTAATAACTCACGAGCAATAGCTCTACCAACATTTCCAGCACCTGCAATTGCAATTCTCATTAATTCACCTCTATAGCTGCTGCTAAAGTTTTTTCCACTGATGAGATCTTTTTTTCTTCAATCAATAAATGAACTAGATCTCCTTCTTGCAAAACAGTGTGCTCATCAGGCAATAAAGCTTCACCTAATCTTGTTATAAAGGCGACTCTGGCTGAGGTGTTTTTTTCAATTAGTGAAAATGCTTCGCCATACCAACTTTTATGAAGGCTAACTTCAACTAATAAAACTTTTCCAGTTGCATCGCGCCACTCTGATTTAGTTCCGTCTGGAGTTAGTCGGCGCATAATTTGATCAGTTGTCCAAAGCACAGTCGCAACAGTTGGAATACCAAGGCGCTGATAAATTTCAGCTCTACCTGGATCATAAATACGAGCAACTACATTTTTAACACCAAAATTTTCTCTAGCAACTCTTGCAGCTAATATATTTGAGTTATCACCATTTGAAACAGCGGCAAATGCATCAGCTTTTTCGATGCCAGCTTCCAGCAGAGTGTCTCGATCAAAGCCAACTCCTGCAATAGTGCGACCATTAAAGTCAGCGCCTAATCTGCGGAATGCTTCTCGGTTTTGATCAATTACCGCAACGGTGTGACCAGATTTTTCAAGATCTACGGCTAGGGTGGATCCAACGCGCCCACAACCCATAATTACTACATGCACAAAGCACAACTTACACCCATAGGCTCACTCCTATGGAATTGAACGCTCAAGAGCGGTTAGAAGTTGGGCAGGTCATCGAGCTGGTTATTGGTCCCGTCGCACATGGTGGACATTTTGTTGCGCGCCATAACGGACAAGTTATTTTTGTTCGCCATGGCATAACTAATGAGTTAGTAAAAATTAAAATAACAGCAGTTAGTTCAAAGATTGCTCATGCTGATGTTATTGAAGTATTAACAGCTGCGCCATCTCGAGTTAGCGCCCCTTGTCAGTATGCCGGAAAGTGTGGTGGCTGCGACTTTCAGCATATTGATTTACTAACGCAGCGGAAATTAAAGGTTGAGATTATAAAAGAGCAGTTTGTGCGAATTGGGAAAATAGATTTACCTGCACTCGGATTTAATCTAGAGGTGATTGAAGTTGAACCTAGTGATGGATTGCACTGGCGAACCCGAATGGATTTTGCAGTTTCTCCAAATGGAAAAATAGGATTTTTTGGTGCTAGAAGTAATGAGGTAGTTGAAATTTCTCAGTGTTTAATTGCAGATGAACGAATGAACGTTAGTGAATTAGCTGCTCGAACCTGGAAATCAGATGCCAGGGTTGAGGTAGCAGTTTCTAGCACTAGTGAGGTTTCAGTTATGAGATCTGGTCGAAGCATTAGTGGGCCAACTCAAATTGTTGAGCAAGTCGGTGGCAATTCATTTAAAATTTCACCTGAGGTGTTTTGGCAAAGTCATAAATCAGCACCTGTAACATTAGTTAAAGCTGCCCTTGCCCAACTTGGTGTTAAAAGCAATGATCATGTATGTGATCTATATTCAGGTGTTGGCTTATTTGCAGCAGCAATTTTAAAGGAGCTTGGCGAACAAGGTTTCATCACCCTAATTGAAAGTGATAAGAGTGCAGTAGCAGATGCTCGAAAAGTATTTCTAAATAAGAGTAATGTTAAAATACTTCAAGGATTAGTTGCACAACAATTGCCAATAGTTAAGCGAGCAGATTTAGTTTTACTTGATCCACCTAGAACTGGTGCTGGTGAGGTAGTAATTAAACAATTGATAAAATTAAAGCCAAGAAAAATTGTTTATGTTGCTTGCGATCCAGCTGCTCTTGCGAGAGATTCAAAAACTTTAATCGACGCGGGCTATAAGTTGGATCACATATCTGCCTATGATCTTTTTCCGATGACTCAGCACATTGAGTGCGTGGCTGGATTTTCACCAGTAAAGAGATAGGATTAGCGTATTAGAAGGTGGAAAGAGGTGTGGGGCGTTGAGTAAGAACTCATTTAAGACCAAAACCACACTTGATGTCGCAGGTAAAAGTTATGAAGTATTTGATATTACTAGCTTTAAAGAAGCGGTTGATCTTCCATTTAGTTTAAAAGTTTTATTAGAAAACTTACTGCGCACCGAAGATGGTGCAAATATAACTGCTGAGCAGATAAAGAAATTAGCAGCCTGGGATCCAAATGCTGAGCCAGATACTGAAATTCAATTTACGCCAGCTCGAGTTATTATGCAGGACTTTACTGGCGTGCCATGCATTGTTGATCTTGCCACAATGCGAGAAGCGATCGCTGATCTAGGTGGAGATCCTGCAAAAGTTAATCCACTTTCCCCTGCTGAATTGGTAATTGATCACTCAGTTATTGCAGATCTATTTGGAACTAAAGATGCGTTTGAGAAAAATGTTGATATTGAGTATCAACGCAATAAAGAGCGGTATCGCTTCCTGCGTTGGGGACAAACTGCTTTTGATGAGTTTAAAGTTGTTCCACCTGGAACTGGAATTGTCCATCAAGTAAATATTGAATATTTAGCAAGAGTAGTAATGAGTCGAGAAGTTGATGGAAAACTTCGTGCATATCCTGACACCGTAGTAGGTACAGATTCTCACACCACAATGGTTAATGGTTTAGGTGTCCTTGGTTGGGGAGTTGGTGGCATAGAGGCTGAGGCAGCTCTACTTGGCCAACCGGTTTCAATGTTAATACCAAAAGTTGTCGGATTTAAATTAAATGGCCAACTACCGGTAGGAACAACGGCAACTGATCTGGTTTTAACAATTACCCAAATGCTTAGAAAGCATGGCGTAGTTGGAAAGTTTGTAGAATTTTATGGACCAGGAGTTAGTGCGCTACCAATGGCTAATCGAGCAACGATTGGAAATATGTCACCAGAGTATGGATCTACTTGCGCCATTTTTCCAATAGATGAAGAAACAATTCGCTATCTAAAATTTACTGGGCGTACTAATGACCAATTAGAACTTGTAGAAAAATACGCAAAATTTAATAACCTCTGGCATGATCCAAAAGCTGAACCAAGATTTTCTGAAAAGCTTGAACTCGATCTTGCAAAAGTTGTGCCATCAATTGCAGGCCCTAAACGACCACAGGATCGGATTTCATTAAGTGATGCTAAGAGTTCTTATGAAAAAATTGCGCCAACTTACTTCAGTGATAAAACCACAAAAAATAAGATTGATGTGAAGGTAAATGGTAAGCCAACTACTGTTACAAATGGCGATGTCGTAATCGCTTCAATTACCTCATGTACCAATACCTCTAACCCATCGGTAATGATTGGCGCTGCACTACTTGCAAAAAAAGCGGTTGAAAAAGGATTAACTAGTAAGCCTTGGGTTAAAACCACATTAGCACCAGGTTCTAAAGTTGTTACTGATTACTATGACCGATCTGGACTTACTCCATATATGGAAAAGCTTGGATTTAACCTTGTTGGCTATGGCTGCGTTACCTGCATTGGTAACTCAGGTCCACTACCGCTGGAGATTAGCAAAGCGATTAATGAGAATGACCTAGCAGTCTCTGCAGTTCTATCTGGAAACCGTAACTTTGAAGGAAGAATTTCACCTGATGTAAAGATGAATTACTTGGCATCACCACCACTTGTAGTTGCTTACGCATTAACTGGCACGATGGATCATGATTTTGAAAATGATCCGATTGGTGTAGGTAGCGATGGTAAACCTGTATTTTTAAAAGATATTTGGCCAACAACAGCTGAGATTGATTCCGTGATCACATCTTCAATCTCCTCAGATATGTTTACAAAAGATTACGCCTCAGTTTTTGATGGCGATAAAAGGTGGAAATCACTCGATACGCCGACAGGTAATACCTTTGAATGGGATAGTGCTTCAACATATGTTAGAAAGCCGCCTTACTTTGATGCCATGCCACGGAATCCAAAACCAGTAACAAATATTTCAGGTGCGCGTGTACTTGCAGTATTAGGTGATTCAGTGACAACTGATCACATATCTCCTGCTGGAAATATTAAAGTTGATTCACCAGCTGGAAAGTATTTAGCCGAACATAATATTGATCGAGCAGATTTTAACTCTTATGGATCAAGGCGTGGAAATCATGAGGTAATGATTAGAGGTACTTTTGCCAATATTCGCCTTAAAAATCTTTTACTTGACGGAGTTGAAGGTGGATTTACTAAAAACTTCTTAGCAAATGGGGAGCAGACAACAATCTATGATGCTTCTCGGGCATACATTGCAGAAAATATTCCATTAGTAATTTTGGCAGGAAAAGAGTACGGCTCAGGATCATCCCGAGATTGGGCTGCAAAAGGAACTGCGCTACTAGGTGTTAGAGCAGTGATTGCAGAATCATTTGAAAGAATTCACCGATCTAATTTAATTGGCATGGGTGTATTGCCATTGCAATATTTAAATGGCGCCAATGCTTCCTCACTTGGATTAGATGGCAGTGAGATTTTCTCAATCACTGGTGTAGAAGAATTAAATAATGGACAAACGCCAAAAGAGGTGACGGTCACAGCAGGGGATAAGAGCTTTAAAGTTAGCCTACGTATCGATACCCCAGGTGAGGCAGATTACTATCGCCACGGTGGAATCATGCAGTATGTATTACGCTCACTTTTGAGTAAATAGATCGCTTTAATAAGTATCAGGCTTTAAACTATCACCATGCTTTCAGAGATTAAATCACCGGCTGATCTAAAAGGCTTATCAAATACACAATTAGATCAATTATCTACTGAGATTAGATCTTTTTTAATTGAGCAGGTATCAAAATCTGGCGGTCACTTAGGGCCAAACCTTGGTGTTGTTGAGTTAACAATCGCACTACATAGAATTTTTCAATCACCAAAGGATGTAATTGTCTTTGATACAGGTCATCAAAGTTATGTTCATAAGTTATTAACGGGGCGAATAGCTGGATTTGAAAAGCTGCGTCAACGCGGTGGATTAGCTGGATATCCAAATCGTAGTGAGAGTGAGCATGATGTTGTTGAGAATTCACATGCTTCAACCGCACTTTCTTGGAGTGATGGAATTGCAAAAGGATTTGCATTAACAAATCAGCATGATAGAACTGTAATTTGTGTAGTTGGTGATGGCGCTTTAACAGGTGGTATGAGTTGGGAAGCACTTAATAACATAGCGGCAAATAAAAAAGAAAAATTAGTAATAGTTGTAAATGATAATGAAAGATCCTATTCACCAACAATTGGCGGCCTTGCTACATATTTATCAACTCTTCGAACAACTCGTGGTTATGAGAAGTTTTTAGATTGGGGTAAAGGTGTTTTAGAAAAAACACCGGTAGTAGGTCAACCAATTTATGAAACCCTACACGGAATGAAAAAAGGTATTAAAGATATTGTTGCACCACAAGGAATGTTTGAGGATTTAGGAATAAAGTATTTTGGACCAGTTGATGGCCATGATATCTCTGCGATCGAGCATGCATTGTTATCGGCTAAAGATTTTGGTGGTCCAGTACTCGTTCATGTTATTACTGAAAAAGGTAGAGGACATGCTCCAGCAGTTAATGATGAGGCTGAGAAATTTCATGCAGTTGGTGTAGTTGATGCTGAGACCGGACAACCACTTAGTAAAGCTGGCCAAAGTTGGACAAGTGTATTTTCAGATGAATTAGTAAAAATCGGTGCAAAACGTGGTGATGTTGTAGCTATTACCGCAGCCATGATGGGACCAACTGGCCTTGATAAATTTGAAAAAGCTTATCCAGATAGAACCTTTGATGTTGGAATTGCTGAACAACATGCAACAACAGCTGCTGCAGGTATGGCATATGCAGGCCTTCATCCAGTAGTAGCTGTCTATTCAACATTTTTAAATAGAGCATTTGATCAACTTTTATTAGATGTGGCTCTTCATAAAGCAGGTGTGACATTTGTATTAGATAGAGCGGGTATTACCGGAGATGATGGACCTTCACATAACGGTATTTGGGATCTAGCGCTAACTGGAATTGTGCCAACATTACATGTTGCTGCCCCTCGTGATGGTGAGCGAGTTAGAGAAACTCTTCGAGAAGCGTTAGATATAAGTAATGCACCAACTCTAATTAGATTTCCAAAGGGCGCCGTAAATCCAGATATTCCAGCATTTGAAAGAAGAGATGGCATTGATGTTTTATATCGAGGAGAGAGCGCTGATATTTTATTAGTAAGCATTGGAGCTTTTGCCCAAGTTGCAGTTGATGCTGCAGCGCAGGCATATCGAGAAGGAGTAGGCGTTACTGTAATTGATCCAAGATGGGTTAAACCATTACCAAAATCTTTAGTAACAATGGCCCAGCGCTATAAGAAAGTAGTAGTAATTGAAGATGGCATTAAGCATGGTGGTATTGCCAGCACAATCTCTGAGTTATTTAGAGAATCTGCACTTCATGTGCCGGTTCATTCAATTGGAGTGCCACTAGAATTTTTAGAACATGCTAAGAGAGCACAGATTTTAGAAGATTTAGGAATTACTGTTCAAAATATTACAAGATCACTTGTTACATGGAGTAGTGATGAGTTTTCAGTAGATACTAAGGAAGAGATGCCACTCCCTTTGGATGAAAACGAGCACCGCAAACCGCTTCGCTAATTCCTTCACGATCTAAATAAGGAAGTATTCCGCCTAAATGCATTGGCCAACCTGAGCCGAGCAACATACAAATATCAATCTCTTGTGGAGTTGAAATAACACCTTCATCAAGCATCATCTTTGCTTCAGTTGCTATCGCCTCTAATGCTCGCCTTCTAACCTGCTCTGCCGTTGAAGCCTTCTCACCTTTTTCAAGTAGTGCAAGTGCTGCAGGGTTTACAGTGTTAATACCTTGCTCATTTTTAACATAGAAAGTTTTAACACCTTCTTTAACAAAGCGTTGCATTGTTGGTGAAACTTTGTAGCGAACTCCTAAATTCTTATTTAGAGTTTGAGAAACATGCAGCGCTACTCCTGGTCCTACCAAGCCAAGTAATTCAAGTGAGGACATTGGAAAACCTAAAGGAGCCATCGCAGCATCTGCGACCTCATAGGCAGTTCCTTCATCCATTGCATCAGTAACTTCGCCCATAAATCTAGTTAGTAAGCGGTTAACTACAAATGCAGGTGCATCTTTAACAATAACCATAGTTTTCTTTAGATCTTTACCAATATTTATTGCAGTTGCAACAGTTGCATCATCTGTTTTAGATGTTCTAGCAACTTCAAGCAAAGGCATTACTGCCACTGGATTAAAGAAGTGAAAACCAACAACTCTTTCTGGATTCTTAAGTCCCTCACTCATAGCTTCAACTGAAAGGGATGAGGTATTTGTTGCTAAAATACACTCTGGCGTAATAATCGCTTCTAGATCTTTAAAAAGCTTTTGCTTTAGAGATAGCTCTTCAAATATTGCCTCAAGAATAAAATCTGCGTTAGCAAATACCTTCTGATCAACTGAGCCAGAGATATTACCTAGTAAGCGAGTTGCTGCCTCAGGATTTAATCTTTTCTTATCAACTAACTTTTGGATCTCATTTTTTATCCAAGCTAGACCCTTATCTACTCGCTCCTGATCTAAATCAGTAATTACTACTGGAACTTTTAAATTACGCAGCATAAGTAGGGCAAGCTGAGAGGCCATAAGACCAGCGCCAACCACACCAACTTTAGTAATTTTACGAGCAAGAGCAGGTTTAGGAGCACCCTCAACTTTTTTGCGTTTCTTCTGTATTAAATTAAATGCATAAAGTGAAGCACGTAGGCCATCACTCATTACTAAATCTGATAACACCTTTGTTTCAGCTGCGTATCCATCTCTTACCGTATTTGTTTGCGCAGCTTTTATTAATTCAAGAGCGGCAAGGGGAGAAGGTATTTGTGCGCCGCTATATTTTTTAGCAACTGCAGCTTTTCCAGTGGCAATAGCTCTCTCAAAACCTGTGCTATCTTTACTAAAATCTTTGCGATCAATTTTCTTTTTCCCACTTAATATATCTGCTGCAAACTTAACAGAATGTTCAAGAAAATCAGCTGGTTCATAAACCGCGTCGACCACACCGAGTGATAGGGCATCTTTAGCTTTTAACATGGTGTTGTTATTTAAAGCATTTAATATAATCACCTGAACCGCATTTTCTGGACCAATAAGCTTTGGTAGCAGTGTTGCCCCACCCCATCCAGGAACTAATCCAAGGAAACACTCTGGTAGGCCAATAAAGGCAGTTGAAGCCAGAGTTCGGTAATGAGAGTTAAGACCAACTTCAAGGCCGCCACCTAGAGCTAAACCATTAATAAATGCAAAGGTTGGTTTCTTACTTTCATATAGTTTTAGAAAAACTTCATGACCAAGATCGCCAAAGGCGGTAGCAACTGATTTATCACTTACTGAGCCAACTCCTGATAGATCAGCACCTGCTGCAAATATAAATGGCTTACCAGTTACTGCAATTGCAACTGCATCTGATTTCTTAGCTTGATCTATCGCAGCTGAAAGTGAATTAAGGGAAGCCGGACCAAATGTATTTGGGCGATTATGATCTGCCCCGTTATCTAAGGTAATTAAAGCTAATTCACCAGTATGACCAAATGGGCTCAATGAAACCATTCGCAGTATTGCATTTGTTACTACCTCATCAGGAGCGCCCGCTAATACTTCAACCACTACTTAGCACCTTTATAGTTTGGATTTTCCCAGATGATTGTGCCACCCATACCAAGACCGATACACATTGTTGTAATGCCGTATCTAACCTCTGGGTGATCAGTAAAGGCGTTTGCTAAGTTAAGAATTAATCTCACTCCAGATGAAGCAAGTGGATGCCCAACTGCAATTGCCCCGCCATAGATATTTACTCGCTTATCATCATCGGCAATTCCAAAATGATCTAGAAATGAAAGTACTTGAATTGCAAATGCTTCATTGACTTCAAATAAACCAATATCAGAAATATCTAAGCCAGCTTTTTTAAGTGCTTTAATCGTGCTAGGCACTGGGCCGTATCCCATAATTTCTGGCTCAACTCCGGCAAATGCAAATGAAACTAATTTGGCTTTAATTGGCAGGTTTAATTCTTTAGCTTTACTCTCTGATGCCAAAATTGCAGCTGTTGCACCATCATTTAAACCAGCAGCATTTCCAGCTGTTACTCGACCAGCTGCGCGAAATGGTGTCTTAAGAGCGCCTAATGCTTCTAAAGTTGTTTGCGGCCTAGGTGGTTCATCAACTGTTGCCACACCCCAACCTAACTCAACAGTTCTAGTTGCAACTGGAATTAAATCAGGTTGAATCTTATTTGCAGCATATGCTGCAGCAGTTTTTTGCTGGGAGGCAAGAGCGTATTTATCTGCTCGATCTTTAGTTAGGTGTGGAAACTTGTCATGTAATCTTTCAGCAGTTGCGCCCATTTGCAGCGCATCAGTTTCAACAATTCTCTCGGCTAAGTATCTTGGATTTGGATCCATGCCATCACCCATCGGATGATTTCCCATATGTTCAACACCGCCTGCAATTGCTAAATCATAAGCACCCATATTTATGCCACCAGCAATTGTTGTTACTGCTGTTAACGCACCGGCACACCATCGATCAATTGAATATCCAGGTACTGATTTTGGAATACCAGCAAGGATTGAAACAGATCGACCAATATTCATTCCTTGATCACCAGTTTGGGTAGCGGCGGCAATTGCAACATCATCAATTTGATCAACTGGCAGATTTGGATTTCGCTCAAGTAGGCCGCGAAGGCAGCGAACCATAATGTCATCAGCTCTAGTGCCAGCATATAAAGAGCCAGCTTTACCAAATGGAGTTCTAACCGCATCTACTAAAACCACATTGGTCTTTGCTGTAGCGCTTTTAATCATTAAAGACTCCTAGCTAGATAAACCTAATAAGGCTTAGGTTACTAGCCAGTAATGATATTGGGTAGTGGGCTTACTTACTTACTAAAGTTTGAACTGTCCTAGCCGGGCGTGTGTATAGGCGTAAAACTAAGCCAAGGTAGGTGGCCCAAAGTGCTAGTTGCACCCAAGATGTGTTTACATCAAAGCCAACTGTGCCAGCTAGTAATGTGCCTGCAATTGAATCCTTTGCCATGACTGATGAGATATCCCAAGCGTATGAGCCATCACCAGGTAACCAGCCCAACTCCTGATACTCATGCACGCCATAGGAGAGAACTCCAGCTGCAACAATAATTAATGCCACACCTGTGATCTTAAAAAACTTACTTAAATTTAACTTTATTGAGCGGTTATAGATTAAGTAACCAAGAATTACTGCAACTGCCAGACCTGCAACTAAGCCGATTGAGGCACCTGATGTAGCAGCGACAGTTTTAAAGTTTGTATAAACAAATAATGCGGTTTCAAGTCCCTCTCTAGCAACTGCAAAAAAAGCAGCAGCAGCGAGAGCTAATGGGCCAGCGCTAAGGGCAGTATCAACCTTGCCATGAAGATCATCTTTTAAGGTTCTAGCTACTCGCTTCATCCAAAAAACCATCCAGGTAACTAAACCAACTGCCACAAAGGATGTAGTACCAGCGAAGAATTGTTCACCACGCTCTGATAATTCAGCTGAGGTAAAACTTAGAAAGCCGCCAAGTGCAAAACTTGCAGCGAGCGCAATACCGACGCCAGTCCAAATTGGAGTTAGAAGTTGGCGACGATCAGTCTTAACCACATAGGCAACTAGGATGCCGACAATTAATGCCGCCTCAAGTCCTTCGCGAAGTGCGATTAAAAAGGTACTTAACATGGCTTGAGCCTATGCCTAGGGTAGGGAATTACGCAACTTAAGTGTTGCGTAATTCCTGTGATAATCCTTACGCGCTCGCTTCAGCCTCAGATTCGCCCGCCGGGGGCTCAACAACTACCACCGGCTCAATCGCATCTAATTTAGCCGCTATTACAGGGCTAACCTGTTCAATCTGCCAGGGGCGTGCTCCCATTTGAGTTAATTGGGTAATCACAAAGCTTTCATATTCACTGCTACTAGAAGGTGGTTGCTGCCAGCATATCTTTTTTACCAATTCAGGAGTTACTAGGTTTTCAGTAGGGATTTGAATTTGTTTTGATAACTCAATTAGCGCTGCTCTAGCGTGAGTTAACCTGGCATATCCAAGTGGGTTCTTTTCCTTCCAAATCTTCATTGGCGGTAAATTCTCTGAAGCAACTCGAAATTCAGGTTGTTGATCAAGGGGCGTCTTTGGTGAGTCAGTTAAAACCTTAAGCCAGGTATTAAATGGCGGTGATTCTAATTTAGTGCGCCAGCTAATTACCTTAGCAACAGCTTCAAGATTATCTGGCCTAATTATTGCAAGTTCAATAATTGCTAAATCTCCTAATACTCGACCGGGTGCTAGATCTATTTGCCTAGCTATTTCATCTCGGGCTAGCCATAAATCTCTAACAATTGTCATCGTCAATCTATCTCGAACCTTATGCATACCAGAGGTGCGCCGCCATCGATCAGCCTTTGGTTGATCTGAGAATTTGTAATCTTTATAGTTCTTTAATATTGATGTGAAATCCTGCTGGGCCCACTTTAATTTTTTTTGCTCAGTAAGTAAGTTCTCAACTGCATTTCGAATATCAAGTAAAATATCAACATCGAGAGCGGCATAGGTAATCCATTCAGGCTTTAATGGGCGAATAGACCAATCAACAGCTGAATGCTCTTTAGCAAGAGTTAGTTCTAATAAACTTTCTGCTAGTGCTCCTAAGCCAACTCTTTCACAACCTGCAATTCGTGCCCCTAATTCAGTATCAAATAGCAGTGTTGGCTTTAAACCAACCTCAATTAGGCATGGCAAATCTTGAGTACTGGCATGAATTACCCACTCACAACTTGAAAACTGTTTATTAAATTTTTTCCATAATTTTGAATCTTTTAGGGGGATTGGATCTATTAAATGTAATCCACCGTCTTTGCGATAAATCTGAATTAAATAAGCTCGCTGGCTATATCGATAGCCAGATGCACGTTCGGCATCAATTGCAATTGGGCCATTACCCAGGGCTAATTGATTAATTAATTCTTCAAAGCTACTTTCATCTTCTACAAGAGTAGACATAGCATTACGGGGTACTAGAAGTGGGGTACTCATTTCCTACTTAGTCTAACTATTACGAGCGATTGAACTAACACCTTGCGGGATTGGCTCAAGACCAGCTGCCATTGCAAGTAGTTCAAGCCAAGCATTTACATGAGATAGTAAATTTTCACCATCAGTTGGTGTCCATGATGCACGAATTTCCATCTCAGAATCTTCTTCTCGATCAGCTAATGCACCAAAGGAGGCACTTGCAACTCTAGTTACCGTGCCACTTGGTGCACTAAATTCACAGTTATTTTTCTTAAGTGCTTCAAGTAACCAGGTCCAACCTATTTCAGGTAGTAATGGATCAGATGCCATCTCTAAATCAATTGCAGATCTAGCAAAAGTTACACATCGCCATTGTCCACCCCAACCCTCTTGACCAGCAGGATCATGTAGTAAAACAAATCGACCGGTTGCAGCATCTTCTAAAACATCTGCAGTCATTGCTAATGCATGTGGTGCCAATTTTTGTGGAGCTGGCACAGCCTCAAGTGATATTTCACCCCGTGGCTTAAGTGCCAATATCGGCGCAGTTAATTGCTCAAAGCTTAATTTCATGGCTAAAGGATAAATTGGATATGGGGTAAGTAAGTGAAGGCGCGAGGAATTAGTGATAATTAAAAACTCAGACCAGCGCGCTAGGCTTAACTTATGGCCACAATTCTCGCTTTGTTCTCATCTTTGTTGTGGGGCAGCGCTGATTTCCTTGGCGGCAAATTAACTAAACGCCATCCAGCTTTGGCAGTTACAGCTGCATCGCAAAGTATTGGTTTAATAACTGGAATTTTAATTGTTGTAATTAGTTCATCTTGGCTATTGCCAACTCTAAGTTGGGATAATTTTTTCCTACCCGGTGTATTAGCTGGCTTACTCGGATTTATTGGCTTAATAGCTTTTTATACTGGACTTGCAACTGGGCAAATGGGCGTTGTTGCACCAATTAGCGCACTAAGTGTTTTAATTCCTTTAACAATTGCATTTATTAATGGCGAGAAGCCAAACACAATGCAGCTAAGCGGTATGAGTATTGCTTTAGTTGGCGCAGTTTTTGCAAGTGGGCCAGAAATAAAAGCTGGCATGACCATAAGGCCATTAGTTTATGCAGTCATTGCTGCCTTTGGATTTGGTGGCGCAGTTGCTTTTATTGCCCAAGGATCAAGTTCAAGTGCAATTATGACCATGACAACTATGCGCTTTACTACTTTTATTGTCTCTTTATTTTTGCTTGCAAAATATAGAACTTTAGGAGGATTATCAAAGAAGAATGTTCCAATTTTAATTGTAATAGGCGCAGCAGATTTTATTGCAAATCTTTTCTTAGGGGTTGCAACTACTAAAGGTTTGGTCTCCTTAGCTGTTGTTTTAGGTTCGCTATATCCAATTGTTACTGCACTGTTAGCTTTTAAACTTCTACAGGAGCGTCTGCATAAAATTCAGTATGTAGGTATTGTTTTTGCAATAACTGGAGTAGCAGTAATAGCTGCTGGTTAAATTTTTTTATACCGTTCAAACTTAGTTTCTTCGATGATTTCTTGACTTACTAATTCAAAGTTAGCCACAAGGTGATCTACTGAAATTCTATTCTCGCCATCTTTGACTAAATTAGTGGTTAGATAAAGATGATCAATTAAGCCTTGATCAATGAGTGATTGAAGCAACATGGGCCCTGCTTCAACTAGAACTTTTATAGCGGATGAGCTTTCTATTGGCGGAAAATTTTCACTTATCTCCTTAAACAATTGCGCAGGAGTTAGTAAGAACTGCTTTGCTAATTGATTCTTTGGCTGCAATCTAACCTTGGTGTGGGTAAGAATATAAAGTGGGATAGGTGTGCGCTTATAAGGTTCGCGCCTGGCGGTATTGCCACCAATGATGATCAGATCAGATTCTTCTCGCAGCTGTTTAAATCGCTTTCGATCCTCATCATTAGATAGCCCAATGGATGAACCAGCTACGGTGGTGGCTCCTGATTTACCCACGATCAAATTTGCGGTGGTTATTAAGGCTCTCATAGGTAGCAGGTTAGCGAGTGTCAGTGCCTACTCCTACTCTTTTACTATGATCATAAATTGTCAAACATGTGTAATGAGAGAGATCGCCTGTGGCGATTGTGTTATTTCTGTGCTGCTTGAAATTAAGCCGCTGCCTGGTAAAAACGCTGAACTCACAAAAGGTGATGAAGCTGCAATTAATTTGCTTTCAAATGCTGGCCTAGTACCCCCTTTAAGATTTAAAGCAGGCAGGAATCTGAAATTGCGAAATATCGGCTAAATAGTAAAAAAGATCACAAAATTTGGAAAATTCTCAGCCCGCTACGCTTATGTTGGGTTGAGAATCGTAGCCAATGATGGCTAGCATTTCTGAATGAGAAAATTACTGCGCTCACTTTTTTCTATTTTTATCGCAGCAACAGTATTAACACCAATTTCAGCCAATGCTGCTCCAAATCTAATTGAGGTGCAGGGTCGGGTTAGAGATCTGCAGGAGCAGGCCACAACAGCTGCTGAAGGTGCGCAGGAAGCCAAGGTAACTTTGGCAAAATTAAATAAAACTTTAGTTACTGTACAGCAGGAAGCAAGCCAGCAAGGTGCCTCAGTAACTGCAATGAACAAATTAATTGGCGCTATTGCAGCTGATCAATATAAGTCTGGACCACTTAGTAAATCATTAGAACTACTTTTTTCCTCTGATCCTTCGTTGTATTTATCAACAGCTGGTTCACTTGAGGCGGTTACTAGAAAAAAGAGCGCTGATTTAAAGAAATTTTCCGTAGCTACACAAAGATTAAATGCCACATCTTTAACTGTGGCCGATAAATTATCATTAGTAAAAGCAGCTGAGGTTAGGTTTAAAAAACAATTAGAAACTGCTAACTCAAAATTAGATGAGGCAGAGGCATTACTAGCAAAATTAACTGCTGCAGATCGAGTGCGACTTGCAAAATTAAATGATGATGAAGAAGATACCGATCAACAGAGATCACTTGCTGATGCTGGCAAGTATGGTTCACTCTCTGGTCGAGCAGGAGTTGCAATTAAGTATGGACTGGCCCAAATTGGGGATAGGTATGTCTTCGGTGCTGACGGGCTTACAACTTGGGATTGCTCAGGATTAACCATGCGCGCATTTGGCGCAGCCGGTGTTTCACTGCCACATTCTTCAAGAGCCCAATATAAATATGGCAAAGCAATTGCCAGAAAAGATTTACAGGCAGGTGATTTAGTATTTTTTGGAAAACCAATCTCACACGTGGCCATATATCTTTCTCCAGATCGTATGTTGACTGCGCCTAGATCAGGCAGTCGAGTAAAAATTGCTAATATGAATATGGGCAAGAAGCCTTATATAGGAGCACGCCGTTTATAGTGAGAAAAAAGTTTTATTAATCACAAATGATCTTGGTCCAAGAGCAGGTGGTATTGAAACTTTTCTTCTAGGCCTGATTGAAGGAATGCCATTTGGCGCTCTAGTTATTTATACATCCGCACAAAAAGGATCGGTCGAGTTTGATAAGCGGCTATATGAAAAATTTGGCGCAAGAGTAATTAGAGATAGAGCTAAAATTTTGCTACCAACTCCAAGAATTACAGAACGAGCGATAAAAATATTAAAGAATGAATCAATAACCAGGGTTTGGTTTGGCGCAGCAGCTCCACTGGCGTTAATGGCTAGTGCGCTTCGTAAAAATGGAGTGAGCAATATTGTGGCTTTAAGCCATGGTCATGAGGTCTGGTGGGCAAAGATTCCTATATTTAAACAGCTACTTAAGAAGATTATTACTGATGTTAATTACCTTGGCTACCTTGGGAATTTTACAAAAAGTGAAATTACTAAAGTGAGTAATGAGCCAAATAAACTAATACAAATTGCCCCAGGTATAGATACCAACCATTTTATGCCTAGAACTGCTAGTGCTAAATTAATTGCAAAATATAGATTAGAAGATAGACGAGTAATAATTTGTATTGCCAGGTTAGTTCACCGCAAAGGGCAAGATCAATTAATACAAGCTATGCCTAAAATATTACAATCACATCCGGATGCAATTTTGTTACTAGTAGGTGTTGGCCCAATTAAACAGATGTTAGAGAACTCAGCAAGGCAGCTACGGATTACTCATAAAATTGTATTTGCCGGCAGAGTTTCACATGATGAATTGCCAGATTACTTAGCTATTTCAGAGATCTTTGCAATGCCAGTTCGTTCTAGATTTTCAGGTCTTGAAGTGGAGGGGCTAGGAATTGTTTATTTAGAAGCTAGTGCATGTGGCAAGCCAGTTGTGGTCGGTAACTCAGGGGGCGCAGCTGATGCAGTAATTGATGGCGTAACTGGGCTACTAGTTGATTCAAGTAAGGTTGATGAGATTTCAAATGCAATTTGTAAATTACTTGATGATCCAATCAAGGGTAAGCAAATGGGTCAGGCAGGTCGAGATTGGGTCATGGAGAACTGGCAGATGAGTAATTGGTCTAAGAAATTTAACAAATTATTATTGGATAATTAAATTATTTACTAAAGCGATACTCACTGCTTGCGCACGGTTTCCGCACTTAGTTTTCGATAGATTGCCGATAGATGAGTCTTAACAGTGGGCTCGGTTAAAAAAAGCATGCCAGCAATAGCTGATGCCGTTGCTCCGGTTGGTAGCAGTGAAAGTACATCTAACTCTCGATTCGTTAGATCAAAATCAATGACTTGCTTTGATTGTTTTAATTCACCAGCTTTCATAAACTTATTTGAACCAGCACTAATACAGTTTATAATTTCAATTAAATCATTAATCGCAGCACCTTTAGTAACAAAAGCACTTGCCCCAGCCGATTTTGCACTTTCTAGTATTTCACTTTGATCATGCATGGTCAGCACTACAAATTTACATTTACTCTTTTGGGATATAGCAATTTTAATTAAATCTAAACCACTTGATATACCTAAGTTAATATCAACTAAGGCAATATCAGGCTGAAATTTATTAATGACTGCTAATCCTTCACCTACTGTTGATGCTTCAGCTACGACATTAAAGTCAGTTTCTGCTAGCGCAGCTATTAATCCAGATCTAATTAAATGGTGATCATCAACTACGACAATATCCATAAACTAGAGTGTAATTAAGATTATGCTCCCAGTGGACCCGGACTTAATTTCAATTAGCGCACCTATTCCTTCAAGTCGCTCCTTGACGCCTAGCAGTCCGTAAGAGTGTTGTTTTTCAAGGGCGCCACCATTTCCATTATCTTTTATTTGAATTTGATTTACTGTTAATTTGATCTTAATTACTGAGCAATTTGCATGACGCATTGCATTAATTACTAACTCTCTAACTGCTCGCAGTAATTCAAAGCGCTGCTCGGATTTAACTTCAACCTCACCTTGAATTTCATAGGTGATATCAGTATGAGAAAGTATTGTTGATAAGTGCTGATCTAATTGTTCTTTAATAGATCTGCTTTCATTTGTGCGCAGTTCAAAGATCTCATCTCTAACCTGATTAATTAAGCCACTTATTGAAAATCTAATCTGGCGAAGGGGAGTGCGATTAATGTTGTCTAAATTATTACTGCCAATTATTTGATCTAGCCGGTAACCTAAGGATGCTAACTCCTGTGCCAAACCATCATGAAGCTCTCGAGCTAGTCGAGTTCGTTCTGAATTAGGCGAAGAGTTCATCAATCTCGCTAGCAAATTGCTGTGATACCACATGGCGCTTAACCGATAACTTAGCTGTTAGTTGACCGCCCGCAATTGTAAAATCAACTGGCAGAATCGAAAATTTACGAATTGACTCAGCTCGGCTAACTGCTTTATTTGTGTCATCTACTGCAGTTTGAATCACGGCAATAAGTGTTGGATCCTTCGCTAACTCGGCAATAGAAGCATTTTCTTTCTTATTAGCAACTGCCCAAGGCCTAATCGAATCTGGATCTAAGGTAATTAGTGCTGCAATAAATGGTTTGTTATCGCCAACTACCATGCATTGACTAATTAATGGATTAGAGCGCAGACGATCTTCAAGGACTGCTGGTGCAACATTTTTACCGCCGGCTGTAACAATTAATTCTTTCTTACGTCCAGTAATTGATAGGTAACCTTCATCATCTAATTTTCCAAGATCCCCAGATTTAAAGTAATTATCTTTAGTGAAAACTTCATCGTTAGCTGCATCATTTTGCCAGTAACCCTTCATCACGATTGGTCCCTTAATTAATACTTCACCATCTTCGGCAATCTTTATTGTTGTGCCAGGAATAGGTTTACCAACTGTTCCTACTTTGTGCGCAGAAGTTAGATTTAAAGTTGCACCTGCTGTGGTTTCAGTTAAGCCGTAGCCCTCTAATACTCTAACGCCAGCTCCACGATAGAAGTGGCCTAATCTCTCACCTAAAGGCGCTCCACCTGAAATCGCAGCTTCAACTCTGCCACCAAGGCCAGCGCGAATCTTTGAATAAACTAATTTATCAAATAAGCCATGTTGCAGTTTTAATAATGGTGGAACACTCTTGGCATCTAATGCTCTGCTGTATGCAATTGCAACCTCTGCTGCTTTATGGAAAATCTTTCCTTTGCCTGCAGCTTCTGCCTTTGCTTCTGCGCCATTAAATATTTTTTCAAAAATACGTGGTACGGCTAACACGAAAGTTGGTTTAAAGCTACCCAGATCTTTTGGTAATCTAGTTAAATCACTGCAATGAGCTAAGTGAAGGCCTGCTGTAATTGCGCCAATTTGAACCATTCGACCAAATACGTGTGCGACTGGCAAGAACAAAAGTGTTGATCCACCAGGCTTTAAGAAAAGATCACTTGCGCCATTTACAACATTTCCACATTCAGATAAGAAGTTTCCATGAGTTAGTTGAACACCCTTTGGTTTACCAGTTGTACCAGAGGTATAAATTAAAGTAGCAAGAGTTTCTGGCTTTAAAGCTGCCCTTCGCTTACTTATTTCCTCATCACTTACATCTTTACCATCGTGGGCTAAGGTAGCAAGTGCGTTATAAGTGATATTCCAAATATTTTTACAACTTGCTGGCATAACTGGTGTCACTAATTCAACTAGAGCAGGAGTTTCAACAATTATGGCAACCGCTGCTGAGTCAGTTAAAATCCAATCAACTTGCTCAGCACTAGATGTTTCATAGATTGGCACAGGTACTGCGCCCGCATACCAAATAGCAAAATCTAAAACTGTCCACTCATAACGAGTCTTTGCCATGATCGCAACTCGATCACCAACATTAATTCCTGAGGCAATAAAACCTTTAGCAACAGCTTTGATTTCTTCCTCATACGCCTTTGCTGTAACTGCCTGCCAGCCATCACCTAATGGGCGCGAGACAATTACTCGCTCTGGTTCAAAGTGGGCACGCTCAGCTATTAAGTTAGTTAAGTTACCTGCAGCCGCCGGTGGAATAATTGAATTGATGGTCACTTCATTCATGGGGGGAACGCTATATCAGCGGGGATATTTACGCCATAAGGCAGCCCCTTAATATTGCTGAGAATACAAAACTCCTACTAGGCGGTAACATTGAGCCATGTCGTCAGTAAGCACCTCAACAGTAAGTATCACTGCCAGCGTCGATGAAGTTCGGGCAGTTTTATTTGATATTGCTAGTTACCCAAGCTGGTCAACCTCTTTTAAGTCAGTAACGGTATTAGCTAGTGATGGGCAGGGCAGGCCAACACAGGTGAGCATGAGTGTTGATGCTGGCGCACTTAAAGATAAGCCAACATTAAATTACGACTGGTCGGCGTATCCTGATCGTTTAGATTTTTCATTAGAAGATGCTGATCTACTAACGCAGATGAGCGGTGGTTATATTGTTAAAGATAATGGTGATGAAACTGAAGTTACCTTTGAATTAACTGTGGCACTTTCAATGCCAGTGCCAGACATTATGCGCACGAAAGCTGAAAAATCTACAATTGATTTAGCCCTAAAACAATTGAAAGAAAAACTAGAAAACTAATTGAACACTGTAATTAAAGGTTCAGATTTAACAATTGGTATTGACATAGGTGGCACAAAGATTTCTGCAGGAGTCGTAGACAGTAGTGGAAATTTAATTGATTCATCAAAGTGCTCAACACCTGCTGAGGGTGGTAAAGAACTAATTTCATCAGTAGTTAATTTAGTAAAAGAGTTGAATAAGAAACATGAAATCAAAGGTATTGGAATAAGTATTGCAGCACTAATCTCCTCAGATTATGGAACAATTGTTGGTGCTCCAAATATTGCAAACTTAAGTAAGCTAAATTTTGCAAATGAAATCAAAGAAGAATTTAAACTACCCATAATTATCGAAAATGATGCAAATGCAGCAATGTGGGCAGAATTTAAGTTTGGTAGTGCCAAAGGTTTAAATCCAGTAATGTTTTTTATAATTGGCACTGGCGTAGGTGGTGGTCTAGTAATTGATGGCAAATTATTTAAAGGTGCAAACGGTATTGGTGCTGAGTTCGGGCATATGTGTGTGGTGCCAAATGGACTTTTATGTGGCTGTGGCGCTAAGGGATGTATTGAGCAATATGCATCAGGTGGTGCATTAATTCGTTATGCCAATGAAGCCTTACTGGCCAATCCAGATAAATCTGAAGAAGTATTAAATTTTGGGGAAGGTAAATTATCTGGAACTGCGTTAACAAAGGCAGCAAAAGCTGGTAATGAATTGGCCTTAGCTGCATTTAGTAAACAAGCTGATTGGCTTGGCTTAGCATGCGCATCGTATTCATTAATAATTGACCCGCAAGCAATAATTATTGGTGGGGGAGTAGTAGATGCTGGTGAATTATTTTTAACACCTGTCAGAGCTGCAATGCGTAAATACATGCCATTTGCTGAATCACATGTGCCACCAAAAATCATCGCTGCAAAGTTTGGAAATGATGCCGGATTAATTGGGGCTGCAGATCTAGTTAGAGCGTAGCTCCATCTTCATAGTCATCATCTTTTCGAGCAGTATCCCAAATTAAATTAGCAACAGAGGCACTCACGCCAATTACTACCGGCCAAAGCCCTAATACTTCAAAATCAGTTAAATTATAAGCAAGTAGATATACAAGACTTGAAGTTAAACCAACTAAAGATAATCGCTGATTTTTATTTAGTATAAAGCGGTGAGGATTTGGTGGCTTAAAACGTTCTACTTCATAAATACCATCTAACTCATCTAGGTAGGTAGTAGGGGAGGATTCATCGAGTGATAATCCAGAGACTATTGAATCAAACTCTGCATCTACTAGATCAGTCTCATTAAAATCACTGCCTCGCTTTAATTCACCACTTAACACATCTTGAATAAATAATTTACTTTCAGCATTTAATTGTTCACAGTCATAGTCAATTGCAACATTATGATATGAGTTCTCAAAAATAACTTCCCGAATATCTACTGAAAAAATATTATCAATTACAGTCATTGAGTTTTCAGGATCAACGGCGTGATCATTAATTGAATAGGCCACCATAATTGGTAGATCGATTAAATACAGATCGCGTTCAACTATCTGCCACAGTTTTCGAAGCGAGTCGAATGCTTTAAGGGGAGTGCGGTGATATGCATGCTTTATTGGATTAGGGGCTGCGATATCAGTTGGCCCTTTTTTAACTGAGGAAATAAAGTGTTTAAGAAATGGAGTTAATTTAAGAAATAAGCGACGATCATGAATTGAAGGATTTAGTAGTAGCAAGCCTTCAACTTCACTGCTACGAATCTGACAAAGCCGAAGTGCTAAAGCTCCTCCCATTGAAAAACCAGCAATAAATACTCGATCACAATTTTTTTGTAACTCTAATAATTCTTGCTCAGCTGCTTTATACCAATCTTGCCAAGTAGTTTTATTCATTTGCTGCCAACTACTGCCATGACCTGGCAGACATGGCGCGGATACGGTGTAACCAAGAGTGTTTAAATAATTTGCCCAAGGTGCAATTGATACTGGAGATCCGGTAAAGCCATGTAGAACCAGCACACCTATTTTTCCACCAGTTAGGTTAAATCCGGCTGAGTTTGGAATCGAATTCACGCTCAGATGGTGGCACAGATTCCCTTAGCCACTAAATTAGACCCGTGGCATATTCGATATTAAAGTCCTTTTTGATTCCGCTCCTAATGTTTATTTTTCGACCTAAGGTAACCGGACTAAGGCATGTGCCAAGTAACGGTGGCGTAATCATTGCTTCAAATCATCTCTCCTTTAGCGATTCAATCTTTATGCCCCTAGTAGTTCCTCGTAAGGTTACTTTTTTGGCAAAGAGTGAGTACTTCACCTCACCTGGCTTAAAAGGGTTTATTAAAAAGTTAACCTTCATTGCACTAGGTCAGGTCCCAATTGATCGCTCTGGCGGAAAAAGAAGTGAGGCAGCTTTATTAACTGGGCTACGACTTCTTAATGAGGGCCATTGCCTTGGCATCTATCCGGAAGGAACAAGATCCCCCGATGGTCGTCTTTATAAGGGCAGGACTGGTATTGCTCGAATGGCAATTGAATCAGCAGCTCCAGTAATTCCAGTTGCAATGTTTAATACCGCTGAGATTCAACCAACTGGGCAAGTTGTGCCTAAGGTGAGAAGAGTTGAAATGGTATTTGGTGAACCAATTTATTTCACAGGAGATTCAACTGATCAAGGTGTACTCAGAGCTGCTACCAATGAACTTATGGAAAAAATAGCCCAGTTATCTAAGCAGGAGTATGTATCAGATACTTATGCATCAGATGCTAAAGATGCTATCAAAAAAAGTTTTAAGGATAGGACTGAATTTGATGAAGATGATGCCTAATTACTTCTCGCTAATAAACTCTCTGCGTGTTGTTAAGTAATTACACATATCACAGTTATCTTTTGCCCCTGGCATTTGCGAGCTAACTACAGTAATAAAATCAGTTAACCTAGTTGAGAGTGCTTCTGGGTTTCTAGTAATTGGTCGCCAGGTGTGCTTTAACTTAAGTCCAAATCCTTTATTAACATCACCTGCTGGTTCTAGTAATGACCAAACTAGTAATCCCATTAGTGAAACTTTCTTAGCCTCACCTGCTGCTGGATTTTCTAAAGCAAATGCATAGGCCTCAAGCTGAGGTTGGTATAGATCAGTCTTATCTGAATCCTTTGCTTGGAATTTGCAATCAATAATTCCATAAGTGCCATCGGTGAACTCAATTAGTAAGTCATATTTACCTCGAATTGCATACTTAGTTGGCTTAGCATTTACATTAATAAAAGATGATTTAACCCAACCACCTAAATCAGTCACCTTGCCTTCTGGCAGGACTGGTGCGATATCTGCTGTAGTTTTATTCTCAAAGTATTTTTCTTGCATATTTGCAAGATCACCAACTAATGGCATAAAACCAGGAGTTCGAAGGCCATGATTGTAATTAAGCCATAAACACCTGTGGCAACCGCCCCAAGAAAAAGTTAAATCAGATGGTGAGATAAATTCACGAGCATTTCCTACTGCATTAGATGATGCCATTATTACTCTTTTCTTTGCGCCCATGAGGGCCTATGTGGATTTTCTTAGTATAACTCTGGCACTGACCACTGACATTGATTATCAGTTAACACCACTAAAAGTGCTTGATTAAGCGGTGAGGATTGCGGAGGCGATTGTGAATAAACCAAGCCCAATCATGACGCTTCCACCAAATCTGCGCATAAATACCAGCCTACCCAAATCACTTGCTAACCATTGCCTGACTGTGCCAGCTAAAATGCCGTAAGTACTATCTGAGATGAAAGCAATAATTGCAAAGACCAACCCCAAAAAGAGTAGCTGGGAAGTTACATTATTCTTTTCTTGATCAACAAAGGCTGGCAAAATTGCAGCGAAGAAAACAATTGATTTTGGATTTAGCACGCCAACCCAAAAGCCATTTTTAATTGAGGTAATAATTGATGGTTTTAAGCCTTCAGTACTTGTCATTGACTGCGCATCAATCTTGCTTGCAGCAATTGCGGCATACCCAAGATAGATCAGATAAAGCCCGCCAAGTAATTGAACTGCGTAGTAAAAAGGTTTGGAGCTTTGCAGCACTGGGCCAAGGCCGACGGCAACTAAAACCGAAACTAAAAACATTCCAGTTGCATTGCCTAAAACTGTTGCAACTGCTGCTCGCCTACCCCAAGCAATCGCTCTTGCAATGGTGAAAAGCACTGATGGTCCAGGGGCTAAAATGATCAAAATTGTCGCGATTAGATACTCCCAAAGGCGCGATGGGATTAGATCTGAGGAGAACATCTAATTATTCTAGTACTAAATAATGAGGTATTCAAAATTTATAGGGAATCTAAATCTTATTTTATACTTTTAATTACAAATGAATTTATAAAATTTTACTACCCCTAATATACCAATGGATGGGTATATATTTGAGAGATAATAGGTTTAGCTAATATTTAAAACAAGATTTCAATTAATCAGAATGTCTTGCACAAATTTGTTCACCATTTGGTCCAGCTGTTAGGTGCCTGCAAGTGGCTCCTAATTTATCAAAAGCATTGTCACCAAAATGTGAGCGATATGTAAGGGCTAATAAAACTCTGACATTTACTTGACCATTTGATTTGATCGAAAATGCATGGGCAACACGTGAGACAGTGTTCTCGATTACTTTTTCAGTATGAGCTGTTGTTTTAGCAATTGCTGAATTTGTTAGCCCATCGCATAGATGCTCACAGACTAACTGCTCAAACGGGGTTAACTCTCGAAGCAAAATGTTAACGTCCAAGGCCGTCTCCAATGATCTGGCTCCATTGTGCTCTTATTTATGAGCCCGTCAAGGCACATGGCATTTTGGCAATTTGCACCTATTATTACCGCGTGAGTTTTATATTAGATGAGCAAATTGGCGCGGTTCTACGCCTGACCTTAAATCGGCCTGAAAAGAAAAATGCGATAACTCAGGATATGTATCAAAGGTTGGCAGATAAAATAAATGAAGCAGCAGGAGATTTCTCAATCCGAGCGGTTGTAATTAATTCAAATGGTGATTCATTTACAGCAGGTAATGACATCAATGATTTTGCGAATGATCCACAAATGGATGAGGGATCTCCAGTGTTTAATTTTCTATTTGCAATTCACAATTTCCCAAAACCATTAATCGCTTCAGTTAAAGGTAGAGCTGTCGGAATCGGTACAACCATGTTGCTTCACTGCGACCTTGTAACAGCAAATCCAGATACGCAATTTTCTATGCCATTTGTTTCACTTGGCCTAGTTGCTGAGGGCGGTTCAAGTTACTTGTTCCCAAGGTTAGTAGGACACGCAAAAGCTTCTGAAATATTGCTTACGGGTAGAACTTTTTCTGCAGATGAAGCGAAAGAGATGGGCTTAATTAATTCCATAGCAGCTGATGAGTTAGCTGCTGCAATGGCATTCGCCAATGAAATTGCAGAGCAACCACCGAATGCGGTAATTAATACCAAGGCGTTGCTTAAGAGTGGATCACATGAGGCGCTTAATCAGGTTATGAAAGCTGAAGGAGTTTTATTTAAAATGGCAGCAGAATCTGATGAAGCACAACTTGCGTTTATGAACTTTTTAGCAAAAAAGAGTAAGGTCAAGTAATGTCACTTATAGGTAAGCGAATATTTATAACTGGTGGCTCTCGAGGTATTGGTTTAGCAATTGCGCTACGAGCTGCAAAAGAGGGTGCATCAATTGCAATCGCAGCAAAGACCACAGAAGCACATCCAAAACTGCCTGGCACAATTCATACTGCAGCAAAAGAAATAGAAGCAGCCGGTGGTAACGCACTGGCAATTCAATGTGATATTCGAGATGAGAATCAGATTGCATCAGCAATAGAACAGACCGCACAAGCATTTGGCGGAATTGATATTCTAATTAACAACGCTTCTGCTATAAATTTAACAAATACTGAAAGCACGCCGGCGAAGAGATTTGATTTAATGATGGGTGTAAACACTCGCGGCACATTTTTAACATCCCAAGCTGCTCTGCCATATTTAAAGAAGAGTGCTCAAGAAGGTCGTAACCCACATATCTTGATGCTCTCACCACCACTTTCTATGAAAGGAAAATGGTTTAAGCCCCACCTTGCTTACACAATGGCAAAGTATGGAATGAGTATGTGTGTTTTGGGATTAGCAGATGAGTTAAAGCGAGATGGCATTGGAGTTAATGCTCTTTGGCCAAGGACTGCAATTGATACCGCAGCCCTTGCCATGATTCCAGGCATAGATACCGCTTTTTGCAGAACTACTGAAATCATTTCAGACTCTGCATACATAATCCTAAATAGAGCTGGTAAAGAGTGCAGCGGAAACTTCTTTATTGATGATGAGGTTTTAGCAAGTGAAGGTATAACTGACTTAGATAAGTATGCCGTGGTGCCAGGAACTAAAGAGTTTATAAATGATTTGTATGTGGATTAAAGCTTAAACTCTTTATGCTCATGCTCGGTCTCTTTAATACCTGAAGAGTAACGAGCTTCATACCTTCCAAGGCGCCAAATCAAGACCGAGATAAGCCATGTGCCCACAAATGATGCAACAATAAAGTAGCCCACTCGATTTAAATCAAGTGACGCAATGAAGGTAAATGGTTGATAATTATCAATATTTGTTTTATTTGCAAGTACGCTGACAAACTGAATTGTTCCAATTACAAATGCTACAAAAATCGATAAGCCAGTTGTCGTTATGTTGTAATAGATTTTTCGAAGCGGAGAAGTAAAAGCCCAGGCATAGGCTTTAGTCATAAATATTCCATCAAGGGAATCCATTAGTGACATTCCAGCTGCAAAAATTAAAGGTAGTGCGATGATTGCAAGAGGTGGCAGAAAGCCACCAACAGTGCCCACTGCGGCGGTAGCTGATAGCGCAAGTAGTGCTACCTCAGTTGCAGTATCAAAACCTAAGCCAAATAAAACACCAACTGGGTATAACTGCCAGGAGTGATCAAAGCCTTTCTTGAATACGCCACGGAATACCCTGCGCATTAGCCCGCGCTCATTTAATAACTCAGTCAAATGCTCATGGGAAAACTTACCGGTTTTCGCCTGCTTCCAAACTTTAATAATCCCAATCAAAATAACTAGGTTCAGGATTCCAACTAGATACAAAAAGATAGTTGAAACTGATGCTCCAATTAAGCCACCTGTCTCGGCAAAATCTTTTTGAAATTTAGCGGCTTGGCGGGCGGCAAATGCCACACCGATACATAGTGCTAGCACAATAGTTGAGTGGCCTAATGAGAAAAATAATCCGAGAGCTATTGGATTTTTACCTTTTGCCAGCATCAATCTGGTGGTGTCATCGATGGCCGCAATATGGTCGGCATCAAAAGCGTGTCTTAATCCAAAAGAGTAGGCAAGTGCGCCAGCGCCTGCGTAGACAAGTGCGCCACTTGAATCAGTTAATGAGCTATAGGCTGGATTTGAATTGAAGTGAATAAATAAACCCCAGCCAGCAATATGTAAAAATGCTACTACTGAAAAAACTCCAATCAACGATGGCAATTCCTGCCGTGTAAATCGCAGATGTTGGCGTAGTTGGGTGGGTTTACTCACTGCCTTAGGTTAATGCAAACGATTTGCATCTGCAAAAACGATCGCAGGTGTTGCTACCCTGTGGTCATGAGAATTAACTCACATGAAAAAAGAATTATTTCAGCAGTTTTTACTGGCCTTATAACCTTGATTTTAACAATCCAACCGGCCTATGCCCATACAAAATTAGTTAGCGCATCTAAACCTGCTAATAGCGTGGAAGAAAACTGGCCAACCCAGATAATTCTTGAATTTGATGAAGAGTTACAAAATCTTGGGCCAGAAAAAGCCAACTTTCTTGTAGTAAATAATTCAGTTGGGGATCAGGTCAGTGAAACTGATGAGATCATTGATGGAAATAAGCTCTTAGTTAGCCTCTCACCAAATGAAATTAAAGGCCCGGTACTAGTTTACTATCGCGTGGTTTCAACAGATGGTCACCCAGTTGAGGGTGAATACAAATTTACCTACGGAGCAGATGAGGTTACAGCCGAAGGTGTTACAGAAAGTGAAGAGAAAAAGCTCCCAATTACTATCTATTTAGCTTCAGCAGTATTTATTGTCTCAGGCTTATTCTTTGGCATCTATTCATACCGGCGACGAAACCAAAGTTAATAAAAAAGCGCCCTAGAGTTTATCTAGGGCGCTTTTAATTTAGATCTTATAGATCGAAGTAAAGCTCAAACTCTGCAGGGTGTGGACGAAGTCGAACGTAATCAACTTCTTGCTTGCGCTTAAAGTCAATCCAGGTATCGATTAGATCCTTAGTGAATACACCACCACGAGTTAAGAAGTCATTATCTTTTTCAAGATTATCTAGAACTGCATCTAATGAGCCAGGAACCTGTGGGATTGCCGCAGCTTCTTCTCCTGTTAACTCATACAGATCCTTATCAACTGGCTTTGGTGGCTCGATCTTGTTTTGAATTCCATCAAGGCCTGCCATCAACATCGCAGCAAATGCTAGATATGGATTAGACGAAGGATCTGGGCAACGGAACTCAATTCGCTTTGCCTTTGGATTAGATCCTGTAATTGGAATTCGAATACAAGCAGATCGATTTCTAGCTGAATAAACCAAGTTAACTGGTGCTTCATATCCTGGCACTAGGCGCTTATATGAGTTAACGGTTGGGTTAGTAAAGGCTAGAAGAGATGGTGCATGTTTTAGCAGACCACCGATATACCAGCGAGCAGTATCAGATAAGTCACCATATCCATCGCCCCAGAACAATGGCTTGCCATCTTTCCAAAGTGATTGATGAACATGCATTCCTGAACCGTTGTCACCAAATAATGGCTTTGGCATAAAGGTTGCAGTCTTACCAGCTGCCCAAGCAGTGTTCTTAATGATGTATTTAAACTTCATTAGTTCATCACCGGCAGTTAAAATATCGCTGAAGCGATAATTAATTTCCATCTGTCCTGCAGTTCCCACTTCATGGTGAGAACGTTCAACTAATAAGCCGACCTTGCCAAGATTCATAACCATTTCATCGCGAAGATCTGCGAATTGATCAGTTGGTGAAACCGGGAAGTAGCCACCTTTAATACGTGTTCGGTAACCACGGTTTGGTGTGCCGTCTGCATCTGCCACAATTCCGGTATTCCAAGCACCTTCATAAGAATCAATATGATGGAAGGCTTGATTCATGCCAGTTTCAAATCTGACACTATCGAAAACATAAAATTCTGCCTCTGGTGCAAACAATGCAGTATCAGCAATCCCAGTACTGCGCATGAAATCAACTGCTTTTGCTACTACGCCACGTGGATCACGTGAGTAGGCAGAGTCATCACTTGGATTATGAACTGAGAAAAGAATAATTAGTGTTTTCTCTTTACGAAATAAATCTAGATATGCAGAGGATGGGACTGGTAGCAACTTCATATCTGATTCATGAATTGATTGGAAACCTCTAATTGAGGATCCATCAAACATTAAGCCATCTTTAAAAACACTTTCATCAAAGGATTCAACCGGCACATTAAAGTGATGTTGAATTCCAGGTAGATCGATAAATCTTACGTCAATCAACTTCACATCATTTTTCTTGATGTAATCGAAGATCTCAGATGAATTCTTAAACATCTATTCTCCTAGGATTAATATCGCTGAGTTGGGGGCCACATTGCACCTGTTCAGATAGGTAAAAGATAGTAGAGATTAATTAAAAACCCATAACCTCAGTGTTACATCTATGTTTCAGGCTCTAAAGAATGGATACGCTTACCCGCATGAGTTGGAATGGTGAGCCTAGATTATTGCCGCAGGCCTCCCTGGGCAGGCGCCTGATTGCGCTGGTAATTGATTGGACAATGTGCCGGCTAATCGCCGGTCTTCTTAGCCCAGCCCTGTTTTTTGAGAATAACTTCAGTACTTTATTTCTCTTTTTTATTGAAGTCACTTTATTTACAATCGCATTTCAAGCATCTGCTGGGCAACGAATCATGGGGATAAAGATTCTTACCTATCCTGACCAATTAAGAGTAGCCCCACAAAAAATTTTGCTTAGAACATTATTAATTTGCTTAGTGCTGCCAGCAGTTTTTACAAGCAACGGCAGAGCACTTCATGATCATTTTACTGGTAGTCAAAGCGTTAGAGAGCTCTACTAAAAGTTAGCGCTTTGGCATCCTAGAATTTGTTGGCATTGGCCCTTTTGGCATTGGTATGTTTAAACCACCAACTGAGCGAAGACGGGCTCTAACCTCTCGAAGTTGAGTGGTACTTAATTTCTTAGGCAACTTCTTAAGATGTTTTTGTAACTTACGAACTGAAACCTGCCCATTCTCATCACCAACCATAACTTCCGTTACAGGCACACCAGATAAAAATCTCTCCATCTTACGTCGCTCATCTTGCATTAATGAACGGGTAGCAAAACCACCTTCACCAACTAAAATTATTCCAGCCTTACTAGATACTCGGTGGACCATATCTTGGTTGCGATTAACATTTACGGCAGGAGTTGTAACAAAGCCGCGTCTAATGGACATCAATACGCTAGCACCAGCACCAAGTTGACCTTCAATGGATGAGAAGGCAGCGGTGTTAGCAAATCTTGTAAATAAGAAAAATCCTGCAAGGAATCCTAATGGAGTTGATAAAAAGCCAGCATAGATTGGGTGGTCTAAATTATTTCCAATTATCACGCCAAAAGTAACTACTAATACAAATACTAATAAGCACCAAACAATTGCAAAGGGGGAGTCCTTCTTTACTAATTTGTACGCATCCTTTAAAACTGCAAGTTGGCTTTGCTTTTCTGGCGCAGCAGATTTATTAGCTGACTCTTCCTTCTTTTTCTTTCTTCCAAACATTTCTCTCCCTTACTTAACTGCTCTGGCAGCCATTGCTTGGTTATATAGCCGGCCTGCTCGATAGCTAGAACGTACCAATGGACCACTCATAACACCAAGAAATCCTATCTCTTGGGCCTCTTTACTTAACTCCACAAACTCATTTGGCTTAACCCAACGGATAACTGGATGGTGTTTAGCAGATGGGCGAAGGTATTGAGTAATAGTGATTAAATCACAACCTGCATCGCGTAGATCCTTCAGGGCTTGTGAAACTTCATCTCTAGTTTCACCCATTCCTAAGATTAAATTTGATTTTGTAATCAAGCCATAATCTCTTGCTTGAGTAATCACATTAAGAGATCTTTCATATCGAAAGGCTGGTCTAATCTCTTTAAATATTCTTGGAACTGTCTCAAGATTATGAGCGAAAACTTCAGGCCTTGTTTCAAAGACTTGATTTAAAAGATGTGAATGCCCACTAAAGTCAGGAGCTAACATTTCTACGCCAACTCCTGGATTTAATGCATGAACTTGGGCAATAGTTTCTGCATATAGCCAAGCACCTTCATCATCTAGATCATCTCTAGCAACTCCAGTAATGGTTGCATACTTAAGATCCATCACCTTAACTGACTCAGCAACTCTTCTTGGTTCATCTCTATCTAGAGGATCTGGCTTACCTGTATCAATATTGCAGAAATCACAACGCCTTGTGCAGGCTTGGCCGCCAATTAAAAATGTTGCTTCTCTATCTTCCCAGCACTCAAAAATATTTGGACAAGCCGCTTCTTGGCAGACTGTATGTAATCCCTCTGTTGCAACTAAAGAGCGAAGTTTTGTGTACTCAGGACCCATTACCGCTTTGGTTTTAATCCACTCTGGTTTGCGCTCTATTGGCGTCTGAGCATTTCGAGCTTCAATTCTAAGAAGCTTTCGCCCATTTGGATCGATACTCATTGCGAGATTCTATCTAGCATGGGTTGAATGTGCTTTTTAATTACGGGAAGAGCTTCATTAATAGTTATTTCCCTGCCAAGCTCTGCGCTCAGTGAGGTCACCTTTGCACCAGAGATGCCGCATGGAATTATTTTTTCATATGCAGATAAATCTGGATTTACATTTAAAGCAAAGCCATGCATGGTGACACCTTTTGCAACTCGTAGCCCAATGGCTGCAATTTTTCGATCACTTTTATCATCTCTTACCCAAACACCACTTCGCTCACAGTAACGATCAGCCTTAACACCAAACTCAGCACATACTGAAATTAGTGCAGTTTCTAACTCTCTTACAAAACCAACTACATCAGTTGAATTCTTTAGTTTAACAATTGGATAACCAACTAACTGTCCAGGACCATGCCAAGTTATCTTTCCACCCCGATCGACATCAATTACTGGAGTGTCATCTAGTGGGCGATCTAGAATTTCAGTGCGCCGCCCCGCGGTATATACAGAGGGGTGTTCAAGTAATAACAACGTATTCTCACTTTGTAAATTAACAACATCTTGATGAATTTGTTTTTGCAACTTCCACGCGCTTAAATAATCTACAACTCCAAGCTCTGTTACTTTAAGTTGATTCTCAGTTAATATGGCTGAACTCACAGAGATAGCCTAATTGGTAGGGTAGATTTTCGCTAAAGATTAGATTTATTCGCGCCATTGGTGTGAGCAAAATTGCATCGCTGGTAGATTATGCGACTTAAGCCAGATTAAATCGAAGGGTTTTATTGAGCATGGTAAAGAAAAATAAGTCATCAGGCACAGTTAAAGGACGAAAGCCACTTTGGATAGCAATTATTGTAATTATTGCATGGCTTGGTATCACATCCGTTGCCGGGCCTACTTTTGGCAAGCTCTCTACTGTTCAGGAAAATGATAACGCCGCATTTTTACCTGATAGCGCAGAATCAACTCTGGCTAGCAAAATTACTGTTAAATTTTCTGATAGCTCAAACGATCAAATTCCAACACTTCTACTTTTCCTAGGAGATATTAATCCTATAAAAAATCCAGCTAATTTAGTAAGAATTCAAAGCTACCTTGATGGAATAGGAAATAAAGTATTACCAGAATCTGGTAAGCCACTTAGCACATATTTTGTTGCTGGTTTTCCTATCCAAGCTATTCCTTCAGAGGATGGCAAGGCGGCGCTAGTAAATATTGCCTTAAACTCGGCAATTACTGAAGAAAGAGTTGAGGAAAAACCAACACTTTCACTAATAGTGGATTTTATGCGCGAGGATTTAAAAGAAAATTTCGAGGCAAAGGATCTAACAACGCATGTCACCGGATTTGGTGGCATATTTGCTGACCTATTTGGAGCATTTGGATCAATTGATTCAACTTTATTAACAACAACTTTATTAGTAGTCTCTCTTATTTTAATTGTGGTTTATAGATCACCATTACTTTGGATCCTGCCATTATTTTCTGCAATAACTGCGCTATCACTCGCTGGAACAATTGTTTACTATGCAGCAAAAGCTGATTTGCTAGATTTAAATGGGCAGTCGCAGGGAATTTTATCGGTGCTAGTGCTTGGTGCCGCGACAGATTACGCATTATTACTAATTGCCAGGTATCGAGAAGAGTTACATCACCATGAATCTAGATATGAAGCAATGAAAGTTTCACTAAGGGGAGTAGTTGAACCGATTTTAGCTTCAGGTTCAACTGTAATTGCCGGCCTCTTAGTCCTATTACTCAGTGATCTATCGGGTAACCGTGGGCTTGGCCCAGTTGGCGCAATCGGTGTTGCAGTGTCAATGGTTACTGTATTAACTTTTCTACCAGCACTGCTATTAGTTTTTGGTCGATGGATATTTTGGCCAAAAATTCCAAGATTTGATGATGTAGATGAGCAGTTAAGCGGTACTTGGGCAAAGATTGGTAATGCGGTTGAGCGAAATCCAAAACGAATCTGGATATCAACAGCGTTACTTCTAGTTATATTTGCGGGTTTTTCCTTCACTCTAAAGGCGGATGGGTTAGCAAATACTGAAGCGTTTACAAAAAGGACTGATTCAGTAATTGGACTAGAACGCCTTGGTGAACATTTTCCCAGTGGTGAAGGTTCACCGGTTGAGATTGTGGTGAATGAGAGTGATGTGGCACGAGTTAGCGATGCATTATTAACTGTTAAAAACGTTGCATTTGTTGAACCAGTTGTTGCCGGACAAAAAATTCCAGGCGCCCCTACACCACCAATTAAGGTGGTAGATGGACAGGTATTACTAAATGCTACTTTAAAGGTAGCCCCTGACTCTGTCGAAGCCAGGAATACTATTCCGTTGATTAGAGAAGCAGTACACGCGGTCGATAAAGGAATTCTTGTTGGTGGTGGAACGGCAGTTCAGTATGACACCGATGTGGCATCCCGTAATGATAATAGAGTAATTATTCCGATTGTATTAATAATTATTGGAATTATTTTAGGCTTACTATTACGAAGTATCTTAGCTGCAGGATTACTACTACTAACTGTAGTACTTTCATTTATGGCCACTCTTGGTGTCTGTCAATTAGTCTTTGATAACATATTTAATTTCAAAGGCGCTGATGCTTCATTCCCATTGTTTACTTTTATCTTCTTAGTTGCACTAGGTATCGATTACAACATCTTCTTAATGACAAGAGTTAGAGAAGAGTCGTTAAAGTTGGGAACGCGTAAGGGAGTAATTAAAGGATTAACCGTAACTGGCGGCGTGATTACTTCAGCTGGAATTGTGTTAGCTGCAACATTCGCAGTACTTGGTGTTCTACCACTTGTTTTCTTAGCACAACTTGGCTTTGCAGTCGCCTTTGGAGTATTACTTGACACCATCATTGTTAGATCATTACTTGTTCCTGCGCTGGTTCATCAGATAGGACCAAAGATTTGGTGGCCTTCAAAGTTACAACATGAACGTAAGTAGTACTATTTCTAAATGGTTCTTCGTGTTGGTATTGCAGGTTATGGCCTTGCTGGGCGCGTCTTTCATGCTCCACTCCTAAAAGGAGTTGGATTTGATGTAGTTGGAGTACTTACTACAAATTCTGAAAGAAAAGCTTCTGCAGTAAGTGATTTTCCAGCTATTAAAGTTGTCGAAAGCATTGAGCAACTTCTTGAATTAGATTTAGATCTATTAATTGTTGCCTCGCCAAATAGCGTGCATGCCAGTCAAGCAATTGCTGGATTAAAGGCAGGTGTGCCTGTAGTTGTAGATAAACCAATGGGACGCTCACTTAAAGAAACTGAAGAGATAATTCAAGCATCAAAGCAATTCAATACCCCTGTCACAACATTTTTTAATCGTAAGTGGGATAGCGATGCGTTAACTATTAAAAAAGTAATTAGTGACGGCGTGATCGGAAAGATTTTTAGATTGGAATCGAGATTCGAGCGTTTTAGAGAGGCAATCAACCCTGGCTCTTGGCGAGAAAATCAAGACGCAAGTGAGGGTGGCGGTATTTTGTTAGATTTGCAGCCACACTTGCTATCAACTGCATTAGATTGGTTTGGTCCGGCAGAGTTAGTTTCATCCTCAATAAATTCAATTCGTGGCGGAGTAGATGATGATTCAGTTTTGGTTTTAAAGCATGCATCTGGTGTTGATTCCTACTTGTCTGGAAGTGCAATCATTGGTTCACCTGGCCCAAGAATTAGATTAATCGGTGATAAAGGCGCACTAATCATTAATGATTTAGATCCACAAGAAGCAATTCTGCGAAATGGAGTTTACCCAAAAGGGGGAGTCTGGGAACAAAGCACAAAAAGCAAAGCTTTTATTCATCGCGGTGATGAAGTCACTGAGTATCAAAGTGTTGATGGAAATTATGCGCAATTTTATGTTCAAGTTAAAGAAGCTTTATCTGGTGGAAGTTGGCCAGTTACTACAGATGAAGCATTAAGTGTTGCAAAAATTATTGAATTAGCAAGACTAAATTCAATTAGATAAAAATTTTAAAATTAATCTACTAAAGCGGTAAGTGCTGCAGATACATGCGGATAAGCAAATTCAAATTTATTATCCATTAATACCTGCGGGATTACTTTTTTAGAACCTAAGACCTCGGTGGAAAAACCACCCAATACCGCCCGCAGGGCAAATGCTGGAGCAGGAAATATTGCAGGGCGCTTCATAGCGCGAGCTAATGCGGCTGTGAACTCTTGATTAGTTACGGGATTTGGTGAAGTTAAGTTGACCGCACCTTCAATATTTGAGTTCATTAAAAACAGCATCGCTCTAATTTGATCATGAAGTGTAATCCAAGACCACCACTGCTTACCTGAACCCAGCTTTCCACCAAGTCCAAATTTAAATAATGGAATCATTCGCCCTAAGGCTCCACCGGTTGGATCAAGTACTAATCCAGTACGCAACTTAATTGTTCTAACACTTGGAGCAAGATCAGCTACCGCCTCCCACTCACGGCAAACGATTGATAAGAAATCATCACCACCACGATCTGTTTCGGTAACTGATCGATTTCCAGTCTCACCGTAGTAACCGATCGCACTAGCGGATATAAATACTTCAGGTTGTAATTTCTCACATGCTGCTGCAATTGTGGTTGTGCCAAGTAAACGAGAATTTAAAATTTTAGAACGGTAAGCAGCTGACCATCTTTTATCACCAACTCCAGCGCCAGCTAAATGAAATACCGCATCAACACCCTCTAAAGAAGCAAGATCAATTTCACCTTTAATTGGATCCCAACTGACTTCATCTGCAGTTCTAGGTGATCGCCTTACTAGTTTTTTTACCTGATAGCCATCAAGTCTTAGTTGACCAACTAGTGCGCTTCCAATTAAGCCAGAGGCCCCAGTTACTGCGATTGAAGTGATCTTTGGCAAATTACAAACCTAAATCAGATTCGAAGCGACCCTCTTCTAATCTTTCTTTTAGTGTTACTAAAAAGCGGGCAGCATCTGCGCCGTCAACGACTCGATGATCATAAGAAAGAGCTAGATAAACCATTGAACGAATTGCAATAGTTTCGCCCCCATCAGTATCTTTCACAACTGTTGGTCTTTTAACTACAGCGCCTAAACCTAGAATTGCTACCTGTGGTTGATTAATAATTGGTGTATCAAATAGCGCCCCACGTGAGCCGGTATTAGTAATGGTAAAGGTGCCACCACCTAGTTCATCTGGTGTTATTTTATTTTCTCTAGTGCGAGAGGCCACCTCTGAGATTCGTCGCGCAATGCCACCCATGTTTAAATCACCAGCATCTTTAACAACTGGCACTAATAATCCACGCTCAGTATCTACTGCAACACCTAAATGCTCGGCGCCATGATAAGTAATTTGATCACCTTCAACTGATGAGTTTAAAACTGGATGTTGCTTTAATGCCTCACATACTGCAACAGCAAAAAATGGCAAAAATGTTAACTTAACTCCTTCTCTAGCTTCAAAAGATGCCTTTGCAGCGATACGCAAACGATCGATCTTTGTTACATCAACTTCAACAACTGTGGTTAATTGAGCAGAAATCTTTAATGACTCAACCATTCGATCAGCAATTACCTTGCGCAATCTTGACATTGAAACAGTTGTGCCTCGAAGTGGTGAGGAAGCAATTGGCGCCGAGCGCGAAGCTGAAGCAGATGGTGAGTAATTAGATTGAGTTGAAGATAGAGAAGTTGCAGTAGGTGTAGCAGCAGCTCTAGGAGCGGCAGCTAAAATATCTTCCTTACGAATTCGCCCACCAACACCAGTTCCAGTAATTGTGGAAAGATTAACGCCAGCTTCAGCCGCAAGTTTTCTAACAATTGGTGTCACATAAGCATCATCTGATCTAGTTGTGTTTACCTGTGCACTAATAACTGGGGCAGGTGCAACAATAGGAGTTGCCACAACTGGTGCTACGGCTACCGGTTTTTGTACAACCGGAGCTACTTGAACTGGTGCTACTGCTACCGGTTTTGGTTCAACAACAGGAGCGGCTGCAACAACTGGCGCAGGTGCGGCAGCTTTTGCAGGGGATGAAGATTCATTAATTACAGCAAGTTCTGCGCCAACTGCCACAGTTGAATCAACTTGGACAATAATTTTTTGTAGTACTCCTGCAACTGGAGATGGAATCTCAGTATCAACTTTGTCGGTAGAAACTTCTAATAAAGGTTCATCAACTGCGATTTGATCGCCCTCTTTTTTAAGCCAACGTGTAACAGTTCCTTCAGTTACTGATTCACCAAGTGCTGGCATAGTTATTGAAAATGTCATATTTATTTTCTCCTAACCATGAGCATGTAATGGCTTACCGGCCAGGGCTAAGTGTGCCTCACCCATTGCCTCAGACAAGGTTGGATGGGCATGAATGTGTTGGGCAACATCGCTTGCATCTGCTTCCCAGTTATAAATTAACTGTGCTTCAGCTAAAAGCTCACCGACTCGAGAGCCGACCATATGTATTCCCAAGATTGGTCCATTCTTCTTCGCAACTAATTTCACTGATCCAGCGGTCTTTAAGATATTAGCCTTTCCATTTCCAGCCAAATCATAATTTAATTCAACTACATCATGGCCAGCTGCCTTAGCAGCTGCGGTGGTAAGGCCAACGGAAGCCACCTCAGGCTCAGAGTAGGTAACACGAGGAACTCCATCATAATTAATCGCCCTTGGATTTAAACCAGCGATCTCTTCAGCCACCAGAATTCCTTCAGCAAAACCAACATGGGCTAATTGCAAAGTCGGTATTAAATCTCCAACTGCCCAGATACCCGCCACATTTGTTCGGCATTTATCATCTACTAAAACATAACCGCGATCCATCTTTATACCAGCCTCTTCATAACCTAAGCCAGAAGATACTGGGCCGCGACCAACTGCTACTAATAAGATCTGCGCACTAAATTTTTTACCATCCTCTAAAGTAATTGTTACATCTTTCTTACCGCGTTCAGCGGATTTAAACTTAACACCAAGTTCGAAATTAATACCACGCTTTCTAAATGCCCGCTCTAATTGTTTACTTGATGATTCATCTTCAAGAGCTACTAAATGGGAGAGTCCTTCAACAATTGTTACTTCAGCACCAAATGATTTCCAGACTGAGGCAAACTCACAACCAATTACGCCACCACCTAAAACAATTACAGATTTTGGAACATAATCTAGATGCATTGCTTGCTCACTAGTCATGATCTGCTTACCATCAATTTCAAGACCAGGTAATGTTTTTGGAAATGAACCTGTAGCTAAAATAATGTTCTTGCCGGTGTATTTTTCACCATTGGCTTCAATTGTATTTTTAGATATTAGCTTTCCAGATCCCTGCACGTAGGTAATGTTTCTTGATTTAACTAAGCCTTCTAATCCTTTATGTAACTTTGAAACCACGCCATCCTTATATGAATTAACTGCGCCCATATCCATTGAATGAAAATCTGCCTTAACACCAAACTCACCAGCATGGCGAGTGTTATCAGCAATCTCACCAGCATGAAGTAAGGCTTTAGTTGGAATGCAACCTTTATGCAGGCATGTGCCGCCAAGTTTTTCTTTTTCAATTAGTACGACTTTTTGACCTAGTTGGGATGCTCGAAGTGCTGCCGCGTAGCCACCACTGCCACCACCGAGAATTACAAGATCAAAATCGGCCATGAGGTAATCCTTCCACAAAATTACTACCTACTAATACCTGAGAATTAATAAGCACTATGCCTGTGATGAAGCCAACTCAGCTAGGCAAAGCAGTGAGCGTAGGGCAATTCCTGTGCCACCAACTGGTGTGTAACCATGAGCGATTTTCTCGTTAAATGCTGGTCCAGCAATATCAAGGTGAAGCCATGGAGTTTGTGGATCAATAAATTCCTTTAAAAATAATCCTGCCACCAACATGCCACCCATTCGATCACCAATGTTTGCTAAATCTGCAATTGGTGAATCAAGTGATGCTCGAAGTTCAACTGGCAATGGCATTGGCCAAAATGATTCGCCAGCAATATTTGCTGCAGTTAAAAATTGGCCACTAAAATTTTCATCATTTGTCATAACTGCAGATGTTCTACTACCGAGTGCAACAACTTGAGCGCCAGTTAACGTGGCAACATCAATAATTCCATCTAGGCCACCAGACTTCTTACCGACCTCGGCAGCTTTTACTAGGGCATCGGCTAAAACTAATCTTCCTTCTGCATCAGGATTTAATACCTCAACAGTTTTACCACCATAAATAGTAATTACATCACTCGGCCTAGTAGCGGTATCGCTAACCATATTCTCAGCAAGGGGCGCCCAAGCATCAATAGCAACTGGAAGCTTTAACTGCGCAATTGCAAAGATAGCTGCAACAACAGCTGCTGCCCCAGACATATCTGCCTTCATTGCCTCCATGCCATTAGCTGGTTTAAGTGCAAGACCGCCAGTGTCAAAGGTAATTCCTTTACCAACAAAAGCAAATCTTTTTTTAGCTTTGGTAGGTGAATATGTCAGGTGAAGAAGTCTTGGGGGATTAGCCGAACCTTGCCCTACGCCAATAATTCCACCGTAGCCACCTTTGCGAAGTGCTGCATCATTAAGTATCTCAACTTTTACTCCATACTTTGACGCTAATTTTTTAGTTCGAAGACAAAATGAATCAGGAGTTAGAGATGATGGTGGAGTATTAATAAGGTCTCTTACAAGAAAAGTTTGTTCTGCAATAATCTCAGCACGTTTAATTGCAGATTTTGCTTGGGCGGTATTAGCAAAGCGGGTTACAACTGTTATTGATGAAAGTGGGTTCTTTTGAGCACCCTTGCTACTGCCGCGAAACTCTGTAAATGCATAGGAACCTAGTGCGGCTCCTTCAGCAATTGCAGCTATTTCTGCAACAGATTTGTGGGGCAAGGCAAAGCTTGCCGAGTCATTACCAAGTAAATGTCGAGCAGCGGCTCCAGCAGCTCTGCGTAAAAGCTCTGGACTAAAGTTTGATTCAATTTTTCCAAGGCCAGTAAAAACGATTAACTTATTTGATTTACTGGGTAATTTAATTACTTCATCAACCTCACCGCTAGCACCCATGCTAGTTAGTGTGGTCAGTAAGGCGGCGGTGTCTATTTGTGCACCTGTTGATTCAATTTGCAATTTTTTTCCGACTAAACCAAGCCCAACCACCAAGATTTCACTATCTGCTCGTTCAGTTAGTTTAATCTTTAACATCTAAACTCCCATTTTTTGGTTAATCACATCACAGTATTGGCTAGGGGCTAAGCCTAAGGGATACTTTTAAAAGATGATAATCATAGAAAATGCCACCTGCATTAAAATTTAATCACTGGCGTGTAGGTTAAGCCAATGAATAATTCACCTCTAAATTCTAGGCATTTGCAGTTAAATGCAAAGATGGCAGATTTTGGTGGCTGGCTTATGCCAATTGAGTATCCAGATACTGGAGTAATTGCGGAGTACTCTGCAGTTCGCCAGCAAGTAGGAGTATTTGATGTTTCCCATCTTGGCAAAATTTCTGTTAAGGGAGATGGTGCACTTAATTTTTTAAATCAAATGTTAACCAATGATTTAAATAGAATTACAGCCGGACAAGCCCAATACTCTTTACTATGTAATGAAGATGGTGGAGTAGTTGATGATCTTATTGTTTATCGAAACTCAGATACTGATCTATTTTTAGTACCAAATGCATCTAATACCAGTTCGGTCTTTAAAATATTAAATGATCAAGCACCTAGTTCAGTTGAAGTTAAGAATCTGCATAATGAGTATGGAGTGATCGCGCTCCAAGGACCTAAGTCATCACAAGTTCTAGAGATACTTGGAATTAAAAGCTCAATTAATTACATGGAGTTTATAAATACCACAATAGATAATTGCTCAGTTATTTTGTGTAGAACTGGCTACACCGGTGAGTTCGGCTTTGAAATCATTCCAACATGGGCGCAGACTGAAAAAGTTTGGGACAGGTTGATCACAGTTATTAAGCAACTTAATGGCACGCCATGTGGCTTAGGAGCGCGAGATATTCTGCGAACCGAAATGGGATATCCATTACATGGACATGAACTCTCACTTGAGATATCACCAGTGCAAGCATCGGCAAGTTGGGCAATTGGTTGGCAAAAAGAATCCTTCAGGGGCAAGCAAACATTGCTTGAGCAGAAGCAAGTTGGAACTAAATTAAAGTTAAGAGCGATTTTGGCAACTGATCGCGGAATTCCACGAAAAGACATGAAGGTTAAGGATATAACTGGCAAAGTTATTGGGCAGGTAACTAGTGGAACATTTTCCCCTGGCCTTAAAAAAGGTATTGGACTGGCATTAATTAATCCTGCAATTGTTAAAGGAGATCAGGTTCTCATTGATATTAGGGGAGCTGATTCATTATTTAATGTTGTAGAGCTACCTTTTGTGCCATCAAAGGTTCGTTAATAGATTTAGTAGTGCCCGCCCCAGTAACGCCAGCCATATTCTGCAAGGCTAGTACCAGCAAAAAGTATTGCTACATGCAGAACTAACGCAAATACTTTTGAAATCGCTAGTTTAATTCTTGAAGTTGTTTTAGTCATGACGATTATCGGTTCTTGCTCAAACATAGTTTTTTGCATTTTTACTCCTAATCAGGGAACTTTACATCGCCGTTGGTAACAAAAACAAACGCCAAGCCATCACCTGGTTTCATGGCTAACTCAGCAACACCAACTTGTGCCCAAGCCCATTTTCCATTTAAATCAAAAGGGTTTGGAATTACTTGCCATCTTTTTTCAAGTACTGCCCAGTATGCAAAAGAAGCTGGCATCTCTTTACACTCTTCAATGTAATCTTCATGCCCCTTTACACCGATTGGTTCAGTCGGCTTAGGTAAATTATTTAATCGACAAATTACGTTATTTCCGTATTTATTAGTTCCTTCTAATTTAAAGTTTGCATTTTGCATCAATTCTAAAGCTGTAATTTCACCAGTTACTGTCAAGCATTTTTTAAAGTCAGCATTAGAAGAATCTAAAGAGCCATAATCAATAAGCACATTTACACAATTTGCTCGAGTTTGAGTAGACCAAAGGGTGACACCACTGATAACTAGAACTACGACAAATATGGCAGAAAAAAATTTTCTTGCCTCAGTAGATGTATCGCTAAACATAGAGCCCCTCTAGATAAGAGGTTTACGAAAGCATTGAAACTCACCAAGTGAGAATCCGTGCCCCGCAATCCTCGACGGTTGGATAAAAATGTGTGGGTAATCCGACTTGAAAAAATCTTCTCACGGTTGCGGGACAGCGCCGGATTTACACCGACTTCCCCCACCTAAATCTCTTCTTCAATATCAAGTTGTGGATACATTCTGATACCAATTATGGCTTAAGGCAACTAACCACGCTATTGCAGGGTTTGACTGTGGCAGTTATTGTTCAGATATGGAACATAGGCGGCTTGGCAGTTCGGGAATGTATGTCTCAGAAATAACCTACGGTAACTGGCTTACACATGGCTCTCAGGTTGAGGCCGATGCTGCAATTAAATGTGTAAGAACTGCATTGGATTTAGGAATAACAACTCTAGATACTGCCGATATGTATGCCGGAACTCGCGCAGAGACTGTTTTAGGTAAAGCCCTTAAAGGTGTTCGCCGTGAGTCCTATGAACTACTAACTAAAACCTATTGGCCAACCGGCACTGGAAAAAATGATCGTGGTCTTTCCCGCAAACATATTATGGAATCCTGTAACGCCTCCCTAAAACGACTTAAAACTGATTATGTGGATCTTTATCAAGCTCATCGATTTGATGTTGAAACACCACTTGAGGAAACACTCGGAGCATTTGATGATCTAATCAGAAGTGGCAAAGTTTTATATATTGGTTTTTCCGAATGGAATGCTCAGCAGATCGCAGCAGCGCTAAAGATTCAAGATGAAAAAGGTTACTACCGCTTTATATCTAGCCAACCTCAATATTCAATGCTTTGGCGAGTAATTGAGGGTGAAGTTGTGCCACTGTGTAAAAATGAAGGCATAAGCCAAATCGTTTGGTCACCAATTGCGCAGGGAGTCTTAACTGGTAAATATCTTCCTGGCCAGAAAGCGCCAGCAGGTTCTCGTGCTACTGATAAAAAAGGTGGCGCAAATATGATTTCTCCCTTTATGACAGAACCAATTTTAAATGCTGTGCAAAAACTACAACCAATTGCTAAGAAAGTAGATTTAACTCTTGCCCAACTAGCAATTGCTTGGGTTCTACAAAATCCAAATCTTTCAAGTGCAATTATTGGTGCTACTAAGCCTGCACAAATTAAGGAAAACATTAAAGCTGCAGGGGTAAAATTGGATAAATCAATTATAGATGAGATCGACCTCGTAATCGGTGGCGTAGTTGAAAGAGATCCTGCTAAAAATGTAAGCCCAAATCCTAGGGCCTAGTAAATCTACTTTTTAGTTACAGGTCCTACCTGAGGAGCAGGGGCTCTTAATCTTCGAAGTTGAGTAGAGCGCATCCAGCCATATAAGCCAAGCCCTTTTGTTGGTTCACCAGGAAATTTTTCAGTAACAAGTTTTTTAATTTTACGAGACATTAAAAAGCCATTTACTCCGATAAAGATCATTGATGAGTACATAATTGCAACTGCTAGAAGCTGAACAGCTGGAATTGGGATAAGAGTTAAGAATAAAATAACTACAATTATTACTAGAAAATATTCAGCAAATGATCTTCGTTCATCAATATAATTTCTAACAAATCTACGTACTGGTCCCTTATCTCTGGCAGGCATAGCGCTCTCTTCACCACGCATATATGCGGCTCTAGATTCCATTCTTCTAATTCGAGTTTGTGCTTTTAACGCTTTTTTTGATTCTTTACTGGCGCCCGGAGATAGCGGTGAAAGATTTAACTTAGCCTGAGCCTCTTTACGCTTAGGAGTTGGCTTGCCTTTTTTATCAACCATGAGATTAAGGTAGAGCCAACATTCGCTCTAATGCAACTTTTGCATATTTAGCAACCTCTGCTTCAACCTTTATTTGATTGACTAAGCGGCCACTTACAAGTGACTCCATAACCCAAACAAGATGGGGTAGATCAATTCGGTTCATTGTTGAGCAGTAACACACAGTTTTATCTAAGAACACTACCTGCTTATCCAAATTCTCATTAGCTAATCGAGATACAAGGTTTAACTCAGTACCGATTGCCCATTTTGAGCCAGGAGCTGATTCTCTAACTGTTTTAATAATCATCTCGGTGCTTCCCACGACATCAGCATTTGAGACCACCTCATGTTGGCACTCTGGGTGCACCAACACCTTAATTCCGGGCACTTGTTGCCTAACATCATTAATGTTTTGAATAGAGAATCGCCCATGTACTGAGCAATGACCTCTCCATAAAATTACCTTAGATTTTTTAATTTGATCATCAGTTAAGCCACCATTTGGTTTCCACGGATTCCATAAAACGCAATCATTAAGTGTCAGGCCAAGGGATAAAACTGCTGTGTTTCTTCCTAAGTGTTGATCTGGCAGAAATAAAATCTTCTCACCATTTTCAAATGCCCATTTCATAGCTCTAGCTGCATTAGATGAGGTGCAAACTGCGCCATTATTTTTACCAGTAAAAGCTTTAATGGCAGCGGAAGAGTTCATATATGTAATAGGAATAGTTTTTGCTGCTACCCCTAACTTACCTAACACCTGCCAGCAATCATTAACCTGTGAAGCCGTTGCCATATCAGCCATTGAGCAACCAGCAGATAAATCAGGCAGGATTACCTTTTGATTTGGTGTGGTTAAAATATCGGCGCTTTCTGCCATAAAGTGAACGCCGCAAAAGAAAATAAATTCTGCTTCTGAATTATCAGCTGCTGCTTGTGCTAACTTAAATGAGTCACCACGAATATCAGCAAATGCAATTACTTCATCCCTTTGATAGTGATGTCCTAAAACCATCGCTTTACTGCCAAGGGCAGCCCTTGCAGCTTTTGCCCGCTCTACTAACTGCGGATCACTAGCGGCAGGTAATTCACCATCACAGGAGACGCCCCGCTCACTATTTAGATCCCGCTCACCTTTTTGCAGCAGTAGATCAGTTATTCCCATGAGGGGAGTGTAAACGCTCACAGGTTTTGGTGCTCAAAACACTGGCCGGAACTAGTAACCTATGAGCCTAGGCAAAGTAATGGAGAAGAGTGAATATGAGCACAGAGTCAACAACTAAAACCGATGCTGCAATTTCATCATCTTCAATTGCACTTTCTGATGTTGCAGCCGAAAAGGTTTCTGCTCTATTAAAGCAAGAAGGACGTGATGATTTAAGTCTTCGCGTTGCTGTTCAACCTGGTGGTTGTTCAGGTCTTCGTTACCAACTTTATTTTGATGACCGTAATTTAGAAGGTGACACCGTAACTGAATTTGGTGCAGCAAAGGTTCGAGTTGTTACCGACAAGATGAGTACGCCATATCTAATGGGCGCCACAATTGATTTTACTGACACCATCGAAAAGCAAGGTTTTACAATTGATAATCCAAATGCCGGAGGCTCTTGTGCTTGTGGCGATTCATTTAACTAAAAGCTAAATCAATAAAATGAGAGTGGCAGTTGCCGGCTCAGTCGGTGGCGACCACATCATGAGTTTTGGTGGCAAGTTCACCGATTCACTAGTTGCTGGATCTTTAGCAAAAGTTTCTCTTTCCTTTTTAGTAGATACTCTTGTAATTAGGCGTGGTGGGTGCGGTGCCAATATTTCATTTGGAATGGGCGCCCTTGGACTTAACCCAATATTAATTGCAGCAGTTGGTCGTGACTGGGTTGACTATGAAGCCTGGTTAAAGCGGCACGGTGTAGATACCTCACATGTATTAGTTTCAGAGACACTTCATACTGCAACTTTTATGGTTACCACTGATACTGAGTTAAATCAGATCGCATCATTTTTTCCAGGAGCAATGAGTGAGGCAAGAAATATTGAACTTTCTCCGATAATTGCTAAAACTGGCAATTTTGATTTACTAGTTATCTCGCCCGATGACCCAGAAGCAATGATGCGTTACTCCCAAATGGCCAGAGAGTTAAAGATCGCTGTAGCAGCTGATCCATCACAACAAATGGCTCGGATGGATGGCAAAGAAATTGCCCAACTAATTGATGGGGCTAAGTACTTATTTTTAAATGAGTATGAGTTAGCACTTGCTATTCAAAAAACTGGCTGGACTGATCGACAATTATTTGATCGCGTGCAGGTCCGTGTTGTCACATTAGGTTCAAAGGGTGCTCAAATAGAGGAGCATGGCAAAGAAACCATTTATGTGGGAGTACCAAAAGAAAAAGAAAAACTAGATCCGACTGGAGTTGGCGATAACTTTAGATCAGGATTTATTGCTGGTCTTTCCTGGGGCCTTGGACATGAGCGGTGCGCTCAACTTGGCTCGATGCTTGCCACATACTGTATTGAAACTACTGGAACTCAGGAGTACAGCTTTACAAAAGATGAGTTTTTAACAAGATTTGAAACTGCTTATGGCAAAGCTGCAACTGATGAGGTTATGCCTCACCTGAATGTGAAATTAGCGGGTTAATTAGAACGTAGTTTTGAAACGCTAGTTTTAAGTGCTTGGCAGAAATGCTTAACAATCTCAGATGTAATCTCTTTATGAATCGTTAATCTAATATTTCCAGTAATTGGTTTACCCATTGCAGCTAATACATGAGATGGTTTCATATCAGCTGATTTACAGGCTGAGCCTGATTCAACTGCAAAGCCTAGATCCTCTAAATCAAGTAATAAGCGATCTGCCTCAACACCTTTAATTGAAAGAGAAAGAAACTTTCCAAGGCCATTAGCGCTAGATGCGATATCAACATCGGTGATCTGCTCTTTAATAAAACCGATTATTTCATTTTTTAATTTAGATCGAATATCAGTTTGTGATAGGTAATTCTCAAGTGCTACCGCACTAGCTAGTAATAGGGGTAGTGAGTATGTATTAGGAGTTCGATTTAAATCATTATGGGGTAGGGGATTGCGCCAAGTAGCTGATGATTTAATAACTAATATGCCAACTCCGGCTGGTCCCGCCCATGAGCGGCTATCAAATAAAGCAGTTTGATAATTGAAATTAGGCAGTAAATCAACTCCACTACTTGTGCAGTCAGCAAAAATATTTGCGCCACTTTTTGGTGCACTTTGGATATTTCCAGTTTCCCCGTTTGCAACCTGCCAGATTAAAAGATCACTTAATCCGATTTCACTTTCTTTAATTACGCCATCACCATTTACTGGTAGTTCAGTAACAGTTCGGCCATTATTTTTTTCATTTGCTGTTATTGCGAAAACTTTTTGACGATCAATACTTGAATAAAACAATTTACTCTCAGCGTTTAATAGACCTGCGATACCTAGCTGAAAGCCAAGGTCAGGTTCACCTAAAAATTCAATCTCATCGCTTCTAACATTTAATGCCTTAGCAAAACTTTGGCGCACCTGCTCTAATAGAATGTTCACCTGACGCGAGCTATTATTTAATTTAGCTGGGTCCGCCCACCCGGTAGTAAAAAACTGCGGAAGTAGCGAAATGGCGGCAGGGTGCAGCACTCTTTCCTGTTGGAAATCGCCTGTGATGCGAACCACCTGATACCCCTATCCAAGAATGTAAAGCAACTCAATGGCAGAAGGTTATCCTTAAGCCATGCGCCAGGCTCACTTTAAATTCATCTCAACTTTGCCGGCCGCCACCTTCTTACTTACTAGCTGCTCAGGTGAAGTATCTGGCCTTGGGTTTGAAGAGGGAGTTTCTAGCGTAAATGATCAATCACTCTCACTCTGGCAAGGGGCTTGGATATCAGCTGCAGTGGTTGGAGTATTTACATTAATTTTAATTTTATGGCCAGTTTTCTTTCATCGTAAAAAAGATGAAAACTTTCCAAAGCAAACCCAGTACAACATTCCGGTAGAGATTGCTTACACCGTCATACCTTTTATTATCGTGGCAGTACTTTTCTATTTCACCGCTCAGCGTGAATCTCGAATTTTAAAGATCTCACCAGATAATCAGGTCTCACACTTTATTGATGTAGTTGGTTTCCAGTGGTCATGGCAGTTTAAGTACAAAGATGCTGGTGATTACAAGAGTGCCACTGTTACTGGAACTCCAGCGCAGCCACCAACGCTGTACTTACCATTGGGTGAAAATGTAAGATTCACATTAACTGCAAATGATGTAGTTCACGGCTTTTGGATACCAGCTTTTATGATTCAAATGCAAAATTTACCTGGAGTAACAAATCAACTTGAATTCTCAGCAACCAAATTAGGAACCTTCCCGGGTAGGTGTAATATTTTGTGCGGAAGAAATCACTCACAGATGTTATTTAACGTTAAAGTAGTAACCCCAGCAGAGTATGAGAGTTATATTCAATCCTTGGTAGCCGAAGAGAAAGCAGTGATTTCATGACCACCTACGCCCAGCGCCCAGTTATCTCATCATCTGCTTCAGCACCAGCGCCAACTTCAAAAGGAAGACTACTTGTTAAGTGGCTTACTTCAACTGATCACAAGACAATCGGCTATTTATATTTAATTACTTCATTTGCTTGGTTTTTAATTGCTGGATTACTTGCATTATTACTCCGAGGTGAACTAGCTCGTCCGGGAATGCAATTTTTAAGTAATGAGCAGTACAACCAAATCTTTACAATGCATGGAACTATTATGTTGTTAATGTTTGCAACACCATTATTTGTTGGTTTTGCTAATGTGATTATGCCTCTACAAATTGGTGCAGCAGATGTGGCATTTCCAAGATTAAATATGCTCTCTTATTGGTTGTATTTATTTGGCGGAACAATGGCATTTATCGGATTTATTACACCAGGAGGTGCTGCCTCCTTTGGTTGGACTGCCTACGCCCCACTTTCCAGAGTTGAATACTCACCAGGTATTGGCGCAGATCTTTGGTTAGTTGGTCTTGCAATTGGTGGACTTGGCACAATCCTTGGCGGAGTTAACTTTGTAACCACAATTTTAACTATGCGAGCACCTGGTATGACTATGTTTAGAATGTCAATATTTAGTTGGAACGTATTGCTAACTTCAATTTTAGTTTTAATTGCATTCCCACCACTTGCAGCAGCGTTTTTAGCACTTGAATCTGATCGATTATTTGGTTCTCATATCTTTGATCCAGCAAATGGCGGAGCTATGCTCTGGCAACATTTGTTTTGGTTTTTCGGCCATCCTGAGGTTTATATCTTGGCGCTGCCATTCTTTGGAATTGCAACTGAAATCTTGCCAGTCTTTTCTCGCAAACCAATCTTTGGATATAAAGGCTTAATCGCAGCAACTATTGCAATTGCTGCCTTATCTGTCGCAGTTTGGGCACACCATATGTATGCAAGTGGGCAAGTGCTCTTGCCGTTCTTCTCGTTTATGACATTTTTAATTGGTGTTCCTACCGGCGTTAAGTTCTTTAACTGGATCGGCACGATGTGGCGAGGATCAGTTACCTTTGAAACCCCGATGCTTTTTGTTCTAGGTTTCTTAGTAACATTTTTATTTGGTGGAATTACTGGAATTATTTTGGCTTCACCACCACTTGATTTCGCAGTCTCTGCTTCCTACTTCGTAGTTGCTCACTTCCATTATGTGTTATTTGGAACAGTGGTCTTTGCTATGTTTGCTGGTTTCTACTTCTGGTGGCCAAAGATGACTGGCAAGATGCTAAATGAGACTCTAGGTAAAATTCACTTCTGGACCTTATTTTTTGGCTTCCACATAACATTTTTAATTCAGCACTGGCTAGGAATTAAAGGTTTCCCACGTCGTTATGCTGATTACCTAGCGAGTGATGGCTTCACATTTATGAATATGGTTTCAACTGTTGGTTCAGGCTTGCTTGCACTTTCAATGATTCCATTTGCAATTAATATTTGGATTACTCGCTCAACACCTTCAGTCACAACTGATGATCCTTGGGGTTATGGCTCCTCTCTTGAGTGGGCAACCTCATGTCCACCGCCAAGGCACAACTTTAAATCAATGCCAAGAATTAGAAGTGAGCGACCAGCATTTGATCTTCACTACCCACATATGGCAGCAAAGGCAGATCACTAATGAAAACTGGTTGGATGCTATTTGTTGGTCTTGCAATTTTTTACGCAATCCTTGCAGTTATTTATTGGCAAGTTGGTGGAGAAGCTGTCGGTATCACCGCTATTTCATTAAGTGCTGGGCTATCAATAATCGTGGGATTTTATCTATGGTTTACTAACCGAAGATTAGGAAATTTATTACCTGAAGATAATGTGCAAGGTGAGATTGCAGATTCTGCTGGTGAACTTGGTTTCTTTTCACCTCATTCATGGTGGCCTCTGCCGCTGGCATTATCAATTTGCGCAGTTGGTACTGGATTAATAATTGGCTGGTGGCTGGTGTTAATTGCCGTGGGGGCGATGATAATTTCAATAATTGGTCTTGTTTTACAGTATGAACGCCCTTCTAACTCTGTGCACTAGTTATGGCAGAGCGAGCTGAGATACTTGATACCTCAACACCTTTATTATTTAAAGCGCAAATTAAAATAAATGTCCCTGCTAAAAAGATATTTGATTTCATATCCAGGCCAAGTAATCATCCTTTAATGGATGGCTCAGGGATGGTTAAAGGCAGGTTCAAAGGACCAGAACAGCTTTATTTAGGGGCAAAATTTGGAATGAAAATGAAACTTGGCATTCCTTATGTGATAACAAATCAGGTAGTTGAGTTTAAAGATAGTAATCAAATTGCTTGGCAACACCTACTTCGTAATGTTTGGCGATATGAATTACAAGAAATTGATCCAAGTACCACATTAGTTATTGAAACTTGGGATGGCAGAAATGCTTTATCAAGATGGTGGGTAAGTGATTCAGGTGAGTGGGTTCCAAAAGCTATGGCCAAAACTCTAGTTAAGTTAAAAGGTATTTGCGAAAGCTAAAGATTAACGATTAATTAGCGGATCAATAATTGCAGCAAGTAAACTTGGTCTCTTAGTAATTTTTTCTTCATAATCGGCAAGCACAGTAGCCTTAAACCCAGCATTAACTGCAAGGTATCGAATTGGCTCTGGCTCCCATCTGCCAATTCCTTGATCAATAAATGGCAGGTTTGCAGTTTTTATATTACTCATTTTTTCTGCCAAAGTTTTTGCCACTAAGTAAGAAAGTGTCACTCCATCACCAACATAGCCACCAATTTCAGCACGGCCAGTGGCCTGATCAAAATTTAAATATGCCTGCCACCTTCTCGTTAGAGCTACAGCGCCACCCCAGCGATACTCAAACTTTGCATTAGCAATTTGTGGAAACCAAGATCTAGCGCGCCTTTCTAACGCCGAGTGCATTCGATTATCTATCTCACTTCGTTCTGAAAGTCGGGAGAATAATTTATAGCGAACACCTCGCCCACCGAGCGCTAATCTGTTATCACTTGTAATTTGAGCGTAGGTAATTAAATGGCAAGCCTCTTGAAAAGTAGCGCGTTGGGTATTTCGTATTTCTTTTATCACCTCACTAGATAATTGCTCAGTTGCAACCATTAGGGAATAAATTGGTATTTGTCTATTTCCCATCCATTTTCTAGGCGTAAAGGCCTCAGTTGCTCTAATTGAAAATGTGCAGTTAACATTAAAGCCATTTACTTCAACCTGTTTATCTTTTATCTCACTCACACTAGATTGTTCATAGATCATTACACCGAGTTTTTCTAGATGATCAGCTAGAGCTCTGACTAATTTAAATGGATTTAGTGCGGCGCAGTGTGGGGTAAAGACTGAGCCAAGAGCGGAAGGGATATTTAATAGATCGGTAGTTTGGGATTTATTTAATAATTGATGCTCCTCATCAATTTCCTTTGAGATCCTGCTTAGTTGAGCGTTACCTCTTGCAAATACTAAAGCCCCACCTTTGGCATAATCAATCTGCCAATTATTTGATTTAGCGATCTCGCCAATCTCATCAATGGATTTAGTTATAGCGGTGCGCAGATTTTTGTAGCTTTCTAAACCATTCTCTTTGATTAATCTATTACTTGAAGTTGGATATTCAGCAGATGCCCATCCACCATTTCGGCCGCTTGCTCCAAATCCAACATACTCCTTTTCCAAAATTGCGATCTTAAGATTAGGTTGAAATTGTTTTAAATGAAATGCACTCCAAAGCCCACTAAAGCCAGCTCCAATGATTACTACATCAAATGAATCATTCTTGCTAATTGGTTTGCGATAATTGATATTTTGCTTACCTTGCCACAGTGAGGAGTTCACACCATCATTATGGTTTATTTAATAGAAATAGCAAACATCACAGCAACTGTATTAGTAATACATACTAAGAAAACTTAGTGGTGCCCGCCCTCAAGCTCTTTAACCTCAGTAGCAGTTGGTTTTGCAATATTCTCAGCATTAGCTGCGCTAAATCTTGCTTGTAGTCTTGCTCTTATTCCCTTTGGATTTAGCACACCACCCGCATCTTCTTTAACAAGTGCAATCGCCTTTGGCTGCTCATGTTGGGTAAGGGTGAATTTCTTTTCAGCAGATAGTTCTTCGTGAATTTCTACAAACTCACCATGTGGAAGCATTACTAATCGTCCAGTTTCTTTACCATGCAGCACTAGTTCACGATCTGCTCGCTGTAGTGATAAACAAATACGCTTGGTAATCACAAAGGCAAGCGGTGGCAGGACAATAATTCCAATCCGAGAGAACCACATAATTTGGTTAATACTTAAGTCAAAATGGGTGGCAATAATGTCATTTCCACCATTGATCATTGCAATAACCATAAATGTTAGAGACATAACGCCAAGTGCGGTTCTATTTGGCACATTTCTTGGGCGATCAAGCAAATGGTGCTCACGCTTATCACCACTTAGCCAGCTTTCAATAAATGGGTAGAGCGCCATACCGGTAAAAATAATTCCTGGAACTATTAAACCTGGAATCAAAATATTCCAAGAGATTGTGTATCCAAAAATATAAGTTTCAATAGGTGGCGCCATTCGGACTAAACCATCTAGCCAACCCATATACCAATCAGGTTGCGAGCCGGCAGAGATCTGCCCTGGTGTGTAGGGACCATAGAGCCAGATTGGGTTAATAGATGCAACCGCTCCTAAGAATGCAGTAACACCAAATACGATAAAGAAGAAACCACCAGCTTTTGCCATATATACAGGCATTAATGGATAACCAACAACATTTTTCTCAGTTCGTCCTGGTCCTGGATACTGAGTGTGCTTCTGGTACCAAACCAACATTAAGTGCACTGTAATTAAAGCTAAGAAAATTCCAGGCAGTAACAACACATGCACAATATAAATTCGCGGTATAAATACTTCACCTGGGAACGCCCCGCCAAATACGAAGAAAGATAAATATGTACCAACTACTGGAATGGATTGAATAATTGCATGGGCAATTCTTACTCCAGTTCCAGATAAAAGATCATCAGGAAGTGAGTAGCCAAGAAAGCCTTCAACAATTGCAAGAGTAAGTAATGCAATACCTAAAATCCAGTTAAATTCACGAGGCTTACGGAAGGCACCTGTGAAGAAAACTCTAAGCAGATGGACCACAATTGAAGCCGCAAAAATCAGAGCTGCCCAGTGATGTATTTGGCGCATTAATAGCCCGCCTCTAACATCAAAGGAGATATGAAGAGCAGAGGCGTAAGCAGCGCTCATCTCAACATCTTTTAATGGTTGATAACTACCTTCATATACAACATGACGCATTGAAGGATCAAACCAAAAGGTTAAAAAGGTTCCAGAGAGTAATAAAATTACAAATGAATAAAGTGCTATCTCACCTAACATAAATGACCAGTGATCAGGAAAAACCTTTTGTAGATTTTTCTTCATCCAAGCAGCAGCGCCAGTTCGCTCATCTACATAATTAGCGACAGTTCCTGCAACTCTCTCACGTGCGGTCATGATTTTCTCTCCCAAAAGCTAGGGCCAACTGCCTCTGTAAATGGTTGTTTAGCAATTAAATATCCATCAGCATCAACAGTGATAGCCAATTGTGGCAGAGGTCGAGCCGAAGGACCAAAGATAACCTTTGCGGCCCGGGTCACATCAAAGGTTGATTGATGACATGGGCAAAGTAAATGTTTTGTAGTTTGTTCATATAAAGCAACGGCGCATCCCATATGTGAGCAAATCTTTGAGAAGGCAATAATTCCTTCATGAGTCCAAGATAAACGCTCAGCATCTAATTGGAACTCAGATGGACGCAATCTAATTAATAAAACTGCATCCTTGGCAATATCTTCAAGAGTTCGCTTTTGACCGGCTAGAAGTGCTGGCATAACTTGAGCAACACCGCCAACTTCAAGATCACTAGCTTTAATTGGGCGATCACCTGGATCAGTAACTAATTTTGTACCAGTCTTCCAATTTGTTTCATTTAATGAGTTACCAGGAAGTGGTCCAAGGTCTCGAAGTAAAATTACAGCAGGTAAACCAGCAAGACCAACTGCTGCTGCCAAACTTCTTTTAATAAGTGGGCGACGTCCTAGTCCTGCTTGCTCAGCGCCCTCTTTAGCAGTCTTAACAAATTCGCTGCGGTCTTCCGGTGCTGATTTTAATTCATGACGATAAGCAATTACCTCTTGATCTGGCATTAAAGTTTTTGCCCAGTGAACTGCGCCAAAGCCAATAAATAAAAGACTGAGCGCCATGCCCATGCCAATACCTAATTGATGGGCATTTGTATTTCCCATAATTGGTAAGAAAATAAAGACGTCATCTTTAATGAAGAAGAATGAATAGATAAATAACAAAGTCCCTGCACCAGAGAGTGCGAATAAGACTGCAACTTGTCGCTCTGCACGCTTGGCAGCGATTGGATCAATATCTGCTTTGCGGTGGACGTGCTCTGGCAAACCTGGATCTGCTAGCGGCTCTAATTCTTTAGACATTTCCTACCTTGCCTTTGCAGTTAGCCAAACAGCAATACCAATTAAAAGTCCAAGGCCAAATGTCCAAACTAATAAACCTTCAGTTACTGGTCCGACTCGACCAAGGGCGGCCCCACCTAAGTTTGGCTCATTCTCTGCTGCTTTAATCCATTTAATAACTGAAAGTTTTTCCTCTGGTGTAATAATTGTGTCAGAAAAAACTGGCATTGATTGTGGACCAGTAATCATTACTTCATAAATATGTTTTGCCTCTACTCCCATTACTGTGGGAGCATATTTTCCTTGTGAAAGAGCGCCACCTTGGCCAGCAAAGTTATGGCACATCGCACAGTTATTTCTAAATAACTCTCCACCTTCAGCAGTATTGCCATCTCGCTCCCAAGTTATTTCCTCATTTGTATAAGCACGAGGACCTGGAGCAAGGGATGCAACATATGCAGCAAGGGCTGCAACCTGCTCTTCATTATAAACAGGAGTCTTACGCGCAGCTTGTTGACTCATATCCTGCATCGGCATGCGTCCGGTGCCAACTTGAAAATCAACAGAGGCAGCGCCAACTCCAATTAAAGCAGGAGCAACAGCGCCCCCTTCAAGATTTAAACCATGACAAGAAGAACATCCCTTTAAAAATATCTCTTTACCTTCTTCAATAACCGTGGATTTAGCAGAGGCGGTCATTGTGTTTTTAGCTGGCGCAGCTGTGGCTGCTGAAAATGTTAAACCTAAGCCAGTGAGTGCTAACATAATTAATATTGGAAGTGCGCCTTTGCGGCGACGGTATTTAGAGATAAATTTCATGATCGTTATTTAATTAGGTAGATGGCAGAGAAGAGTGCGATCCACACAATATCTACAAAGTGCCAGTAGTAGGAGACCACAATTGCTGTGGTTGCTTGGTTATGACCAAATTTTTGCGCCCTAAATACTCTAATTAAAACAATTAAGAATGCAATTAAACCACCGGTCACATGCAGGCCGTGAAAACCAGTAGTCATATAAAAAACTGAGCCATATGGACTATAAGATAGTGTTAATCCTTCGTGAACTAATTCAGCATATTCATATACTTGACCGGCAATAAAAAATGCACCCATCAAAAAAGTTAAGGCAAACCATTCGCGCATTCCCCATTTACTAAATTGCCATAAGCTACCTGATCTGCGTGCTTGAAAGCGCTCGGCTGCAAATACTCCGTACTGACATGTAACAGAGGAGAGCACTAAAACGGTGGTATTAGTTGCTGAAAATGGAATATTTAACATCCCAGCAGATTCAGCCCATACCTTCGGCCCTTGAACTGCTCTAGTTGTGAAATACATTGCAAAGAGAGCGGCAAAAAACATTAATTCAGATGCCAACCAAACAATGGTGCCAACTGCTACAAGGTTAGGACGGTTAGTCTTAACTGGAGCCTGGGCATATGTAGTCACAGGGATGATTATTCCCGAAATAGATAGGCAATGCCTCATTTTCAGCAGTGCTAGCAGCCCTATGATTTGGTGAAACTGATCACCCAGGCCTTAAATCACAGCAAAATTACTGATCTAACTGGGTAGGTAGGATTAAGCCATGGAAAAGTTAGTAATAGCCCTTTATTCCGATGATTCAACCGTTCGAGCATCAGTTATCGCAGCATTAGGTAAACGCCTAGATCAAAGTTTGCCAGAGCATGAGATTAAAGAGTTTGCCACAGCCCCTGCTCTGCGCCTTTACGTTGATAACAAAAAACAGGTTGATCTTTTTGTATTAGATGCTGAGGCAGTTCCAGAAGGTGGCATGGGAGTTGCGCGGCAATTAAAAGATGAGGTATTTAATTGTCCACCAGTTTTATTAATTACAGGCCGTGAACAAGATAATTGGTTAGCAGCTTGGTCAAAAGCTGAGGCCACTGTGACTCATCCAATTGATCCATTTAATATTGCGGCAAAGTGTGCTGCGCTACTTAAGTCTGACTCTGCGCTCGCAAATTAGTAAGTAGTAATAGATGGCTTGGGATTTAATTTTTAACTCACTATCTGCGTCAGAGGATTTATCTTCAGATCAGATTACTTGGGCGATGGGGCAAATTTTAGAGGGCAAAGCTAGTAATGATCAGATAAAGCAATTTTTACTTGGCCTTAAAGCAAAAGGTGAGAGTGCTAAAGAAGTTCAGGCCCTTGTCTCACAAATGTATTCCTATTGCGCCCCAATAAATATTACCGAGCGGGCAGTTGACACGGTTGGTACCGGTGGAGATGGTGCTAATACAATAAATATTTCAACTACTGCCGCAATAATTACAAACGCAGCTGGTGCTCGAGTGGTTAAGCATGGCAATCGCGCGGCCAGCTCTAAATCTGGAGCTGCTGATCTATTAGAGGCATTGGGCATAAAGATTGATTTAACTGGCAGTGAGGTTGAGCAAACTGTTCACAAGATCGGGATTGGCTTTTGTTTTGCGCCCATATTTCATTCATCAATGAAGTATGCCGCAGCTGCGCGCAAAGAACTTGGCACACCAACAATTTTTAATATTTTAGGACCGTTAGCAAATCCAGCCAATGCAATCGCCTGCGCTATTGGGGTAGCAAGAGCGGAGTTACTGCCATTAATGTCGCAGGTATTACTTGAACAAGGTAAAGAGGGTTTTGTTTTTCGTGGCGATGATGGTTTAGATGAGGTTTCACTATCTACTACCACCCAAGTTATTCAAATAAATGATGGCAAGTTAACTCAGTCTGAATTTAATCCAGCAGATTTAGGAATAACCTCAAGCTCAGTCTCTGATTTAGTAGGGGGAGTTGCAAAATACAATGCTGATATGACTATGAAAATCTTTTCAGGACTTAAGGGACCAATGCGAGATGCAGTCACTCTAAATGCTGCCTTTGCAATTGCTGCTTTTAAGGCTGATTTTAATTTGCCACTACAAACCCAGATTGCAAATGGTTTTGTATTAGCAAATAAGGCGATCGATTCAGGGGCTGCATTATCGGTAGTGAAGAAGTGGGGCGAACTTACAAATGAGATTGTCTCAGCTAGATAGAGCTTAATCCCCAATAATTTTGTCGCTGGATATGCGCAGCAGTTTTTGCAAACTCCATTAAGGCATCCACGGTATTAACATCAAAAGATCCTAAACGTTCAAGTAATCCATGGAGAATTTCAGTAGTTGCTTTTGCATCATCTAATGCCCGATGGTTAGGTTGCGTCGTAGTGCCAAAGTACTGAGCCAGTGTTTGAAGTTTACAGTTTGGTACTTTCTCCTTAGTTAGCACCTGTCGGGCAATAGTTACCGTATCTAGTGTTTTATATTTTGGCCACATAATGTCTAATTCCTTAGCAGCGCTTTTAAGAAAACTTAAATCAAATGGTGCGTTATGAGCAACAATTATCACTTCATTATGTTTACCAGCAAATTCAAGAAATGCTGGCAAAATCTCATCAATTACTGGAGCTTTTGCCAACATTAAGTCAGTAATGCCAGTCATCTGAGTTATGTAATCTGGAATTGGTGAGAGTGGGTTTACAAATGATTCAAAGTTTCCAAGATATTCACCACTTCTAACTTTAACTGCGCCAATCTCAGTAATAGCTGCACCTTTATTAGGGGACGCACCAGTAGTCTCCAAATCTACAACTACAAATGTTGCCTGAGATAAGGAGGTAGTACCTAAAGCCATAGGTGAAAGCATAGGTTGAAGATAGTTGTTAGAGGTGACAGTTTGGCTTATTTAGCCAATATTAAAGAAAGCCTTTATAGCGCTAACTATCATCTCTACTGCAATTGCTGATAGAAGTAAGCCAGCAATGCGTGCAAGAAGTGTGACGCCAGAATCCTTAATTACGGAAAGGATTTTGGTTGAGAACATAAAGGTAATGCCAATAATTAAGTGAACTGCCACAATTGCAATTGCTAGCGCCCCTAACTGTTCATTTCCATCCGCCTTTTGTACATACAACATTGTGGTCACAATTGCGCCAGGGCCTGCAAGTAGTGGTGTACCAAGTGGAACGAGTGCAATATTTTGAGAAGCAGCAGAGTCACTGTCGGTAATTGAGCCAGTAAGTAGGCCAAGTCCAGTAATTAAAAGCAGTATGCCACCTGCTCCCTGTAGTGCAGGTAGTGAGATATTTAAATAACCTAAAAGTGCGTTACCAAATAATGCAAAAGTAACAATTACAAAAAGTGAGACGGTAGCTGCCTGCCATGCCAATCTGCGTTGAACTTTGATTGATTTTCCAGATGCCAAACTTAAGAAAATTGGAGCCGCTCCCGGTGGATCTAAAATAACAAATAATGTTACAAAGGCTTGAGTACCAAAGGTGAGTGCTGAAATTGTAAGTGCATCTTGCATTAAATTATCATACTCAAAATAGTTAAAACCGCTTAATTTGAGGTTATGTTAGACGGGCTTTCATTTCTATTACCTCTGGAATACTCTTATGTAGTAATCACTAGGGAGTAAGAGTGGGGCAGTGGTAATGAAAGCAACTGATCGAGATTATGCACTCTCACTAGATGCAAAAGACCCGCTTGCAAAATATAAATCCCAATTCGTAATTACTGATCCAGATTTATGTTATTTAGATGGTAATTCACTTGGTAGATTGCCTAAAAAAACTATCGAGAGTATTTCAAATTTTTTAACAAATGAGTGGGGACCAGAAGTAGTGACTGGGTGGAGTCATTGGGTAGATGAAGCCCAACCAACCGGTGATTTACTTGGGGCTGCAGCATTAGGCGCAGCTGCTGGGCAGATCCTAGTTTGTGATACAACATCGGTTAATTTTTATCAACTGTGTCTAGCAGCAATTAAGGCACGTCCGGATCGAAAAACAATTATTACAGATAAGGCAAATTTTCCTACCGATCGATATATTCTAGAAGGAATCGCAACCCAGTTTGATTTGAAGTTAGTAATTATTGATAATGAAAATCCAAAAATTGCAGAGCATGAGCGAATTACAACTGATGTGCTAGCTCCTTATTTAAATGAGGATGTTGCACTGGTAACACTTGAAGTTATTCAATATCGATCTGGAGCAAGAAGTGATATTAAAGCAATTACAGATCAGGTGAGAAAAATTGGCGGATTAGTAGTTTGGGATGCTAGCCATGCAGTTGGCGCAATTGAATTAGATTTAGATGCAAATGGTGTTGACCTATGCGTGGGATGTACATACAAGTACGGAAACTCAGGTCCTGGTTCACCCGCATGGCTTTATGTTTCAAAACGTATTCAAAATCAATTACAGGTACCTATTCAAGGTTGGTTTGCGCAGGAGGATCAGTTTGAAATGGGTTCAGAGTTTAAACGCACTGAAAGTATTCGTGGCTTCCAAATAGCTAGTCCATCCCTTATGGGAATACGTTGTGTGCAGAGTGCATTTGAAATGATTAAAGAGGCTGGAATTAAAAGTATTGCAGAAAAAGCTGGCATAGGGACCGATTTAATGATTTCATTATTTGATGCTTGGCTTAAACCATTAGGTTTTGTTTTAAATACACCAAGAGATGCAAAACAAAGAGGTGGGCATATCTCATTAGTTCACCCTGATGCAGCCAAGATTTGTGTGGCTCTTAGAGAGATAGCAAATGTAATTCCAGATTACCGAACACCAAACTCAATTAGGGTTGCAATTTCACCTCTGACAACTTCTTATACCGAAGTTTGGGATGGATTTTTACGTATGAAGGAGCTAGTGGAAAGTGGTAAATACAAAGAGGTAGCAGCGAGTGGTTCTCGAGTAACATGAGTGAGAACTTTGATTCTGCCCTAACCTATAACTCATATCTGGGTATAGATGAATTACTTAAACTACAAAAACCAATATCAGATGGACCAGAGCATGATGAGATGCTGTTTATTATCATCCATCAAACATATGAATTATGGTTTAAACAATTAATTCATGAGTTTAAACAGGCACAAAAAGCCTTAGAGTCTGGTGATACTTACTACTCATTATCTTTACTTGGGCGGATCAGAACTATTTTGAAAGTTTGTGTTGCCCAAATAGATATTTTAGAGACGATGACTCCATTGCAATTTAATGCATTCCGCTCATACTTATCCTCATCAAGTGGTTTTCAATCTGCACAATTTAGAAAAGTAGAGGCTTTATTAGGCAGGCGGGACAGTAAAATGGCATCACATTTGCCGCCAAATGTGCAGCAAGAGATAGCTGAATTAACTAAAAGTAATTCACTATGGGACTCAGCACTGATCTTTTTAACAAAACGCGGGCATCAAATGCCAGATGAGGTATTAAAGCGCGATAAGTCCCAGGCTTATATTGAAAACAAAGCAGTCCAGGATGTTTTACTTACACTACATCGAAATGATCCAGAGACATCTATTGTTTGTGAGCGATTAGTTGATATCGATGAAGGATTACAAGAGTGGCGATATCGTCATGTGAAAATGGTTGAGCGAACAATTGGCCAAAAAATTGGAACTGGTGGATCAAGCGGAGTTGGTTACTTAAGTGGCACATTATCTAAACCAGTTTTTCCAGATCTTTGGCAGATTAGATCGAGTTTTTAAGGAGATAAAGTGGCAGTAGTTGATCGAGATCATTTAGCAAAATTGCGCAAGATAGAAGATGAAAGATTTCTATTGCTGCATCCAAAAAGTGGTGAATTCTTTGCTAAAGCAAGGCAATCAATGCCAGCTGGTGTACCAATGTCTTGGATGTCTAAGTGGCCAGGGGCGTATCCAGTATTTGTTGAAGAGGCAAAGGGATCAAGTTTTATTGATGTAGATGGCAATACCTATGTTGATTTTTGTTTAGGAGATACCGGATCTATGACCGGTCATTCACCAGATGCAATTGCAACTGCAATTAGAGAGCAGGTTGGTCGTGGGATGTCGACTATGTTGCCAAGTAAAGATGCATCCGCCGTCTCTGAGGAGTTGGCAAAGAGATTTAGTTTACCGTTTTGGCAATTTACTGTTTCAGCGACGGACGCTAATCGTCATGCAATTAGGTATGCCAGGTTAATAACTGGAAAAGCTAAAGTTATTGTGATTGATCGCTGCTACCACGGAAGTGTTGATGAAAGCTTTGCCACTCTAGATTCAAAAGGAAAGACAGTTGCTAGAGAGGGCAATATTGGCGCACCTGTTGATTTAGACGTCACTACTCGTGTTGTGGCATTTAATAATCTGCCTGCAATGAAAAAGGCCTTAACAAATAATGATGTGGCTGCCATATTGATGGAGCCGGCTATGACAAATGTTGGAATTGTCTTACCAAAAGATAATTACTTAGCTGGAGTAGAGAAATTAGCAAAAGAGTTTGGCGCCTTACTAATAATTGATGAAACTCATACTATTTCAGTAGGGCCCGGTGGTATGACTGCGCAATTATCACTTTCACCTGATTTTTTAACGATTGGAAAAGCAATCGGGGGCGGATTCCCAACCGGTGCTTTTGGTATGACTTCAAGTGTTGCAGATTCAATTAAAAAGCTAGTAGATCTTGAGGTAATTGATACTGGTGGTATTGGCGGCACTCTTGCTGCAAACGTACTTTCATTAGCTGCAATGAAGGCAACTTTGACTAAAGTTTTAACGAAAGAAAATTTTGATCAAATGATAAAACTAGGTAATCGTTGGGCTGATGGGGTTGAAAAAGTTATTAATAAATATGAGCTACCTTGGACAGTAAACCGCCTAGGAGCGCGGGCTGAATATATGTTTAGTGAAAAAGCACCAATAGATGGGCGTGAGGCTGCTGATGCTGGTGATTTTGAACTAGAACAGTACATACATTTACGTATGTTAAATGAAGGTTTTTTAATTACGCCATTTCATAATATGGCACTGATTTCACCTGACACTACTTATGAAGATGTTGATTCACATACAGTGATGTTTGAGCAAATGTGTGGCGATTTAATTGGAAAGTGAAATAAGACTTAAGCCAGTCTCCGAAGTCCCGCACCTTGCAAGTGCACCACTTGAATGGAGTCTTAAGTTGTGGGGTCAAGGTAAAGAGGAATTTTCAGCTCAAGACTGGAAAGATTTTTATAATAAAACTTTAACCTCAAATTACGATAAGTGGGATTTAAATGGTTTAGATCAAGAATTACTTTTCTTGGCCATTGTTAACAACCAAGGAGTGGATGAGGTTGTTGCATCAATAGCAATTTGTGACTTTGATGATTTTGAAGAGCTTCGTAAGTACAAACCTTGGGTAGCAGCATTTGTGGTTAGGGAAGATCTAAGAGGAAGTGGAGTCGGCACTTTAGTTCTTGAATTAGTTGAACAAAAAGCAAGATCATTTGGAATTGATCAGATCTATTTATGGACTGAAGGGGAGAAGCCTTTTTACCAAAAGAGGGGATATTCACAGGTGGAGCAAGTAATAAAGCCTGGCCGGGTTATAGATGTATTAAGTAAAAATCTTACAAACTTTTAACAGCTATTTTTGTGATTTCTTTTTAGCCTTTAAAAGTAATTCATCTACATCAATGCGATTTGCTTGAAAAGAATTAACTGGTGAATCACTTGGATATCCGATGGCAATTCCACAAATTAATCGATAATCCTTTGAAACTTCAAACTCATCTCTAACAACATCATCCCAAATATTTACGGCACCTTGAGCACATGTTCCAAGTCCATGCGCATGAGCTGAGAGCATTAGATTTTCCATCATTAGGCCAGCATCAGAGGCTGCGTAAATATGTAGACTTTTATGAATATAAACAAATAATTCAACTGGGGCGCCAAAGAATTCATAATTCTTCCCCCACTGCTTATCTCGAGCATCACGATCACCACGGGCTACTCCGAATAATGTGTATAGCTCGCGGCCAACCCGTTCTGCTCTTGGTTTTAACTCAGCAACGTAAGGTTTAACGATTGAACGATTACTAGTTGGCAGACCGTAGCGAGTAAAAATTAGCCTTAATTTATTTTTAAAACCCTTGCGCATAATCTTTGAAAGAACATGCCATCTTGCTAGAAATTCATTACTAATTCGATCTCTAACTTCACCGGTAGCAACTGCGACCTTAAATGGTCTTGTGTTAGACCAGCTAGGAGCGGTTAGAGAATCTTTTAGTATCTGATTAATTATTTCTGGCGCAACCGGAGTGGGCAGGAAATCTCGAGTTGTTCGACGAGATGCTAAGAATTGGGAAACCCAAGCTGCATCTTTATCAGCGAGATTTAGATCCACTGCACTACTCAACAATCTATTTGATAGATGCTTCGTAAATACTTTGAATTGTTGAATTTAAAGTTGCATCAAAATCTGACTCACTCTGCTTAGCTGATAAACCTTCAGTTAGCGCTCTTGAGAAGGATGCAATTACTCCTGTGTTTTGCGCTAGAAGTTTATTTGCCTCATCTCTTGAATACCCACCAGATAGAGCAACAACTTTAATTACTCTTGGATGCTGAGTTAACTTTAGGTATAAATTAGATTGAGTTGGGATTGAAAGTTTTAACATCACATTCTGGTCATCACTTAGCGCATTTAGGTGCTTAAGAAGAGTGACCTTAAGAATTTCCTCGGCCTGTGCTTTTTGAGCACTATTGATATTAACTTCAGGTTCGATAATTGGCATTAGTCCACCTGCAATTATTTGCTTACCAATTTCAAACTGCTGGGCAACAATTGCTTCGATGCCAGCTGGATTTGCTAAATTAATTACTGATCTCATTTTGGTACCGAATACGCCATGCTTAACTGCAGCACTGATACGACTAGCAAGTTCTGGGATTGGCTTCATCAACTGAACATCATTTGCCTCAGCTGCTAGGCCATTATCAACTTTTAAGAAAGTAGGAATTTTTTTCTTGCTCCATAAATACTCAGCGCTAGCAATTCCATCGATATCGCGCTCCATAGTCATTTCAAACAAGATTGCGCCAACAATGCGATCGCTAGTAAAGACTGGGGATTTAATTAAACGAGAGCGCATCTTATGAATGAGATCAAACATTGCGGGCTCACCTGAGTACTCAGATTCATCTATGCCATAAAGTTTAAGTGCCTTTGGCGTACTACCACCGCTTTGATCAAGTGCTGCGATAAATCCTTTGCCAGCCTTTACTTTTTCAAGCATATCTTTATTCATAATTGTCCTCTTCACTCCGTTAATCAAAATTATTTGCCTGCACACATCATTGTTGGCAGTGCCTTAATCCTAGTAGATAGGAGTATAAATCTACAAAACAACCGTACTGGTTAGTTTTTTAAGAATTCAATTAGGCCCCCACTGGCCTGTGCTAATCGCTTGTACTCAAGCATCTGTGGGTCAAGTGATTGCAAAGTTTTTATAAACTCAGCAGTAGCTTGTGGGTCTTCTTTAATCCATTTAAATGGTTCACTTCGATTTCGAATTGTAAAAAGTAAAAACTGATTAGATTCTGATTTTGTTAGTGTTTGTCGCTCAGTGCGCCACCAGTAATCAGAAATCTCAACTTTATGTGGCGTATAGGTTGGTTCATGCAACTCTTCGGTTTCATGCAGTGACCAGTTGCGCCGCCAAACTGGGCGTTCTGGTTTAATTTTATTAAAAGTATCAACCATTAATGGCTGAAGTGCTCCGTGATATCCCGGTACCGGTTCGTGTATTGCATCAATATTTTTTCCAATTTTTTCAAGAAGTTTCCAACGAGAAGGAAATATCACAACACCAGCAACTAAGTTCCAAGAGGAGTTTTCATAGGACAGTAAGCACAAATCTTCGGCAATAACCCGTGCTAATTGCACAAATGGATGATCTTCTAACAAGTTAACAGAAATACCTGTTGGTTTATGGGTTATCTGATCATCGTCAACCACATAATCTGAATGAAACTTACCTAGGTTATCTTTTAAAGCTCTTGCATAGGTAAGTGCGGCTTCTTCATATCCCGCTACTTCTTTGAAAACTATATTTCGTTTTGTTTCTAATAGCTCATTACGTTGCTTTAGTTGCTCTACTAAATCTGATCCAACCTCAATCCAATTTGCAGGATCTAATTCACGCAAACCTAAACTTAATCGAAATGGTTTCCCATCTTTAGGTGGGGGATAGATGAATCTGGTACTCATTACGCAATTATGGTGGACGATACTGGGATCGAACCAGTGACCCCTTCCATGTCAAGGAAGTACGCTACCGCTGCGCTAATCGTCCGTAATTAAATTCTACTAGCGACCGAAATCATCCTCAACACGTTCAATATCATCCTCGCCAAAGTAGCTACCAGTTTGTACTTCAATAAATATCAATTCAGTATTTCCTGTGTTGTGCACTCGATGAAGCACGCCCTGAGGAACCGCAATCACAGAGCCGGGGGATATTGGTGAAATTTTTCCATCAAGGGTTACCTCACCCGTTCCTTGGGTGATATACCAATGCTCACTTCGTTTTTGATGGCGTTGATATGAAAGACGTTTACCAATTGCAACGTGAATTGATTTAACCTTGTATGTAGCGCCCTCTTGCAGCACCTCATACCTGCCCCAAGGCCGCTCTGATTTTTCTAGCATGGAAATACTTTAACCCCTAAACTACCAACATGAGCAATTTAGAAGTTAAGCCCTCAAAATTACCCTCAAATCAATTCGACCATTTCTATAAGGGTGGTTATCGAATCGGTAAGTTGCGAAATGGCCCAGGTGGCCCGATGCGGCCGGAAGAGTGGATTGGTTCTACAACTACTAGATTTGGTGAATTAGTAAACGGACTTTCAAAGTTATCTGATGGCGGCTTGCTTAAAGATGCAGTTAACGCAGATCCCAGTGCTTGGCTTGGTCAAAAGCATGTTGAAAAGTTTGGCGTCTCTACTGAGGTTTTAGTTAAGTTATTAGATCCAGATCAACGCCTGCCAGTTCATTATCATCCAGATCAAAGATTTGCTAAAGAAAAGTTACATTTAAATCATGGCAAGACTGAAGCCTGGATTATTTTAGAGGCACCAGCGGGAGCACGGGTTGGACTTGGATTTAGCAAGCAGATGGATAAATCTGAGGTTGCCAAGTTAGTTAAGGCTCATGACTCAGATGCATTATTAGATTCATTGGTATTTAAAGAGGTAAAGCCAGGGGATGCGGTATTTGTTCCAGCAGGAGTTGCACACGCAATTGAGGCAGGAATTTTTGTATTAGAACTACAAGAGCCTACTGATCTGTCAATTTTACTTGAGTGGGATGGCTTTGCAGTAGATGGAGATAAGGATGGTCATTTAAACCTTGGCTATGAAACAGCATTAGATGCGTTGAGATTATCACCATTAACTAAAGCTGAAAATGATGAAATCTTTACTGGCTTTGATAGCTCCTCGCCAAAATCACACTCTATTTTTAAATCAGTTGCTAATCCGTTCTTTCGAGCAGATTACTTAACAGGAGATGAGCAAAAAGTTGAGGCAGGATTTGGAATTTTCCTTTGTCTATCTGGTGAGGGTGAGTTAGTTTTTGAAAACTCTGGAAACCTTTCAGTTAAATCTGGGGATGCGGTAGTTATTCCGTTTGCTGCTGGATCTTTTACAGTTAGTAACTGTGTTGGAATTTTGTCGAGGCCTCCAGCTGCTTAATAATTATGGAGGTCGGAACGGGATTTGAACCCGTGTAGCGGGATTTGCAGTCCCGAGCCTCGCCTCTCGGCCATCCGACCTAGCTTTGCTTTCGCAGATGAAACTTTATAACTCTTTGAGAGCGGACGACCGGGTTCGAACCGGCGACCTGAACCTTGGCAAGGTTCCGCGCTACCAACTGCGCTACGTCCGCGAAGTGCGAGGTGAAATCTATCGCATCTAGGACTTGCCTGCACAATTGAATATTAGCTACCAGCGGGCGGTGCTAGCGGTAGCGTTCAAACATGGATAACACAGGTGCACTCTTTTGGATGGGTGATCGCCTTGCCAGTAATTGTGTTGAAATCTCAAATGATCCAAGCTCTCTTGCTAAGCCAGGATTTTGGGCAGTAGTAAATACCTTTGAAGGTAAGTGGATCTGCGCAAGATTTGCAACAGTTATTAACGCTCCATTACCTGAAATGCCCTGGCAGGGAATAACTACACCTTGGTTATCATCTCAATCTAAAAGTACTTATGAAGATAATGTCAGATTAATTAAGGAAAAGATTGCTGATGGTGATATTTATCAAGTAAACCTTTGTCGCATTTTAAGCACAAATTGTGATCAATCCCTACAAGGCCTTGCCGTTAATTTGCAATCAAATAATCCAGCTCCATTTGCTAGTTATCTTAAACTCGACGGAATTGAGATTGCCTCGGCTTCACCTGAATTATTTTTAGAGAAAAAAGATGCGGTGATTAAATCAACTCCGATTAAAGGAACTGCAAAGACAGATTCATTTGGTGAAAAAGACAGGGCTGAGAATGTAATGATTGTTGATTTAATGCGCAATGATTTTGGTGCAATTTGTGAGCCAGGAAGCGTGGATGTACCAAGACTACTTGCAACCCAATCTCATCCAGGTTTGTTTCACTTAGTTTCTGATGTCGTAGGAAAATTACGGAAAGATGTCACTTGGCCAGATATTGCCAAAGCCCTCCTACCTGCAGGCTCAATTAGTGGGGCGCCAAAATCATCCGCAATTAAAAGTATAAAACAAATTGAATCAGTAGAGCGTGGCCCATATTGTGGTGTTATTGGCTGGGTTGAAAATGATCAAGCACTACTATCAGTTGGAATTAGAATATTTTGGTCATTAGCAGATGGGCAGATTAACTTTGGAACAGGTGCTGGTATTACCTATCAGAGTGATCCAACAAGTGAATGGGAAGAGACGGCCCTTAAGGCAGCTCGCTTAATAGCTATTGCGTCCGGGGTATCAGTATGAAGTTACTAGTTAACGGTGAAATACAAAGTGCTGCAGTAAGTTTGCCATATTCGCTAAGCCTGCTTAGAGGTGATGGCTTATTTGAAACAATCTTAACTGTTGATGAAAAAGTGATTGCTTGGCAAAGGCATTACGATCGCTTAAGTAAGAGCGCTGAGAGATTACTAATTATGCTGCCAGCTAAGATAGATATTGAACTTGGTATTACCAAAATATTGCAAGGCTGCGTCGGGCAATCTCGAATGCGTCTTAGCGTGTTATCAGATGGCCAATGGTTTATAACAGTTGAACCAGAGACTATTTCAGATAAGCCAATTGCATTAATGCGGGCCATGGGCGTGAAGAGTTCAAATGCTTCTTTAAGTGGAGTTAAATCAATCTCTTATGGAGAATCACTTTTAGTAGTTAGAAATGCACAGCAGTTGGGATTTGATGATGGGATTTTGTTAAATGAGAATGGTCATGTTGTTGAAACCGCTTTTTCTAATTTATTAATTCTTACCTCTGATGGTTGGCTAACCCCAGATCTAAAAACCGGATGTTTGCCAGGAATAACCAGGGAGCTTTTAATTAAATGGTTTGATGTGAAAGAGGGTCTATTTAACTTTGAGCAGCTGCTAGCGGCCAAGGCGGTGTATCTGACCTCATCAATTCGGTTAATTCAACCAGTTAGTAAGGTCGAAGATCAGTTGTTTGGTGAGAGTTTGATTGGAATTCAATTAATTACGCAATTTAGTCAGCGGCTATTTAGTAACATTAATCCATGAGTCCAATCCTAAAAAGAGTTTTAGTTGGGGTAGTTGGTGGGCTGATCACAATACTTGGCGTGGTTGCATTAATCGCTCCTGGGCCTGGATGGTTAATTATTTTTGCTGGACTTGGAATCTTAGGTACTGAGTTTGCATGGGCAGCGAGAGCGTTGAAAACCGCAAAAGGTGTTGCAAATAGAGCTATTGATTCTACAAAGATTGCTAAGCGTCAGAAGTTGCTAATCTTTGCAGTAATTGCATTCACCGCACTAGCTTTACTAGTTATTTGGTATGGATATCTACGGTAATAACTCACCTTTACACTCCGCTTTGCTAACCTAGGGGTATGTCTTCTCAGATCAAGATTTCCGTAGATGGTAAATCTATCCAGGTCGCCTCTGATCAACGACCAACTCATTTATTTGAAGGCAAAAATGACGTAGTAGTTTGCCGAATTAATGGTGAACTGGCAGATCTTTGGAGTGAGTTATCAGATGGAGATGTGGTTGAGTCAGTCTTAATTGATTCAGAGGATGGTTTAAATGTTCTGCGCCATTCAACTGCGCATGTTTTAGCTCAAGCAGTACAAGAAGTATTCGCAGATACAAAACTAGGTATTGGTCCACCTATACGAGATGGTTTCTATTATGACTTTGATCCAAAAAATCCATTCACGCCATCTGACTTGGAAAAACTAGAAACTGCAATGCGAAAGATTGTTAAAGCTGGTCAACGCTTTAAAAGGCGAGTAGTTACTGAAAAAGAGGCACTTGCTGAATTAAAGAGTGAACCATATAAGTGCGAATTGATTGGCTTAAAATCAGTGAGTACTGAGGATGGATCTAATGTTGAAGTTGGTGGTGCTCAGTTAACAATTTATGACAATCTAGGGCGAGATGGAAATGCTGTGTGGAGTGATCTGTGTCGTGGTCCTCATCTTCCCTCTACAAAACATATCCCAGCATTTAAGTTAATGAGAGCAGCTGGTGCATATTGGCGAGGATCTGAAAAAAATCCAATGCTACAAAGAATTTATGGAACTGCTTGGCCAACCCAGCAAGGGCAAGATGATTATCTAAATATGCTGGCGGAAGCTGAAAAGCGTGATCACCGCAAGTTAGGTGCAGAGTTAGATCTATTTTCATTTCCAGAGGAAATTGGTTCAGGGCTTGCTGTATTTCATCCAAAGGGTGGAATCATTCGAAAGGTAATGGAGGACTACTCCAGAAAGCGACATGAAGAAGAAGATTATCAATTTGTTTACTCACCTCATTTAACAAAGGCATCATTATTTGAAACATCAGGGCACTTGCAGTGGTATGCCGACGGTATGTATCCGCCAATGGTGATGGATGAAGAATTTCATGCCGATGGCACAATTAAAAAAGCTGGTCAAAAGTATTACATGAAGCCAATGAATTGCCCGTTTCATAACTTAATATATAAATCAACACCAAAGTCATACCGAGATCTACCACTTAGATTATTTGAATTTGGCACGGTATATCGTTATGAAAAATCAGGCGTAGTTCATGGCATAACTAGGGCACGCGGCTTTACCCAAGATGATGCTCATATCTACTGCACCAAAGAGCAGATGGGTGATGAGTTAGATTCACTTCTAACCTTCGTACTTAACTTATTAAGAGATTATGGGTTAACAGATTTCTACTTAGAGTTATCAACTAGAAATCCGGAAAAATCAGTTGGTGAAGATAAGGATTGGCAAGATGCCACTGAGGCACTACGCCTTGCTGCAGAGAAACAAAAACTAGAGTTAGTTTTAGATCCAGGTGGGGCAGCTTTTTATGGACCAAAGGTTTCAGTGCAGGCACGAGATGCAATTGGGCGAACTTGGCAGATGTCAACGATTCAAGTTGATTTTCAATTACCACAACGTTTTGATTTAGGTTATGCAGCCTCTGATGGATCTAGTAAAGCCCCAGTAATGATTCACCGAGCTTTATTTGGTTCTATTGAAAGATTCTTTGGTGTTTTAACCGAGCACTATGCAGGTGCTTTCCCGCCATGGCTTGCCCCCGTTCAGGTGCGAGCTATTCCAGTTGCTGATTCATTTATTCCTTATCTTTCTGATGTTGTTAAAGAGTTTAAGAAGGCTGGTATTCGTGTCGATATTGATAGTTCAGATGATCGCATGCAGAAGAAGGTTAGAAATGCTCAACTTGAAAAGATTCCTTTTATGATGATTGCCGGGGATGAAGATGTAGCTGTGAAAGCGGTTTCTTTTAGGTATCGAAATGGTGAACAAAAAAATCAGATTCCAATTAAAGATGCAATTGCTGAAGTTATAGCGATTGTTAAAGATCGTAAACAAATTTAATGTCAGATCAAGTAAATTCTGGTGGGGCAGGAATGCCAGATAGTTGGCAAAGGCTTTGGGCTCCACATCGGATGTCCTACCTTGAAGGTGAAAATCGCCCACTTGCTGGAAATCAGATCTCTTGCCCGTTTTGCAGAATCTCATCCCTATCTGATGAAGAGGCATTAATCGTTGCAAGAGGTAAAGAGGCATATGTTGTAATGAATCTTTACCCTTATAACGCAGGGCATTTATTAGTTTGTACATTTCGCCACGTAGCTGAATTACCGGAGCTAACAGAATCTGAGCGCAATGAGGTGCAAGCGTTAACCGTGCAAAGTATGAAGGTGCTGCGCAAGGTTAGTAATGCAGTTGGCTTTAACATTGGAATAAATCAGGGTGAGGTATCTGGCGCTGGTATTGCTGAACACTTTCACCAGCACATAGTTCCAAGATGGCGAGGTGATGCTAATTTTATGCCGATTATTGGTAAAACTAAGGTGATACCTAAGTTATTACAAGAAAGTAGAGAACAGCTATCTTCGGGTTGGAATCAGATCTAGGAAGTGCTTAATCTCAGCAATACCTAGTTTATTTTTTAATATCAGAGGTATCGCTGGAATTATTAAACCCTGTACAAATTGATCCCAACCACCTTCAGTTAGAGCATTATGTAACTCTTCCTTGAACTCTAAAACTAACTCGCGGTGTTCTACATCGCTAGAAATTTTACTTACCTTTGTATTTGAATAATCTGTAATCATCTGGTCCTCAAGGTTAATTAGCGCAGTAGGTTCACCAGTGTCAGCATGAAGAACTAAGTAGGGGGTTAGAACTGGTTCTAACATTTTTCCAACAATTGCGCTCATATCTTCAAAATCAACATCGCCATCTTCAAAATCTGTAACTACAACAATTGTTGGTATGTATAACTCTCTAAAAGTTATCCAATTCTTAACTATGTTTGAATCAATTCCAGTCTTAGCACTAGCTATTACTACAACCACATCAGAGGTAATTAAGGAAGGATCATCGATTTGGGCTGCCGGAAGTCCTAGGGCAGCACAAATTGACTCATTATCAGCAGATATCCCAAGGATAAACCGTGCGTTAATTAGGTCGCCCATCATTGGTAAGCCTACGATGGGAATTATGTTGCAGCGTTCATTACGTGTTCCTGTCGCCAAAATTATTGCCCCGTTTGTTAAAACCTTGGTCAAGTTAGGCGTTAGCGCCAACATGATATCTGCGGTGGGTGGGATCGGATCGATCGCTAGCGCTCTTTATTTTTTCCCAAATGGAGAATTTTTTATAGGTGTAGTTTTTGTCTGCATATTTGTTTTATTTGATTTATTTGATGGCGCCGTTGCTCGCCAGTCAACTAAGGGTGTTAGTAAATGGGGAGCACTTCTTGACTCAACTTTAGATAGATTAAGTGATGCTGCAATATTACTTGGCGCGATGATTTACTATATTGATAAATCAGATCCATTAGTACCAGTGTTTTTGATTGCAGCTTTCACTTCATTTATGGTCTCATACATAAGAGCTAGAGCAGAATCACTTGGGATCGAATGTAGTGGTGGGATTGCTGAAAGAAGTGAGAGATTAATTATTGCCCTTAGCGCATATGGGTTAACTGGCCTATCAGTTGATTATGCGATGAGTATTGGTATTTGGAGTGTTGCAATTCTATCTATCATCACAATACTGCAACGACTTATGATTGTTTATAAAGCGGTGAAGTAATGTATTTGTTGTATTTATCTATTTGGAAAATAATTGGATTCCTACCGGAAAAATTAGCCTACAAGATCGCTAATCTGGTCTCAGATTTTACTTACCTTCGTAATGGTCGAAAAGTTCAGAGACTTCGTAGCAACTATAAGAGAGTACTGCCAGATCTAAGTAAAAGTGAGTTATCAAAACTAACTAAAGCGGGAATGAGATCATATTTAAGGTATTGGTTTGATACTTTTCGCCTTAATAAATGGAGTAAAGAGCGGATCATTAGTACTACAGAGGTAATTAGAGAAAATTTACTTCGCGATCCCATTAGTACAAAACAAGGTTGCATTATTGCTTTACCTCACGCTGGAAATTGGGATCATGCAGCAGCTTATTTTTGTTCAACTGGGATTAATTTAACTGCGGTAGTTGAAGAATTAAAGCCAGAGGCAATATTTAGGAAGTTTTTAGATTATCGACAAAGCATTGGAATTGAACCAATTAGTCATAAAGAAAAAACTATTCCACTTCTTACCCAGCGTTTAAATGAAGGTAAACTAATAGCACTAGTTGCCGATCGAGATATGTCTAGAAATGGTATCGAAGTAGATTTTCTTGGAGCAGTCGCAAAAATGCCAGCTGGACCTGCAATTTTAGCAATAACAACTGGGGCGCCTTTAATTACTGCTTACATTCGTTATACCGATAAGGGCATTAAGGTTATATTTGATAGAACTGTAGTGGTTCCTGATTCAGGTAGTGAAGATGAAAAGGTAAGAGTGGTAACTCAATCTATGGCTGATAATTTTGCAAAACATATTAAGGAATCACCAGTAGACTGGCACATGTTGCAACGGATTTGGATAGATGAAGAAAAGTAGAATTGGCATGGTTTGCCCATACGGCTGGGATACGCCAGGTGGAGTACAAACTCATATTCGTGAGTTAACTGAACATTTAATTACAGAAGGCCATCATGTATCAGTGCTTTCACCAGTAAGTGATGATTCACTTGAAATCGAAGATTACGTTGTAAATGCTGGTAAGCCTATTTCGATACCTATAAATGGTTCAGTGGCTAGGGTTTTATTTGGACCAATAGCTAGTTCAAGAGCTAAACAATGGATAGCCTCTGGTGATTTTGATTTACTACATTTACATGAGCCGGCAATTCCATCATTGTCATTGCTTGCTTGTTCAGCAGCTGAAGGGCCATTAGTTGGCACATTTCATGTTTCAACACCAAAGAAGAAAGCAATATATGCAATTGGTCCGATTTTAGAACCAATTGTTGAAAAATTAACCGCCCGAATTGCAGTTAGTGAGTTAGCCAGGTCCACACTAAAAGATCATTTTGAAACAGATGCGGTTGTAATTCCAAATGGAATTGATGGACATAAGTATGCAAATGCTAAGAAATCTGCTGAATATAGTGGTGAAAACACTATTGGATTTATCGGAAGATTTGAGGAGCCTCGAAAAGGCTTACAGGTTCTACTTGATTCACTTCCAATTGTTGCAAGGTTTATTCCTGATGTTAAGTATTTAATCGCAGGACCAGGGGAAAGTAAGGATTACATTAAAAACATTGATCCACAGCTTCGTAATCGAATTAAGTTTTTAGGATTTCTTACTGATGAAATGAAGGAGAGCTTTCTTAAATCAGTTAAAATATATGTTGCCCCAAATACTGGCGGTGAATCATTTGGAATTATTTTAACTGAAGCACTCTCTGCTGGAACCGCAGTAGTAGCAAGTGATATTCCAGCCTTTAAAGCGGTTTTAGAAAATGGTGATGCTGGTACCTTATTTACCAACGAAAATAGTGCAGAGCTTGCGAAGGTTCTAGTCGCACTACTTAGAGATGGCGAAAAGCGTGATAAATTATCTGAGAATGGAAAGTTAAGTGCTCAAAAATATGATTGGCAAGTTGTAGCTGAACAGATCGAAAATATCTATGAAATGGCAACTGCAGGTGGACAAAAAGTAAGTCTTTCATCTGAGACTAGATTTTGGAGCAGAAGATGAACCTAGAGACCTTAAGTTTGGTATTAGCCATAGTTTTAATAGGTTGGTACTTATCTTTTTCTGCATCAAGATTAGATCGCTTACACCATCGAGTTGAAACATCATGGGCAACTCTTGATTCACTACTTCAGCAAAGAGCAGCTCTTGCTCACCAAATTGTGCTTGTATCAAATCTAGATCCAGCAACTGCCTATTTAATTTCGAGTTCAGCTGCGGCTGCAAGGGATGCCAACATAGTAGAACGTTCGGCCGCAGAGAGTGTGCTCTCACAGGCATTAAAATTAGTTCAAAATGCTGCGCTAGATAATTCACTTCAATTACCATCAGAGCTCTTGGTAGAACTATCTGATATTTCAAGCAAGGTGAAGTTAGCAATTAATATTCATTTAGAGTCGGTCAATGCGACAAGGAATGTAAGGTCCAAGCCGTTAATTCGTTTATTCCGGTTAGCAGGAAAAGCACCTATTCCAGTTCGTTACGCATTTGAGGATGAAGTAGTGTGAAATTAGCAAGACGCATCTTTCTATTAATCTCCTTAATGGTCGTACTCCTTTCAATTACAGGTGTAAATCGATTATTTGAATTAGCTAATTTTCAATTAAAGCCTGAGATAGAAAAAAATCTTTTTAACGGTCTGCCTGGTAGTAACAATCAGATATTGGCTGTAAAAATAGATGACTCAACTCCAGCACATCCACAAATTGGTGTCGAAGATGCTGATTTAGTTTATGTTGAACAGGTCGAGGGTGGCATAACCAGGCTTGCTGCCATTTACACATCAAAACTTCCGCCATTAATCGGGCCAGTACGATCTGCTCGTATATCTGATTTAGAAATACTTTCTCAATTTGGAAGAGTTGGTTTTGCATATAGCGGTGCACAATCAAAGATGCGACCAGTGATTGGTGCGGCAAATTTAGAAAATCTATCAGCAGAGCGAAACCCACCATCAATTTATGGAAAAGATCCAAATCGACCTGGGCCAGTAAACATGATCTTAAAACCTGATCTTTTGCTTGAGAGAGCAAATGCTAATCCAAAGATCAGAATTGATACTGCGATAACGTCACCATTCATTTTTGGTGAACAGCCGGCAGCGGTGGCTATTACCTCATCTGTAAAAGTGAAGTGGCCAAGTGCTAGATATGAATTACGTTGGGATGTAGAAAGTAGTAAGTGGTTAATTTATTTTAACGACAAACCAAAACTAGCAGCATCAGGTCTTCATCTCTACGCTGATACAGCTATTATTCAAATTGTTTCAATCACGCCTTCAATTTATGGAGATAAATTTGGTGAGATAACACCATTTAGTAAAACAACAGGCAGTGGTAAGGCAGTCCTACTTAGAGATGGTTTTGCCTATCCAGTAGATTGGCAGCGAAATCTTGAAAGTGATGTAACTAGCTGGCGCAGTGCAGATGGTAAGGATGTGAAATTTAAGGCAGGTAAAATCTGGATACTTTTAACCGATAAGCCTCCAGTTTTAGCCCCATAAGTGCTCACTTATGTGATCAAGACTTCATTTAAATGATTCCGCAGTGTGCAAGTAATTAGTAGAATGGGAGACTAGTTAATACAGGGAGAACGAATGTCTAAGGAAACAGGAACAGCACGAGTAAAACGCGGCATGGCAGAGATGCTAAAGGGCGGCGTAATTATGGATGTTGTAAATGTTGAGCAAGCAAAAATTGCCGAAGATGCAGGTGCAGTTGCGGTAATGGCGCTTGAGCGCGTACCAGCAGATATCCGTGCCCAAGGTGGCGTTGCGCGAATGTCTGATCCTGACATGATCAGCGCAATACAAGCAGCTGTTTCTATCCCAGTAATGGCGAAAGCAAGAATTGGTCATTTTGTTGAAGCACAGATTTTACAAACACTTGGCGTGGATTACATCGATGAATCTGAAGTTTTAACTCCGGCAGATTATGCAAATCATATTGATAAGTGGAATTTCACTATTCCATTTGTTTGCGGTGCTACAAATTTAGGCGAAGCACTTAGGCGAATTAATGAAGGCGCAGCAATGATCAGATCTAAGGGTGAAGCTGGCACCGGTGATGTTTCTAATGCAACGACACACATGCGAACTATTGCAGGTGAGATTCGACGCCTTACTTCAATGCGCGAGGATGAGTTGTTTGTAGCTGCTAAAGAATTACAAGCACCTTATGAATTAGTTAAAGAGGTTGCAAGCACCGGAAAACTTCCGGTTGTGTTATTTACAGCAGGTGGCATTGCCACTCCAGCTGATGCAGCAATGATGATGCAATTAGGAGCAGATGGAGTTTTTGTTGGCTCTGGTATTTTCAAATCAGGAGATCCAGCAAAGCGCGCTGCAGCTTGTGTTAAGGCTGTTACATACTTTACCGATCCAAAAGTAATTGCAGATGCTTCACGCGGATTAGGTGAGGCAATGGTTGGTATTAATGTTGCTGATATTCCAGTACCACACCGTCTTGCGGAGCGGGGCTGGTAGTTGTGAAAATTGGAGTACTTGCACTCCAAGGTGATGTTCGTGAACACATCCAGTCACTAAGTGATTGCGGGGTTGATGCACTTGCAGTTAAGACAAAGAGTGAAATAGAAAATATTTCAGCGCTAGTTATTCCAGGTGGTGAATCAACTACCATTGCAAAACTTGCTAGATCCTTTGATTTATTTGATCTGATTAAAGATCGTATAAAAGGCGGAATGCCAACTTATGGATCTTGTGCCGGAATGATCTTGCTATCAGATGTGGTTGAAGATGCGATTATTGGCCAAGAAAGCTTTGGCGGAATTGATATGGTAGTTAAGCGCAATGCTTTCGGCCGACAAGTAGATTCATTTGAAACTGATTTAAAATTTAAAGGAATTACTGATCCACCAGTTAGAGCAGTATTTATAAGAGCTCCTTGGGTTGAATCCGTTAGTGAAAATGTAGAAGTTTTAGCAGAGATTTCTGATTCATCAGGGCAGCGCCATCCAGTTGCAGTTAGACAAGGGCATTTGCTTGCCACTTCATTTCATCCAGAGCTAACTGGTGATAATAGAGTGCATAAATTTTTTGTTGAAAATATTTGCCGGCAAACGGTCAATTCCTAAGGCTTATTGGAGCAATAATGAGTGGTCATTCCAAGTGGGCAACAACTAAACACAAGAAAGCAATAATTGATTCAAGGCGTGCTAAAAATTTTGCAAAATTAATTAAAGCAATTGAGGTATCGGCTAGATCTGGTGGCGCTGATGTTTCTGGTAATCCCACATTATTTGATGCAATAGCTAAAGCAAAAAAGAACTCAGTACCAGCTGACAACATTGATCGTGCGGTAAAGCGTGGAGCAGGCCTTGAAACAGGTGGTAAAGAGTGGGAAACAATTATGTATGAGGGTTATGCAGCTGGCGGAGTTGCACTACTTATTGAGTGTTTATCAGATAATAGAAATCGAGCCGCATCTGATGTACGAGTTGCCGTAACAAGAAATGGTGGAAACATGGCAGATCCTGGTTCTGTCTCATACCTCTTTAATAGAAAAGGTGTAGTAATAGTTTCAAAGCAAGATGGAAAGGTAACTGAGGATAAATTACTTGAAGTAGTTCTAGATGCTGGCGCTGACGAGGTAAATGATCTGGGTGAATCTTTTGAGATTGTTGCCGAACCTGCAGATTTAGTTGCAGTGCGTACATCTTTACAAACTGCCGGTATTGATTATGACTCAGCTGAAACTTCATTTTTACCTACTATGTCAATACCTGTCGATGCGGATTCTGCAAAGAAGGTGTTTGATTTAATTGAGGCAATTGAGGAGCTAGATGATGTGCAAAACGTCTATGGCAACTTTGATGTTTCAGATGAAGTAATGGCGAGCCTTAGTTAGTATTTATTTAACGCTGATTAGGCTTTACTGATGCGCGTGCTTGGTATCGATCCTGGTTTAACCAGATGCGGAATTGGAATTGTTGATTCAACTGGCCCACAAAAACTAGAGATGGTTGGCGTTGGTGTAATTAAAACTGATCCAGATGCGCCACTTGAGTTAAGACTATTTGAGTTAGAAAAAGAGATCCAAGTTTGGATTAAAAAATTTAAACCTGACGTGATTGCCGTTGAACGAGTTTTCTCACACCTAAATGTTAAAACTGCGATGGCAACCGGGCAGGCAGCCGGAGTGGCACTGCTACTTGCCGCAAAAGCAGGGATTCCAGTTGTAATGCACACACCAAGTGAGGTTAAAGCTGCTGTTACCGGTTCAGGTCGGGCTGATAAAAAACAGGTGGCAAACATGGTGAAGCGCCTACTTAAACTGCGAGAAATTCCAAAACCAGTCGATAGTACTGATGCCTTAGCCCTTGCTATCTGCCATCATTGGCGAGGAGTAGGTAATGCCCGTTTAGCAACAGCAAAGAAAAAGGCGATTAAGAAACGATGATTAGTTCAATTTCAGGCAAAGTGACAACTAAGACAAACAATTCAATTGTTGTTGAAGTTGGCGGAATTGGTGTTTTATTACAAGTTCCAAGCAGAGTAGCCACTGGGATAGTAATTGGTAATTTAGTAAATTTTCATACTTACCTAATTGTGAGAGAAGATGCGCTAACCCTTTATGGTTTCACTGAGATTAGTGAGCGGGATTTTTTTGAACTTTTATTGTCTGTTACTGGTGTTGGGCCAAAGGTTGCACAATCAATATTGGCAAGTTCTGATGCAACAGCAATAGCCTCAGCGATTATTTCTTCTAACCATAAACTTTTAGAATCTGTGCCTGGTCTTGGGAAAAAGGGTGCACAACGATTAGTACTAGAGCTTAAAGATAAAGTTGCCACTTTTGCAGCAGGGGTAAGTAAGAGTAATTTGTCGATTACAAATCAAGTTGAAAATGCCCTACAAGGGTTAGGTTATTCAGCAAAAGAAGCTTCTGCGATGATCACTGCTATTGCTAGTAATGAAAAAATTGATAAGTTAGACAAAGCTGAAATATTAAAGTTAGCACTTAAATCTGGAGTAAAAAAATAATGAGTGATCGAATCATTGATCAAGGCTCAGATGATGCTGAACGAGTTGCTGAATTAGCTCTGCGCCCTAAAAATTTAACTGAATTTGTTGGACAAACTAGGGTAAGAGATCAGTTAAACCTTTTACTTTCTGCTGCCAAAGAACGTAAATCTTGCGCAGATCACGTTTTATTTTCAGGTCCTCCTGGTCTTGGAAAAACTACGCTGGCAATGATTGTGGCAACTGAGATGGATTCACCGATTCGTATTACCTCAGGCCCGGCAATACAACATGCGGGTGATTTAGCTTCGATACTCTCATCATTAGTTGAGGGTGAAATTTTGTTTTTAGATGAAATTCATAGAATGTCTAGACCAGCGGAGGAGATGCTTTATTTAGCGATGGAGGATTTTCGAGTTGATGTAATTGTTGGCAAAGGCGCCGGTGCTACCTCAATTCCACTAGAGCTACCTCATTTCACTTTAGTAGGTGCAACAACTCGTGCTGGCTTATTACCAAGCCCGCTTAGAGATCGATTCGGCTTTACTGCGCAATTAGATTTTTATGATGCAGATGAACTTGCTCAGATAATTAAGCGAAGTGCAGATTTACTTGAGATTACGATAGAACAGCCGGCGATAGTTGAGATTTCTTCAAGATCACGGGGGACACCGCGGGTAGCAAATAGATTACTTCGAAGAGTAAGAGATTATGCGCAAGTAAATAAAGAGAAAGTTGTGAAGTTAGAACATGCTCAAGCCGCACTTAAAATATATGAAGTTGATGAGATTGGTTTAGATCGGCTTGATAAAGCAGTTCTAACAGCGCTGATCAAAAACTTTAACGGTGGACCAGTTGGTGTTTCAACTCTAGCAATGGCAGTTGGTGAAGAGATTGAAACGATTGAATCATTAGCCGAACCATTTTTAGTTCGAATGGGGTTTTTAGCAAGAACTCCACGTGGTCGAGTTGCAACAGCCTCTGGCTGGGCCCATCTTGGTTTGAAAGCACCACTTTCTGCTCAGATAGGAACTGATGTGTCACTCTTTGATCAAGACCCTGATATCGCGCAATAATTACTTAATTAGCGCATAAATTTCAGCAAGAAGTGTTGGATTTCTCAATAAACACACCTATCCCTAGAATTACCCCATATGTCCGCTAATAAAATTGCCAATACTCAATCCCGAGCACTGCGAACAATTTCAATCGTGCTGCTATCGGTTCTAGCCTTTACTGGAGTTGCCTTCATATTAGGTGCTACATCATTTAAATTAGGCTTAGATTTGCAAGGCGGAACTAGCGTTACTTTGCAACCAAGAATTGAAGCTGGTCAAGCTGGAAAAGTAACTGCAGAATCAATTGATCAAGCAGTTGCGATTATTCGCCAACGTGTTAACTCACTAGGTGTTGCTGAATCTGAAGTTTCTGCTCAGGGCACTGGTGTTAATCGGCAAATAACTATTTCAGTACCTGGTGAGACTGGCAGACGAATTGTTGATTTAGTTGGTCAAACTGCTGAATTAAGATTTCGCCCCGTTTTAGCAGAAGGGGCTGCAAATGCAACTACGGTTAGCGCCGATGCTGCAAATACAACCTTGCCAGCTGGAGTCACACCAGAATTAAATGCACAGTTTGCCGCACTGGATTGTACGAAGCCAGAAAATCGTCAAGGTGGGGGCGGAGATAATGAAGCAGTTGCAATTATTAGTTGTGATCGAGGTGGTATTGCAAAGTATATTTTGGCACCAGCTGAAGTATTAGGTCGTCAAGTTACTAAGGCTTCATCTTTAATTGATCCGCAAGGCACCTCTGGTTGGTATGTAACTTTAGATTTTAATGGCGAAGGTAGTAGCAAATTTGGTGCTATGACAACTCGTGTAACAACACTTCCGCCGCCACAAAATCAAGCAGCAATTGTTTTAGATGGTTTGGTTTATTCTGCTCCAAGAATTAATGAGCCAATTAATAATGGAACCGCACAGATAACTGGAAATTTCTCCCAGATTGAAGCGCAAGATTTATCAAATGTTTTAAAATATGGAGCTTTACCCCTTGCCTTTGATCGTGGTGAGGTTCAACAAATCTCACCTTCACTCGGTGCAGAGCAGCTTCGTGGTGGTTTAATCGCTGGAGCACTTGGTCTTTTATTAGTTATTGTTTATTCAGTACTTTACTATCGCGGGTTAGGAATAGTTTCTGTTGGTTCACTTCTATTAGCATCAGTAATTGCATTACTATCATTTTTGCTATTAGGTGAGCTGATCGGATTTACTCTGACTTTAGCTGGTATTGCTGGCGCTATTGTTGCAATCGGAATTACAGCAGACTCTTTTATTGTTTACTTTGAACGTATTAGAGATGAAGTTCGTGAAGGAAAGTCTCTTAAGTCAGCTGTTGAAACTGGCTGGACTAGGGCACGTCGAACTGTAATTGTTGCCGATGCTGTTTCTATGATCGCAGCCTTAACGCTTTACTTCTTTGCAGTAGGTGGTGTTAGAGGGTTCGCATTTACACTTGGCCTAACTACGCTAATCGATCTAATCGTTGTCTTCTTCTTCACGAAGCCACTAGTAACTGTTTTAGCTAAGTTTCCATTTTTTAACGAGGGCCATGCACTCTCTGGTTTTTCAAGTAAGTCATTGGGAATTGTGCAAAAACAGGCAACTGCAACTGGAGGTGTAAGCAATGGCTAAGTATTCAGGATTAGGTGGTCGTTTATATCGCGGTGAGACTTCTGTAGATTTTATTGGTAAGAAAAAGATTTGGTATGCATTCTCTGGATTATTAATTCTTACCTCAGCTGCAACATTAATTACGCAAGGCTTACATCTAGGAATCGAATTTAAAGGTGGTTCATCCTTTACAGTCACATCACAATCAGTTTCAGTAGCATCTGCTGAATCTGCAGTGCGAGATGCAGGTGTTACGACACAAGTTATTGTTCAAAAAATTGGTAATGACAAAGTCAGGGTTCAAACTGATGCTTTAACACCAGCGCAGCAGACAGCTGTGGAAAGCAAGTTATCTACCAAATTTAATGTAAGTATTGATTCGATTGATTCGCAGATTATTGGCCCATCCTGGGGTGAAGAAATTACCCGTAAAGCACTTTATGGTTTATTTGGTTTTCTATTGGCGGTAATGCTTTACCTAGCAATGGCATTTGAATCAAAAATGGCAATCGCTGCGATCATTTCAGTTATTCATGACGTATTCATCACTGTTGGAATTTACGCATTAGTTGGGTTTGAGGTTACCCCTGCGACAGTCATTGGGTTCCTTACAATCTTAGGTTATTCACTATATGACACGGTAGTTGTATTTGATAAGGTGCGTGAGAATACTAAAGGGATTGCTGCTAGCGGTAAGAGCACATACTCACAAGCTGCGAATCTGGCAGTTAATCAAACTTTAGTTCGTTCATTTAATACATCTTTAATTGCATTACTCCCAGTCGGTTCTATTCTTTTTGTTGGCGCTGGCCTACTTGGTGCTGGAACTCTTAAGGATCTTTCACTTGCTTTATTTATTGGATTAGCAACCGGTACTTATTCTTCAATATTTATTGCAACACCAATTTTGGCAGCTCTACGTGAGCGCGAGCCGGCAATGCAAGCATTAGCCAAGCGAGTAGGAAATCGCGGTGATAAACCAGTAACTAATTCACCAGCAGCTTCGAGCCAATCAAGTGGTGGCCCGCGGAATCAACCTCGACGCAATCGTCGCCGTTAATATTTTGTAATTAATAAGGCAGCCACAGTGCTATGACAACACAAGAATTGTTAAAGCCGCTATCTGATGGATTAGCTCAATCTCACCCAGGATTTTCAAATAGTGATTTAGAAAAAGCCTTTATTGCCGCTGAAAAAGCCCATAGTGGTCAAATAAGAAAATCTGGTGAGGCATATATAACCCACCCAGTTGCTGTTGCTCAAATATTAATTGATCTAGGAATGGATCTACCAACTGTGATGGCTGCTCTTCTTCACGATACTGTCGAGGATACAACTTATTCAATTGAGCAAATTAAAAGTGAGTTTGGGGAGGAAGTTACATCCCTAGTTGATGGGGTAACTAAATTAGACAAGTTAACTTACGGCCCAACTGCGGAAGCTGAGACACTTCGTAAAATGGTTGTGGCAATGTCTAGAGATATTAGAGTCCTAGTAATTAAATTAGCTGATCGTCTTCATAATGCAAGAACATGGGAGTTTATTGCTGCTGAGACCGCTCAGCGTAAGGCTAGGGAAACCATAGATATATACGCACCCCTTGCACATCGCCTTGGAATGAATGCAATTAAGTGGGAGCTAGAAGACCTTTCATTTAAAGTTTTAGAACCTAAAAAGTTTGAAGAAATTGAACGCTTAGTTGGGGAGCGATCACCAGCTCGTGATCAATTAACGCAAGAAGTAGTTACGGCAATTGATCAAGACTTAAAACTAGAAGGCATAACAGCGCAGGTAAATGGCAGGCAAAAGCATTTTTATAGTGTTTATCAAAAGATGGTAGTTCGTGGTCGTGAATTTAACGATATATATGACTTGGTAGGAATACGGATATTAGTTGAATCAGTTCGCGATTGTTATGGTGTTTTAGGTTCGATACACGCAAGGTGGAGCCCGGTACCGGGGCGGTTTAAAGATTACATTGCGATGCCAAAATTTAATCTATATCAGTCATTACACACCACAGTTATTGGCCCAAATGGTAAGGCTGTTGAAATCCAAATTCGTACATCTGATATGCATACTAGAGCTGAGTTTGGAATTGCAGCACACTGGAAATATAAATCTAAAAATACCGAACCTGGCAAGAGTCCTGAGGTGCTCTGGCTTCGCCAGCTACATGAATGGCAGCAAGAAAGTGGTGACGTTAGTGATTTCCTAGAAACATTGCGATATGACCTGCGAACACCAGAAGTATTTGTTTTTACACCTAAAGGAAGTGTGATTGCATTACCATCTGGTGCAACTCCAGTTGATTTTGCCTACGCGGTTCATACTGAAGTAGGTAATAAGTGCGTTGGAGCCAAAGTAAATGGAAAATTAGTTCCACTTGAATCCCACCTAGTAAATGGTGATGTTGTAGATGTTCTTACAAATAAAAATATTAATGCTGCCCCTAGCCATGATTGGCTTAACTTTGTTACCTCATCTCGCGCACGTTCGAAGATAAAGGCTTGGTTTTCAAAAGAGCGTAAAGAAGAAGCGATTGAAGCTGGTCAAGAGTCAATCTCTAGACAAATGAGAAAAGCTGGATTACCACTACAGAAAATTTTAGGTGGTCATGCACTTCTTGAATTAGCTCATGAGCTTCGATATGAAGACATCGAAAGCATGTATGAATCAGTAGGCAATGGTCATGTTTCAGCACATTCAGTAATTGAGAAGTTAATGGTCCTACTTGGTACAACTGATGCCCATCCAGAAAATGATCTAACTCCATTAATTAATCCAGTAAAGCGTGAGCGAAAGAGTGTTACAGGAATTGATGTTGAAGGCGCTGGGGATGTATTAGTAAAACTTGCAAGATGCTGTGCGCCTGTGCCTGGTGATCAAATTACGGGATTTATTACACGCGGCAGTGGCGTTTCTGTTCATAGAGCAGATTGTGTAAACATTGTTGATTTAAAAATTCACCAAGGTGATCGAATGGTAGTGGTTAAGTGGAATATGTCTGCTAAAAGCACGTTTTTAGTAAACATCCAGGTTCAAGCACTTGATCGAGCACGATTGCTTTCAGATGTGACTAAGGCATTATCTGATCAGCACGTTAATATTTTAAGTGCTTCCGTTGTGACAAATAAAGATCAAACAGCAATTTGTAGATTCTCTTTTGAAATGGCAGATGCTTCACATCTGGATGCAGTACTAACTGCAGTTAGAGCAATTGAAGGTGTTTATGATGTAGATAGGGTATTTAATAATTAGCTTGTGTACTCAGTTAAACCTTTTTGGGCCTGTTCTAACCATTCTCTTCGTGCAGCTGCGGCTTCACGTGCCAACATAGCCTTTGCATTTTGCCCAGCAGCTTCTGCCTTCGCTGCTTGCTTTTCATAATTCTCAATTGCCTCAGCTAGTCCCTGAACAACCTTGTTAGCTTGCGCCTTAGCAGTTGGATCACTCTTACGTTGGAAGTTTCTCTCTATCTCAGAAATCTCTTCTTCTACCTTTTTAATTCGCTTTTCAAATACATCACGTTTTTTGCGATCAGTCATACCAATTTTCTGCCACTTACCCATTAAGTCATAGAAATTCTTTTTTGCAGATTTAAAATCAGAAATTGGCAGCAATGCTTCAAATTCAACAATTAATGCTTCACGCTTGATTAAATTTTCTGCCATTGATCCTTTGCGCTTTGCCATGTCAGCATTCTTGGCCGTAAAAAAAGTATCTTGAGAGGCTTTAAATCTACTCCACAACGCATCATCAGTTGTTTTTTTACCACGACCTGAGGCTTTCCATTGGTCCATTAATTCTTTAAAACGCTTTGCTGTATTTAACCAATCCTTTGAGTTAGCAAGACTCTCGGCTTCTTTAACAATTACTTCTTTAGTTGATGCAACTGACTTTTGCTCAGAAGAAAGGTTTGCAAAGTGGGTACGCCGTCTCTTATCAAACTTATTTCGCGATGATGAAAACCTCTTCCAAAGCGCTGCGTCATCTTTTTTATCTAGGCGAGGTGCTTTCTTCCAATCATCAAGTAAAACCTTTAATCTGGCAGTAGTTACTTTCCAGGCAACAGAGTCAATAAGTGTTTCAGCCTCTGCCACAATCTTTTCTTTAATAGCAGCAGCTTCAGTTTTGCGTGCTTGCTTTTCTACCTGTTGCGCTGCTTTACGAGCTTGGTAGGCACCTTCATGCTCAACAATTAGTGCAGGAACTTTTTCCAGAGATTGCGCAAGATTTACTAGATCGCCAACGCCATTTAGTTCAGAAATTTGTATTCGTAATTTATTGACTGCTTCATGAGCATCACTGGGTACCATCGCACCAGATCTAATGCGTGCGGCTAGGAGCGCAACTTCAGATGCTGCCATTTCAAATTTTTTAACAAAGTATGCAAGTGCTTCTTCACTGCTCTTACCAGGATATGAACCAACGGCTCGATCACCAGTGGGTGTAATTACGTAAACAGTGCCGTCTTCGCCAACTCGGCCAAATTTTGCAGGATCACCGATAAGTGCTGCAGCCGCCCCATTATTAGAAAGGGTAGGTGTTGATACATTCTCCATGTTATGCCTTTCGTTGCGCGGTTTCTGTTGTTAACAGATCCCGTTATGGGTGGCGTAGTAATCGTTAGCTTTACGGGCTTTGATTACTGTGTTTAGTGCTGACTAAAAGATAACCTAAGTACCTAAATTAGGGAAATCTGAACGAAAAAATGGTGATAAGTGGGGGGTGATTTTTGCTTATAGATCGAGTAGTTGCTGCCTACTTTGAAACAAATTGTTGGATCATGGCTACCGGCGCAGGTCAGGAAGCAATAATTGTTGATCCTGGTATTGGCAAGCCAAACTTAGTAAAAAGCATTGTTGAGAAAGTTCAAGAACATAATTTAAAGCCAGTTGCAGTTCTAATTACTCATGGGCATCTTGATCATATGTTTTCAGTATTACCGTTGACAAAAGAGATACCAATGCGAACATATATAACTGGTTTAGATAGATTCTTGTTATCAGATCCAATGGGTGCATTAGATCGCGGGGGAGTTAGTCAGCAACTAATTTCAGCATTTGGTTCAAATTTTAAAGAGCCAGATGATGTTGTTGAACTAGAAGATTTTTCACATTTTGAAGTAGCTGGATTAGATATTGGACCAATATTTGCACCAGGGCATACAAAAGGCTCAGTGGTTTTTACAGTAAATGATGAGCAACTAATTTCTGGGGATGTTCTATTTGCTGGTGGGATTGGAAGGACCGATTTACCAACTGGATCAGCCGCAGATATGCGCAAAACCTTACGGGAAAGAATTTTGACACTACCAGATGGCTTAAATGTCCTACCTGGGCATGGTGGGCAAACTACAATCGCCATTGAGCGTGTGAGAAATCCTTACCTGCAGAGTGATTTTCTAGATCAGATCGGGCGGTAGTTGTGAGTAAATTCCAAGCGCCCAAAGGAGTTAGTGAATATTTTCCGCCAAACTCGGCTTCATTTGAATATGTCAGAGATAAGTTACTTAAAAGCGCAAAGTTAGCTGGCTATGAATTAATAGAGTTACCAGTTTTTGAAGATACTGAGGTTTTTACTCGCGGTGTTGGGGAATCAACTGATGTAGTTAGTAAGGAAATGTATACCTTTGAAGATCGAGGTGGCCGCTCAATCACACTTCGACCTGAGGGAACTGCTGGTGTAATGCGCGCGGTTATAGAACATAATTTAGATCGAGGACAACTGCCAGTTAAACTTTTTTATACTGGGCCATTTTTTCGAGCCGAGCGGCCACAAGCCGGGCGTTATCGCCAGTTTTATCAGGTAGGAATTGAAGCAATTGGTTATAACGATCCAACAATTGATGTTGAAGTAATTGCGGTTGCCGATTCAGCCTTTAAAGCATTAGGACTAAAACAATATAAATTAAATATAACCTCTTTAGGGGATGCGAAAAGTAGAGATTCACACCGTACGGATTTAGTAAAGTTTATTTCCACTCTAAAACTAGACGAAGCAACAATTGAGCGAGCAAAAATCAATCCTTTAAGACTATTTGATGATAAGCGTGATGAGATTAAATCCGCAATGGCTAAGGCGCCAATTCTCCTTGACTATTTAAGTTCTGAGAGTGCTGAGCATTTTGAAGAAGTTAAGCGTCTACTATCTGAAATAAATATTGATTACGTAATAAATCCAAGGATGGTTAGAGGATTGGACTACTACACCGGAACAACCTTTGAATTTGATCACTCATTACTTGGCGCTCAATCTGGAATTGGCGGCGGCGGTCGATATGACGGATTAATGAGTTCATTAGGTGGATCTGATGTAAGTGGAATTGGATTCGGATTAGGTGTTGATCGAATCTTGATGGCATGCCAAGCAGAAAATTGCTTACCAGCATCGATTAACCAATTGGATTTATTTATTGTGCCAATTACTGAAAAGGGAAAATCTTTAGGATTTAAGTTAATTTCTGATTTGCGCACTGCAGGTATCGGTTGCGATATGGCCTACGGAGATCGAGGCTTAAAGGGTGGCATGAAAGCTGCTGATAAAAGTCAGGCACTTTATGCCCTAGTACTAGGTGATGATGAAGTTGTGAGCGGCAAATGTGAATTAAAATTAATGAGTAGTGGCGAAGTAATATCTAGTAACCTTACTGTTTCAGAACTAATTAATAGATTAGGAACAAAAAAGTAATGCTTCGTACTCACGATGCCGGATCACTTAATGCAAAATCAGTTGCGACCAAGGTTGTGCTTGCAGGATGGGTTGCCAGAAGGCGAGATCATGGTGGGGTTGCTTTTATTGATTTACGCGACTCAACTGGAGCCGTGCAGGTTGTAATTAATGATGAAAAAATTGCCGGTGAGCTAAGAGCAGAGTGGTGTGTTTTAATTACTGGAACGGTAAAACTTCGTCCATCAGGTAATGAAAATAAAGAAATTCCAACTGGTGAAATCGAAGTAGTTTGTGAAAAGCTTGAGGTCTTAAGTGAAGCAGCAGCGCTACCTTTCCCGGTAGATAGTGGTGATATCGGTAATATTTCTGAAGAGGTGCGACTTAAGTACCGCTACTTAGATTTACGAAGAGAAGGCCCGGCAAAAAATCTTAGATTACGTTCTAAAGTAACAACTGCAATTCGTGAGGTAATGTCAGAGGCAAATTTCCTTGAGATTGAAACACCTTATCTAACTCGTTCAACCCCCGAAGGAGCTAGAGACTTCTTAGTTCCAGTAAGACTTCAACCTGGGTCCTGGTATGCACTTCCGCAGTCACCTCAATTGTTTAAACAATTACTAATGGTTGCTGGAATGGAAAGATATTATCAAATAGCTAGATGCTTTAGAGATGAAGATTTCAGAGCCGATCGCCAGCCTGAGTTTACTCAATTAGATATTGAGATCTCATTTGCAGACCAATCTGATGTAATTACAATTGCAGAAAAAGTTTTATCTCAAGTTTTCGAAAAAGTTGTTAATTATAAAATTCCTTTACCGATACCTCATATGACTTATCACGATGCGATGAAAGATTATGGTTCTGATAAACCAGATCTTAGATTCGAGAATAAGTTAGTTGATGTAACAGAGTTTTTTAAAGATACATCTTTTAGGGTATTTCAAGCAGAGTATGTTGGCGCGGTTGTAATGCCTGGTGGGGCTAGTTCTGCTAGAAGAGATCTTGATGCTTGGCAGGATTGGGCTAAAGCTCGAGGTGCAAAAGGTTTGGCTTACATTCTCGTGCAAGCAGATGGAATCCTTGCCGGACCAGTAGCGAAGAATCTTTCAGAAAGAGAGAGTGGTTCAATTGCCACAAAGGTAGGCGCAAAAAATGGAGATGCAATTTTCTTTGCCGCGGGTACAAAAGTGTCATCTCAGAATTTGCTAGGAGCGGTAAGGCTTGAGATTGCCTCTCGCTGTAATTTAATTGATGCTTCGGCTTGGAAATTTGTCTGGATAGTTGACGCACCAATGTTTGAATTAATAGATTCTGAAAACTCAGCATCTGGTTGGACGGCAGTACATCATCCATTTACTGGACCAAAACCAGAGTTTGCCGATAGCTTTGATAAGCAACCTGGTGATGCTTTGGCATATGCGTATGACATAGTTTTAAATGGAAATGAAATTGGTGGGGGCTCTATTCGTATTCATCAACGAGATGTACAACAACGAGTTTTCAAAACAATTGGCTTATCTCAATCTGAGGCAGAAAGTAAATTTGGATTTTTACTTGAAGCGTTTAATTACGGTCCACCACCCCACGGTGGTATTGCCCTAGGGCTAGATCGTCTTGCCGCATTACTTGCTGGTGCTCAATCGATTCGTGAAGTTATAGCTTTTCCTAAGACTGCAAGTGGTGGCGATCCATTAACTGGTGCACCAACACCTATTACGCCAGCACAACGCAAAGAGACTGGGGTTGATACTCCAGCCGCTGCCAAGTAGTCAACGGCTTTTCAGGTATCCTTCCCAATATGGGTCCAGGTGGAATTGCAACAATAATCGCAGCATCTTCACTTGCAGTGATCGCTATAGCTATCGCATATACAGTATTTAGGCTTTCAAGAACTATTGATGAAGTCACAAAAACTATTGCGATGATCAATAGCCCAATAAAGAGCATAAGCAATGCAGGTAAGTCACTAGAGGCTCTGATTAAGAAATTTACAAACGTAACCGGATCTTTTTTTGATGAGAACCCAATGGCCATGAAGGCAGCAACAGCTGTAGTTTCAGCAGCGAAACTAAAGAAAAAGGGTAAGAAAAAAAGTAAAGCGAAAGAGTAGTGATGGATTCAGTAGATATCCGCTCTAGGTGGCTTGATTTTTTTGAGTCAAAGAACTCGTTAAAACTTTCTCATACTGTTGTTCCCTCAGCCTCACTTATTGCAAGTGATCCAAATCTTTTATTAGTAAACGCGGGAATGGTACCGTTTAAACCCTTCTTCCTTGGTGAGGTAAAGCCACCGTATCAGCGAGCAACCTCTGTTCAAAAATGTGTAAGAACTTTAGATATCGATGAAGTTGGCAAAACAACGAGACATGCATCTTTCTTTCAGATGTGCGGAAACTTTTCATTTGGTGATTACTTCAAAGAGGGTGCTATTGCACTTGCTTGGGAGTTACTAACTAAATCGATATCAGATGGTGGATATGGATTTAGTGAGGATAAGTTATGGGTGACTGTTTATGAAGATGATGATGAGGCAGCAAACATTTGGCAAAAACAAGTTGGTGTACCAAAGAATCGTATTCAGCGCAGAGGCATGGCAGATAATTTTTGGTCAATGGGGGTGCCAGGTCCTTGTGGGCCTTGTTCTGAAATTTACTTTGATCGCGGGAGTGCTTATGGCAAAGAGGGTGGACCAATTGCTGATGAAGATAGGTATCTTGAAATTTGGAACTTAGTTTTTATGCAAAATATTAGGGGCGACGGCGGAGACAAAAATTCATTTCCAATTGTTGGAGAATTGCCTGCGAAAAATATTGATACTGGCTTAGGGCTTGAGCGCACTGCCGCCCTTTTGCAAGGTGTTGAAAATATATATGAAATTGATACAACAAAGATGGTTTTAGATAAAGCGTCAGCTCTAACAAAAGTTAAATATGGAAAAGATGAAAAGTCAGATGTAGCACTTCGTGTAGTAGCAGATCACGCACGAACAGCCATGATGCTAATTGGTGATGGCGTAACTCCAGGTAATGAAGGCCGCGGGTACGTATTACGGCGAATGATGCGGCGAACAATTAGAAATATGCGGCTGCTCGGTTCACAAGATTTAGTTATTGGCGAGTTAATTAAAAGTTCAATTAAGGCGATGGGCCCACAGTATCCGGACCTAATTAGTGGATCTGAAAGAATTTTGGCAATTGCGCAGGCCGAAGAAGAAACTTTTACTCAGACCTTAAAAAGTGGAACTAGTATTTTTGATTTAGCTGCAACTCAATTAAAAAGTGAGAAGAGTAAATCCTTATCAGCGGATACAGCATTTAAACTACATGACACATATGGATTTCCATTTGATTTAACACTTGAGATGGCACGTGAGCAAGGTCTTGGTGTTGATGAGGTGGGATTCCGTAAGCTAATGAATGAGCAGAGAGATCGAGCCAAGGCAGATGCCAAAGCTAAGAAGAGTGGACACACAGATTTAACAGAGTATCGAGCAATTGTAGATAAATCAGGCACCTCAAAGTTTGTTGGATATGAAAATATTTCTGCAGAAGCAACGATTACCGGTGTATTAGTTGATGGGAAAAGTGTTGCAGAAGCAAATATTGGTGCTGAGATTGAAATTACTTTAGATCGAACGCCATTTTATGCTGAAGGTGGTGGTCAATTAGCCGATGGTGGAAAAATTCAACTTTCTAATGGCGCTGTAATTCAAGTTGAAGATGTTCAGTCACCTCTGCCTGGTCTAATTGTTCATAGAGGAAGTGTGGTTAGCGGTGTTGTAAAGAGTGGCGCTCCAGTTGTTGCTGATATTGATTTAGAACGAAGATTAGCTATTTCTAGAGCACATACAGCAACGCATATGGTGCACAAAGCTTTTAGAGAAGCGTTAGGTGAGACGGCAACTCAAGCCGGATCTGAAAACGCACCAGGTCGATTCAGGTTTGATTTTCCTTCAACTAGCGCTGTTCCAATATCTGTACTTAATGATGTTGAAAGTAGAGTTAATGAATTATTAATTGCTGACTTACAAGTACACGCTCAAGTAATGTCACAAGATGCCGCAAAAGCTATGGGAGCAATAGCACTATTTGGTGAAAAGTATGGTGATCAGGTTCGAGTTGTTAGCGTTGGCGATTGGGCCAAGGAGTTATGCGGTGGCACACATGTGGCTCGCTCAGGCCAACTTGGGTTAGTAAAGCTTTTATCTGAGTCATCAATTGGTGCTGGTGTACGTAGAGTCGAAGCGCTTGTTGGGCACGATGCTTATCAATATCTTGCTCGCGAGCATGTATTACTGAATTCTTTGACTGAAATAATTAAAGGTGCGCGGGCAGATGAATTACCGCAGCGTATTTCTGAATTAGTTGAAAAAATGAAATCGATGGAGAAAGAGTTATCAGCTGTTCGAAGTGCAAAGGCGTTAGCAGCCACCTCACAAATAGCTAATAAAGCAAAGAAGGTTAGAGATATTAATTTAATTGTTGAGCAATTAGAAAGTGAAATAGCAGTTGATGACATGAGATCAATTGCAATTAATTTGCGAGAAAAAGTTAAGTCTGGTGTAGTGGTGCTTTCAACTATCAATAGTGGTAAGCCCTTACTTGTCGCTGCAGTCTCACCTGAAGCGATTAAATTGGGAATTAAGGCAGGTGATTTAATAAAAATTGGTTCTGCAACCCTTGGCGGTGGCGGCGGTGGTAAAGACGACTTCGCACAAGGTGGTGGGGTAGATGTTCTAGCTATTTCAAAGGCACTCACTGAAATTACCAAGCTAATTGAGGGGAAAGTAAATTAAAGATCGGACCGATAATGAGTAAGCCTGTAGAAATTGGCCGAAGAGTTGGCTTTGATTTTGGAGATAAGCGGATCGGTGTTGCAACTTCTGATCGTGAATCAATTTTAGTTTCACCCCATGCAACTATCTTAAATAATGAAAAATTAGTCGATAAATTATTAGAAATAGTAAAAGAAGTTGAACCAATTTATATTGTTGTAGGTGATCCAAAGCATTTATCGGGGGAGGAAAGTGCGAAATCTGCAGATGTTGCTGAGTTTGCAATCTTATTAAAAAGTGTTTTTAAGGGTCCGATTTATTTTGTAGACGAGCGGCTTACTACCGCCAATTCTTATGCTCAAATGCGGGAAGTAGGAAAATCTGAAAGAGATAGTAAACATATTATTGATCAAATTGCAGCTATAAATATATTAGAGAGTGCAATACTTAGTGAGAGATCTGGAACAGCAATAGGTAGGCTTATGTGAGACGTTTAATTGGCATGTTACTTGGCTGTGTAACATTTTCTATATCCGCAGTGTTTATCCATAACGCGTTCCTACTTAATGACTATCGGGCTACTACGTCAGATCAAAAAGTTGAAATCTTTATCGAACCTGGAGATAGTGGTACTGAAATAGCTCAGAAGCTTTATAAATCTGGAGTGATAAAAGTAAGTAAAGTTTTTTATAAAATTGCGATAAATGAAAAGCGTGCTAAATCAATTTCTCCTGGAGTTCATGAGATTGATTTGAAAATATCATCTCGGGCAGCTTTTGAACAACTTCTTGATGGCAAACGCAATCGAGGTCTATTTGGGTTTAATGAGGGTTTACGAAAGAATGAAATATTAGATCTATTATCAAAATCAAATTTGGTTGAAGGCGTATTATCAAAAGATGTAAAACCTGATAAAAAATATAACACTAATAATCTAGAAGGGTTTTTGTTTCCAGCTCAATATGCATTTATTCCTGGTTTAAGCACGGATAATGCAGTTCAACAAATGGTTGATCGCTTTAATTTAGCGGCTAAAGCTAGCAAGATTGATCAAGGATATAGTGGCTTTACCCCGTATGAGCTTTTAACAATAGCGTCTATGTTACAAGCAGAAGGTGATGAGCAAGATTTTTCAAAAATTGCTCGGGTTATTTATAACAGATTAAAAGTAGGCATGCCTTTGCAGATAAATGCAACAATTGATTATGCGATGAATTTAAGAGGAAAAATTCGCTTGCCATATAAATTACTAGAAATAAAATCTCCTTATAACACTTACCGATATCGTGGATTGCCGCCAGGCCCAATTGGAAATCCAGGTCAGGCTGCGTTAGAGGCTGCAGTTAATCCTGCAAACGGGCAGTGGCTCTACTATGTGACAGTGAAACCTAGTGACACTAGATTTACAAAATCTTATGACGAATTCCTAGTTTGGGTAAGTGAGTTTAAGAAAAACGAAAAGGCAGGTTTGTTTAATGATTAAGTTGGCGGTGGCTGGTTACCCAATTAGCCATTCTCTCTCGCCCCTATTACATTCCACTGCTTACAAGATCCTTGGGGTAGAAGCAGAATTCTTAAGTGCTGAAATAAGTGAAGATAAGTTTGGTGATTATTATTTTGAAGCAAAAAATTCTGGGTATAGAGGCCTTGCATTAACTATGCCATTAAAGGAAATTTCAATTGGATTTGTGGATAGAGTTGACCCAGTTGCTAAGCAAATAACCTCTGTTAATACAATTATCTTTGAATCAACTGGAAGTATTGGTTTATCAACTGACTTGCTAGCTTTTAAAAACCTGCTTAAGCCATATTTTGGCAAGAAAATTGCGATTCTTGGTGCAGGCGGAACTGCTCGTGCTGCGATTGGTGCTTTAAGAGGAAGTGGTTCAGAACTTTCAATTTTAACTAGATCTGTGACTCGCCATGATCAGTTACACGCCGCCGCAGTTGATTTAGATATTGAGTTTTTAGATTGGCATCGATTTGAAGAGATTCAAGATAGAGATTTGATTATTTCTACTACACCTGCCGGTGCAACTGATGGACTTTCAATTATCTCAACAAAAGCAGATTTCTTTGAGGTTATTTACCACCCATGGCCCACTGAGCTAGCAAAGCGGTACCAGAATCTAGGAAGAAATGTAATTGGAGGACTATCTCTTCTAGTTGAGCAGGCACTATTTCAGATAAATTATTTTTCACAAAAAGAGTTTGATTTTGATGAAATGAGGAAAGAATTGCTTAAAGTCGCAAATGCGGCCGTTAAGGGTTAATCCACAACCATACTTTTAGAGATTTTAAATCTCTAACCTGCTGTAATGGCAATTCAAATTCTTCTGTTACTTATGCTGACCTGGATGTCATTTTATGATATCCGCTTTCATTTAATCAGAAATATTGATTTATTTGTTATTTTTTTGTTATTGATACCAAATTTGGGTAATTGGTTATTTGGTTGTTTAAATCTTTCTTTCTATCTATTGCTTAATATGGTAGCTAAAGGCGTAATAGGTGCAGGGGATATCAAGTTGTCGTTTTTATTAGCGTTACAGCTTGGTTCAGTTACTGCCTTGGTGAATTCGCTTTCTTTCACATGGATTCTTGGCGGTCTTTATGCATTAATAAGTAGATCACCTGCCATTGCCTTTGCGCCATTTATGATCTGTGGTACCTATTTAGCAAGAATTCTCTGAGTAAGAGGTTAAATTGGCGGCGAGATAAGTATCTGATCTGAGAGAATACTCTTCTAAATATTGATTAGGGGAGTCTTGTGATTCGTTGGCTAACAGCAGGTGAATCACACGGTCCTGCTCTTTCAGCAATTATTGAGGGAATTCCTGCACATGTTCTCATCACTAGTAAAGATATTGACGCAGATTTATCTCGCCGCCGATTAGGTTTTGGCAGAGGTGCTCGTCAGAATTTTGAAGCTGACAAAATAACTATTACTGGCGGTATTCGACTTGGCATAACACAAGGTGGCCCAATTGCTATTCAAATTGCAAATTCAGAGTGGCCCAAGTGGGAAAAAGTTATGAGTTCAGATCCTGTTCCTGAAGATGAAATTAAAGATCTTGCTCGAAATGCGCCTTTAACAAGGCCACGTCCTGGACATGCAGATTTAGTAGGGATGCAAAAATTTAATTTTTCTGATGCTAGACCCGTTTTAGAGAGGGCAAGTGCAAGAGAGACAGCGTCAAGAGTTGCACTAGGAGCGGTGGCTCGTGCTTTTCTCAAGCAGTCAGTTGGAATTGAAATATTAAGTCATGTGATTTCAATTGGTGAGGTCAGTGTGTCTGAAGATTATTCATTACCTACCATTGCAGATCGAAATCGAATTGATGAGAACCCAGTGCGATGTGCTGATCAAAAAGTAAGTGAAGCAATTGTTAAAGAGATTGAAGCAGCCCATCGTGATGGAGACACACTTGGTGGTGTTGTTGAAGTTTTAGCTTATAACTTACCACCAGGATTAGGTTCTTATACACACTGGGATAAACGCCTAGATGCAAAACTTGCTGGAGCAATGATGGGTATTCAAGCTATTAAAGGTGTAGAAATTGGTGACGGTTTCACAACTGCAAGACGGCGAGGCACTGTTGCTCATGATGAAATTGAGAAGAACTCTAAAGGTGCAATTGCAAGGCGCACTGATCGAGCTGGTGGCACTGAAGGTGGAGTTAGTAACGGGGAAATTCTAAGAGTTAAGGTTGCAATGAAACCAATATCTACTGTTCCAAAAGCATTGGACACAATAGATGTAGCAACCGGTGAACCAGCTAAAGCAATTAATCAACGCTCAGATGTGTGCGCTGTTCCTGCCGCTGGAATTGTGGCAGAGGCTATGGCTGCTTTAGTACTGGCAGATGCAGTGCTTGAAAAATTTGGTGGTGATAGCTTGCAAGAGACTAAGCGAAACTTTGAGAACTACATAAAAACCTTAGATATAAAGTAATGCTTACGAAAATCGTCTTAATCGGCCCACCGGGTGCGGGTAAATCCTCAGTAGGTCGTGCTTTATCTAAAGAGCTATCAATGCCATTTATTGATAGTGATAGTGAGGTTGAGAAAATAGCCGGTAAAAAGATTTCTGAAATTTTTGTTGATGATGGTGAGCAGATATTTCGTAAAATGGAAGTTGATGTTGTTAGTAAATTACTCACGGACTTTTCCGGCGTTATTGCATTAGGTGGTGGTGCTCCAATTACTGTAGAAACACAACATAAATTAGAGTCATGCGACTTTCCCATAGTATTCATTGATGTTTCAATTTCACAGGCAGCAAATAGAGTTGGATTTAATAAAGATAGACCTCTACTTTTGATAAACCCTCGCCAGCAGTGGCTGAATTTAATGAATGATCGCCGGCCTATATATGAGCGACTTGCGACCGAAATTGTGTCTTCTGATAATAAGAAACCGGCAGAAGTTGCCAAAATTATTAGTGAAAAGCTAAAGAGTAAATTATGAAAATAATAAACGTAAAAGCTGAGCATAATTACCAGGTTGAAATAGGGGTTGAATTTTCAAGTGCGATCAAGCAAATATGTAATAACCATAGAAAAGTTTTGCTATTAGCCCCCGCCTCTCTTATAAAGCTATTTAAAATAAAAGAATCGAAAAATTTATTTCTACTTCCAACTCCAAATGGTGAGAGTCAAAAGAGTGCTCAGTTCTTAGATCGTATTTGGCGAAAAGCAGCATCCATAGGATTGGAAAGATCAGATGCCATTATTGGATTTGGCGGGGGAGCTACTACCGATGTCGCCGGCTTTGCCGCTGCAACATGGCTTAGAGGGATAAGTTGGTATGCGATACCAACATCACTTGCCGGAATGGTTGATGCTGGTGTTGGCGGAAAAACCGGAATTAATTCTGGTGCCGGAAAGAATTTAATCGGGTCTTTTTATTCACCTAAAAAAGTATTTATAGATCCGCACTTTTTAGAAAGTCTACCCAAGCGGGATATCTCTGCTGGAATGGCAGAAGTAATTAAATGTGGCTTCATTGCTGATTATAAGATTTTAAATCTTGTGCAAGAAGATATTTTGGATTATCCACAATTAATTTCTCGAGCCGTTAAAGTAAAGGCCGATGTTGTCTCTAAAGACTTTAAAGAGAGCAAACTTCGCGAGATTTTAAACTACGGTCATACCTTAGGACATGCGATTGAGAAAGATAGTAAGTATAAATTGCGCCATGGTGAGGCTGTAAGTATTGGAATGGTATTCGCGGCAGAATTGAGCAAAGAATTAAGTAATTTATCTGAGGTTGCGGTTTTGCTACATCGCGAACTGCTAAGAAACTTTAATCTACCTCTGAGCTACAGCAGGAGTAGGTGGAATAGTTTGTCCGTATTGCTCATGCAGGATAAAAAGGTAAAGCAGTCTCGATTACGTTTTATTGGGATTAGCAAAATCGGGAAACCAGTCTGGTTAGAAGATGTTTCATTGAGCACCCTTGCAAAGGTATATGAGAGAATAAGCAAATGAAGATATTGATTCTAAATGGCCCTAATCTTTCTCGTCTTGATCTGCGGGAAAAAAGTTATTATGGTGATCTCGATTATGCTGGTTTGAGGAAAGCCATTGAATCAAAAGCCACCTCACTTGGAATTGATGTCGATGTTAAGCAGAGTGATAGTGAAAGTGAATTAATCTCTCTCCTACATGAGGCTGCAGATAAAAAGCAGCCAGTGATATTTAATCCTGCAGCCTTTACTCATTATTCATATGCGATTCGGGATGCAGTGATAATGCTTAAAGCGCCCGTAATTGAAGTGCACCTATCAAATCCACTCTCTCGCGAAGAGTTCCGCCATACTTCGGTTATTAGCGGGGTAGTAAATGGAACAATTGCTGGGTTTGGCGTTGAGAGCTATCACCTTGCGCTAATTGCAATGCAAAAACTACTTGGCTAACAAGGTAGGCTAGGCCAATAATTTTCTGGTAAATATCAGAGTTAATCATGTTTGGATGGGATAAAAATGGCAACAACAAATGATCTTAAAAATGGCATGACCTTAAATATTGATGGTCAGCTTTGGAATGTTGTCGAGTTTCAACATGTTAAGCCTGGTAAAGGCGGAGCATTTGTTCGCACAAAAATGAAATCAGTCCTCTCTGGCAAAGTTGTTGAAAAAACATTAAATGCTGGCGTAAAGGTTGAAGTTGCTTCAGTTGAAAAACGAGATATGCAATATCTCTATAAAGATGGTGAAGATTTTATGTTTATGGATTCAACCAATTACGACCAAATTAGAATTAGCAAAGAAACTGTTGGCGATGCTGTTGATTACATGTTAGAAAACACTGATGCTATTGTTGCAATGCATGAAGGAAATCCACTTTTTATAGAATTACCTGCATCTGTTGAATTAAAAATTACTTATACTGAGCCAGGTTTACAAGGTGATAGATCTTCCGGTGGTACAAAACCTGCAACAGTTGAAACTGGCATTACAGTTCAGGTTCCACTTTTCATTAAACAGGATGAAAAAGTATTAGTTGACACTCGAACCGGTGCTTATCTAGGTCGAGCAAACTAAAAGTGTCCGCGCGTAGTAAGGCTCGTAAACGGGCGCTTGATTTTTTATATGAAGCGGATATAAAAAAAGTTCAAGCATCAGATCTCTTTGGGGCTCGAGGAGCTACTGAACTATCGCAAGAACCCTACGTACTAACTCTCTTAACAGGGGTAGCTCAGCATATAAACAAGATTGATGAATTAATTATTACATATGCGCAGGGTTGGGATATGGATCGAATGCCGCCAATTGACCGCAACATATTAAGGATTGCAATCTTTGAAATACTCTGGGCATCAGATATTGATCTTCAAGTAGCCTGTGATGAAGCAGTTGAGTTAGCAAAATCTATTTCAACTGATGAATCCTCTAGTTATATAAATGGCGTTTTAGGCCGAATCATTAAACTAAAGGATTCAATAGCATTCTAGGCTTTAATTAGCCCTAGTTTTTCTAGTTCAGCAAGTAATTCCGGCTCTCCTTGTTGCGATAACATAGCCAAAAATTGTAGATCATTAACTCGTACTGTCAGTACCTGACCGTTCCAATCTTTGCGCCGATCGCAAATGCCTCGTGCAAACCTTTGAATCGTGGATGAGTATTCACTTTGTTCTGCTGATAATTTAACTAGATCAAGTGCGATACTACGAGTGCTCACTTGTGGAGGTATATCAGGGAATAACTCCGATACGGGTACTTGGTAAAAATCCATAAGCGAAATTGCTTTTTTTAAAGAGATTGCTCGGTCTGCCCTTTCATAAGAGCCGATTACAACCGCTTTCCATTTACCGTTTGAGTTTCGCTCTACATCTTGCAAGCTCCACCCTTTGGATTTTCTGATTATTCTTAGTCGATCTGCTGGGTTATTTTTGTTCATTGCTACAGGCTAACCACACCTAGATTTTGATGATTTTAGATATCCACAGATCATCTGATACTATTCGGCGATTCCTTTAACGATCCGTCCCGAGAGGCGGCGAAGGAGAAGTAAATGGGTATTTTGCTATCTAGCAGCGACATAGATCGCGCACTTAAACGTATTTCACATGAAATCATTGAACATAATCAAGGTATTACTAATTTAGTTTTAATGGGTATTCCTACCCGCGGCGCATTCCTTGCTGACCGCATCTCAACATTTATTACTGAGATTGAAGGAGAAGTTGCTACTGGAGTTTTAGATATAACCCTGCACCGCGATGACTTAAGGCTTCGTCCTCCTAAACCATTGCTACCAACTAGGGTGCCAGCCGGTGGTATTGAGGGTAAAGACTTAGTCATAATCGATGATGTTCTCTTCTCAGGCCGCACGATAAGGGCAGCACTTGATGCTATTGGAGAGTTAGGAAGACCTAGAAGTGTTCAGCTAGCTGTTTTAGTCGACCGTGGCCATCGAGAGCTACCTATTCGGGCAGATTATGTTGGAAAAAATATTCCAACTGCCAAGAGTGAGAGCGTGAAAGTTCATCTTGCCGAGTATGACAAGGAAGATCTTGTGGAGTTGATTAAATGATTACAGGCCACCTACTTTCAGCAGCAGATCTGACAAAGGATGAAGCACTTAATTTATTGGCTACCGCTAAAGAATTAGCCGCAATTACCGATGGGCCAAATAAAAAACTACCAACTCTGCGTGGTAAAACAATCGTTAATCTATTTTTTGAAGACTCCACAAGAACACGTATTAGTTTTGAGACAGCTGCTAAGAGATTATCAGCTGATGTAATCAATTTTTCAGCAAAAGGATCATCGATAAGTAAGGGTGAGAGTCTTAAAGATACTGCTCAAACTTTGCAGGCTATGGGAGCAGATGCGGTTGTAATTAGACATGGAAGCAGTGGGGCAGCAAAGCGACTTGCAGACACACAGTGGATTCAAGCAGCGGTGATAAACGCTGGTGATGGCACTCATGAACACCCAACTCAGGCCTTACTTGACGCTTTTACAATCAAGCAGCACCTTGCTGAAAACAAAAAGGATTTATCTGGGCTTAGAGTATTAATTGTTGGAGATATTCTTCATTCTAGAGTTGCTCGAAGTAATGTTTTACTACTTACTAAATTAGGCGCAGAAGTAGTCTTAGTAGCGCCACCAACATTATTACCAGTTGGAGTAAATGATTGGGCGGTCACAGTCTCTTATGATCTCGATAGTGAAATAGAAAAATGTGATGTTGTTATGATGCTTAGAATCCAACTAGAGCGAATGGCAGATTCATTTTTTCCAACTGAGCGTGAATACTCTCGTCGGTATGGATTAAATAATTCAAGGCTTATGAAACTAAAAAAGAATGCAATTGTTATGCACCCAGGCCCTATGAATCGGGGATTAGAAATATCAGCCGATAGCGCAGATGACTTAAAGTCAGTAATCGTTGATCAGGTAAAAAATGGTGTTTCAGTTCGAATGGCAGTCTTATATGAACTTCTTGGTGGCGCAGCATTGGTGGGTAGTAAATGATAAAAATTATAAATGCAAAGTTAGCCGATGGAAGTCTGGTTGATGTTGAAATACAAAATGGCTTGATTTCAAAAGTTAGTAAAGCGAGTGGTGGTAAGTCTGGTGAAGTAATTGATGCAACGGGCAAAATGTTGCTGCCAGGATTAGTTGATCTTCATACTCACCTGCGTGAGCCAGGGCGAGAAGATGCTGAAACCGTTTTATCTGGCTCTACCTCAGCAGTAGCTGGTGGGTACACCGCAATATCTTCAATGGCGAATACAAACCCAGTTGCCGATACTGCCGGAGTTGTTGAACAAATATACAGACTTGGTAAAGATGCTGGTTTGTGTGATGTAAATCCAATTGGCGCTGTTACAAAAGGTATTAAAGGTGAACAATTAGCTGAACTTGGTGCGATGGCTGATTCGATAGCAGCTGTAAGAATATTTAGTGATGATGGAAATTGTGTTGCTGATCCGCTAATCATGCGAAGAGCTTTAGAGTATGTAAAAACATATAACGGAATAATTGCTCAACACGCACAAGAGCCAAGACTGACAATAAATGCTCAAATGAATGAAGGAAGTGTTTCAGCCCGAATAGGTTTACCAGGATGGCCAGCAATAGCTGAGGAAGCAATTATCGCTAGGGATATCTTGTTAGCAGAGCATGTTCAATCTAGATTACATATTTGTCATGTTACGACCGCAGGTGGAGTTGAATTAATTCGATGGGCGAAGAAACGTGGTATTCAAGTTACTGCTGAAGTTACACCTCATCATCTACTTCTTACAGATGAACTAGTAGAAAATTATGATCCAATTTATAAAGTTAACCCACCACTTCGAACCCAAAAAGATGTAATGGCGCTACGGGAAGGATTAGCCGAAGGTGTTATTGATGTGGTTGCGACAGATCATGCGCCTCACTCAGAAGAATATAAGGATTGTGAGTGGCAGGCTGCAGCTTTTGGAATGCTCGGCCTTGAAACATCTCTATCTGTTGTCATTAAGACGATGATTGAAAGCAAGTTGATGGATTGGTCACAATTAGTTGATCGAATGTCGGTGCGGCCAGCGCAGATTGCAGGTTATAAAACACAAGGCCAAAGTATTAAAGAAGGTAGTGTCGCTAATTTACTATTATTAGATCCAAGTTCTAGCTGGCAGGTAGATAGAAATAAAATGAAATCAAAGAGTAGAAATACACCATTTCAGGGCATGACACTTCCTGGGGTTATCACCGATGTGATCTATAACGGTAACTTCAGTATGAAATCAGGTAATGTCATGAGTGTGAATAGCGGTAATAATGGATAAAAAATCATCTGCCTACCTTGTTTTAGATGATGGCCGTATTTTTGAGGGTTTATCTTGGGCAAAAGAGGGTGAAACATTTGGTGAAGCAGTATTTTCAACTGGCATGACCGGCTACCAAGAAACATTAACTGATCCTTCCTACCATAAACAGATTGTGATCATGACTGCGCCGCATATAGGCAATACCGGTGTTAATAAAAATGATGAAGAGTCTGAAAAGATTTGGGTATCTGGCTTTGTTGTAAGAAATCCTTCACCAACATCAAGTAATTGGCGAAGTGAAAAATCCCTTGAGCAAGAGTTAATTGATTCCGATGTGGTTGGTATTCAAGGCGTGGATACTCGAGCGATCACAAGGCATTTACGTGATCGAGGGGCAATGAGAGTCGGCATTTTTAGTAATACCGAACTTACAAAAGAAGAGATGGTAGTTAGAGTACGTAAGACCGCTCCAATGAGTGGGGCATTTCTAGCAGCAGATGTAACTACAAAGCAGCCCTACATTATTAACCCACCAAAAGGGGTTGTAACTAAATTTAAAGTTGCTGCAATTGATTTAGGTATTAAAGCTGCGACCCCAAAGGCAATGGCTAAATTAGGGATTCAAGTTCATGTCTTGCCACTTACCACCACCTTAGATCAGATAAAAGAATTAAATGTTGATGGTGTATTTCTTTCAAATGGTCCAGGAGATCCGGCCGCAATGGTTATAGTTGTTGAGTTAGTTAGAAGCGTTTTACTTGAGGAGATACCGTTTTTTGGAATTTGTTTTGGCCATCAAATTTTAGGCAGAGCTTTAGGATTTGAAACTTATAAATTACCATTTGGGCATCGTGGAATTAATCAACCGGTGATTGACTTAACAACTGGGAAAGTTGAGATTACTGCGCATAATCATGGTTTTGCTGTGGCAGCGCCAAAAGAGGTTGAATTTCATACAGTTTATGGAAGTGGTCGAGTAAGTCATATTTCACTAAATGATTCAGTAGTTGAAGGGCTTGAAATGATTTCGATACCAGCTTTTTCAGTTCAGTACCATCCAGAATCTGCCGCCGGTCCACATGATGCTTCCTACCTGTTTGAAAGATTTGTTAAGTTAATGGAAAATCCCAGAATAGGTTTAAAGGATATTAATGCCTAGAGATAAATCTATTGAGAGCGTTTTAGTTATCGGAAGTGGGCCAATTGTTATTGGTCAAGCATGTGAATTTGATTATTCAGGAACACAAGCTTGTCGAGTTCTTCGTAGTGAGGGAATCAGGGTAATTTTAATTAACTCAAATCCTGCAACAATTATGACTGACCCAGAGTTTGCTGATGCCACATATATAGAACCAATTACACCTGAGGTAATTGAGAAGATTTTAGATAAAGAGCGCCCTAGCGCTGTACTTGCTACTTTGGGAGGACAGACTGCATTAAATGCTGCGATAACTCTTCATGAGCGTGGTTCATTTGAGAAGTATGGGACAAAGTTAATTGGAGCTGATGTTGAGGCAATTAGGCGTGGTGAAGATCGAGAAGTTTTCAAAAAGATAGTTGCACTTATCGGGGGAGAATCTGCAAAATCAAAGATTTGTCACACAATGAGTGATTGTCTTGCTGCTGCCCAGGAACTTAATTATCCAGTTGTAGTAAGACCTTCTTTCACCATGGGTGGGCTAGGTTCTGGAATTGCTTTTAATGAGCAAGACTTAAATCAAATTGCGGGCGCAGGTTTGCGTCATAGTCCAACAACTGAAGTATTACTTGAAGAATCAATTATTGGCTGGAAAGAGTATGAATTGGAAGTTATGCGTGATAATAAAGATAACGTTGTAATAGTTTGTAGTATTGAAAATGTTGACCCAATGGGAGTCCATACAGGTGATTCAATAACAGTAGCACCAGCAATGACGCTTACAGATGTCGAATATCAAAAGCTTCGAGACCTGTCTATCGCAATCATTCGCGAAGTTGGTGTTGCAACTGGTGGTTGTAATATCCAATTTGCTGTAAATCCAGTAGATGGTCGGATAATTGTTATAGAGATGAATCCTAGAGTTTCAAGATCCTCAGCTCTTGCTTCAAAAGCCACAGGTTTTCCAATTGCAAAAATAGCAACAAAATTAGCTATCGGCTATACCTTAGATGAAATCGATAATGACATTACAAAATTAACTCCAGCATCATTTGAACCATCACTTGATTACGTAGTCGTTAAAGTGCCAAGGTTTGCTTTTGAAAAATTTCCAGAAGCTGATATTCGTTTGACTACAACAATGAAAAGCGTTGGCGAAGCAATGGCTATTGGACGAAGTTTTCCAGAAGCACTTCAGAAAGCCTTACGTTCACTTGAAAAATCTGGTGCTAGTTTTACTTGGAATGGCGGTGATTTAGCTACCTTAATGAAGCTGATCGCTACCCCCACAGAATTTAGGTTGCAGCAGCTGCAACTGGCAATGCATCTTGGGGCTAGTGTTGAACAAGTTTATGAAGTAACCAAGATAGATCCTTGGTTTTTGGAACAAATAAATCTGATTAATCAAAAAGCAAAAGAAATCACATCTTCTGGTGAATTAACAAAGCAACTACTTAGATCTGCGAAAATGATGGGCTTCTCTGACCTGCAAATAGCAACTCTGCGAAATGTAACTGAAGCTGAGATTAAGCTAGCTAGAAATACTTTTAATCTGCACCCAGTTTATAAAACAGTTGATACTTGCGCGGGTGAATTTGCAGCACTTACCCCTTATTATTACTCGGCATATGATGAGGAAAGTGAAGTTCTACCCAGGACTAAGCAAGCAGTAATTATTTTAGGAAGTGGCCCAAACCGGATAGGCCAAGGTATTGAATTTGATTATTCATGTGTGCATGCTTCATTTGCATTACGAGATGCTGGCTATGAAACGATCATGATTAACTGCAACCCAGAGACAGTTTCAACTGACTACGACACATCTGATCGACTTTATTTCGAACCATTAACTTTAGAAGATGTATTAGAAGTAATTGCGGCTGAAACTGCGGCTGGTCCAGTACTTGGAGTTATTGCTCAACTTGGAGGGCAAACTCCACTAGGACTTGCAAGAGGGTTAATGGAGGCTGGCGTTAAAATCCTGGGAACCTCACCAGATGCAATTGATTTGGCAGAAGAACGAGGAGCATTTGGTGAAATTTTAAAAAATAATAATTTATCTGCTCCAAATTTCGGAATGGCTAACTCATATGATGAGGCAGCAAAGATTGCAAGCCAAATTGGCTACCCAATTCTCGTGCGGCCATCATATGTATTAGGTGGAAGAGGAATGGAAATTGTTTATGATGAAGAAACTCTTAGAGGATTTATCGAAAAAGCAACAGCAATTACTCCTAACCACCCAGTATTAATCGATAAGTTTTTAGATGATGCTATTGAAATTGATGTAGATGCTTTATTTGATGGGGAAGAACTTTATTTAGCGGGGGTAATGGAACATATAGAAGAGGCTGGAGTTCATTCAGGTGATTCAGCATGCGTGATACCAAGCATCTCTTTAGAAAAGGAACAGCTTGTACAAATCAGACAAGCTACTGAAAAGATTGCAAAAGATGTTGGAGTTAGAGGATTAATTAACATTCAATTTGCAATTAGTGGTAGCCCGAAGAAGTTATATGTATTAGAAGCAAATCCACGAGCCTCTAGGACAGTCCCATTTGTTGCTAAAGCAACTGGTATTGCATTAGCTAAGGCTGCAGCTTTAATATCGACAGGTGTATCAATTGCTGATTTGCGCAAGGAGTTAATTTTGCCCAAGTCAGGTGATGGTCACGCAAATGGGGTTTCTGTAAAAGAAGCAGTATTACCATTTAATCGCTTTCGAAGAGTCGATGGCACAGGTGTTGACTCAGTCCTTGGTCCAGAAATGAAATCAACTGGTGAGGTAATGGGAATCGCAAATAACTTTGGACTAGCTTTTGCTAAAAGCCAAACTGCAGCGTTCGGGCCTTTACCAAAATCAGGTGCTGTATTTATTTCATTATCAGAGCGTGATAAAGAATCAGGCTGGCGAGCAGCTCGAGAGATGCATGAATTAGGTTTTAAAATTTATAGTACAGCTGGTACAAATCAATTCTTAAGTAGTAAGAACGTGCCATCGGAGCTGGTGAGAAAAAATTCAGACCCAGGTTCTAATCAATTGTCAGCAAATGATGTTATTACAAAAGGATTAGTTCAATTAGTTATTAATACCCCACTTGGGCGAGGTTCAAGGCAGGATGGGTTTTTAATCCGAACTGCTGCAATTGCTCGGTCTGTCTCTTGCATAACTACTATCCCTGGTTTTAAAGCAGCAGTGGCTGGGATTGCAGCACTACAAAAAGATGAGTTTAGTATTAAATCCCTACAAGAGTGGATGAAGTCATGATTTCCCAAAAGATAAACCGCTCAGCAGTTCAAATTGATGCTGAAGTAATTAGTAATAAAAAAGTTGGGCCATATCATCATATGGTCTTTGCAGTTGGACAAGTTGCTGCTGCGTGCAAGCCTGGCAACTTTGTTGCAATATCAGTTGGAGGTTCCCAATCTGCTCTAATTTTACGTAGAGCTTTTGCGATATATAGAGCGTTAGATAAAGGGCCAATGGGCGGGAGTATTGAATTAGTTGTTGCAGCCCACGGTGAAGGAAGTAAATGGCTTTGTGCTAGAAATGTTGGAGACTTTGTTGATTTAGTTGGACCACTTGGTACCGCCTTTGGTGTGCCAACAACAAATGCAAACACGATGTTAATCGGTGGTGGCTACGGATCTGCTCCACTATTTGCTCTAGCTGAACTGCTAAAGAATCGTGGATGTCGAGTTGATATGGTGTTAGGAGCTAGCACAGCTAATAAAATTTATGCTCCACTTGAAGGAAAGCGAAGTGTTTCATCTTTAACTTTAACTACAGATGATGGAAGTGCTGGTATTCATGGGCAGATTAGTGAGGCAATACCTAGATTAATTCGTGAGTATAAAACTGAGGTTATTTACTCTTGCGGGCCAATGGGGATGTTATCTGCAATCGCAAAAATTGCCGAAGAGTTTGATATCTCACATCAATGTTCAGTTGAAGAGGCCATGGCATGCGGAATTGGTGTTTGTATGACATGTGTAGTTCCAATTAAGCATGAAGATGGTATAAAAATGGTTAGAACATGTATCGATGGGCCAGTAATGGACGGTTCTGAAATTATTTGGGATCGCAAATCAGTAATGGATGCGTTGTAAAAATGAGTACTTTAGATTTTTCAACAAAAATCGGTAGTAAAAGATTTTCAAATCCAATATTTACCGCCAGTGGTTGCGCTAGTTCAGGAAGTGAACTTGCTCAATTTTTTCCACTCACAGAAATTGGTGCCATCGTCACAAAATCAATTATGACTAAGCCTAGAACTGGGCGTATGACACCGCGAATGGCGGAGACACCAAGTGGCATGCTTAATTCAATTGGTTTGCAAGGTCCTGGTATTGATGTTTTTCTAGAAAAAGATATTCCTTGGCTAGTTTCCCAACAAGCAAAGATTATTGTTTCAATTGCAGGTGAAACCGTTGATGAGTATGGTGTTTTAGCAAGAAGGTTAAGAGCAGTTTCTGGAATAAGTGCAGTTGAGGTAAATATTTCTTGTCCAAATGTTGAAAATAGAGGGCAAGTCTTCGCCTGTCAGCCAGATACAGCAGTTGCAGTTATTGAGTCAGTTAGACGAAATATTGGGGGAGAGCTTCCAATTATCGCAAAGTTATCACCTGATGTAACTGATATTGTCGAAATTGCTGCTGCAGTTATAAATGCAGGTGTAGATTCTTTGGCGCTAATTAATACACTCCTAGGTATGGTTATTGATACAAACACAATGAGACCAAAGTTGGCTGGTAAAACTGGTGGCTTATCAGGGCCTGCGATTAGACCAGTGGCAGTGCGTGCGATTTATCAGGTTCACCAAGCATTCCCAAATACTCCGATTGTAGGAATGGGCGGAGTTGCGTCCGGTCGAGATGCGCTGGAACTAATTTTAGCTGGGGCAAGCGCAGTGTCAGTTGGTACTGCAACTTTTGGCGATCCAACTGCAGTAATTAAAATTAAGAATCAATTAGCAGAGCTATTAACACAAAAAGGTTTTAACGATTTTCGTGATGCTATTGGGTTTGCACACAGAGGAATCTAATGACATTACCTATTATCCTTGCTCTAGACACGAAAGATATCCAGCAGGCAAAATCTTGGATTAAAGCATCTAGTAACTTAATTGATCATTTTAAGGTGGGTCTTGAGTTCTATCTTAAGCATGGTTCAAATGGAATTAAGGAGTTACAAAAAGATAGTGAATTTAATTTATTCCTGGATCTTAAGCTTTATGACATCCCAAATACCGTAAAGGGGGCAGTGGAATCTGTTGCCGATTTATCTCCTAAATTCCTAACGATTCACGCTAGTGGTGGAAGTAAGATGATAAGTGCAGCAGCTAAAGCCTTACCGAAAGGTTCTATCACGGCTGTAACAGTGTTGACATCTTTTTCTGAAGAAGATTTTTCATTAATGGGTCAGAAATTAAATATAAATGAAACAACTAAAAACTGGGCTAGTAATGCTTTATCTGCAGGTGCTACCTCACTTGTGTGTTCTGCCTTTGAAGTTGGTCAACTTCGAAAACTTTCCAACTCCGCGGTTTTAATTACTCCTGGAGTTCGCGTAGAAGGTGATGATGTTGGCGATCAAGTGCGAGTCATGACACCTAAAGATGCACTTTCTGAAGGTGCTGACTTCGTCGTAATTGGTAGATCAATAACTGGCATGTGGGATGGTACAGATATGAAAATGCGAAAGAAGATTGAACAAATCGCAATCACTTTGGGGTAGCAATGTTGCCCCCAAGATTAAGTAGTCGAGCACGGCGCAAGGCTGGGGAAAAAGCTGTATTAGCTCGCCAAGATCGTGCCAAGGTTAAAGAACAAGTTGCCTCTGGTGAATTATTCTTTTTTGATCTTTTTAAGGACGAGCGTAAATCAATTACACGAATGAAGTTGGTGGACTTGCTTCAGTCTGTGCCAGGAATTGGTCATGCTCGTGCTCAGATAATTTTTGAAAGAACAAAAATCTCACCATCGCGTAGAATTGGTGGTGTCGGGCATCGACAGATTGAGCTACTAAGGCAGGAGTTTCTTTTGATTAAAAACTCTCGCAAGAGTGGAAAACTACTAGTTGTTTCTGGGCCCAGTGGAGTCGGTAAAAGTACGATAACAAACCGATTGCGAGCAGATGAGCGATTTTGGATTTCTGTTTCAGTAACAACTCGATTGATGCGAACTGGTGAAGTGGACGGTATTGACTATATTTTTGTAGCTGAAGACAAATTTAACCAAATGATTAAAGACAATGATTTTCTTGAATGGGCTGATTTTGCTGGATCTAAATATGGAACACCAAAGAAAGCCGTTGATGAGGCATTGCAAGATGGCAAAAATGTGATTTTAGAGATTGAATTAAACGGCGCAAGACAAGTAAGAAAAAATTCCAAGAATGCTATTTTGATATTTATTGAGCCTCCTTCTTGGGAGGAGTTAACTGCTCGATTGATTAATAGAGGAACAGAATCAGAGCAATCAACTCAGGCAAGGCTAGATAGGGCGAAAGAGGAGCTATCAGCAGCAGCAGAATTTGATTATGTAGTGATAAATCACCAAGTAGAGCAATCGGTCGCTGAACTGGTATCTTTAGCCCTTCGCTAATCCGCATATTTTTTAAGGGGTACTTTAATGACCAACCAAGCACTTGATGGGATTACTAATCCGCCAATTGATGCACTATTAGATAAAGCTGGCTCTAAATATAGTTTGGTTCTTTATGCAGCAAAGCGTGCTCGCCAGATTAATGCTTATTATTCACAACTTGGTGAGGGATTACTTGAGTATGTTGGCCCACTTGTTGAGACATATGTCCATGAAAAACCGCTTTCAATTGCATTGCGTGAAATTAATGATGGTCTGTTAACCATCGAAAATTTAGAACCTAAGCCAACTGACTCAGCTAGCTAAAAACCTGCCATGTTTCCCCGTGGTCGCAAACTACTACTTGGTGTAGCCGGAGGTATTTCGGCATACAAGTCATGTGACTTACTTCGACGTTTACAAGACGAAGGATTTATTGTTGATGTTGTTCCAACACAAGCGAGTTTAAATTTTGTTGGTAAAGCAACTTGGGAAGCACTTTCAGGTCGAAAAGTAATTACTGATCTTTGGAGTGAAGTAGAAAATGTCCCGCACATTTCTATGGCGAAAGAGAATAATATAATTGTAATCGCGCCAACTACCGCAGATTTATTAGCCAAATTAGCATCAGGCCGTGCTGATGATCTACTTACAAATATAGTTTTAGCCTCTACAGCTCCAAAAATATTGGTTCCAGCAATGCATCCTGAGATGTGGAGTAACGCTGCAACAATTCAAAATGTAAAAATATTGCAAGATCGAGGATTCACCGTAATAACCCCAGGTGAAGGAAGAATGACTGGATCTGATTTCGGGGTAGGTCGATACCCAGAAACATCTAACATAATTGCTGAAGTTAATAAGCATCTGCCACAACTAGCAGATCTACTTGGCAGGAAAATCCTGATTACAGCTGGTGGAACTCGAGAGCCAATTGATCCAATTAGATTTATAGGAAACCGTTCATCTGGTAAGCAAGGTTTTGCTTTAGCAGTGGCTGCAGCAAGTCGGGGAGCACAGGTACATCTAGTAACCGCTAATACTGATCTGCCAAATGTTGAAGGAATTACTACAACTTTAGTAGAAACTGCGGAGCAAATGTCGGCAGTACTAGAGTTAGAATTTCCACATTCTGATGCATTAATTATGAGTGCGGCAGTGGCAGATGCAAAGGTTGCAAGTTATTCTGAGGCTAAAATAAGAAAAGAATCTCTTGATCGAGTCGATCTTGCAAAGAACCCAGATATTTTAAAATTACTTTCAGCAAACAAGAAATTAAATCAGGTAATCATCGGCTTTGCTGCAGAGACCTCAGAAGATTTAGTAATGCTAGAAGAAAGTGGACGCACTAAGTTAGCTAGCAAATCTCTTGATCTAATTTATGTTAATAATGTATCAAATGGCGCAGTATTTGGCAGTGATTTTACTCAAGGCTTAATAATTGACCGTAGTATGAATGTGATCAAGGTTCCAGAAATATCAAAGGACACGCTCTCGGATATATTACTTGATCAATTAGTAAGCAAGTTAGGTTAAGTTCATGAAAAATCGCTTATTCACTTCTGAATCTGTAACCGAAGGCCACCCAGACAAGATTGCAGATCAGATATCTGATGCGATCCTTGATTCATTACTTAGCCAAGATGCTAAGAGTAGAGTCGCAGTTGAAACATTAATTACAACGGGGCAAGTACATGTTGCTGGTGAAGTCACAACAAATGGCTATGCAGATGTCATGAATATTGTTAGGGATACTGTTCTAGAAATTGGCTACAACTCATCTGATAAGGGCTTTGATGGGAATAGCTGTGGTGTTTCAATATCAATCGGGCAGCAATCCCAAGATATAGCCCAAGGTATAAATGACGCATTTGAAAGTCGGGTTTCATCATCTGTTGACCCATTAGATCTGCAAGGCGCCGGTGATCAAGGCCTTATGTTTGGTTATGCCTGTAATGAAACCCCAGAACTTATGCCGCTACCTATTTCTCTTGCTCATAAATTTGCTCAGCAATTAACTAAAGTTAGAAAAGATGGAACCTTGGAATACCTTAGACCTGACGGAAAGACTCAAGTAACGATTGAATACCAGGGTGATAAACCTGTTGCTTTAAATACAATTGTTATTTCTTCGCAGCATTCTCCAGATGTTGATCTTGAAAAGAAATTAGCACCTGAGGTAAAGAAATTTGTGATTAATCCAATTATTAAAGAGTTAAACATTGATACAAAAAATGTTACGGTGTTCATAAACCCAACTGGTCGGTTTGTAATTGGTGGGCCAATGGGAGATGCTGGTTTAACCGGTAGAAAGATTATTGTTGACACATACGGCGGTATGGCCCGTCATGGTGGAGGTGCATTTTCAGGCAAAGATCCATCAAAGGTTGATAGATCAGCAGCTTATGCGATGCGCTGGGTAGCAAAAAATGTTGTAGCTGCTGGACTTGCCGATCGCTGTGAGGTTCAAGTTGCTTATGCTATTGGTAAAGCAAAGCCTGTTGGTTTATTTATTGAAACTTTTGGTACAGAAAAATTTGATGTATTAAAGATTTCACAGGCAGTAAATGAAGTTTTTGATCTTCGCCCAGCTGCTGTAATTCGCGATTTAAACCTACTACGCCCAATTTATGCAAAAACCGCTGCTTATGGTCATTTTGGTAGAGAGCTGCCGGATTTTACTTGGGAAAAAACAGATCGAGCTTCTGCTCTTAAGGCACTAGTTAAATAAGCAGTGACTGCTCCACTAAAACTAAAGCAACAAAAATCTAATTCTGCCCATCGTGAGCAGGTTTTAATTTCAAAAAATCTTCCAGTAGCAAGTGTATTAGTTGAGACTCCTGTATCTCATTTAGAGGGAATTTATGACTATCTTATTCCGCAGCATCTTAATGAGAGCGCAACGGTTGGAAGTAAAGTATTAGTAGAGTTTGGAAGAGGTACTACCGAAGGTTTATTAGTAGGTAGAAAAGATAAAAGTGAACAAACTGTTCGTTTAAAACCAATTTTAGATTTAGCTTCACCTAGCGGATTAGTGAATTCTGATTTAATTAAACATATTGAACTTGCCCGCAATCGATTCGGGGGTAGTTTCTGGAGTATTTTAAAGTCTGCAATTCCTAGCCGAGTTGTTAAAGAAGAGAAGCTACTGACCGCGATTCTTGGAGAAAAAAAGATCATAAAATATGAATCCACTGCGCTAAGAGATCTGATTGGTAGAGCAGATTATGGCTTTTTAAATAGTATGGAGCGAATTAAATGGGGAATAAATTTCCCGATTACGGTTCACCCGGATCACTTTTTACTTGAGTTAATAAAGGTTAGATCCCAGGTAGGTCAAGTACTATTACTTGTTCCAGATGAGAAGGATCTTGATCGGTTATCCATACCATTAGCCAGATTCTTTGGAAGTGATTTGATAGAGATTGGCTCTCACCTAAATAAAAGCCTTAGGTATAGAAATTTTTTAGATGCTGCTTTTAACTCACCAAAAGTAATCCTTGCTACAAGAAGTGGGGCATTTACGCCATTATCACCTGGTGCCACAGTAATTGTGCTATCTGATTTAGATCAGTCACACTATGAATTACATGCACCAGGGTGGAACACTAGAGATATAACGCTACTACGAGATCATCAAACATCATTAATATTTATTTCATCATCTCATTCACTAGAGATTTCAAGGTTAATTGATATTGGGTGGCTTGAGAAAAAGAGCTATCGCCAGAAAAATAATCTTAAATTTACAACAAATGAGATGGGTAACTCATTCATTGCTGCGATAAAAAAAGGCGTTACAAGTGGTAGCGCTTTGATATCGGTTGCTGAAAAAGGTTATGCAAATCTTTTTCTTTGCTCAAAATGTCGAAATACAGCAAGTTGTGATTGTGGAGGTAAGTTACAGATCCAAGAATCAAGAAACGTACCTACGTGCTATCTCTGTCAAAAGAAGTACCCAGAATGGAAATGTACTTTTTGTTCAGGTAATCGGCCGTTTGTAATCGCTAAGGGTATTGATCGAACTGCCGAAGAGATTGGTAAAGCAATACCAAAGTTTCCAATTCTAATATCATCTGGAAGTAAGCAAATTAAAAAATTGCCAATGGGTAATTATATTGTAGTTGCAACACCAGGATCTGAGCCAAGTGAGCGATATAGTGCGGTTGCAATGCTAGATGGTGAAAAATTATTTAATCGTCCTTCATTGAGATCTGAAGAGTTAGCAAAATTTGCCTGGTTCACACTCCTTAATATGGCTTCACAAGATTCTGAAATATTTCTCTCACTTCCAAATCACCACCCAGTTGTTCAAGCAATGCTGAAAATGGACCCATCATCAGCTGCCTCATATGAACTAAATAGTCGTAAGCAAGCTAAGTTGCCACCTTATTACCGAGTTGCAGCTGTTTCCGGGGATAACGCAGAGATATCTAAATTTACTGAAAATTTGAAAAATAGTGCGAGCAAATATGAAATAACTGGACCAGTAAAAATTGATAGTTATCAAAGCAAAATTCTTATTAGGGTAGAGCTAGAGCAAGCGCAGATACTAGTTGATCTATTAGATGACATAACTAAGGTGCAAGGTGTTAAATCTAGGAAGATTTTCACGGTCCGGTTTGATCCGTTTGATCTTTAAGTCGATCACTGAAGTATCATAAGCACATGGCAATTCAACCAATTAGATTATTTGGCGACCCAGTATTGGTTACCCCAGCAAGTGAGGTAGTTAATTTTGATAAAGAACTACGTCAATTAGTCGCTGATTTAACTCAAACAATGCAGGCAGCGCCTGGAGCTGGGTTGGCTGCTCCACAAATTGGTGTACCACTTCGGGTATTTGTCTGGGATATAAATGATGAAATAGGTCATCTTATTAACCCCTCACTTGATCTAAGCGCGGAGATTCAAGATGGCGAAGAAGGATGTTTATCATTTCCAAATTTAGTTTACGATACACCTCGAGCATTTAAAGCAGTTGCAAAAGGTTTTAATATGCACGGCGATCCAGTTGTCATCGAAGGCACAGAGCTTTTGGCAAGATGCTTACAACATGAAACTGATCACTTAGATGGTGTTCTATTTATTGATCGAATGAACTCTGAGCAGCGAAAACTAGCAATGAAAGAAATAAGAGAGTCGGAATGGTTTGGTGTTGCCACTGAGGGTGGAAAATCACCAATAGTAAAAGTTTCCCCCCATACAACATTTGGTTTAGGTCTTTAATACTTTGAAATTATTAGTTGCTTCATCATCTCCGGTGGCCAAGCCGCTCATCACTGCATTAATTGCTAGTAATAAACATGAGTTTGGTGGATTAATAACTAATCCAGATAAAGCCACGGGTCGTGGCATGCAAATTGAGGCTAATGAGCTGGCACTTTGGGCATCTTCAGAAAAGATTTCTATAAGTAAACCAGAATCAAATAATGATTTAAAGTCTCTTCTTTTGTCAGCAAAGACCGATCTAGTAATAACAATTGCCTATGGAAAATTAATTCCCCAGGATCTTTTGCAACTACCAAAATATGGCTGGATAAATGTTCATTTTTCTAAGCTTCCAAAATGGCGAGGAGCAGCACCAGTTCAATGGGCAATTCTTTCAGGTGATAAAACTAGTGGAATAACAGTTTTCCAACTTGATAAGGGTATGGACACAGGTCCAACTTATTTAACTCATGAGATTGACATTAATCCAATGGAAAGATCTGATGAGTTGTTAGATCGGTTGAGTGTAATAGGTGCTGATCTTGCAATAAAAACAGTTGATCTAATTTCTCAAAATGTGCCACCTTCACCACAATCAGATACAGACGCGTCACTTGCACCAAAATTTAAAAAGAGCGATGGAAAACTTGATTGGAGTATGCAAATTGACCAAATTTTAAATCAATATAGAGCATTAGCCGCCAATCCAGGGGTCTGGACGATGCTTGGTGATTTACGGCTAAAGATTGATGGACTACGAATTTCCTATGGGATGGAAAAAATTGCACCATGTTCTGTTGCTATTGAAGGTGAAAAACTATTTATTGGAGCAGCAAATGGAGTTATTGAAATTGAAAAGTTAACTCCAGCAGGCCGTAATCAAATGAGTGCAGGGGAGTTTATTAGAGGACTTACAAATCGGGAAGGTTTATCAGTTGGGTAAGCCAAATCCAAGCCAATCTAGGTTAGTAGCTTATGAATTGGTTTATCAGGTAAATCGTGATGGGGCATATGCAAATATAAGATTGCCCGAATTACTTTCAAAATCTAAGATGGAGAAAGCTGATAAGGCATTTACTACCGAATTATCATATGGAACATTACGCATGCAGGGAAGACATGACTACATCGCAACAAAGTATATTGATAGGAAATTTTCTGAAGTCGATCCAAAGATTCAAGATTTGCTGCGGATTGGAATTCACCAAATTACCCAAATGCGAGTGGCAGATCATGCTGCTGTCTCTGAAACGGTTGAAGTTGCAAAACTAGTTGCAGGAGAATCAAAAGCATCTTACGTAAACGCAGTTTTAAGAAAAGTAACAGCATCTAGTAATGACTTAGTCGAATTATCTAATTTGCCTAACTTAGAGAGGCTTTCGATTTCGTATTCACATCCAGAATGGATCATTTCTTCATTCTATGATCAACTTAAGGATTGGGCAGAGGTTGAAAAACTATTAGCTGCTAATAATCTTCCAGCAGCTCCCGATATAGTTGCTTGGCCTGGCAAGTCATCAACTACTGAGTTAGTTCAACTAGGAGCTACCCAAATTCCTGGGTTTAGTAATGCCGCAAATTTAGATGGCATACCATCGGAGTTTGATCCAATAATTCAACGCAGAGCAGGTGTGCAAGATCGTGGATCACAAATTGTTGTTGAAAATTTTCTAACAACTGCAACTATTGGTCAATCTTGGCTAGATATGTGTGCTGGGCCTGGTGGCAAAGCTGCATATCTTTTTCACTCCCTTTCTCAGAAAGATACAACCGCAACATTTTTAGCTAATGAGCCAATTCCACATCGTGCAGAACTAGTTAAAAGGGTAGTTAATAATCAGCAAGTAGTTAGTTTTGATGCAACAGATCCAGATAACTTTTCTTCAACCTTTGATCGGATATTAGTTGATGCCCCATGCACAGGACTAGGTGCACTTCGTAGAAGACCTGAGGCCAGATGGCGGAAAAGCATAAATGATTTAAAAGAATTAGTTACCTTACAGCGAAATCTTTTAACTAGCGCATACAAATTACTAAATCCAAATGGGATAATCGCATATGTAACTTGCTCACCTCATATTGCTGAGACAAAAGGTCAGGTTCTTGATTTTCTAGCTCGCCACAAAGATATGAGCATTCTGCCGTTAAGCACTCTGGCTGATGCTCACAAACAAGGGGTGCTTAAAGATGGAACAATGCAACTTTGGACACACCAAGACCAATCTGATGGAATGTTTATGGTCTTATTCAAAAAGGTGGGTTAAATAGGAGCATGGGAAGTGATGGAAGAATCTTAATTAATCCAAGTATTCTTAACGCTAATTTTGATGATTTGGAAAATGAAATAAGTAAAGTATCCGCAGTCTCTGATGCTATTCATCTTGACATAATGGATAATAAATTTGTCCCAAACTTTACTTTTGACTTCAAGCGGGCGATAGAAATAATTGAGTTTTCAAAATTACCAATAGATGCTCATTTAATGATTGAAGACCCAGATACTATTGCACCTAAATACGCCCAATCGGGTTGTAAATCTGTTTCATTTCACTTTGAAGCCGCTAAAAACTGCCGCCAAACAATCGCAGATATCAAGTCAAATGGTGCAAAAGTAGGAATTGCAATTAAACCGGCTACGCCATTATCTGCAATTGAGGAATTTATAGATGAAATTGATATGTTGGTAGTTATGACTGTTGAACCAGGTTTTGGGGGCCAAACTTTTATGAGTGATCAGATGTTAAAAGTTTCACAAGCTAGATCAAAAATTAATTCAAGCAAGGGTGAGCCAGTGATACTGCAGGTAGATGGTGGTATATCCCTTTCAACTATTGCAGAAGCTGCTTTAGCTGGAGCTAACTGCTTTGTTGCTGGTAGTGCAGTTTATAAGGATGCAAATCCCGCACAAATAGTTACCAAACTACGTGAGTTAGCAAAAAATAGTTTTAATATTTAATCTGATAATCCCATTAGTAGCAGCACTGCAGAAAGATCTGATCCACTAATTGTGGTGGCCGCCGCCGCTGCAACCTTAGCCTTTGCATTAAATGCAATACCAAGACCAGCTGCTTGAATCATATCCAAATCATTTGCGCCATCTCCGATTGCGACAGTCTGAGACATCGGAATTCCCTCATTTTTTGCAAAAGTAATTAATGCATCTAATTTTGCAGACCTATCAATGATTACACCCTCAAGTTTTCCAGTTAGTTTTCCATCAATAATCTCTAATTTATTAGCTTTATAGAAGTCAATTTTTAACTCTTTTAGAATTGGTTCAATTACATCTATAAATCCACCCGATACAACTCCCACCTTATGGCCCTTTAAATGGAGTGTTTGAATTAATTTTTCAGCCCCTTGCGTCAAAGTGATTTCACTTCTAACCGCTGAAAGCATAGATTCATTTAGCCCGGTAAGTAATGAAACTCGCGCTTGCAGTGATTGGGTAAAATCCATTTCACCAGCCATCGCCTTTTCAGTAATCGCTGAAACTTCCTTAGCCATACCTGCTTTTGCAGCGAGTAAGTCAATTACTTCCTGCGCAATAAGTGTTGAATCCATGTCAAGCATCACTAATCTTTTAGCACTTCGCATACCACTACCTTGCTCCACAGCTAGATCTATCTTATGAGATATAGCAACTACAGCTAGTAACTTTTGAACTTCTTTAATTGATTTATCTGGACAATAAATATCAATTTCAATCGCTGTCAACGGATTAGTCGAGGTTCGCCTGATTGCAGTTATATTTGCATTAATCTTTGAAAGCTCAGCAGCGACTACAGCAACTGATTTTGGTTTCAGAGCATCAGAGATAATTACAACATGTAGGTTTGAAGATACCTCTGGATGATTTTGCTCAGGAGTGAAGTCAATTGCAATATCAAGTCCTACTTCTTTTTCAAGTAACTCTAAATCTGCGGCAACTGCTGCGGCATGAGATTCATTTAAGCCAATTAAAACTGTCAAAATAAGGCGGCCTCGAATTACTAGTTGCTCGATATCTAGAATTGAAATTGAAAACTCTGACAGCAAAGACATCAACTTTTCGGTAATTCCAGGTCTATCTTCGCCTGAGACTAGAATTAGCCCGGTAAAGGCTGAGGTATTTTTATTCGGCATTGGCTCAGATTAACCATATTTGGCGCAATCACGGGGTATCTTTCTTTCCTATGAGCGCAATATTGGAGTTATCAGATATCAGCGTGCGCAGAGGTGATCGCGTAATTCTCGGTCCTCTTAATTGGCAAGTGCTTGAAGGTGAGCGTTGGGTTATTTTGGGTCCAAATGGGGCGGGGAAAACAACTCTTCTACAAATTTGTTCATCCTTAATTCACCCGACCACTGGTGAGATAAATATTTTAGGGGAGAAACTGGGAAAGGTAGATGTTTTTGAATTGCGAACAAGAATTGGATTAACCTCTTCAGCATTAGTTGAGCAACTCCCACCGGATGAGTTAGTTATGGATGTGGTACTAACTGCAGCTTATGCAATGCTTGGAAGATGGCAAGAAAAATATGACTTATGGGATGAATCAAGAGCCATGGCACTGTTAACTGCGTTAGGCGTACGCGAGTTAGGTGAGCGCTTATTTGGTTCCCTAAGTGAAGGTGAGAAAAAGCGAGTACAAATTGCTAGAGCATTAATGGCAGACCCTGAGTTATTACTCCTTGATGAGCCAGCCTCATCATTAGATCTTGGAGGCAGGGAGGATCTGCTTAGAAGAATCGAATCACTTTCTAAAGATCCTTTAGCTCCGGCAACAGTTATTGTCACCCACCATATTGAAGAGATTCCTGTTGGAACTACGCATGCATTGTTACTGCGCGAAGGTGCTGTAGTAGCACAAGGGGAGGTGGCATCGGTAATAACTGATCAAAATCTAACTCAGGCTTATGGGCTGGCCATAACTGTTCAAAATGAAGGTGGTCGGTTCTTCGCTCGTGCTCGTTAACTTAGCAGCACTACTTCCTAAACCTTGGCATGACCTAATTGATTTAAAGCTTTTAAAAGATATCTCAAAAAAATTAACAGATGATTTTATTCCTTCTAAAGATAGTATTTTCAGATGTTTAGAGTTAGAACCTAGTGAGGTAAAAGTTGTAATACTTGGCCAGGATCCTTATCCAAACCCAACCCATGCAATGGGGTTAGCCTTTTCAGTAAATAGCTCAATTAAACCCCTACCAGCCTCATTAAATAATATTTTTAAAGAATTGGATTCTGACTTAGGTATTAAGAGAAGTAATGGCGATCTAAGTGAATGGGCTTCCCAGGGCGTGCTATTACTTAATCGATCCCTGACTGTAATTCCAAAACTCTCTGACTCACACTCTGATATTGGCTGGCATGAATTTACTGAAGTGGTTATAAGAGTAGTTGCAGCAAGGGGAGCGATTGGAGTTTTATGGGGAAAGCAAGCACAGGATCTAGGTAAATTATTTAACCAATTAGATCAGTTTTCTTCACCACACCCAAGCCCACTTTCAGCTTATCGAGGGTTTTTCGGTTCTAAGCCTTTTAGTAAAGTTAATAATAGATTGATAGAAAAAGGTTTAACTCCCATTAAATGGTAAAGGGGCGCACCATAAGATGCGCCCCTTTGTTTAATTAACTTATGCAGTCCAAATATTAATTGGTGATTGCAAGAAGTAAACCATAAATAGACCAGAAACGAGCCACATCAAAGGATGAATTTCCTTAGTGCGACCCTGGAATAGTCTAATTACAACATATGAAACAAATCCTGCTCCGATACCTACAGAAATATTGTAAGTAAATGGCATCAAGATAATGATTAAAAATGCCGGAATAGCGATTCCAAAATCATCCCAATCAATTCCCTTAATCTGAGTCATCATTAAGAAGCCAACGATGATTAGAGCAGGAGTTGCAGCCTCGTAAGGAATCACTGCAACTAGTGGAGCTAGGAATGTAGTGAGCAGGAATAGAACTCCGGTTACAACTGAAGCAAGACCAGTCTTGGCACCTTCGCCAACACCGGCAGCTGATTCAATGTATGAAGTATTAGATGAAACTGAACCAGCACCGCCAGCAGCAGCTGCGATTGAGTCAACTAGAAGGATGCGCTCAGCACCTTCTACATTTCCATCACGGTCTACTAAGCCAGCTTGCTTACCAATCGCAGTCATCGTTCCCATGGTGTCAAAGAAGTCCGCTAGTAATAATGTAAATACTAGAAGAAGTGCAGCGACTAGTGAGATTCGATCAAATCCACCTAAAATATTGAAATCACCAATGATGTCAAACTTAGGAGTAGCAGCAATCGCTTCAGGCATTGCAGGTACGTTTAAGTTCCAACCCTTTGGATTTACTGCTCCTGTTGCTCCGTTAAATAGTGGACCAATCTTGAAAGCAGATTCAACAGCTATTGCAAGAGCGGTTGAGGTAACAATTCCAATTAGAAGTGCACCTTTAACCTTCTTAACAGTAAGGCCGATCATTAAGAACAAACCAAATGCAAAGACAACAACTGGCCAACCTACAAGGTTTCCGTTATCGCCTAGAGTTACAGGTACTGGACCAGCTCCGGTTCTACGAACGAAACCAGCATCAACTAGTCCGATAAGGGCTATGAATAAGCCAATACCTACTGAGATAGCGATCTTTAATTGGCTTGGTACAGCTTTGAATACCGCAATACGGAATCCAGTTAGTACCAGAATTAAAATAATTATGCCTTCAAGGACTACAAGTCCCATGGCATCTGCCCAACTCATTTTGGATGCAATACCAACTGCAACAAAGGTATTTAAACCTAAGCCGGTTGCTATGGCTAATGGAAAGTTAGCGACTACGCCCATCAGGATGGTCATAACGCCAGCAATAAGAGCGGTAGCAGCTGCAACTAATGCAAGATTAGGAGCATCGCCTCCGCCTATGTATTTACCATCAGCATCTTTCGCAAGACCGATGATGAGTGGATTTAGCGCAACTATGTATGCCATTGTGAAAAATGTGACGACTCCGCCACGAATTTCCCGACCTACGGTTGAGCCACGCTGACTGATTTTAAAGAAGCTATCAAGCATGGAATTTACCCTTCTGTTTTTTTAACATGGTGTTTTCGACATGTTGTCAGATTCGGTCCGACAAGCCGAGGGGGATAAGAGAAATCTATTGGCTACTTGACGGTAAGACGGTCTACGACACCTAAAGAAATGGCTACTGATTGCCCGATTAGGAGCGCAAATAGGGCGGTTCCGATTCCAACTGTGCCTCCTAGGAGGGCTCCAATGATTAGCGCAATTAATTCAATGCCTAGCCTTACCCTGCCAACTCGTATCCCGGTCCTATAGTGCAAACCGGTCATAAGGCCATCTCGTGGGCCAGTGCCTAATCCGCAGGTAATGTATAAAGCAGATCCAACTCCAACAAGTGCAATTCCAAAAAATATGTAAAAATATTTCAAAGCTAAATTATTAACCTCTGGTATAAAAGCTAATCCGATTTCAATCGCTGCTGCAATCACAATAATGTTTGCCAAGGTGCCTAATCCTGGTTTTTGTCTAAGTGGAATCCAAAGCGCTAGTACAGTTAGAGAGATAAAGAAAGTCGCTTCTCCAATACTAAGTGGGGTATTTAAAGATATACCTTGAGCTAGTACTGACCAGGGTGCATTACCAAGTCCGGTGATTATAAGAAGTGAATCACCTATTCCAAATATGAATAGTCCAAAAATTAGAATAAAAATTCTTTGAATATGCTTACTTCCGCTACCAATTGACCAAGTTGAATCCGCACGCCAGGGAGTAATTGGAATTGTGCGTGAAGGTCGTAGCATCTGTACAAACTTATTTGCAGGTTTTTCGCTATCTGATGCCTTATTCACTGATAAACTCTATCAAAACAAACAGCTAAAGACGGGTTCATTTTGGATTTTACATACGGTCAAGCAATCATAATTGGCTTTATTCAGGGAATAACTGAACTTTTTCCTATTTCAAGTCTTGGGCACGCAATATTAATTCCAGCCTGGATAGGCGGTTCATTTCGAGAATTTATAAGTGAAGAAAATCAATCATATTTATTAATCACTATCGCTATGCATTTAGCAAGTTCTGTTGCATTATTTCTAGTATTCCGTAAACGTTGGATTGGGCTGATAAGCGGAAGTTTTAAAGCAGTTGCTACAAGAAACTATCAAAGCACTCCATTTAGAGTTCTTAGCTATATTGTTATCGCCACAATTCCGGTTGGAGTTTTAGGATTAGTTTTCGCAGATTATTTTCAAAGTATTTTTGGCAATCCCGCATACTCTGCGTTATTTCTAACTCTAAATGGCCTTCTACTTATTGGCGCAGAAAGATTATCCAGATCCAATGTAGCTCATGAGTTTCATGACTCTGATGCTGAAATTGATCACCGTGTAAATGCCAAAACAGCACTAGCAATTGGCTTTGGCCAAAGCCTGGCGCTCTTTGCCGGTATTAGTCGATTTGGCGTAACAATGAGTGCTGGATTAATAAGAAAACTCAGTCACTCAGTTGCCTCAGATTTTGCATTTTTGCTTTCATTACCTGTCATCATCGGAGCATCGATTATTAAACTACCTGAGCTATTTACAACCGATGCCAAGGATTTGCTCGGTCAAATTTTAGTCGGTTCAATTATTTCATTCATCGCTACTTATTTCAGTGTCACGTTTTTGGTCCGTTGGTTTAAAACTAAAACGCTGTACCCATTTGCTTTTTACTGTTTATTTGCTGGAATTATTTCTTTTATAAGGTTTGCCTAGATGTTTGCCGGAGCTGGGACAGTCTTAAATATCTTAACAATTGTTATTGGTGGCGCCCTTGGTGTATTTATTGGTGCAAAGATTAGTGAAAAATTAAGAAACTTAGTTACTGATGTATTAGGTTGTGTAACAATTATATCGGCTGCTGATGCACTCTCAGCTTATTGGGATGTTGAACTTCAAGAATCTATGCCAAAGGGATGGGTAATTTTGGTCGTAATTTTTTCCTTATTAGTTGGAGCATTAATCGGATCTGCTCTTGCTATTGAGGATAGGCTTGAATTTTTAGGCAATAAATTAAAGAGTAGGTTTAGTAAAAATGGTAGTTCATACTTTGTTGAAGGTTTTGTATCTGCTTCTTTAATTTTTGCAATTGGTCCACTGGCAATTTTAGGAAGTATTTCAGATGGGATGGGGACTGGTATTGATCAATTAGTTCTGAAGAGCACCCTTGATGGTTTTGCCGCATTAGCATTCGCCGCATCCCTTGGGTGGGGAGTTGCTCTTTCAGCGCTTCCAGTCGGTATTTACCAATTTGCATGGACAGCAGTTGGGTTATTTCTTGGCGCAATTTTAACTAATTACCAAGTAGCAGCAATGACAGCTGTTGGCGGAATTTTATTGATTGGAATCTCTCTAAGATTACTTAGAATTAAACAAATAGCGGTAGGAAATTTATTACCCGCTCTAGCTTTGGCTCCTTTATTTGCCCTAGCAGCTCATCAATTTGTTTAAAAGGTTTTAGCGTCGATTACAAATCGATATTTAACATCGCTCGCTACGGTTCGATCGTAGGCGGTATTTATATAGTCGGACTTAATTACCTCAACATCGCTAACAATATTATGCTCACCGCAGAAATTTAGCATTTGCTGCAGTTCAGCCATACCACCAATCATTGAACCAGCTAGTGATCTTCTTTGGCCCAGTAATGTGCCAGCATTAATTGCATAAGGCTTTCCAGGAAGTCCGATTACTACCAAGGTTCCATCTAGTTTAAGCATTTGTAAATATGGCTCTAGGTCAAGATCTGCTGAAACTGTATTAAGAATTAAATCAAAACTTTGCTTTAATTTATCAAGCTCTTTTATATCTTTAGTAACAATAAAATGATCGGCTCCCATTGCTTTTGCATCTGCTTCTTTTTCAGGAGAGTGGGAGAAAACCGTTGTCTGTGCTCCTAAGGCATGAGCAAACTTAACTCCCATATGTCCTAAACCACCAAGACCCATAATTCCAACTTTTTTACCAGGTCCTGCATTCCAATTTTTTAGTGGGGAGTAGAGAGTAACTCCGGCACACATAAGGGGTGCAACACCAGATAATTCTAAGTTTGATGGGACATGGACCGCGTAATCCTCATCAATTACAAACTTATCTGAATAACCACCAAATGCAATAGTTTTTCCATCTCGCTCTAAAGCGTTATAGGTACCAGTCATGCCTTCAACACAATATTGCTCAAGCCCTGCGCCACAGCTTGCACAATTTTTACAAGAGTCGATAAAAACTCCTACCCCGATTAATTCTCCAACTTTAAATTTACTAACCTGTGAACCAATCTCGATTACTTTCCCAACGATCTCATGTCCTGGCACCATTGGAAATATTGCAGGACCCCATTCCTCGCGTGCTTGATGGATATCAGAGTGACAAATACCTGAATAGTAAATATCTAAAGCGACATCTCGCGGACGAAGTGAGCGTCTCTCAAATTCAAAATCTGCTAGTGGTGCTTTTGCTGAAGTTACCGCATATCCTCGAGTTTTCATGTTCTCCTAGTTGTTAAATGGAAGTGATTGTTCACTTGCCGGGTTAGAAACCTTTGAAGTTACATTTCTCATATGATGCCTTCGACAGAGTACTTCATAGGCAACAGTTGAAGCAGTACTTACATCACCAACTACAACCTGTTCACCTTCAGTCACCATCTTGCCATTTATGGTTCGAGCGTTGTGTGTAGCTCGTTCACCACACCAACATAGTGCTTCAACCTGCAGTGTTTGAACTCGATCAGCTAACTCAACTAAGCGAGCACTACCTGGAAATAGTTTAGTTCTAAAGTCAGAGAGGATTCCAAATGCGTATACATCGATTCCAAGTCCGTCTACAATTTTTGCTAACTGCTCTATTTGCTCTGGTGAATAAAATTGTGCTTCATCGCAGATGATAAAACTTATCTTTCCACCAATGGATAATCTTTCAACAATTAGCTTATGCAAATTTAAATCCGCATCAACTTCAAGTGCATCTATTTGTAGACCTAATCTTGAAGAAATTAAACCCTTACCTGCACGGTCTTTACTAGTGAAAATAACACCTTCACGTCCACGTGAGCGATGATTATGGGCAGTCTGTAAAGCAAGGGTGGATTTACCACTATCCATAGTTCCGCAGTAATAGATTAGTTCGGCCATGTGCTCATTCTGCCAAGATAGTTTGAATTTGTAGACTAGGACGTGCGGCTTGAATTCGTGATCTTCCACCTAATTGGCTTATCTCAAGTAGAAATACGAGGCAGGTCGGGATTAGCGAGGCTTTTTCAATTAATTCAACCGAAGCTAGCGCCGTGCCCCCAGTTGCAAGAACATCGTCCACGATTAAAACTTTTTTGCCCGCAGGCACTAGGTTTGAATGAATTTCTAAAGTCGCTTGCCCATACTCGAGTTCATAACTTTGGGAGATAACCTGACCTGGTAATTTTCCACTTTTCCTTATTGGAATGAAACCTTTACCACTAAGGACTGCAACTGCTGAAGCTAAAATAAAACCACGCGCTTCAATTCCTGCGATGTAGTCAACATCTTTTGCATATGAAGCAATTTTTTCACAACAATCATTTAGGGCCTTAGCATCTGCAAGTAATGGGGTTATATCTTTAAAAATAATTCCTGGCTTTGGAAAGTCGGCAATTACTCTTATTAGATCACTAGTCATCTCACCCACTCGCGCATCATATTCAGGAAAGGAAGATTTTGGTGTCCGGGAGGGGAGTTGAACCCCTAAGCCCTTACGGGCACTAACACCTCAAGCTAGCGCGTCTGCCAATTCCGCCACCCGGACCTATTTGTATTTTAACGCAATCTGAATTGAAGGGAAATTGAAGTTTTGTAGCACAATATCCCTATGAAATTAACTGCGCAGCAAATCATTGAGCTAGAAAATGAGACGATTTTGTTTTGCCAAGAAATGATTCAAATTCCGAGTGTGAATCATGGTGAGGGTCGTGGAGATGAGAAAGCGATAGCTGCGTATGTTGCCGGAAAACTTAAAGAAGTCGGTATTGAATGTGAATTAATTGAGACAGCACCAAACCGGGTAAATGTAGTTGCCAAAATACTAGGAAGTGACACCTCTCGTCCTGGATTGGTTTTGCATGGTCATCTTGATGTAGTGCCAGCTAATGCTTCTGACTGGTCGCTTGATCCATTTAGTGGTGAAATTAAAGACGGATTTATTTGGGGTCGTGGCGCAGTTGATATGAAAGATATGGATGCCATGATTTTAGCCACCGTAAGAATGTGGAAGCGGATTGGATATAAACCACCTAGAAATATTTTATTAGCATTTTTTGCTGATGAAGAGGCCTCGGGAACTTACGGATCTAGATGGTTAGTGAAAAATCGTCCAGAGCTATTTGCTGGTTGCAGTGAGGCAGTTTCTGAAGTTGGTGGTTTTTCAGTAACAATTACTGGTGGACACAGGCTCTACCTAGTTGAAGCTGCTCAAAAGGGTATTGCCTGGGTTAAGTTAAGTGCTAAAGGAACTGCTGGACATGGTTCATTTATCAATCGCGATAACGCAGTAACTAAGGTTTCTGATGCGGTTTCTAGGATTGGCAATTACCAATGGCCACAACTTCTTACTAAAACTACATCTCAATTCTTTAAAAAAATTGCTGAACTAACGGGTGATAAATTTGATCCAAAAAATGTGCAACCACTTCTTAACCACTTAGGAAATGCAGTTAAAATGCTTGGCGCAACGATTTCAAATACTGCAAATCCAACAATGTTAGAGGCTGGGTATAAGGCAAATGTGATTCCCCAAAATGCTAGTGCTGTAATTGATGGCAGATTTTTGCCTGGGTATGAAAATGATCTTCACGAAACAATAAAGAAGCTTGCTGGCGATGAGATTGAGGTTGAGATTCTCACCCGTGATATCGCACTTGAAGCTGAATTTGCTGGACCGTTGGTTGAAGCGATGTGCAAGGCGATTAATGTTGAAGATTCAGCAGGAATCCCAGTTCCTTATTTAATGAGTGGTGGAACTGATAACAAAGCATTGCATGATCTTGGAATAGTTGGGTATGGGTTTTCACCTCTAAGACTTCCTGAGGATCTTGATTTTTTTGCGCTATTCCACGGAGTCGATGAAAGGGTGCCGATTGACGGACTTAAATTTGGAGTCAGAGTTTTGTATGAGTTTTTGGAAAATATTTAATTAGCTGATACTTCATTTAGAGCCAGCCTAACCTGATCTGGCAGAGTAATTTGTTCCACAGTTAATATGCCACGAAGTTGAGCGCCAGTTCGAGCTCCGATTAAAGCGCTAGTAACACCGGGTGCATCTCGAACCCAGGACAGGGCGACCTCAAGTGGTGAATAGCCAAGACCATCTGCTGCAATGCAAACCGCTTCTACTATTTTTTTTGCTCGTGGTGTTAAGTATGGCTCAACAAAATTAGCAAAATGTGGTGAGGCTCCTCTGGAATCAGAGGGCACGCCATCACGATATTTGCCAGTTAGTACGCCGCGTCCAAGTGGGGACCAAGCAATAAATCCTAAATTTAGTGCTGAAGTCGCAGGAATTACTTCCTCTTCAGATTTTCGATTTAAAAGTGAGTATTCATTTTGTGCACAAGTGATAGCAGCCTTACCAAATATTGGATTCTGAAGTGTGGCAGATCTAGCTAATTGCCAACCATTAAAATTACAAACACTGACGTATCTAGCTTTTCCAGAGGTGGTTGCATAATCTAATGCTGAGAGTGTTTCCTCAAGTGGAGTATTTTTATCCCATGTGTGCACTTGCCATAAATCAACATAATCAACATTTAATCTACTCAGAGATCGATCCAAATCTGAAATCATCTCATTTCGTGAGTTATTTATCTGCCTAACCCCTTCTTTGAAAGAGATCCCAGCTTTTGTAGCAAGAAAAAGATCATCACGTTTTACAAGTGTCCCAATAAATCCACCGAGCACTCTCTCAGCATCTCCGTCACCGTAGACAGCAGCGGTATCAACTAAATTTCCACCGGCTTCAACAAATTCTTGTAACTGTTGCGCGGCTTCATTCTCATCGGTATCTCGGCCCCAAGTCATTGTGCCCAGGCCAAGTCGTGAGATCGATACTCCGCCTAATTTACGCCGTTCCATGGTTGGTCAGGCTAGCAACAAGAGGTGAAAAATATCGGTAACCTTGCCAAATGCCGATTGTTTATATGTTGCGTCATGCCCAATCTGTGGCAAATACCAAAGGTATTTTGGCTGGGCAGGATAATTCAGTTCAGTTGTCTAAGGATGGCCACAAACAGGCGCAAATGCTCGCGCCATACTTATCAAAGCTTAAAATAAATCGCATTTATTCAAGTCCACTTACCCGCTGCATCCAAACCATTCAGCCTTATATGCAACTTAATCCTGATCTGGATTTTGAAATTGATGAGCGTTTTATTGAAATGGACTATGGCATATGGTCTGGCAAAAGACTTTCTGCTCTAGCACGTGATCGTAGGTGGCGAAGCGTTCAAAATAAACCATCAACTTTTACATTCCCAAAAGGTGAGAGTTTTAGAAGTATGCGCAAAAGGGTTGACTTAGCTTTAACTGAATTAAGCAAAGAAAAAGGTGTGGTTCTAGTTGTTACACATGGTGACATAATTAAAATGTCCTTAGCAAGTGCACTTGGCTTACCAATTGATCGTTTTCAGAAATTTGTGGCCGAACCTGCCTCACTAACAGTCATAAACTTGGAAAAGAATAGTTCAACTGTTCTGCAAACAAATTATAAAATCTCAGCAGAAATAGTTCAGAAGTTTAAGCAAAATCAACTAGGCGGCGGTAATTCTCTATCTGCTTCCATAAAATGGTGGCGCAGGTAGATGCCAAGAATTATTTACCGCCACCAACCTGCGACTCGTTTTATTGTGAGTGCTATTGGAGACCCAGGTGAGCGCCAGTTTTTTATTCAAGTTAAATCTGCTGATGGAATAAATTCAGTCACACTTGAGAAAAGCCAGGTTATTGCTCTTACCCAGCGGTTTGAGGATTTAATAAGAGAGTTACGTCGTGGAAAGTTAGTTTCACCAGCAGATCTATCTGCTGTGGCAGATGTAGATGATTTGCCAATGGAATTGCCAATTGATGAAGATTTTCAAGTCGGTATAATAAGCATTACTTGGGAAAATGATCTAGTTGTTGTAAATATTCAAGCCATATCCCAAGATGATGATTTAATATTAGATGATTTAGATTCAGGACCGGATCTTTTAGTTGCCACACTTAAGATCAATCAGGTTAAAGGATTCTGTGAGCGTGCTAAAACTATTGTTAGCGCCGGTAGGCCAGCATGCCCATTTTGCGGGTTACCAATTGATCCCTTGGGGCATCTATGTCCGAGAGCAAATGGATATCGCAGATGATTCCTAAAAGTGAATTAATATCATCTGGAGAAATCACTGTCGTCGGCAGGTTAGTTGATGCGTCAAATGCAACACTGCTGGCAAACATTAAAGACTGTGATCCAAAGGTTGAAATTATTTATAAACCAGTTGCAGGTGAGCGACCACTGTGGGATTTTCCAGATGGTGATTTAGCAAGTCGTGAGTATTCAGCATTTTTACTAAGCCTCATGGCTGGTTTTAATTTAGTCCCTTTTACTGTTCTTCGTGATGGACCATTTGGCTATGGCATGGTTCAAGAGTGGATCGATATAGATGAAACTGTAGACGTTGTTGAGTATGGGCAAAGTGATGGTGATCAACTCCGAAAACTTGCTTTATTTGATGCCGTGATAAATAACGCTGATCGAAAGTTTGGACATTTATTAATTGATAATCAGGGAGTATTAAAAGGGTGTGACCATGGAATTTCATTTCACTCCGAAGATAAGCTCAGGACAGTGATCTGGCAGTTCTCTTCACTACCCCTTGATCCAGAAGAAATCACCCTACTAAATAAAGTTAGTGCACTTAATCTTGAGCAAATTTTTAATGAGTATCTAACTGCTAGTGAGATTAGCGCCCTGCGCCAACGGGTAAATGAGCTGCTTGCAACGGCAGTTTTTCCAGAACCAAGTCAGTTAAGGCCTGCTATTCCATGGCCTCCGGTCTAAGGGATAATTAACTATGAATAGTTGGCCACAGATCTTCTTACCTCCGTTAGATGATTATGTCTTTCCGCAATTAAATCTTTTAGATAGTAATAGGGGATTGGTTAAGGCATCTACATCACAAAATTTTTCTATCTACGTCTGCGGTATTACTCCTTATGACTCAACTCATCTAGGTCATGCCGCCACTTACTTAGCTTTTGATTTGATTAATAGGTACCAGCTGCTAGCAAAATATAAGGTAGATTTTATTGAAAATGTTACAGATATAGATGATCCACTGCTCGAGCGAGCTAAGAGAGATAATCAAGATTGGCAAATTCTTGCGCAAGAGCAGATAGATTTATTTAAATCCGACATGTCTGCATTAAGAATTATCCCACCTAAGAAATTAGTTAAAGTTACCGAATCTTTTGACTTAATAGAAAAATTTATAACCCAACTCTCAGATCGCGGCTTTTTATATAAAATAGAGGAGGACTATTACTTTTCAGTTGGAGATTTTTTGGATGATCTGCCAATGACAGTCGATCAAGCAAAGGTAATTTTTCAGCAGCGTGGTGGTGATCCTGAGCGGACTGGTAAAAACCACCCACTTGATCCAGTTGTATGGCTTGCAAATCAGGAAGGTGATCCTGGGTGGCCAAGTAAATTTGGGTATGGCCGTCCCGGTTGGCATGTTGAGTGCACCGCTATTGCTTGCAATCATTTAGATAATTCAAACAGCGATCCGATTATTGATCTTCAAGGTGGTGGATCGGATTTATTGTTTCCACACCATTATATGAGCGCAAAGATTGTTCAAGCTGCCTATGGACGAGAATTTTCTTCACTTTACATACATGCAGGAATGATTGGTTTAGACGGTGAGAAGATGAGTAAATCTAAAGGTAATTTAGTTTTCGTTTCTAAATTATTAGGAGATGGCGTAGACCCGATGATCATTCGCTGGGCGCTGCTTACTGGGCACTATCAGAGTGATCGTCAGTGGAGTGATGATTTACTTAAAAAAGCTGAATCGGAAGTAGGGCTTATGCGAACCGCTTTATCGAGAACTGAAGTTGCAGATACTGATCAATTATTAAAGGATCTTGTATCTGATCTTTCAAATAATCTTGATACGCCTTCAGCATTAAATCGATTAGTTTTATGGGCAAAAGAATCACAAAAAGATGCTGACCATAATCAATCTGGACAAGTATCTAGGGCAATTGATTCTTTACTGGGTTTAGCACTGTAATTCTAGAGTTTATCAACAGATAGTTAAGGTAAAGTAAGGCTAATGATGAAACTGTTCAGGCGCATACCAAAGGAAATATCAAATAAAAGCGGCGCTATTTTATTTGATATGGATGGAACCTTAATTGATTCAGAACCCCTTTGGCTTAAATCTGAAATAGAAATAATGGCTGAGGTTGGCTGCCATTGGGATGAACAGGATCAAATCAATTGCTTAGGGGGACCAGCTGAGCGAACAGAGCGCTATATGCAGGAAAGAAGTAAAAATGTTAAGCCGTATGGCTATTTTATAAATCGCTTACATGAAGTTATGAAAACAAAAATTGCAAACGAGCTAGAATTCATCCCAAACGCTCTTGAACTACTTAAGGAATGCAAAGATCTTGGTATTAAAACAGCTTTAGTAACTGCAAGTAGCAGAGATCTCATGACGATCGTATTAAAAAGATTTCCACTTGGTACATTTGATGTTGTTGTCTCTCGAGATGATGTGAAAAAATCAAAGCCCAATCCAGAGCCATATCTACTTGCAGCAAAGCAATTATCTGTTGAAATATCTAAATGTTTAGTGTTAGAAGATTCTTTAACAGGTGTTGAATCAGGCTTACGGTCTGGAGCTAAAGTTATTGGCATTCCACATCTAGTTCAAATGCAAGAGAATCCTAGCCTTAGAATAATTTCTTCATTAGGAGATATTAGGCTAAATGATATTCTCACTTGGTATCCGTTTTTAACAAGTAAGATTGAATCAAATGACAGATCGTAATTTTACATATGGTGATCGAGTTCAACTTACCGATAATAAGGGCAAGCTTTACTCAATTACCCTAACTTCTGGGGCTGAGTGGCATACCCATAAGGGCATGCTTAAGCATGATGAGTTAGTTGGTCTACCTGAAGGATCAATTGTTCAAACTAATGGTGAGTTAAAGTTTCAGATTTTTAGGCCTCTATTAGCTGATTACGTACTCTCAATGCCAAGAGGTGCAACAATTGTTTATCCAAAAGATGCTGCCATGATTTTAGGTATTGCCGATATTGGCCCTGGCATTAAGGTACTGGAGGCAGGTGTCGGCTCTGGAGCATTGAGCATTTCAATTCTGCGCGCAATAGGAGAGACTGGATTTCTTCATTCAGTTGAAATCCGCGATGATTTTGCACAAATCTCCCAAAACAATGTCACTAGTTATTTTCAGCAAATACCAAAAAATTGGAAACTAACTATCGGCGCACTTCAGGATCAGCTATTTGACGCAGATTATGATCGGGTTATTTTGGACATGCTTTCCCCATGGGATTGTGTTGAGACTGCGTCAAAAGCATTAGTACCTGGGGGAGTGCTACTTAGCTACGTAGCAACTACCACGCAGCTATCAAAAATTGCTGAAGCAATTAAAGACTCTGGAAATTTTACAGAGCCGGAATCCTCAGAAACTATTGTTAGAGGATGGCATCACGAAGGTTTAGCAGTTCGGCCTCAACACAGGATGATTGGGCACACTGGTTTTCTTATTTTCGCCCGGCGAATGGCCCCAGGTGTTGCAGTATTACCAAGGAGACGTAGACCTTCTAAGGGTTCCTATGGGGTTACTGAATAATTAAATTACAGATACAAGATCTACAACAAAGATTAAAGTTTCATTCGGTGCAATTCCACCGGCAGAACCCTGTGCTCCGTAACCAAGATCAGGTGGGATAACTAATAATCTTCGCCCACCCTCTTTCATTCCTGGTATTCCTTGTTGCCAACCAGCAATAACACCACTTAGTGGAAATGTTGCAGTCTGTCCGCGATCCCAAGATGACTCAACCACTTGTCCGGTTCCCCAAGCCATTAATGTGTAATGAACTTCAAGAGTTGAAGTTGCAATAGCTTCTTTGCCACTTCCAATAAAGATATCCTCTGAAAGCAAGGTTGCTGGAGCTTGACCAGATGGCGCAGTGATGCTCGGTTTGCTTCCTTTAGTACCACCTACTTTTGGAAGAGCTGATGGTGATTGTCCTTGATTGGTCATTGAATCCACGCCTCCGTCGGTTGAGCAGGCAGTAATTAGAAAAATAGGAAGAATCGCTAGAGCTAATTTATGGGTTTTTCGCACATGTAATCTTAGCAAAGATTTTACTTATCGCTAACCTAAGACCATGAGCGCCCAAAAAACAGAGCGATTAATAAATTTAACCTTGGCCTTACTTGCTACAAAGCGCTATCTGACCAAGTCTGAGATTTTTAAAGCCGTCGCAGGTTACAGCGGCTCACCAGAAACTATGGAAAGAATGTTTGAACGAGATAAGGATGAGCTTAGAAGCTTAGGAATTGAAATTGAAGTTAAGGGAATAGATCCGCTTTTTGAAGATGAACAAGGATATTTAATTAGAAGTGAAACATTTCAACTTAGTGAGAATGAATTTAGTAAAGAAGAGTTACTTTATTTAACTATGGCAGCAAATTTATGGCATGACTCAGCTCTTGGGGGTGATTCCAAGGCGGCCCTTCTTAAAATTCAGTCTTTAAGTGGCCCGATCGAAAGTGATGCTGTAAATACACCAGCCGTTAGAGATAGTGAAAGTGCTGCGCTTCTTTCATCAGCTTTTGAGGCAGTTGATACTGAGCAACTAATAAAATTTGGCTACAAAGGCAAAGAGCGTACCGCTCAACCATTTGGACTTTATACGAGAGATGGATTTTGGTATTTAGTTGCCCGTGAAGAGGCTGAAATAAAGTCATTTAAATTATTGCGTATCGAAGGAAAAATAGTTAAAGAAGGTAAAGCTGGTTCTTTTAAGAAACCACCTGAATTTGATTTAATCAAGTTTTTATCAAACTCTAGGTCTGAACAAGAAATGCAGGCGCAGGTTTTAGTAAGAAAAGAGCAGGTTCATGTTTTACGAAGTAAATACTCGACTAAAGAAATTAATGAAGAGTGGGATTTAATGTTAATTCCATATATTTACGAACAAGAGATTATTGAAACTATTTTATGGTATGGAACAAATATTATTGTGGACAGTCCGGCTAGTCTGCGAAGTGAAGTTATATCAAGGCTTAAGGTGATTGCAAATGGTTGATAATGCAGCAAATCGCGCTTTGCGCACAATGGATTTGATCCCATATATTTTAGAAAATCCCGGAGTGTCAATTATAAAACTTGCTAAGCAATTCTCTGTTACCGAAAAGCAGATTGAAAGTGATTTACAGCTTGTGTTTATGTGTGGACTGCCAGGCTATACGCCATATGAGTTAATAGATTTAATCTTTGAAGACGGAGTAGTCTCAATAATTGATCCACAGGTACTTGATAAGCCAAGGCGTTTTACTAAAAGTGAATTAGTTGTAATAGCACTTGGCTTACAGTTATTAGGTGAACTAAGTGCTTCTGATAGTGCAAGGTTAAGTAAGATCAAATTGCTGTCAAATAAAATCACCCAACTTGGGGGTAGTAATTCGATTATTTTTGCCCCAAGTAGTAGTAAGTCACCTTTTGTGGAAGTAATATCAAAGGCAATAACTAATAAAAAGAGCTTAACTATGCAGTATCAATCATTAGTTAAAGATGAAGTTAGTATAAGAACGGTTTTCCCTCATAATCTTTATTTTATGAATGGAAATCTATATTTATCAGCTATGGATTTAGCCGCCAAGGCTGATCGGGTATTTAAAGTGGAATTGATTAAGACCTGTGAGGTTGGGGATGATATTAGTAGTGAGGTTGTTAATGATAGTAATTCAACTCTAGAGGTAGTTTTGGATGTGCAGAAAACCTATAAAAATTTTATCGAGCGAAACTCTTCAATTATCACTGCTGTCGAAGAACAAAAGAATTGTTTTAGAGTTCACTTAAAGTTGAGCAATTTAGAATGGCTTAAACGCAGTATTCTCAGTAATTCACCTGGAATTAAGGTGATTTCGCCATCTTTATTAGCCAAAGAGGTAGCTACGTTGGCGACCTCTCTTCTAGCCTCATACCAGGCAGTGAAACCAATCTAGGGTAGTATTTCGGTATGAACGCACTTAAGCCATGGCATCTAGTTGTTTTAGCAGTTGTTTTCTTAGTTCTATTTGGAGCAAAGCGACTACCAGATTCTGCAAGGTCATTAGGTAGATCACTGCGGATCTTTAAGAGTGAAGTCCAGGAGTTGAACAAAGATGATTCTGACGGAGACAAAAAAACAAACCCAAACTCTGATAACTAGGTTTCATGAGTAATCGCCGTGGCGGCAAAATGCCACTGCTTGATCATCTTCGCGAGTTTCGTACTCGGTTAATAAAATCTTCTCTAGCTGTTGTATCTGGTGCCGCTATCGGATGGTTTTTGTATCAACCAATTATTAGATTATTAACATTGCCATTCTGTGACTTAGGCAGCTCATCTTCACCAACTACAGGTCAATGCGGTGATCTTTATGTTAATGGAATTCTGGGTCCGTTTAACCTACATGTAAAAATTGCACTTTTATCTGGAATCATATTTGCTGCTCCAATCTGGATTTATCAGCTTTGGGCATTTATTACTCCTGCTTTACATAAAACAGAGCGAAGAGTTACATTAGCATTTGCAGCAGTTGCCACACCACTATTCGCTAGTGGTTCATATTTAGCTTATTTAATATTGCCACACGCAGTCGACGTACTACTTGGTTTTACGCCAAATAATCTGGGAAATTTAGTGCGCTTTGATGAATATCTAGATTTTGTATTGCGATTGATTTTAATATTTGGAATCGCATTTATACTCCCGTTATTTTTAGTTGCTTTAAATTTACTAGGAGTAGTATCAGGTCAAGCGATACTCAAGCCCTGGCGTGTAGCAGTATTTCTTTGCTTTCTGTTTACCGCAATATTTACTCCAACTCCAGACCCAATAACCATGACCTTATTAGCAATCCCACTTTGCTTGCTCTACTTTGCTAGTGGCTTATTTGCACTACTTATTGATCGCCGCCGTAGTAGTAGTAAAACTGACTTAGGTACAAGCGCATCACCAATTGATAAGCCTGAAAAAATCTAAAATGTGGCTTCTTGTTGCAAATGAAACTGCAGGGAAAGGAAAGGCGCTTCAATTAGCTAATCAGTTTACTGATTTATTGAGCCAAGCAAATCAGGAATTTACGTTAATAAATGAAAAAAGTTACGAGAAAACCATTGAAAAATTAAAAGCGGAACTATCTACTAACTTCTACAGTAAATTGATCGCAGTTGGAGGAGATGGCTTAGTAAATCTTTGCCTTCAGCACCTTGCCCAGTCAGGCCTTACTCTTGGGGTAATTCCAGCCGGTACGGGAAATGATTTTGCTAGGGCCGTTGGTTTAAATAAAATGAGCATGAATGAATTATTTAATCTTTTTACAAGAACAGATCCCATAAAAATTGATTTAGGTCATGTTAAATCAAGCACAGCTGAGAAGTGGTTTGTTCAAGTATTAAGTACTGGTTTTGATGCAGAAGTTAATTCTCGAGCAAATAAAATTAAATGGCCTAGGGGTAAATCCAAATACACAATTTCTACAGTAAGAACTCTTGCAAGATTTAAGCCTATTAATTATAAGATAGATATAGATTCAAGAAAATTTGATCAGTCTGCCATGTTATTCACAATTGCAAATGGTGAAACATATGGTGGGGGAATGAGGATCTGTCCTGGTGCATCAAACTCAGACGGTTTTTTTGAAATACTTTTAGTAAGGCCAGTTTCGAGATTTGTTTTACTTACTATTTTCCCAAAGGTATTTAAAGGCAATCACATCCCGCACCAAAAAATTGATACATACCGAGCTAAGGTAGTAACAATTTCAGCACCCACATCTGCTTATGCAGATGGCGAGTATGTTGCTCATTTACCAATAACTGTGACTAATGTTGGCAATGCACTATCTACTTGGCTTGCGCCATGACCTTAACTCCATCTCAAAATTATGCTAGAACTAAATCATTAGGAAAATTTCCTAAGACACGAAAATTTGCTGAATCTTTTCCATTTGAGCTTGATCCGTTTCAGGTTGAGGCTTGTCACGCATTAGAGAGCGGAAAAGGTGTTTTAGTTGCTGCCCCAACCGGAGCTGGTAAAACGATAGTTGGGGAATTTGCTGTTGATTTAGTTATTGGCTCTGGCGGAAAATGTTTTTATACAACACCCATAAAAGCGTTATCTAATCAAAAATTTGCTGAATTAACAGAAAAATATGGCGAATCAAAAGTGGGCTTATTAACTGGTGATACTTCAATAAATTCAGAGGCACAAATTGTGATTATGACGACTGAAGTCTTAAGAAACATGATTTATGCAAATTCATCGACAATAAATGAACTCAAATATGTTGTTATGGATGAGGTGCACTATCTAGCAGATAAGTTTCGTGGTGCGGTATGGGAGGAGATTCTTATTCATCTTTCCGATGCGGTTCAAGTAATTTCACTTTCGGCTACAGTTTCAAATGCCGAGGAATTTGGCGAGTGGTTACAAACAGTACGAGGTGATACTGAGGTAATTGTTAGTGAAATAAGACCAGTTCCTTTATATCAGCATGTTTTGTTTGGTAACCGGCTACTTGATCTATTTGGTGAAAACCTTAAACTCAATCCAGAGTTGACCAGATTAGAGAGAGATTCTTATCGCCAAGTTAGAGGCAATTGGCGAGATAAACCAAAGGGTCCGAAACCGTTAACCCGCTCTGAAATTGTTGAAAAGTTGGACCGGGAAGGCTTACTACCTGCAATTACTTTTATATTCTCTAGAAACAATTGTGATGCTGCAGTTAGACAATGTCTTGCAGCTGGTCTTCGATTAACTAATTCACAGGAAAAAACTGAAATTAGATCTGTTATTTCTCGTAATATGAAAAATCTGGCGGAAGAGGATTTAGTTGTTCTTGGATATTATGAATGGGCAGATGCACTTGAACGCGGAATTGCTGCACACCATGCGGGATTACTCCCGGCATTTAAAGTTACCGTTGAAGAATTATTTCAAAGAGGTTTAGTAAAAGCAGTATTTGCCACAGAAACCTTAGCTCTTGGAATTAATATGCCAGCAAGAACAGTTGTTTTAGAGAAGCTAAGTAAATGGAATGGTGAAGGTCATGTAGCAGTCTCACCTGGGGAATACACCCAGCTAACTGGCCGAGCAGGCCGTCGTGGTATTGATATTGAAGGAAATGCTGTAATTCTTTGGAGTAATGATTTAGATTCAACATCTGTTGGCGGTCTTGCATCGACTCGTACCTATCCGTTAAAAAGTTCCTTTAAACCTACATATAACATGAGTATAAATTTGATATCTCAATTTGGATCAGAGCGAGCTAGAACTTCCTTGGAATCTTCACTTGCTCAGTTTCAAGCTGATAAGGCTGTCGTTGGGTTAGCAAAGCAAATTCGAAAAAATGAGAGTGTAAGAGATGGTTTATATTCAGAAGCAAAGTGTCATCTAGGTAATTTTATGGAGTATGCCCAGATGCGTGGGGACATTAAGAAATTAGAGACTGATAGTAAGCGAAGCAAACGCAAACGTGCTGAAATAGAGGAAGAAATTGGTGCGATCCGTAAGCGAATGAAAAATCATATATGCCATACATGTCCTGATCGTGAAAATCATTCTAGGATTACTGAGCGAGCACAGCGACTACAGCGTGAAATCGACGGATTAACTGAACGAATTAATACTCGAACAAATGTGATTGCAAAAAGGTTTGACAGGATTAAAGTCATACTAGATAAGTTTGGTTATATAAATAATGATGCTATTGCAAAATCTGGAAAGATGCTTGCAAAGATTTATGGCGAAACTGATTTGCTAATTGCTGAGTCAATTCAATCTGGAGTCTTTAACAATCTATCACCAGCAGATTTAGTTTCAGTTATATCATCTTGCATATACGAGTCTCGAAATGAGGAGGCGGCAAAAGTGCCAAGGGGTGATATTCAAATCGCTTTGGCAGCTATTTCTAAGATATATTCAAAAATTCATGATGCCGAAAGTGATTTAAACCTAGAACCTATGCGGGCGCCAGATTTTGGGTTTTGTTGGGCTTCTCATAAGTGGGCGAGTGGCCAGTCTTTAACTTCTATTTTAAAAGGAACTGATTTAACTGTTGGCGATTTTGTAAGATCTATGAAGCAAATAATTGATTTACTCAGACAATTACGTTCTGCTGCACCCGAACTTCAAATAATTATTGATCAGGCACTAACCAAAATTGACCGCGGTGTTATTGCCTACGCTGGAGCAGCAGTATGACTCTAATGCTGTTAGATAGTGCCTCACTTTGGTATCGTGCATATTTCGGGATGCCAGACACTTTAGTTTCTCCAACTGGGCAACCAGTAAATGCAATTCGTGGATATTTAGATATGACCTCGCGACTACTAGTTAAATACCAACCAAATCGAATAGTTGCATGTTTAGAGGGTGACTGGCGCCCATCTTGGAGAGTTGAATTATTTCCAGATTATAAACTTAATCGATTAGATGAAGAAGGAGCCGAGGAAGAACCAGATACTTTAGGGTCGCAAATTCCAATATTGTTAGATGTTTTAGACGCACTCGGAATTCCATTGCTAGGTGTTGATGATTATGAAGCAGATGATTTAATGGCTACGTTTAGCGTGAAGCAGCCTGGTCCAGTAAGAATTGTTACCGGTGACCGCGATCTTTTTCAACTAGCTGATGATAAGCGCGATGTAAAAATTGTTTACTTAGCAAAGGGAATATCTAACCATGATTTAGTGGATTTAAAATGGATACAAGATAAATACCAAATTCCAGGAGATCGATATGCATTATTTGCAATGATTCGAGGTGACTCATCTGATGGGCTACCTGGTATAAAAGGAATTGGTGAGAAGGGTGCAATGGTGATTGCTAATCTTTTCAAAACAATGCCTGAAGTAATGCAAGCAGCAGCCGGTGCAGATGAAAGATTAAGTGCGAATATAAGAAAGAAATTACTCGAAAGTAGTCAATATGCTGCCATCGCACCAAAATTAGTAGGTTGTGCATTAGATGTTGCAATTCCAGAAATGGAGATATCAATGCCTATAAAGCCAAAATCTCTCGAAAAAATAATAAAACTAAAAGATGAGTTTGGTCTTGGTGCCAGTATTGATCGCATAATGAGTGCACTTAACTGGGTTTAGAATGAATTACTTATACGCCGGCCTTGCAGGGCTGATATCATCGACAGCTTTTGCGCCGTTATCTTTTTGGCCTTCTGCATTTATTGGGCTAACGGTCTGGTATTTTCTTCTAATTAAGTTGCGTTTAAGAAGCAGAATATATATTTCATATGTTTTTGGATTAGGCATTCTCTTGCCAGTTCAGCATTGGACCGGCATATATGTTGGCAATATTCCTTGGCTAATACTTTGTTTTGCTCAGGCGTTTATCTTCACGCTCCCGGCTTTTTTTGTTGGCAAGCGTAAAAAATTTAACCAAATAGCATTTGCTTGCTCATTTGTAGCTGTTGAATTACTTCTCCGAACTATCCCTTTTACTGGATTTGGATGGTCACGGCTAAGTTTTACCCAAGTCGATGGTCCATTGCAATTTTTATACTCTAGCGGCGGTGTGGTGCTAGTTGCATTTTTTATTGCTCTGATTAGCTCAGCAAAGTCAGTATTAAGCCTTGCAATTATTTCAGTTGTTATCGCAGGACTTTCCTTCCTTCCACGGATTGAAACTACAAATGAGAAAAGCTCTGTGGCATTAATTCAAGGGGGAGTGGTAAATCTTGGATTAGATTTTAATTCGAAACCTAAGGAGGTTTTTCTTAGGCACCTAAAACAAACTTCTGATTCAGTTAAAGTCGGGCAGGTTGATCTAGTAATTTGGCCAGAAAATGCTGTAGATATTGATGTTAATAGAAATTCAGAGGTTAAGAACCTAATTAGTGAAAAATCAGCTTTCTTAGCAACGCCAATATTAGTTGGTGGAGTCACAAGGTCTGGAAATAACCTCTTTAATCAATCATTTCTATTCGATTCCGAGATTAAGCAGAGGTATACAAAGCGCTATTTAACGCCATTTGGTGAATATTTACCATTAAGAGTTATGGCTAATAAAATTTCGAAGTATGCCAATAAAATAACAGATTTTAAAGCCGGGGATAGAGATACGAATTTTATAATTAATGACGCCACATTTCAGACCTTGATTTGTTATGAACTTATAAATGATTCTTTCCGTGATCAAATTAGTTCCAATTTTCTTATTATACAAACAAATAATGCAACTTTTGGAGACACCGCTCAACTAGATCAACAATTAAACATTGCTCGAGTGAGAGCAATTGAGACTGGTCGATTTATTGCATATGTCTCAACTACTGGAACTACCTCATTTATTGATAATCGCGGAAAAGTAGTAAAGCAACTGCCAAAATTTAAGTCCGCAACACTATTTGGTGAACTAAATCATGTAAAAGGTCAAACTGCTACACAATTTCTTGGTAAGTATTTTGAGTATCTGGCAGGAGCTTTTCTCTTATTAATTGTTTTATATAGAAAAAAGGGGAGTAGATGAAAAATGTTTTAGTTATCATCCCTACATATAACGAGTCAGAGAATATTACTGCTTTACTGTCCCTTCTAGACAGGGTTCGAAATGAACTTAGTAGTAGGTATAAAATTGATATATTAATTGTTGATGATAATTCTCCAGATAAAACTATAGATACTGCTCGATCTATAAATATCGAAAACATATCGATACTCAGCAGATCGATGAAAGGTGGTATTGGACCAGCTTACTTGGCAGGTTTTGATCTTGGCTTAAAAAATGATTATCAGTATTTTGTTCAAATGGATGCAGATTTAAGCCATATGCCAGAGCAACTAGAGAAGCTACTTGCAGTAGCATCAAGTAAAAGTTTAGTAATTGGAACTCGTTGGATGCCAGGTGGGTCAGTTGTTAATTGGCCATTTCATCGCCGCTTTATCTCCAAACTTGGCACTAAGTACGCTTCATTTGTTCTTAATCTTAGGTATAAAGACTTAACCTCAGGTTATCGAATAGTGCCCCGGCAGCTTTTAGAAATACTTAATCTCAATAGTATTGAAACTAAAGGTTATGGCTTTCAGATCGAAGTTGCTCTTAAGGCGCATGATGCTGGATTTGAGATTAAGCAGGTGCCAATAACCTTTACAGAACGAGAAAATGGCAGATCAAAGATGGGGGCTAAAATTGTTTGGGAGGCTTGGTTTAAGGTCAGTATTTGGGGTTTTAAGCGTATAACTAGTCGCCGATAATCTACATTATGTAAAGTAAGAAAGATCTAGTTAGAGGCTAACTCCTCGATCGGCAGACAACTGCACACCAAATTTCGGTCTCCATATACACCATCAATTCTTCCAACAGTTGGCAGATACTTTCCAGCGCGACCTATTCCAAACTCTTGGCCATTAGGAAATGCAGCATTTTCCCTTGAATATTTACGGTCCCACTCTTGCGAAACCAAATCTCCAATTGTGTGAGGTGCATGTCGTAGCGGTGAATCTTCAATCGTAATTTTGCCAGACTCGATCTGAGCTATTTCACTTCTAATACTTTCCATAGCAGCTAAAAATCTATCAAGCTCCCTGATATCTTCAGATTCCGTTGGCTCGATCATCATGGTTCCAGCTACTGGAAAACTCACAGTAGGTGCATGAAAACCATGATCCATTAACCGCTTAGCAATATCGTCAACAGTTACACCAGTGCTTTTAGTTAGCGGCCTGATATCGATAATACATTCATGCGCGATATGTCCATTCTGACCACGATAAAGAATCGGAAATAATGGATCAATCTTTTTAGCAAGATAATTAGCGGATAAAATGGCAACTTCAGTTGCTTTTGTTAACCCAAACCCGCCCATCATTCTTATATACATCCAAGAAATTGGCAGAATTGATGCTGAACCAAATGGTGCGCCAGAGACCGGACCTGGCCCAGTTTTAGGACCTGCCAAATCATTATCTGGGTGATTAGGTAAAAATGGAGCTAAGTGAGCTCTTGCAATTACTGGTCCAACCCCTGGTCCCCCGCCACCGTGTGGGATACAAAATGTTTTATGAAGGTTTAAATGAGAAACATCAGCCCCAAATTTTCCAGGCTTTGCCACGCCAACTAAAGCATTTAGATTTGCCCCATCAACATAAACCTGACCACCAGCATCATGTACTAATTCACAGATTTGCGAGATAGCACTCTCAAAAACTCCATGAGTTGATGGATAGGTAACCATTAGAGCAGCAAGATTATTTCTATGTTCTTCAATTTTTTCTTTTAGATCACTTAAACTAACATTGCCATCTTCATCACAAGCGATAACAAAAACTTTCATTCCAGCCATTACCGCACTTGCTGCATTCGTACCGTGTGCACTTGAAGGTATTAGACAAATATCTCTATTTTCTTCACCTCTGCTATCAAGATAGTTTCTAATTGCAAGCAAACCTGCAAACTCCCCCTGTGAACCTGCGTTTGGTTGTAGTGAGACAGCGTCATAGCCGGTAACAGCTATCAACCATTTACTTAAAGAATCAATTAATTGCATATAACCTTCAGATTGGTTAGCAGGAGCAAATGGATGAATTAAGTTAAATTCTGGCCACGTAACTGGAATCATTTCTGAGGTTGCATTCAATTTCATTGTGCATGAACCAAGAGGAATCATGGTTCGATCTAATGCTAAGTCGCGATCAGAAAGTGATCTTATATACCTAAGCATGGCTGTTTCGGAGTGATATGTGTTAAATAGTGGATGAGATAAATAAGTGGTCCCCCGTTTGATTACTGAATTAACACTCTTCTCACTGGCATCTTCTGCCTCAAAGGCTTTTAACAACTTTAATAAATCTGCTTCGGTTGTAGTTTCATCAAAAGATACGGATAGCTCTCCTTTTGAAATCATTCTGATATTAAAATCTGCCGCTAGAGCGGTTTTAGTGATTTGTTCAGCTTTTGAGCTGCGCAGGAAGATGGTGTCAAATATTTCATAATCATCAACATCAAAGCCACTCTTCTTTAAACTACCCCGAAACCTGTATGCAAATTTTTGAACCCTTAAAGCTATTTCAGCTAAACCATCTGGACCATGCCACATCGCATAAAATGCAGAAATTACTGCAAGTAAAACTTGTGCGGTGCAGATATTTGAGGTTGCTTTATCCCGGCGAATATGTTGTTCCCTAGTTTGTAATGCCAATCTAAAGGCAGGGTTGCCATGGGTATCAACTGATTGTCCAACTAATCGACCAGGAAGTGATCTTTCTAATCCATTTTTTACTGCCATAAATCCTGCATGTGGTCCACCGAAACCGACGGGTACACCAAATCTTTGCGCAGAGCCAACTGCAATATCAGCGCCGTACTCCCCCGGAGACTTAAAAAGAGTCAGTGCTAGTAGATCACAACTAACTATCGCTAGCGCACTTTGCTTTTGAATATCCTTAACAATATTAGTTAAATCTTTAACTCGCCCGTAGCTATCTGGATATGCAATTATGGCAGCAAAAATGCCCTCAGGAATTAGATCCTTACCAAGGTCATTTTCGATTACCTTAATTTTTAATGGCTTTGCTCTAGTTTTAATGACTGCTTTAACATGTGAGTGTAAATTTACATCAATTAAGAATGCGGCTTCATCACTTCCTTGCCAAACTCTGCGAGCAAGTGTCATAGCTTCGGCTGCTGCAGTTGCTTCATCAAGCATTGATGCATTTGCAATTGCTAGGCCAGTTAGATCAGTAATTGCAGTTTGAAATGCAAAAACTGCTTCAAGTCTTCCTTGGCTAATTTCTGGTTGATATGGTGTGTAAGCGGTATACCAGCCTGGATTTTCCAAAACATTTCTTAATACAACTGGGGGCGTAATAGTTCCGTAGTAACCATTTCCAATAAAAGATTTTACAACTGTATTCTTTTTAGCAATTTGTGCTATCTCTTCGATAGCTGCAACCTCTGAGATACCTGCTGGCAATACTTTTTCTATCTCACCCTTAATATGAATATTTTCTGGCACAACTGCTTTAATAAAAGTGTCTAAATCTTTGTATCCAAGTTCAAGCAGCATCGTTTGGATTTGATATTGATTTGGGCCAATATGACGGGATGCAAAATCAGATCGGTATGTCATAGCCCTCCCCAATAACTAGTAGATTTGGGAAGTAATAGTAATTGCTTTAGGCGCCTTTAAGTTTCCTGCGCTGGGCTAATTCATCGTTAGATTCACCACTTACTACCAAAGATCCATCAGTTAGGCTCTCACCTTGAAGGGTTGCAAGTGAGCCCTCAACTTCAGTCCAAACTTTTCCGATTGCAATACCAAATACTCCTTGGCCTCCTTGCAATAGATCCACAATCTCATCGGCGCTAGTGCACTCATAAATTGATGCGCCATCACTCATTAAAGTAATACTTTCAAGATCTGAAACACCGCGGGCACGAAGATGCTCAACAGCTGTGCGAATGTTTTGAAGTGAAACTCCAGTATCAAGTAAACGTTTAACAATCTTTAAAACTAATATATCTCGAAATCCATATAAACGTTGCGAGCCTGATCCGGCCGCTCCCCTAACACCTGGCTCTACTAACCCAGTGCGCGCCCAATAATCTAATTGGCGATATGAAATTCCAGCTGCAATACAAGCTGTTGCACCGCGATAGCCGATCTCTGCGTTGTTGCTCATGGGGACTCAATTCTAGGGGGAAGGCTTAATTGTAGAAGAGGTAGCCGTGTGATGGGCCTAACGACACGTAAAACTTTAACCCAAGGTTGAGGGTTGGACTTATCCGAGGAAATCTTCTGGATTTATCTGGTCTAAAAACTCCTTAAACCGTTCTACTTCATCCTCTGCCTGGTCTGGGATCTCAATGCCAGCCTCACCTAGTAATTCATCACTAGCTAAAATCGGTGAACCCATCCGCAGTGCTAACGCGATCGCATCACTTGGTCTTGCTGATATTGCCGGGCCATCCTCAAAATTGAGTTGTGCGTAAAAAATTCCATCTTTTAACTCAGTCAAATAAACAGTCTTAAGTTTTGCGCCCAACTGCCCTAATACATCTTTAAATAAATCATGGGTTAAGGGCCTAGGCGGAATTACCTCTTGTTGAGCAAATGCAATTGCGGTTGCCTCAACGGCTCCGAGCCAGATTGGTAAATAACGCACACCATCTGTTTCCTTTAACAAAACTATTGGCTGATTTGAAGGCATCTCAACTCGCACGCCCATTACTTCAACTGGATGATATTTAGCCATTTTACAACCGCTGCTAATTACTTAGCTCGGTGTAAGCCGGCACGAACTAAGGAAGTATGCAACCTTATCGATAGTGATGCCAGCTCTCGTTCAACCTCTTCTGCTCTTGCCTTTGACTCTGACCCCTTTTGCCTAAGCAGTGGAGTTGTTATCTGTTCTACCAAACCAATTTCTCGATCAGCAGCAGTTTTAAAAGCTCTTAGATGTCTTGCGCCAATACCGAAAGCCGAAATTTCCGCAACTGCCTTAGCAACTGAGAGGCCATCACTGTCATAGTGTCGACCGCGGATTGAAATTAATCCGTAGGACTCGATTTCAGTTAATTGCTCATTTGTTAAATTTGATGCTGCTAAAAGTTCAGTTCTAGTTAGGCGAAGATCATTATCACTTGCAAATTGATCACTAGTTAGTACGCCATCATTTGTGGCAAGTCTAGGTGAAGCAACACCACCAACACTCTTAGCCGGTGATAAACCTCTATCCATTGCATCAAGATTTTCTTTAATTACCTTAAGTGGTAGATATTGATCACGTTGGGCAATTAGGACAAACCTTAATCTGTCTAAATCAGTGGTTGTAAACTTTCGGTATCCACTTGGAGTGCGTTGTGGCTCTATTAATCCCTCAGCCTCAAGAAATCTAATTTTTGAAATAGTGATATCAGAAAACTCAGTTCGCAACCTGGATAAAACTTCACCAATGCTTAAGTAGGCTCTTACTGGAACACTCATTTATTGCCCCCAATAAATAATGTCAGATGATACTTTCCAATCTGAACCTCATCACCCGGATTAATCTTCACTTCTCGCACTACAACTGCATTTAAATAAGTTCCGTTTAGGCTTCCTAGATCTTTAATTGTGTAGCCATCTGATTTAGAAATTAAAGCGTGAGACCTTGAGACGGTAATGTCATCCAGGCATATTTCATTGTTTATATCTCGACCAATTTTTGTCTCAGCTGCATCTAATAGATAGCGTCCACCAACTCCAGCACCTTTTAGAACTAATAAAATTCCAGCACCATTTGGAAGATTTTTCACGACATCTTGTTGCTCAGTTGTTAGTGATTTATAAAGATCATCACTTCGCACACCTTCAGGAATGGCGCGCAGTTGACGTAAATTTAGAGTTGATGTCAGGTCATTAGGTGGTGTCGCTTTATCTGCCATCTCTGCCCCAATCTTTGTTACCTTCAACTATAGGCTCACAGTATTGGCTCGCGCTAGGCGGGTCAAGCGGTTAATTCTTGATATTCCTTTGCAGATAGCAGGCTTTCCTGCAGCTTTGGTGTGGATATTTCGATCTCAGCAATCCAACCATCTCCATATGGATCAGAGTTAATTACCTCTGGGTTGGTATCTAGCTTCTTATTAGTTGCAATTATTGTGCCAGTAATTGGAGCATAGATTTCAGAAACAGATTTTGTTGACTCAACCTCACCACATACTGAATTAGCACCTACGCTACTTCCCTCTTTTGGAAGTTGAATATAAACAATGTCACCGAGTGCGGCTTGAGCGTAATCAGTAATACCAATTCTAAACTTAGTTGCAGAGATTTCTAAAACCCACTCATGCTCTTTGGTATAGAAAAGCTTATCTGGCACATTTGACATCTAATCTCCTATTAATAACTTTTAGGGCGCTTAAGCCCTAGAACTAGGTACTGCAAACCTGTGTAAAAGTACAGGCTGGTTCCCCAGATAGCAAAAGCCCAACCAACTATATAGCTAGCTTGTCCGATATAGGCTAAATCCTCTAGAAGTAGTAATGGAAAGGCGTAGAGTAAATTAAAAGTAGCCGCCTTACCTAAGAAGGTAACGGCAAGAAAAGGGATCCCCTTTAATTTTTGATAGATAATTACTAAGAACAGTATGAAATCTCGAACGAGGATTGAAATAACAAGTACCCAAGGTAGATAATCCTTATTTGCAAGAGCAATAATTACGGCAGCTATGTATAGGCGGTCAACTGCTGGATCAAATTTTGCTCCAAACTCTGAGGTTTGATTTAAATAGCGAGCGACTTTGCCATCCAAATAGTCAGTAACCCCACCTAGGGCAATGACCACAAAGCTTGCAATTGGCTTATCGGCTACCAAAAATAAATAAAGAAAGAGCGGAACACCAAGGGCTCTAAGCAGTGTTAGTGCATTTGGAATATTAAGCATTGTCTCGATCCTTTATTTTTACCGCCACCTCAATTGGAGTTCCATCAAAGCCGAACTCCTCACGCAGGCGTCGTTCGATAAACCTGCGATAGGCAGTTTCTAAAAATTCAGTCGCGAAGACCACAAACTTTGGCGGACAAGTTCCAGCTTGGGTGGCAAATTTGATCTTAGGTTGCTTTCCACCCCTTACTGGAGGTGGATTGCCTCCAACTAGTTCACCCAGAAATGAATTTAGCTTGGCAGTTGGAATCCGCTTCTCCCAGTTTTTAAGTGCGGTAGTAAGTGCTGGTGCTAACCGATCTCGATGCCAACCCGTTTTAGCCGATAAGTTAACTCGCTGCGCCCATGGATAACGTTCAAGTTGGCGTTCTATCTCTTTATCAAGAGTCAGTTGTCGCTCTTCATCAACTAAGTCCCATTTATTCATAACTATTACCAAAGCTTTTCCAGCTTCATCTGCCATGCTAACTATTCGAATATCTTGTTCAGTTAAAATATTTGAGGCATCAAAAATAACTAGTGCCACCTCTGCTCGTTCAAGTGCAATCTGTGTGCGAAGTGAGGCGTAGTAATCAGTACCACTAGCCTGATGTGCTCGCCTTCTAATTCCAGCTGTATCAATAAATCTCCAGGTTGCACCACCAAAATCAATTAACTCATCAACAGCGTCCCTAGTAGTTCCTTCAGCATCATCAACTAAAACTCTTGGTGCACCTGCTAGTACGTTAAGCAAACTTGATTTTCCGACATTAGGGCGACCAACTAAAGCTACTCGCCGATACCCATCATCAACTTGAGCAGTGCCAACCTCTGGCAACTGGGAAATTAATAAATCAAGCAGATCACCACTTCCTCTGCCATGCAGGGCTGAAACAAAATGCGGCTCACCTAGGCCAAGATTCCAAAGAGAGTAACCATCAGACTCATCCTCGGCATTATCAATTTTATTACCAACTAAAATTACTTTTTTTCCACTCTTGCGAAGTAAATCAACTAGAGACTGATCTTCATCTAGTGCTCCAACTTGGGCGTCAACTACAAACATAACAAGATCTGCTTCAGTAATTGCAGCCTCTGAACCAGCAGTAATTTTTTCCGATATTCCCTCCGGCTTAACTTCCCAGCCTCCGGTATCAATTAGAAAAAATCTTCGCCCATTCCATTCCGCTTCATACTTAACTCGATCTCGTGTAACACCTGGAGTGTCCTCAACTATTGCCTCTCGCCTGCCAATCATTCTGTTTACTAAAGTTGATTTACCAACATTTGGGCGACCAATGACTGCAATAGTTGGCAGTCCTAGCAAATTACGTTGTTTAAGCCATTTCCAAATCTGATCTGTTACTTCATCTAATGAAAGCCTTGTTGAATCGATCACTGCAGCATCTTCTGCTTGAGTGAGGGGTGAAATCTTTCGGTTTGAGTCAATTTCATCACGATTTGCCAGTGATTGGCCGACTTTCTCCTTACCTATATTTTCAGCCATTTCACTTTCACGCCGCTTTGCTCGCTCTGAAATATCTGCATGGAGATAGATTTTAAGTTGAGCATTAGGTGCTACCACTGTGCCAATATCACGTCCTTCAACAACAATTCCTATTGGTGCATCTGTAATATATTTTCGCTGTAAATCAATTAAAAGTTTTCTAACCCCCACCATTGCACTGATCTGACTTACCCGATCATTTATTCGCTCGAATCTGATTTGTTCTGAGATGTCGCTACCGTCAACACTAATTTTTGGTTCAGCTGGATTAGTATCAAAAGAAATATCTGATTTTTCAAGATAGCGAATAATCTCTTCTTCATCTTCAACATTATTTGCAAGGGCAATATAAGTTGCAGCTCGATAAAGTGCCCCAGTATCTAAATAACTCCAGTTAGCTCGAAGTGCGATTGCTTTTGCGGTAGATGATTTACCTGATCCACTTGGACCATCTATAGCTAACACAAGTCCAGACATGGCCATAGTCTATCTTTAGTGACTAAAGATATTTATCGATTTTTAGTGGGATGAACCTTAAAGCCAAGTTTTTCTAAGTGCTCAGAGAGCTTTATGCAATCAGATTCCGAAAGGGCAAGTGTGATTAAGCCAGTCTCTTGGCCAGGTGAATGCTCGATGCTTAAATCCTCAATATTTACCGCAATCTTCGCACATTCATTAAATATTATTGCAAGTTGTCCAGGCTTATCATCTATAACAATTGGCAAAAAAGCATAATTTCGGGATTTAGCGCCATGCTTACCAGGAATTTTATCTTTACCTTCTCTGCCTTTTTTCAAAAAATCTTCAATCTCTTCTTTCTTATTAGAAACAAGACTCTTCTGTAGTCCTTGTAAGTGTGAAATTAGTTTTTCTAGTGCAGGTGTTAAAGATGATTGGTTAGCAAGAAATATTTCACTCCATAATTTTGAATCTGAGTTTGCCAATCGTGTTAAATCACGAATACCTTGGCCGGAAATATTCAAATTATCTTCACTTACTTCAAGAAGTGAAGCCGCAAGAGATGAGCTTAAAATCTGTGGAAGATGTGAAAGTTTGGCAACAGTTAAATCATGTTCTGCACTGCTCATTTGATATGAACTACCACCACAGATCTTAATAAAAGAATCAGCAACTAGTTTTGCCTTCTCACTAGATTTAGAACCAGTTATCAGCACCCAAGCTCTTCCAATGAATAAGTCAGCTCTAGCGCTTTGTGCTCCACTTAATTCACGTCCGGCCATTGGGTGAAGTGAGATGAAATTCTTTGCATTATCTGATAATTCTTCAACCTTAACTAAAAGATCAGACTTTACGCTAGCTAAATCACAAACAATGGAGTTGGGATTTGCATTTAATTGTTCAACAACTACTTTTTGATTTGCACTGATCGGTACCGCAACCACAATTAAATCTGGCTCTGAGAGTGGAGTACTTTTAACTAAATCCTGTGCTAATTGAGCAGAGTTTGAATCCACATCAACCATTTCAACTTTAATACCCGCTGATTTAAGGCAAAGACCGATTGATGTTCCGATTAAACCTGCGCCAACTATGCGTGCTGTGCTAATCATTTAACTATTGAGCAAGATCTTTGCGTAGTACTGAGGCACCACCGAGGTAAACATGCTTAATATCGGCCAGATCTCGGTCTAAATGGGTATGAATAAGCACTCGTACAACTCTTGGCAGCGCATTTTTTACATCAATCTCAACTGAGCATAACAGAGGTATGCCACCAAGGCCGATTTGCCTAGCTGCCACCGCCGGGAACTCAGACCTAAGATCAGGGGTTGCAGTCAGTATTATAGAAATCAAATCTTCATTACTTACTTCATTAACTTTGAGCATCTCAGATAACAGCAGACTTACCTGCTTAACCATTTCGGCAGCAGTGTCTTGCTCAAGCTGCACCGCTCCCCTAATACCTCTAACTCGCATACGGCAATAGTATCTAGTCGAAGATAAATCATGATTAAGGTTTAATCTTTTAATCTAGATGTCGTTTTATAGAGGTATTTACTTATGAAATAGCGATTTATTGAGATATAGGTTTTAGAGCTATAACCTAAATAACTATATATAGATTTATATACTCAATTTTGAGCATGTTTTAGTCGATAAATCGTTTTTCGAGGGATACCTAAATACCTATATATCGACAAATAGATATAATAAATAGCGACTTATTATTTTATATTTAAAAGAGTAAAGAGATTAGTTAACTCTTGGGAATTTAAGACTCGATGACGCCCAGCTTTCATCTCCCCTAAGTTAATTGGGCCGAAGTCTAGGCGGATCAAACGAAGCACCTGTAAGCCAAGGGACTCAATTAGCCGCCTAATTATGTGATACCTACCCTCGTGGATTGTGATCTCAACCCAGTGGTGGGTTTTACTAACAGCCCGGGCATGAACGACTTTGATGGCTCTGGCAAGACCATCCTCAAGTCTGACCCCTTGTAAAAGCTGATCTGAAAGGCCCTTGTTAAATTCACCTTCAATTTCAACTAAGTACTTCTTTTCCAGTCCGTATGAAGGATGGGTTGCTCGGTGAGCCAGGTCGCCGTCGTTGGTGAGAAGGATTAGGCCTTCGGAATCTTTATCTAACCTGCCAACATGATAAAGACGATCATTTCTGTCTGCAAAATAGTCACCAAGGTTAGGCCTGCCTTCTGGGTCTGACATGGTAGAAATAATGCCTGCTGGTTTATGAAAGGCTAGGTAAGTCTTAGACTTATTAATTTTTAAACTCTCACCATTTACTTTAATGTCACTAATTTCCGGATCATATTTACCACCGAGCTCAATAATGATTTGTCCGTCAACACTTACGCGACCATCAAGAATTAACTGATCGGCTGCTCGCCTACTAGCAATTCCGGCATCGGCAATTATTTTATTTAAACGAGTTAGGCCCACGCATAAGTTTAGCGCGCTTAATAGGAATTAAAGAAAAGGGCTATTCGGTTAAGGTTGAAAGCAACTCATCTAAGCCATCAATATCAGGTAAGAATGGGGCAAGCGCGGGTAGATCCGCAATCGAGTTAAGCCCTAATTTTTCTAAGAAAAATGATGTGGTCTGATACAAAACTGCGCCAGATTCGCCTTCAATGCCCGCCTCGTCAACTAAACCACGATTAACCAAAGTCTTCATTACCGCTTCAACGTTAACCCCTCTAATCGCAGATACTCGCGCTCTAGAAACAGGTTGGCGATAAGCAATTACAGATAAGGTTTCAAGAGCTGCTTGGGTAAGTCGAGCCTGTTGGCCATCTAAAACAAATTTTTCAACCAGTGGCGCCATCTCCGGATGACTGTAGTAACGCCAGCCGCCAGAGACTTGGCGAAGTTCAAAACCTCGCTGCTCTTGCTCATACTTTGCTGCAAGAGATGTCAGTGCTAAAAGGATCTCCTCAGTTGGGGCCTCGATAATTTGAGCTAAAACAAGCTCAGAAACAGGCTCATCAACGACCATTAATATTGCTTCAAGGCAACGCTGCAGTTCAACTTCAGACATTATCGGCCTCATCTATCGTTTGTACTGGAATATCAAACTCATCACTAACTCTAACCTCTCCTTGCGCAGTTCCAGCCCAAGAGATTTGCAGTTCACCAAGTGAAATCACTTGCTCAAAACGAACAACTCCTTCTTTATACAGTTCAAGTAATGCTAAAAACCTTGCAACAACAACTAATGTGGAGTCGGCGTCAGCAATTAATGCCCTAAAAGTGACACGAGAGGCTCGCCTTAAGTGTGCCACAACCTTTAAAGCCTGCTCGGCTACGCTTACCAAAGGGCGATGTATGTGTTCGATGCTAAAGGTTGGGGTTGTCTTTGGGGTTAAAACTCGATTGGCAATCGCTGCAAACCTTTGGGATCCAACACCTATTAAAACCTCTGGTAATAATTGAGCAAAGTGCGGCTCAAGTGCTACTAACCTGGCAAAGGACTTTTCTTCCCGCTCAATACGTTCTGCGAAGATTGCAGAGAGTTCTTTAAAGGCCCGGTACTGAAGTAATCGGGCAAATAAAAGATCGCGAGCTTCAAGTAGTGCAAGATCTGCCTCGTCATCAATTTGTCCTGATGGCAGAAGTTTTGCTGCCTTAAGATCAAGCAAGGTTGCAGCTACTACTAGAAACTCAGTGGTTTTATCTAAATCCCAGCCATTTTCACTGTTTTCTAGCTGTTTTATATAGGAAATAAACTCATTAGTTACCGTACCGAGGGCGATCTCGGTGATATCCATTTTATGGCGAGATATAAGTTGCAGCAATAAATCAAAGGGGCCATCAAAATTATCTAGGTGCAGCGAGAATCCAGACACCCGGCCATCTGTAATTGAGGCAGCGGGCACTGGCGTGGTTGATAAATTTTCCTGCGACATGCGCACAAGATACCGCCAGCATCCTTGCCTTTGCACTTGCCCCACCGTAGGTTGCCGACATGGGAAAAAACGCTAGAAAGACTTCTCTATATAACGCTAAATCGACAAACAAACCTGCCCTTTCTAAAACTCGTGAAGAAAGCCTTGCAACTACCTCTGATGTACTTGGTAAAAAACTTCGAAACTTTCCTGAGCCAACGAAAACTCCAGAAGCAGGCAATGCCCGAGTAATCTCAGTTGTAAATCAAAAAGGTGGGGTTGGAAAAACAACTACCGCAATTAATCTAGGTGCTGCCCTTGCTGAAGTTGGCCGTAGAGTTTTATTAATTGATTTTGATTCTCAAGCATCAATGACTACCGGGCTTGGAATTAAAGGAACTGCTCTTCGCGAGCAATACGGTTCAATCTGGTATTTACTAAATGATTCTGAAGCAAAGCTAGAGGATTTCATTCTTAAATCTTCAGTACCAGGTCTTGATTTTATTAGAGGTCATGAAGATCTAGCCGCTGCAGAAGCCGCATTTGTTTCTGAAATAGCTAAAGAGCATAAATTGCGAAAACTATTAGCACCTGTGCTTGATAGATATGATGTGGTTTTAATTGATTGCTCCCCTTCTCTTGGAACATTAACCGTTAACGCACTTACCGCCTCAAACGGAGTAATTATCCCAATGGAGTGTGAGTATTTTGCAGTTCTTGGACTTTCACTTGTAAAAAAGACTATTCAAAAAATTAAGGAAAACACCAATCCCCAGCTTGAGATATTGGGAATTTTGGCAACTATGTTCGAAAAGAAAACTAGTCACTCCAGAGAAGTGTTAGAGCTAATTGATAAAGAATTCCCAGATGAAGTTTTTGACACCATCATTTCTCGAACAGTTCGATTCTCTGAGTCAACAGTTGCTGGCGTTCCAGTAACAGCTTATGCAAGTAGTAGCACCGGCTCTGCTTCTTATCGTCGCCTAGCCCGTGAATTAATCGCAAGAGGAGGAGCTAAATGAGTCGCAGAGTTAGTTTGCCGGGAGCAGATGAGTTATTTAGAAATACTGCAACGCTAAGTGCAGTTCCCTCATCTCGTGAAAATACTGAGGAGATAACCCAAACTCCAGCGGCAGCTGTCACAGCAAAAAATTCAGTAAGGCAAACTCCAAGACGCAGAGTTAACGCTTTTGATCGTGCGCCATCAGGGCGTGAAAAACATGATGAGAAAATTACTGTTTATCTATCCCCCGATGAACTTTATGATTTAGATCAAGCACGTCTTGCACTCCGCGGTGATCTTGGGCTCGCAGTTGATCGAGGCAGAATTGTTAGGGAATCACTTTCAATAATTATTGCAGACCTTGAAGCTAAAGGCGATCAAAGTATTATTGCGCGCAGATTGCGTGGTCGTTAAAACTTACTTCTAGGGTGAGCATTTGCGTAACTCTCACGCAAGTGATCAATAGTTATAAGTGTGTATATCTGAGTTGTAGTCACGGAGGAATGTCCAAGTAACTCCTGCACTACTCTAATATCAGCCCCACCATCTAGTAAATGTGTTGCAAATGAGTGACGCATCGAATGGGGCGTAACTTGATCTGATAATCCAGCCCGCTCTGCCGCCTTTGCCACAAGATTCCATGCACTTTGCCTGCTTAATCGACCACCTCGTTGATTTAAAAATAATGCTTTCTGAGTACTTACTTTTAATAAAGTTGGGCGAGATCTAACTAAGTAATCATTAACTGCTGCAACTGCAAATGATCCGATTGGTACAACCCGCTCCTTGCCACCTTTACCCTTTAATTTCACAGTTGTTGTGGTGCCAGCTTGCGTATCAGCTGTTGAAATATCTAAGGTATTTAAATTAATTAACTCACTGACTCTTGCGCCGGTAGCGTATAAAAGCTCAACTAGGGCTTTATCACGGCTTGAGATCAAATCAGTTCCTGCAATATTTAGCATGCTCATTACCTGATCAATTGTTAGAGCTTTTGGTAAGCGCTTACCAATCTTTGGTGGTTTAAAATTTGAAGATGGGTTATTAAACTTATGTTCCTTTGCAAGATACGTGAAATAACTACGAATACTTATGATATTTCGAGCAATTGATGATTCACCGATCTTAAACTCTCTATTTTCCATCCCGCGTAACCAGGCCACGTAGGAAGATAATTGCTCTGGAGTTACATTTTCAAGCGAAAGTTGGTTTGTCGATAAATAGTGAAAAAACTTCTCAATATCTAACCGGTAAGCACTTATGGTGTTACTTGCGAGGCCTTTCTCAATTGAAAGGTAATTAAAAAAATCAGCTAAATGATCACTTGCCATGCTTAGCGATCGCCGCCGCAATTAATCCTATAAATAATGGGTGCGGATTTGTTGGCCTTGAAAGAAACTCTGGGTGAGCTTGAGTACCAACATAATATGGGTGAGTACTTTTTGGTAGCTCAACAAACTCAACTAAATGCTTATCCGGAGATAAACCTGAGAAAACTAATCCAGTTGCAGCTAATTGATCTCGATATTTATTATTTACTTCATAACGGTGGCGATGACGCTCACTTATTTGAGATTTTCCATAAACATTTGCTACCACCGAGTTTGCAAGTAGGTCCGCTTTATATAAACCAAGTCTCATACTTGCGCCCATTTGGCCATTACCAGCAACAATTTCTATTTGATCACTCATGGTTGAAATAACAGGGTCACTTGTTTTCTCATCAAACTCAGATGAGTTAGCATTTTTTAATCCAGCTAAATTACGGGCCGCCTCAATCACCATGCATTGCAAGCCTAAGCAAAGACCTAAGGTTGGAATTTTATTCTCGCGGGCATATTTAAGTGCGCCTAACTTTCCTTCAATTCCCCGCACACCAAATCCACCAGGCACGCAGATTCCATCGACATCACCTAGGTTAAGAGCAGCATCTTTATCACTGGCGCAACTATCACTAGTTACCCACTTGATATTTACCTTTGCATAATTGGCAAAGCCACCAGCCCTAAGTGCTTCAGTTACTGATAAATAAGCATCCGGTAAGTCAATGTACTTTCCAACTAGTGCGATTGTTACCTCACATTTTGGTTTATGAACCTTATTTAAAAGATCTTCCCATTCACCCCAAATGACATCAGTGCACTTAACTCCTAGTCGCTTAACGACATAACTATCTAAACCCTCTGCATACAGCACTTTAGGTATGTCATAGATTGATGCCGCATCAACTGCAGCTACCACACCCTCTAAATCAACATCGCACATTAAAGAAATCTTCTTTTTAACTGCATCAGGGATTTGACGATCACTTCGAAGCACAATTGCATCGGGGGTTATACCAATAGATCTAAGAGCGGAAACGCTATGTTGAGTTGGTTTAGTTTTTAGCTCACCAGCAGGTCCCATATAGGGAACTAATGAAACATGTAAATAAAAAACGTTATCGCGACCTATATCCTGGCGAATCTGCCGAGCTGCTTCAAGAAATGGCTGTGATTCAATGTCTCCTACTGTGCCACCGATTTCGGTAATTACTACATCAACTTCAGGTCCTGCCATGGCCTTCATTGCATCTTTTATTTGATTAGTAATATGAGGAATTACCTGAACTGTCTCCCCTAAATACTCACCGCGACGCTCTTTTGCAATCACCGCTGAATAGATTTGACCAGTTGTTATATTCGCTGAACCATGCAAATTAGTATCAAGAAAACGCTCATAGTGTCCGATATCTAGATCAGTCTCAGCTCCATCATCAGTCACAAAGACTTCCCCATGTTGAAACGGATTCATCGTTCCTGGGTCAACATTTAAATACGGATCGAGCTTTTGCATAGTTACTCGAAGCCCACGAGCACGCAGAAGTCTGCCTAAACTTGATGCAGTTAATCCTTTGCCTAAACTTGAGGCGACGCCACCTGTAACGAATATATGTTTACTCACATGATTGGCGGTCATGGAAGACTAGATTATCATGAATTTCTAACAATCGCCAATAACTCAGTTGCATGCTCTTGTGCGGTTTGTGAATCCTCCTGACCACTTAGCATTCTTGCAATCTCAACTTTTCTAGCCTCTGCACTCATTTCAATCACATCACTTTGAGTTACAGAACCATTTTCACTCTTTTTTACAACTAAATGATTATCAGCCCAAACTGCAACTTGCGCGAGATGAGTTATCACAATTACCTGCGCAGATTTTGCAAGTTTTGCCAATCTTCTTCCAACTTCAACAGCTGCTTTGCCACCAACACCAGCGTCTACTTCATCAAATATATATGTTCCAACTGGCTCTGCTTCAGCAATAACCACTTCCAAAGCAAGCATTACTCGAGATAACTCGCCACCGCTAGCAACTTTATTTAATGGTAGCGCCGATGCGCCAGTATGAGCTGCAAATAAAATTGAGATCTCATCTAAACCTGCTGGTGTGTAATTTTTTGCAATATCTGTATCAGCCATTGTTTGCTCAATAATAAATTGTGAATTAGGCATGGAAAGATTTTTTATCTCATTTGTAACTAATTTTGATAACTTATCGCCGCCGATTTGACGCTCTTTTGATACCGCCAACGCTGCCTGTTTTAACTCAACGAACTCTAAATCTGCTTCTTTCTGTAACTGAGTAATTCGCGCACTACCGCCAGAGAGATCTGCAATCTTATCTCTAGCCCCTTGACCATCAATAAGTAATTGCTCATATGCAATATCTCGATCACTGCCCTTGCCATATCTTTTTAGCAAAGAGTTTAAAGCAGCTTTTCGCTCTTGTAAGGCGGCAAACCTAGCTGGATCAGCCTCAAGATTTGCCAGATATGAAGAGAGGTCTCCACCAATATCTTGTAAATTAAGTAAGTTCTCAGTGAATTGATCAATAATTTTATCTAATGCACTGTCTTTGCCCTTTATCTGATCAAGTGACTTTCGAATTTGCTGTAATAAGTTAAGTGCAGAAATATCCTCATCCTCAAGTAGATTAAGGGACTGCGCAAGTACTTGATTTAATTGTTCAACTGAACCAAGCTTGCCAATCTGATTTTCAATCTCAAGTAACTCACCACTTTTTGGAGATAATTTTGTAAACTCATCAGCTAACTCAGTTAGTAAGGATATTTCTTTATCAGCCTGACTCAACTGCAAAGTTAACTCCTGAATACGAGTGATAATTTGCTGATACTGCAGATAATGCTTTTGATACGCACTGAGTTCTACACCTGCGAAGCGATCTAGTAACTCTCTAGCAACAGTTGGTTTAGTTAATTTTGAAGAAGAGGACTGAGCATGAATCTCAACTAACGCAGGAGCAAAAGCTGCAACTGCAGCAACGGAACTAACCGCTCCCCCTACTAATACTCGCGATTTACCTTCACTACTAACTGTTCGAGTAATTACTACGCTGTCTTGATCAACTTCACCACCAGAGGCAGAAATTTCTTGAGCTAGATCTTTAGGTATGGAAAATTTTCCAGTAATAACCGCCCGCTCAGAACCTGATCTCACCAAATCTGCATCACTCTTATTGCCTAGGACTAAGCCAAGTGCGGTTAAAACCATTGTTTTACCAGCGCCAGTTTCACCAGTTAATACCGTTAAACCAGTTTTAAATTCGATATTTGAACTTTCTATAACTCCAAGAGATCTAATTGAAATCTCTTCTAAATAACTTTTACTCTCTTTCTTACTCGCCACGCCAACCCTCGACCGGCAATTTAAATTTAGCTACTAATCGATCGGCAAAAGCAGCAGGCTTAATGTGGGCAAGCAGCACATCTTCCTTATCACTGGTTAAAACTACCCGGTCATTTTTTTGCAGTTTTGTTCGCCTAATTCCATCTGCATTTAAATCAGCTGAATCACTTTCAATATCAATGACTATCTCAGATTTAGGCGAGATAACCATCGGACGTGTAAATAAAGCATGGGCTGCAAGTGGTAGTAAGACAAGTGCATCTACTTCTGGCCAAACTACCGGTCCACCCGCAGAGTAGGCATAAGCAGTAGAGCCAGTTGGAGTAGCGCAGATAACGGCGTCACACCACCATCTTGAAAGGGGGCGATGATCAATTTGCACGAAAAGATCAATCATTTGATGATCATTACGTTCAATAGTTACTTCATTTAAGGCCCAACCTGATTGCAGAACTTTTCCACCCCTGAGTAATTGATAACTTAAGTTCATTCGCTCCTCAATCTCAAAGGAGCTAGTTGTAATTGCGTTAGCGATATCAGATAAAGAAGGCCGCTCAATCTCAGCTAAAAAGCCAACATGTCCTAGATTAATTCCAAGGATCGGTAATTTTTTCCCACGAAATATTTCAGCTGCTCTTAGCATGGTGCCATCACCACCTAAAACAACTGCTAAATCAACTTTACTTGAATCATTAAAATCCTTAGCGCCATCAAGTTTAATTGTGGCAAAGACATCTAGGTTTTTATCAATCAGCAGCTTTGTTAAATCTTTTGCTGTAGTTAATGCTTCATTTCGGGTTGGGTGAATTACCAACAGAACAGAGTTAACTTTTTTACTCATGCTGGCCCCTTTGAAATCGCAAGATCTAAATCTACTTCTAATAAGGCTGGCGCGCCTTTTCTAAGCCACAGAAAGTACTCCACATTGCCAGCAGGTCCAGGAAGTGAGCTAGCAACTACTCCGCAGCAGCCTAAATTCTGTGCAAAGGCAGCATCTGCAACCTGTGAAACTGCTTCTTTTCGAAGATGGGCATCCCTAACAACACCACCAGCACCCAACTGCTCTTTACCAACCTCAAACTGAGGCTTAACCATAATCAAGAAATCTGCTTCCTCTTTTGCAACTGAAATTAGAGCTGGCAGCACCAGCTTCAAAGAGATAAAAGATAAATCTGCAACAACTAAATCAATCTCTTCCCCCACCTGAGCAGGGGTTAAATTTCTTACATTTACTCGATCTAATATTTTAACTCGCTCATCTTTTTGAAGCTCCCACGCAAGTTGGCCATATCCGACATCAACTGCGACAACTTTGGCAGCGCCTCGTTTTAATAAGACATCAGTAAAGCCGCCAGTTGAAGCTCCGGCATCTAAAGCAGTTTTTCCTTTCACATCAATTTGTGAAAATGAATCAAGGGCGCCAACTAATTTATGTCCACCACGGGAGACATACTCAGATTGTTCATCAGCTAATGTGATTGAAGTTTGGGCATCAACTTGCGTAGCTGCTTTAGTTGCGCGAATTCCAGTTACTAAAACTTTGCCACCTTCAATTAATTCAACTGCTACATCTCTTGATCTTGCCAGCCCGCGCCTTACCAATTCGGCATCTAAGCGGGTCTTCATATTTCTTTAAACTCCGTCAAGATTTGTAAGTGCTTGTTGCAGTAGCTCATGAACCCTGCTGAATTCAGCGCTATGTGTTGAAATGTCAGTAGTGTTAATAGCAGCGATGCGTTCTTTAAGTGCAACTAGATCAACTGCAATCGCCTCTTTAATATCTTCGCTCATGGATATAAGGTACCGAAAATCATTTGTTTATACTCACTTTTAACGGAAATATCATTAAATAAAAATGAGCCCTACCTGATTTAACAGATAAGGCTCATTATTAAATTGAGTCCGGCGGCGATCTACTCTCCCACAAGGTCCCCCTTGCAGTACCATCGACGCTATAGGGCTTAACTTCCGGGTTCGAAATGGGACCGGGTGTTTCCCCTATGCTAAGGCCGCCGAAACATTATTGAGTTATCAAGTCAGATATAAAAAAACTTTAGAAATTAATCTAAATTTTTTATATCCCCGACCGTAGCTCGGGAACCACACAGTGAACGCGATTCAAATTTATTTTTTTGTTGTAGTTAAATCCTCGACCTATTAGTACCGGTCAGCTGCAAGGCTTGCGCCTCTTCCACTTCCGGCCTATCAACCCAATAGTCTCTTGGGGGTCTTACCTGGTAAACCAGTGGGAAACCTAATCTTGAAGCGAGCTTCCCGCTTAGATGCTTTCAGCGGTTATCCCTTCCGAACGTTGCTAATCGGCCGTGCTTCTGGCGAAACAACCGACACACAAGAGGTTCGTCCGTCCCGGTCCTCTCGTACTAGGGACAGCCCTTCTCAAGTTTCCTTCGCGCACGGAAGATAGGGACCGAACTGTCTCACGACGTTCTGAACCCAGCTCGCGTGCCTCTTTAATGGGCGAACAGCCCAACCCTTGGGACCTACTCCAGCCCCAGGATGAGACGAGCCGACATCGAGGTGCCAAACCTTGCCGTCGATATGGACTCTTGGGCAAGATCAGCCTGTTATCCCCGGGGTACCTTTTATCCGTTGAGCGACGGCGCTTCCACAAGCCACCGCCGGATCACTAGTTCCTGCTTTCGCACCTGCTTGACATGTCTGTCTCACAGTTAAGCTCCCTTGTGCACTTACACTCGACACCTGATTACCAACCAGGCTGAGGGAACCTTTGAGCGCCTCCGTTACTTTTTGGGAGGCAACCGCCCCAGTTAAACTACCCACCAGACACTGTCCCTGACCCAGATAATGGGCCGAGGTTAGAAACTCAAAACGTTCAGAGTGGTATTTCATTTTTTGACTCCACGAACACTGGCGTGCCGCTTCAAAGTCTCCCACCTATGCTACACAGAACGTTCCGAGTACCAATATCAAGATATAGTAAAGGTCCCGGGGTCTTTCCGTCTTTCCGCGCGTAACGAGCATCTTTACTCGTACTGCAATTTCGCCGAGTTCATGGTGGAGACAGCGCTCAAGTCGTTACGCCATTCGTGCAGGTCGGAACTTACCCGACAAGGAATTTCGCTACCTTAGGATGGTTATAGTTACCACCGCCGTTTACTGGGGCTTAAGTTCTCAGCTTCGCTCCGAAGAGCTAACTAGTCCCCTTGACCTTCCAGCACCGGGCAGGCGTCAGTCCGTATACATCGTTTTGCAACTTCGCACGGACCTGTGTTTTTGGTAAACAGTCGCTTGAGCCTATTCTCTGCGTCTAACTTATGCTTCGAAGGTAAACCTCTACACAAAAATTAGCCCCCCTTCTCCCGAAGTTACGGGGGTATTTTGCCGAGTTCCTTCACCACGATTCTCTCGATCACCTTGGTATTCTCTACCTGACCACCTGCGTCGGTTTCGGGTACGGGCCACTATAAACCTCGCTAGAAGATTTTCTTGGCAGCATAGGATCATCCACTTCGCCTTACGGCTCGGCATTAAGTCTCAGAGATTGTTCTGCGGATTTTCCTACAGAACCTCCTACACTCTTACCCCAGGTCAACCATCGCCTGGGTTGGACTACCTTCCTGCGTCTCTCCATTGCTTGACTACTAACAACTTGGGTCGTGCGCTCCATCAGCTATTGCTAGCCAACTTCAAACACTTAGCATTATTGATTCGTCATGGACGGTTTATTGCGGGTACTGGAATATCAACCAGTTGTCCATCGACTACGCCTGTCGGCCTCGCCTTAGGACCCGACTTACCCTGAGCGGATTAGCCTAGCTCAGGAACCCTTGGTCATTCGGTGGACGGGTTTCTCACCCGTCTTTCGCTACTCATGTCTACATTCTCACTTGTGTAACTTCCACGGCTGGATTCCTCCGCCGCTTCACTAGTTACACAACGCTCTCCTACCCATCCACACTCCTGGATCTTGCGACCGGGATAGTGTGTGAATGACAGAACGTCGGTGCTGTGCTTGAGCCCCGTTACATTGTCGGCGCGAAATCACTTGACCAGTGAGCTATTACGCACTCTTTTAAGGGTGGCTGCTTCTAAGCCAACCTCCTGGTTGTCTATGCGACTTCACATCCTTTTCCACTTAGCACAGGCTTTGGGACCTTAGTTGCTGTTCTGGGTTGTTTCCCTCTCGACAATGAAGCTTATCCCCCACTGTCTCACTGCCACGTTCTCACTTACTGGCATTCGGAGTTTGGCTGACGTTGGTAATCTTGTAGGACCCCTCGGCCATCCAGTAGCTCTACCTCCAGTAAGAAACACGTGACGCTGCACCTAAATGCATTTCGGAGAGAACCAGCTATCACGAAGTTTGATTGGTCTTTCACCCCTAGCCACAACTCATCCCCTAAATTTTCAACTTTAGTGGGTTCGGTCCTCCACGCGGTCTTACCCGCGCTTCAACCTGGTCATGGCGAGATCACCTCGCTTCGGGTTTAGATGATGCGACTTATTCGCCCTATTCAGACTCGCTTTCGCTACGGCTTCCCCTCGACGGGTTAACCTTGCCACATCACACTAACTCGTAGACTCATTCTTCAAAAGGCACGCTGTCACTGCACAAGGCAGCTCCAACGGTTTG